>CAWKAG010000052.1:0-83943 GCA_963847455.1 uncultured Acidimicrobiia bacterium
TTGACAGGCAGCCTGGACTGACCCGGCTCCCATGAGGGTGCCGCGCGATCCGGTGGTCTGGCCGGCCCCGAGTTCGCGGGACGTGTCGACAACGACCCGAATCCGACCCGCGTCTATCCCCAGCTCTTCGGAAGCGACCTGGAGTGCCACGGTGTGAACCCCCTGACCCATCTCGGTCCAACAATGACGAACCTCAACAACCCCGTCGTCTTCGAAGCGCACGACCGCCCGGGCGATTTCCAAGAATCCGTTGCCCAAACCCGAGTTCTTGAGTGCCAGACCGAGACCAACCGCCTTGCCGGCTTGGCGGGCGGCGTCGTAGGGCGCCTTGATGGCGTCGAGGCACATGCGGACGCCCGCCGAGCCGTCATCCATGATTTGGCCAGGGCCCCACACCACCCCTGGTTCAATGGCGTTGCGGCTGCGCATCTCCCAACCGGTGATGCCCACCTGCTCAGCTAGCCGATCCATGACGCCTTCCATGGCGAATTGTGCCTGGTTGGCGCCGAATCCCCTGAATGCTCCACAGACGGAGTTGTTTGTCCGAACTGCCGTCGCTTTCACATCGATGTTGGGAACCACGTAGGGACCACTGGCGTGGCCGGCGGCCCGCTCGAGCACCTTCATCCCGACGGACGCATACGGACCGGAGTCGCCGATCATGCGAACCTTCAGCCCGACCAGCTTGCCATCGGCGTCGCAACCGGCCCTGGTTTCGATCCGGATCGGATGGCGTTTGGCATGCATGAAGAAACTCTGCTCGCGAGTAATCGTGCACTTAACCGGGCGCCCGGACAGATGCGCGGCCAGCGCCGTCTGCGCCTGATTGGACATGTCTTCTTTGCCGCCGAAGGCGCCACCGTTCGAAACAAGTTGCACGGTGATCGTGGCCTGCTCAACACCGAGAACCGCCGCGATCTGATCACGGTCGTCCCACACCCCCTGTCCGCCCGAGTAGACATGCAGCCCGGCGTCGGTGGGCACTGCCAGCGTCGACTCCGGTTCGAGGAACGCATGCTCGATCCGCTGGGTCACAAATACTTCGTCGACCGTATGGACCGCCGCAGCCAGCGCTCCCTCAACGTCGCCTCGGGCATATTCGGAGATCGACAGTTGATTGCCGTCCAACTCCCACACGGCGTCCTCGGACCCGATCGCCGTCAACGGATCGGTAATCGGTGTCAGCACGTTGTAGGAAACTTCAATGAGCTCACTGGCTTCCCGAGCCGTCTGCTGGTCCTCGGCCACCACGATCGCCAGAACATCACCGAGGTAGGACGTACGTCCTCCTACCGGGATGAAGACTGGCCAGTCTTTGTAGATGATCCCGACCCGCAGATCGCCTGGCACATCGGCGGCCGTATAGACAGCAAGTACGCCAGGCACGGCCAGAGCAGGGGCGGTGTCGATCCCCAGAATGTCAGCCCGTGCGTGATCGGACAGGCGCAAGGCGCCGTGGACCATTCCGGGCACCCGCAAATCATCAACGTAGCCACGATCTCCCAGTGCCAAAGCCTCGGCTTCGTACTTGACGCTCGAGATTCCGATGCCTCCCTCGACATGGACCTCGGGAATCTCTTCGCCAGAAGCAAGCAGCTCGATGGCATCGACGATCCCGACGTACCCAGTGCACCGGCAGAGATGGGCACCAAGGCGACCTTCAATGGTTGTTCGGTCGAGGTCTTTGCCTTTCTGGTCGATGAGCGCTTTGGCGCGAACCAGAATCCCGGGCGTGCAAAAGCCGCACTGAAGGGCACCTTTGGCGGCAAACCCGCGGGCAAGTCGATCTCGCTCGGCTTCGTCAAACCCTTCGAGGGTGAGCACCTCTTTCCCGGCCGCCTTCTCCATCGACACCAGGCACGCTTGGATGGCCTTGCCATCGAGCAGAATGGTGCAGCAACCGCACTGGCCCTGGGGAGCGCATCCGTCTTTGGCAGAGGTCACGCCAACTTCTTCGCGAAGCGCCGCCAACAAATGCGGGTGGTACATGCCGACCTCGGTCGTTTTGCCATTGACGACGAGGGTGGTCGTCTCGGTAGTCCGAACATACACCGGGGTTGCCGTCATGAACTTCCTCCTGTGCGGGACACTCCGCGTTGTTCGGTGATTCGCCGGTAGGCGGCCGGGACCCGATACCGCTCAAAATCGAACAGCGTCGTCTTGTAGAACCGGGTGTGGTCGAGGTCGACTCTGGCCACGATGACCTCATCGCCCGTGGTGATCGCCTGGGCGATTATCTGGCCGGAAGGAGCAATGATCACGGACTGAGCCAGGGATTCGACCCCTTCCTCGAACCCACCTTTGGCGACCCCAACGACATAGGTGCCGTTCTGATAAGCACCGGCTTGCATCACCAGATGATTGTGAAAGGACTGGAGCGGATTCTGGGTCGGATCGGGCGCATAGGCCAACGGGGTGTTGTAGCCGATAAGTATGAGTTCGACCCCCTGCAGGCCCATCACGCGATAGGTTTCTGACCAGCGCCGGTCATTACAGAGCGCCATGCCAACGACTCCCCCGAACGCTTCCGAAACCGGAAAATCTTCCCCTGGCTCGAAATAGTGGCGCTCAGCATGCTGAAACTGGCGCCAGGGTTCATGCTCTGCGTGCCCGGGGATATGGACCTTTTCGAACACGTTCACGGTCTCGCCGTCTCGATCGACCAGGTGATAGACGTTATGGCGTCGGCCGTCGCCACCGAGCCGGGCATAGCCGAGCGCGAAACCGAGCCTGAGCCGTCGCGCCTCATCCCACAGCGGCTTGGTATACCGGTTGGGCATCTCGCGTTCGTAAAAACGATCGGCCTCCTCGAACGGCATATGCCACCTCGGAAAGAAGGTGGTCAGGGCGAGCTCGGGAAACGCCACGAGTTCGGCTCCAAGCTCCGAAGCCTCCTGGAGCATGACAATCAAGCGTTCGACAACTTCATCGCGTGGAGTGTCTCGCTGAACGGGGCCCATCTGGGCTGCGGCAAGGGTCAGTAGACGAGGCATGCCGCGATTATACCGGACCAAGGCCAACGGACTTATACAAAACGTAAAGTTTGGTTGAGTGGCGAGATCCCGCGAGGCTTCAAGGGACGAATCGGGTGCCCGCCCGACCGGCAATCGCCTCTTCGATCGCCGACGGCGACGTCACAATGGCCTCGCTACCTCCCGCATCGAGGAATGCCAGGATCGCCCGGACCTTCGGTTCCATGCTCCCCGGCCGAAAGTGAGTCCCCTCCGCCAGATAACGGCGTGCGTCGGCACTTGACAGAAGATCGACCCACCGTTGATCGGGTTGCCCGAAGTTCAAGGCCACCTGATCCACCGACGTTGAAATCAGCAGCAGATCGGCGTGCAGTTCGGTGGCGAGCAACGCTGACACGTGATCCTTGTCGATCACCGCCGGGACTCCGACCAGACATCCCTGACCGTCCGCCACGACCGGAATGCCACCGCCGCCAGCGGCGATGACGACGTACCCGGCTTTGAGCAGTCGATCGACGGCATCCAATTCCACAACCCGGAGCGGATGAGGCGACGCGACTACGCGGCGCCACCCCCGACCGGAGTCTTCCATGACGTCCCATCCGTCGACCGTTCGCCGCTCTAACGCTTCGGTTTCCGTCATGAAGGTACCGATTGGTTTGGCGGGATGTTGAAACGCGGGATCGTCAGCACTGACCTCCACCTGGGTCACCAACGTCACGACCCGCTCGGGTAGGCCCATTCGTTTGAAATCGTTGAGAAGGTTCTGTTGGAGCAGATACCCGATGGCCCCTTGCGTGTCGGCGCCGCACACCTCAAGCGGCACCTCGTGCAATTCATGACGGGCCATTTCGGAACGCCGCAGGATAAATCCGATCTGGGGACCGTTGCCATGGGTGACCACCACGTTCCAACCGGATGCCACCATATTGGCGATGTGATGGTCGGTCTCGGCGGCCGCCAGATACTGGTCCTCCACTGACTGGTGTTCGGGGTCGGTGATGAGGCTGTTCCCACCAATGGCTACTACTGCCGTTGGCATCTCGCCCTCACATCGTCAAGGCCATGGCGGCCTTCTGGACGTGGAGGCGATTCTCGGCCTGGTCATAAACAACGCTTTGCGGGCCGTCAATCACCTCATCGCTCACTTCAAGGTTCCGATCTGCCGGTAGCGGATGCATGTAGATGGCGGCCGGATCCGCCTTCGCCAGCTGCCCGGCATCGACCATCCAGTCTGTGTAGCGACGGCCGATGTCCGCCGATTCATCCGCACTTGATGTGGTCAGCGCTCCCCACGACTTGGCATATACGACGTCGGCGCCCGCCAGACCCTCTTCGAAGGATTCGACGACATCCAACGAGCCACCCGCAATGCGGGCGTTGTCGTCAGCCTGGCGCATAACTTCGTCCTCAAGCGCAAACTCCGGGGGTCGGGCCAAACGGACATTCATGCCAAACCGGGTAGCGAGGAGCAGAAGGCTCTGAGCCACCGAGATGGGCTTCTGATAGCTTGACGCGTGGGCGTAGCTGATGTCGAGGGTGAGCTGGCGCGGATCTCCCTTCTTTTCCATGATCGTCAGCAGATCTGCCAGGGCCTGGAAGGGGTGATACCGATCGCACTGCATGTTCAAGACCGGTACCCGGGCCGCTTTGGCCACGTCGGTGATGTATTGGTTTCCGATCCCCCAGTCGACGTTGCGAATCGCCAAACCGGCGGTATACCGACCCAGGATGTCGCCGATCTCTTTGGCGGTGTCACCGTGGGAAATCTGGGTGGTTTGTGACTCCATGAACATCGCATGGCCGCCCAGTTGGGCCATGCCTGCCTCAAAACTCGCCCGGGTCCTCGTCGACGAGAAAAAGAACAGCATGGTCAGAACCTTGTCGCGCAGGAGCGGATGCGGTTCACCCAGCGCCCGCTGAAGTTTGAGATGTTTTGCCACCGCCAGCAGGGTCTCAAGTTCCTCGACCGACCAATCCTGGGTGGTGATCAAATCACGCCCACGAAGATCGGTGATCATGGCGTTGCGCCTAAGACGAGCGCCAGCAAGGCCATCCGGATTACCAACCCGTTATAGGCCTCCTGCCAATAGCGGGCATAGTGCGTGTCATCGACATTCGTCGACAGCTCGTCCATTCTCGGCAATGAGTGCAGCACAATCGATGATCGCTTCGCCTTCTTGGCGAGCAATTCGGCGGTGACCTGATAGCGGGGGTCAGTCGTTGCAAGCGTGTCACCGCGCTCGATCGCGGCCCTTGCCATAGTCGGCCTGCACGACCGGCTCTATGAATATCACATCGGCTTCGTTGACCACTTCAGCTACATGCTCGGCCCGGCGAACTTGAAGACCACGATCGCGAACCGATTTGATCAACCCTTCATCCGGCTCTTCGTCGGCCGGGCAGACATAGACGAGTTCTGCGTCAAACTGGGTCAAGGCATACGCAAGCGAATGCATGGTTCGCATCCGCCAGTCCCCCACGGCTACGAACGTCAGACCGTCGACGCTCCCCAGTTCCTTCCGGACCGTGAACAGGTCCGTGAGTACCTGTGTTGGGTGTTCCCCCCACCCATCGCCGCCGTTGATGACCGGAATCGAGGCCCATCGAGCCATCTCGTGGGGAGCTCCGATCTGCGGATGGCGCATAACGATGACATCGCCGTAGTACTCCAACATGTGGGCGGTGTCCTTGAGGGACTCCTGGTAGAAGTCACCCGCTCTGGTCATCTTCGAATCGGCGAACCCGGTGACTTGACCCCCGAGGCGCAACATCGCTGACTCATGAGCGAGACGGGTTCGCGTCGAAGCCTGGAAGAAGGCACTGACGAGGATCTTGCCCGCCAACAAATCAATACTGCGCCGGCCCTTGGCGACCGGATCGAACCGATCGCCCGCTTCGAATACAGACTCAAAGTCCGCCCGGCTGAAGTCCTCAAGAGACAGAATGTCTCGTCCTGCAAACTCACGCATGACACGCTCCCGGTTGTAATCGTTCCACTGTGCAAGCCCGTGGCGACCGGCGATAGTGGCGTTTGTCATATTCGGGCCGGGGTCGTCTTCGGGAGTACAATGTCGTGGCCTACCCGAGGAGCAACTATGTCGATGAATGTGCGAGCTGCCCTGGTGCAGGCCGAGTGGACTGGTGACACAGAGTCGATGATCGAAACGAACATCGGATACGCCCGGGATGCGGCCGAACAAGGCGCTCAGGTGCTTTGCTTCCAGGAGATCTTTTCGGCTCCCTACTTCTGCACCGTCCAGGACCGCAGCTACTTCAGCTATGCCGAAGAAATGCCGGGACCGACCACCAACCGCATGGTCGACCTCGCCAAAGAGACGGGCATGGTGCTAGTCGTTCCCATGTTCGAAAAAGTCGACGACGGTACCTACTACAACACCGCAGCGGTGATCGATGCCGACGGAACGTTCCTTGGTAAGTATCGCAAGAACCACATTCCCCAGGTGCAGGGTTTCTGGGAGAAGTTCTATTTTCGTCCCGGAAACCTCGGCTATCCCGTCTTCGAAACAGCCGTCGGGAAAGTCGGCGTGTACATCTGTTACGACCGCCACTTCCCTGAAGGCTGGCGCGAGCTCGGCCTCAATGGCGCAAAGATTGTCTTCAACCCGTCTGCGACAACCCGTGGCCATTCGAAATACCTGTGGCAACTTGAACAACCGGCCGCGGCGGTAGCCAACGAATACTTCGTGGGTGCGATCAACCGGGTGGGTCCAGAACCCGCCGAAGACACCGACTACTACGGATCTTCCTACTTTGTCGACCCCCGCGCCCGACTGATCGGCGAGGTCGCTTCGGACGAAAAAGACGAGGTGGTGGTGCGGGACCTAGACATGTCGATGATCGAGGAAACCCGCAACTACTGGCAGTTTTTCCGGGACCGCCGCCCCGACACGTACACCCAAACCGGCGCTATCTAGCCAAATCGATCGCGCCTATGGGGCGATGAATGCCAATCCGGCAGTAAGCACGACGAACAGGCCGAGCACCACTTGCTGCCCGCCAATAGCGGGGATTGCTGACGGTGGCCGCCGGACGAGCCAGGAGTGCACGATCGCCAGGACGACGATCGACCCCCACCCGACCCACGGGACCAGACCGGTAATGGCCCCGGCGGTCACGGCAAGTACCGCCAGCGCCTGTCCGGCATCAGCGCCACTTTGCTTGTATGGCTGCTGCTTGGCCCTGCGGAGTTGGACGCGAACGAAGATTACGGCTGCGACCGATCTCGCCGCGATCACCAACCACAGCCCGGCCGCCACTGACGCTGAAGCACCACCGATCAAGGACACTGCTGCGGCCACCGACCCGATACCCACAGTTCCTGCCAGTTCCGGCACCAACCGCCGGCTTCGCGATCTGATGTCGTACCAGAACTCGATCGCCACCAGTGGGACGGCCATCAGGAGCGGAACGATGAATTGATGGTCTGACCCGGTCAACACCACCCCGACCAGACCGACCAGCATCACCGCTTCGATCGTCGCCACCTTTCGTGCCATGACCGTGCGGGGAAGACTGCGGTGACGTCGACGATCGACCATGACTGTTTTGAGCGGAGTTCTGAGCAGGAAGCCGAGCAGCGCAATGAGCCCGAGCAAGACCCCGCGCCACGAATAGGCTACGAGCAGACCGAGCAGGACCGGCTCGAGCGTGAACGCCCATCCTCCGTGTTCGGATGGCACCGCAACGTCGGCCCATGACGAGGCGAGGTGGGTTCGAGAAGCGTCGATCGGTGCGGCCGGATCAAGAGACACCCGGCAAGTCTACAAATCCAATAGGCTGTACCGCCCAAAGCCGAACAGCAGGTGAGTCATGGACACATTTATCCGGGGTCTCCCCAAGGCCGAACTGCATCTGCACATCGAGGGCACGCTTGAGCCAGAGATGCTGTTTGACCTTGCGAAGAGAAACGGGCTCGCTTCGTCGTACGGATCCGTTGCCGAGCTGCGAGCGGCCTACGACTTCTCAGACCTGCAGTCGTTCCTCGATATCTATTACGAAGGCGCATCTGTGCTGCAAACCGAAGAAGACTTCTTCGACCTGACCTGGGCTTATCTGAATCGGGCGGCCGCCGATGGCGTACGCCGTGCAGAAATCTTCTTTGACCCACAAACCCACACAGAGCGGGGCGTGTCGATCGAAACCGTCATCAACGGCATCTGCGGTGCCCTCGACCGCAGCCACGAGCTGGGAATGTCGACCGGACTGATCCTTTGTTTCCTGCGCCATCTATCCGGCGAGCAAGCCCTCGAGACCCTCGAAATGGCCTTACCCCACCGCGACCGCCTGCTGGGAGTTGGACTCGACTCGTCCGAAGCTGGTCGACCTCCCGAACTGTTCCGCGCCGCCTATGACCTGGCCAGGCAGGAAGGGTTGCACCTGGTCGCCCATGCCGGCGAAGAAGGCCCTCCTGAGTACATTTGGCAAGCTCTCGACGTCCTTGGGGTGGAACGGATCGATCACGGCGTTCGATCCATCGAAGACCAGGCACTCGTTGATCGGCTGGTCGCCGATCAGATACCACTTACGATGTGCCCACTCTCCAACTTGAAGCTGAAGGTCGTCGACGATCTCAACCAGCACCCGCTCGCCCGGCTGCAGGACTTCGGGGTGCTGGTCACGGTGAACTCCGATGATCCGGCCTACTTCGGGGGGTATGTCGGTGACAACTATGTCGCGATCTCGGCGAGTCTCGACTTGCGCCAGTCCGAAACCGCCCAACTCGCTCGCAACAGCCTGACTGCCTCGTTCATCAGTGACGACGACCCGCTGTTCGCCGAGTTCGATCGTGTCGCCGGGGATCTGCAGACCTAACTAGGTTTGCGCATCCGGGGTTCCAGTCGCCCTGCGACCGTCCGGACCCGAGCGCCTCAAGGATTCGGGCCGAGCCGCGGTCCCACGATTGGGCATGACAAACCCCCCATCGACGTGCATCTGTCTGGAAAGATCGATCACCGAACCACCCGGGATAGGCTTCGACTGCCTAACCTTGACACTTGTATGCACCTCGACGTCACCCCTGAAGCTGTCAACCTCGTCCGTAAGAAGGGCGGGGTCATGGCGATCGACTTCATCCCGCCAATCAGTTGAGGCGGCACATTGGAGGTGTCGGTCGACACCTATCTCAAAGGCAAGGACCTCAGCCCGTACCAGCAGTTGACCGTCGACGGTGTCGAACTCCACGTTTCTCCGGCCCTCGCCACCTGGGCTGACCGTGCCACCGTGGCAGTCAAGTCGAGCCTGCTCGGAAAGAAGCTCGAAGTCCTGGCCGACCACAAACACCAGCCGACCTGAAGTCACTAATCATGGCGCCCGGTGGGCATCATTCGACGACTCAGTCCCGCAAGCTCGCACACCTCACGCTGACGTTTTACAATCCGTAAAGTCGAAGCGAAGGGATGTCCGTGCAAGTAGCTGCTGAGTTCTTGGTCGAACCGTTCTCCGAAGGCCGACCTGGACCGCATGTGAAAGCGGCCGTGGAAGCCGTAGAACAAGCCGGACTTGCCGTGGACGTTGGCCCGTTCGGTAACACCACCGCTGGCGACGCCCCGACAGTTCTCGACGCAGTCGCGGCGGCGCTGGCCGCAGCACTTGACAACGGCGCTACCCGCGTCAGCCTCAGCATCGCTCGCCGGGAAACGCCAGGCCCGTGACCCAACGATCCAACTTCGGGGCCGCCCTCGAGCCGCTGCTGCGGGTCCTTGGTGCCGAAGCCGTTGACGTTGAGGACGCTACCGATTCGGATGTTGTGCTGAGCTGGGACGGATCCCCCACCATCGCCATACGGCTCGACTTTTCAGAAACCACCGCCGCCCAGGTTCGCTCGGTAGAAAGCGAGATGGGTGCCAAGCTGTCCGACCTCTCACGAGAACAAAAGCAGGCGGCAATCCGGATCCTGGACGAGCGAGGCGCCTTCGCTCTGCGCAAAGCGATCGAAGACGTCGCGGACGCCATGAGCGTCAGCCGGATCACCATTTACAACTACCTCAATGCCATTCGTGACTCCCGATGAGCCAAAATCGGGGGCCCCTGTTTCTAGAATCAATCCATCCAAAGGAGCAGCGTGACAAGTTCAATCATGGGTCTCTTCGACGACGTGGTCGACGACCAAGCACTCACCAATACCGTCGACAGGTTCCGCGAACGGGGGATTGCACTGCCCACCTTCGCGCAGCTGGCCGACCCTTCGACCATGCCCCCGGGAGTAATGGACGCTCTAGCGAGCGTCGGACCGGATGATCCGGATCCACGCAACCTCTGGCGGGTGAACTGGTACAACGATGCCAACCGAACTAGTCGGACGGAAGTCCCTGCCTATCTTGAGATCCCTTCGGAGCTGAGCGGGGTCGACGCCAAGATCCTCCTCGCCCTCGGCAACAAATTCCCGATGATCCGAGCACACAAGGTGCTGGCCGCCTACGCCTGCCTCGCTCCCCGGATCGTGACCGGAGCATTCGATCCCACCACCCACCGGGCCGTGTGGCCCTCCACCGGCAATTACGCCAGAGGAGGCGTGGCGATTAGTCGGATCATGGGCTGTCGCGGCATGGCCGTGCTGCCGGAAGGAATGAGCCAGGAACGATTCGACTGGCTGAACGAATGGACGGCGGGCCCCGAAGACATCATTCGTACCACCGGAACCGAGTCGAACGTCAAAGAGATCTACGACGCCTGCAACGAACTCGCCAAAGACAGCACCAATGTGATCCTCAACCAGTTCTCCGAGTTCGCCAATCACCTCGGTCACTACTTCGTGACGGGCAGAGCTCTCGAACACATCTTCGAAACTGCCGGTGGAGGGAACCTGGTGGCGTTCGTGTCGGCTTCCGGCTCCGGTGGAACCATCGCCGCCGGTGACTATCTGAAGGAGCGGCACGGCGCACGTATTGTGGCCGTCGAGGCGCTGGAATGCCCGACGATGCTGTACAACGGGTACGGCGAGCACAACATTCAGGGCATCGGCGACAAGCACATCCCGCTCATTCAGAACGTGATGAACACCGACGATGTCGTCGCCATCTCCGATCAAGCGACAGACACCCTGCTCTTGCTGTTCAATACCGAAGCCGGCAAAGAGTATCTTGTGAGCCAGGGTTTGAACGCGGCATTTGTCGATCAACTCCAGCATCTGGGATTCTCGTCGATAGCCAACATGCTGGCGGCAATCAAGGTTGCCAAACTGCATGACTACGGACCGGACGATGTCATCGTCACCGTTGCCACCGACGGATTCGAGCTATACCGATCAGAAGTCGACAAGATCACATCACGCGATCATCCCGACGGATTCGACGAGATGGCGGCCGCGGCGGCGTATGCCCGGTTCATCGAGGGGGTAGACACCGACCATACGGTTGACCTGGGAACGATCGGACGGACCCGGATCTTCAACCTTGGTTATTACACCTGGGTCGAACAACAGGGTGTCGACTTCGACTCGTTCGAAGCGCGTAGATCGCAGTCCTTCTGGACTGACTTGCACGGACACGTCACACGTTGGGACGACCAGATAACCGAGTTCAACCATCGAACCGGTGTTTCGATTGGCTGACAACCCTTTCCTCGAGTACCGCACTCGCCTTGATTCCTACCAGCGAGCTACTGCTCGTGGATGGACCGACAGCCAGTTCGTAGAGCTGGTTGATCGGCTCGACACCTCGATCGAAACCGTGGAAGGGCATGGGTTCGAGGTCACACCTCTCACGCCTTTCCCGGAGCTGCACCCGGGCGGCGCCAGCCTCTGGGTCAAGGACGACACCGGCAACATTGGGGGCTCACACAAATCTCGACACCTGTTCGGTGTGATCCTGGCGGAGGCGGTTGACGGAACGAGCAGTGGTGATCTGGCTATCGCTTCATGCGGAAACGCCGCCATCGCCGCCTCGGTGATCGCCAAGGCAACGGACCGTGCTTTGCATGTGTTCATTCCTACCTGGGCGGACCAGGCGATCGTCGATGTGCTCCAATCCAACGGAGCCCTCATCGAGGTTTGCCCACGTCGACCGGAGGAATCCGGCGACCCCACCTACCTCCGTTTCCTCGAAGCCGTGTCGGAGGGCGCAACCCCGTTCTCCGTGCAAAGCACGGCTACCCCCACCACGCTGGACGGTGGACGCACCATGGGCTGGGAGCTAGCCGACCAACTGGTCGCGGTCCAAGCCACCGGAACGGTCAACGTGTTTATCCAGGTCGGGGGCGGTGCTCTGGCCAGCGCAACCTGGGCCGGCCTGGTCGAGGCATTGGGAACTACGCCGGGCATCCAACCGGTGCTCTACACGGTTCAGACCGAAGCATGCGCACCGCTGGCGCGAGCCTGGATTGAACTCATGGATGCGGGGTTGTCGAGTGCCGGGACCCTCGATCTGGCAAGGGCGAACCCGGATCGGTTCATGAGACCATGGGAGCCAATCGGACAATCGGAAGCAACCGGCATCCTCGACGACGTCACCTACGACTGGTTGCCGCTGCTCTCAGGGATGCTCACGTCAGGCGGCGAACCCATCGTCGTCGACGAAACAACAATCGTTGCCGCGCACCAGCGGGGTCGGGCGGTTACCCACATCGACGTCGAACCGACCGGCACGGCAGGCTACGCCGGATTATTGGCATCGCGGCGACCAGAACCAGCCGTGGTTCTGTTCACCGGCGTCTCGCGTTTCTAGCCAACCAGGTAACGTCGTTTCGATGGAGTTCTCGGAAACCCTCGCCAGGCGCCGTATGGTCCGCAACTACACCGACGAACCGGTCACGCGCGATCAACTGGAGCGAATTGCCCTGGCCGGCGCACGAGCGCCAAGCGCTGGAAATACGCGTGGTCAATCTTTCGTAATCGTCACTGACGCACCGACCCGCCAGGCGATAGCCGGGTTGGCTGGTGAGTCGCATTACGTCGACCTGGGATTCGACCCGTGGATCTCCCGGGCTCCGGCTCACATCATCATCGGGGCTTCAGAAGCGGCCTATCACAGCCGCTACCAAGAAACAGACAAGCTCGGGCCGGACGGGGAAATCGAGTGGCCCGTTCCGTACTGGTGGGTCGATGCGGGCGCCTCACTCATGGCGATTTTGCTGGCCGCCATCGACGAAGGCTTGGCAGCCGGATTTCTGGGCGTCCATGCATTCGACGAACTCGAGGCGCTCGTCGGCATGCCGCAAGACGTATCGGCGATTGGCATCGTGACGATCGGCCATCCCGCCGCCGATCGCCGCTCGGGGTCGTTGAATCGACCTACTCCCATCGGGATTCATTGGGAACGATGGAACGCCGGGACCTGAGTACCACCCGATGGTGATCGATTCGGTCGCCCTGTATACGGTCGGGGTGTCCTTGCGTGACCCGTTTGTCACCGCCACCAATGCCCAGACCACGAGAGCACTCCTCCTGGTTTCGATTACGAGCGGCAACAAAGTCGGGTGGGGCGAATGCAGTGCGGACGGATCGAGCTATTGCCGCGGGGAAAGCGCCGATACTGCTCGGCTGGCGCTTGGCCAACCGGCTCAGGGGCTGGTCGGATCACCGGTCGTTGAACCCGCCACGAACCGCGACCTGGTTGCGTCTCCCATGGCGGCCGCCGCCCTCGAAGCTGCCAGATGGGATCTTTACGCCAAGTCCGAAGGCCTTCCGCTGGCCGTGGCCCTTGAGGGGCGTTTGGATCGCGTACCTTCGCGGGCGGTACTCGGACGGTCCGACCGTCTCCTTGACCGCGCCGAACAGGCGATTGGCCAGGGTTATCGGTCACTGAAGGTCAAACTGACGCCGTCCGACAATCTGGCGGACCTCCGCTCCGTGCGGGCCGCCTACCCCGGAGTCGGAATCGCGATCGATTTCAACGGTTCGGCGAGCCACGAACACGAAATTCCCGGGTATTGGGATCAGTTCGACGACCTCGGCCTTGAGTTCATCGAGCAGCCGTTTGAGCCAGCAGACAACCAACGGAGCGAAATGTTGGTAGGGCGGTCAGCGACGCCGATCTGTCTCGATGAGAGTGTGCGCGACCGCCACCAGGCCGCCCGGGCCGCCGATCAAGGGTTCCTAACCAACCTGAAAGCAGCCAAGTTCGGAGGAGCCGCCGAAGCCCGGGCCATCTGGAGGGACCTCCCGACCGGTCGGGGGTGGTGGGGCGGGATGCTCGAAACCGGCATCGGGCGAGCCCATTCGCTGGCTCTGGCCACACTCCCTGGCGCTTCGCTGGCAAGTGACCTCGCGGCATCCGATCGCTACTACGCAACGGATGTCACGGAGCCGTTCTCCCTGCACGACGGCGGGATTTCTCCCACCGGACTGCCGGGGATCGGTGTCGAGGTCGACCTGGAAGCCATAGACCACCTAAACACCCGACCGCCCGACCGATTTCTCTAAGATTTGTTGTAACACTTGCCCACTACCAGGCACTTCTTGGTTGGAGGCTGAGATACACCATGAGTACATCCCCGATGGATGACCTGAAAGCATATGCCGCATCATTGACGGATTCCGTCTCTGTTGAAGAGACCGATACCGTAGTTGCAAACGTTCTCCGCGCCCCCCGTGGAGGCCGCCTGCCGCTCAAACAGCGAGTGACCGCTGTCGGTGTCGTGATCGCAACATTCCTTTCAGCGAACGTGGGGTTGGCGGCTGCTGCGCAGAACGCCGCCCCCGGGGATGCTCTTTATGGGGTTGACCGTGCCTACGAACGAATTGCTGCGTTTGTGGGAATCAGCAATTCACGTACCGAGGAACGCCTCCAGGAGGCGAACGACTTGGCCGAGAGAGGCGACGCATCTGCTGCGTTAGCTGCGGCTTCAGCTGCTCTCGATGCCCTGAGTTCGTCCCTGGAGGAACCCGGTTCAGGCGCCGACGACCAGTCGGCTTCCTCGATCCGTGAAGCCTCGTCGGAAATATCCCAGGCCATCCCCCAAAACGGCAATTCACGACCCGAATTCGTGAACGACATGATGGCCGAAACCCGCATGATTGTTCAGTTGGCTCATGAGATCCGCGAAGCAGCCGCCAACGGAGATGCGTCCGAAGCCGCCAAGAAGCTAAAAGACCAGGCCAAGAAACTTGCCGACAAGGCCAAGAAGGAAAAGGCCAACAACTCGGAGAAAGACAAGCCGAAGAGCAACAACGGGAACGGGAACGGCAACAGCGCTCCATAGGCAGCTAGCCCCCGCTAATCGCCGGTTCAGGTCGCGATACCGTTAGAGTTGCCGGGCCATGACAGAATCCGCCGGGGACAGATCATCGACATGGCCACCCTCCCTTGAGGCGATCGAGCAAGCCCGCACCGGCAACAACTCGGCCCTTGCGGACATCCTCCGTGCCGGACATCCCCGGCTTGTCGCCTATTTCTCTGGCGCTGGACCCCAGCGAGCCGACGCAGAAGACCTGGCCGCTCATACCCTTGAAGCAGTCGTCACCTCAATCCACCGACTCAAGAACCCCCAGGCCTTTGAAGGCTGGTTCTGGCAGATAGCTCGCTACTCGTTTAGAGGATGGATCCGGAAAACGCGCCGGCCTGACCGATTTGAGCCCAGCTACATTCCCGAACGGAACGCCGAAGACACCGTCGAGTTGAGCGATGAGCACACCCAGATCCGCCAGGCGCTCGCCGCGCTGAGTCCCAAAGACCGCAGCCTGCTGTGGCTCCGCGACGTCGAGGACCTGTCGTATGAAGAAATCGGCGGACGACTCGGTTCGGCGGTCGGAACCGTGCGGGTTGCCTGTCATCGAGCCCGCAAACGATTGGAAGAGGCCTACGCTGCCCTGGATCACGATGCGTGAGATCACCTCGTCAACCAACCCGCTCATCAAATCGATCGTTCGCCTGCGCGATCGCCGCAGGCGTGACGAGACGCACACGTTCATCATTGAGGGTCTCGAAGAGTTGGACCGCGCTCGCCTCCGAGCAGACCTGGTCGTCCAAACGGTTCTTATCTTGCAAGGCGAGTCATACACGCCGGTGGCCGACGAACGCGTGATCTCGGTCACCGACACGATCCTGGAAAAGGTGGCCGTGCGGGGTCCGGATGCCAGGCTTTTGGCGGTCGCCCGACAATTCGACACGTCGCTGGATGCGCTACCCGAAACCAACGATCTGCTGCTCATCGCTGAGCGCATCGAGAAGCCTGGCAACCTGGGCACGATGCTCAGGACGGCCGACGCCACCGGGGCCGCGGTTGTGGTCTGCGACCCGCTCGTCGACGTGTTCAATCCGTCGGTGGTTCGGGCTTCACTCGGTTGCCTGTTTACGGTTCCGATTGCCACCGCGTCGATTGATGAGACCATCGCCTGGGCGGCCGACTACCGGACCGTCGTTGCGACTCCCGAGGCAGATCAGACGCTCTATGAACTCGACCTGACCGGACCGACTGCCGTGGTTATCGGATCGGAACACGACGGAGTTTCGTCCGCATGGAAGCGCTCGGCCAACGTGCTTTGTTCGATACCGATGGCCGGTCAGGCCGACAGCTTGAACGCGGCTACCTCGGCGGCGGTCATGCTGTACGAAGCGGTTCGCCAGCGCCAATAATCCACAGATCGTTGAATCGAACACCTGTTCGGGCTAGGCTCTCATCCCCGCCACCCGAGGGGACATCGAACCAGTGGACCTGCTGCAGCGAAGTTTCGACGACCTGGGCGCCCCCCTGTCCGCAGTTCCCTTTTGTGTGTTCGATGTCGAGACCACGGGAGGATCGCCAAACACAGATTCGCTCACCGAGATAGGCGCGGTCAAGTACCTCGGCGGCGAGGTCGTTGGTGAGTTTCAAACCCTCATCAACCCGGGCCGGGAGATCCCGCCGTTCATCACGATCCTTACCGGAATCACCCACGCGATGGTGGTCGAGGCTCCCCGGGTCGAAACCGTTTTGCCTTCGTTCCTTGAGTTCATCGGCGAGTCAGTCCTGGTTGGACACAACGTCCGCTTCGACATCGGTTTCCTCAATGCCGCCGCACTCCAGTGTGGGTATGAACGGGTGACCAACCGGTCCGTCGACACCCTGGGACTGGCGAGGCGGTTGGTCCGCAACGAGATACGAAACCTGAAACTCGAATCCTTGGCCGCTCACTTCCGGTCGCCCGTTAAACCAACCCACCGAGCCCTCGAAGATGCCCGGGCGACCGGTCACGTATTGCATGCGCTCCTCGAACGAGCGGGAACTCTCGGTGTGACGGCACTCGAGGACCTGCTCCAGTTGCCAACGGCTCGCGGTTCGACCAACTATCCAAAGATGCGACTGGCCGATGAGCTTCCCAGACGCCCCGGGGTGTATTTGTTCAAAGATCGCCAGGACAACGTCATCTACGTGGGGAAAGCCAAGAACCTCCGCACCCGGGTTCGGTCCTATTTCTACGGCGATACCCGACGGTCCATCACCAATCTGCTGAACGAACTCGACTCGATCGAAGGTCGAGTGTGCCAGACCGAACTCGAGGCGTCGATCACCGAACTCCGCCTTATCCACACGTTCCGTCCCCGACACAATCGCCGATCCAAACCACCCAAAGCAAGTCACTGGGTGAAGCTCACCAAAGAACAGTTCCCTCGACTGTCGCTCGTCAGAACCCTTCGCGACGATGGTCTCGCCTATCTCGGTCCTTTCCGGAGCCGGAAATCTGCTGAAGTCGTCATGACGGCGATTTGGGACGCGCTTCCCATCAGACGATGCCTGACAAAACCCGCAAGCCGCGCGGCAGTGTGCGCCTTTGCCCAACTCGGAGTTGCTCGCTGTCCGTGTGATGGCAGCCTGAGTGCTGACGAATATGACGACGTGATCCGCCAATTCATGAGCGCCCTCAATGGAGACCCTGGCTTACTGCTGGCGCCGATCCGTCACAAAATGGTCGACCTTGCGGCCTCCCAACGATACGAGGAGGCGGGCTGGATGCGGGATCGCTACCGGGCACTGGCCCGGGCCATGGAACGAAGGTCCGCCTGGCAGTCCATGCTGTCGGCCGGTGCCATCCGCGCCGAACACGGCGAGGAAGGAGCCTTCATCGAGGACGGGCGTTTTGTCATGGGATGGCTCGCACCGAATCAGCCCCTCCTGCCGGTCGACGCCGAATCGCCGGCTCGGACGGTTGCCGACAGCGTTCCCCCGTCGGTTCTGGCCGCCGAAGAAGCCCATCTGATCTGGTCATGGTTGTCGGTCTTTGAAACAGCCATCATCCACACTTCTCATCCATTTCATCGTCCCGCGCAAGTTCCTGAGCTAGCCGCCTAGCCATCGCATCAGCACTCGTCGACATCTAGACAGACCCCATACCCGCTTCGACCGGCTGGGCGGCTTAGGCGATAACATGGCCGGATGCGTTTTATCGTTCGTGAGGGCACCGACCCTGTAGCCATCGCCGACTCGACCATGCTGGCGGCCATGGGCATGCCAGGCGGCGGGGTTCTGGCCGTAGGCGACAGCCACATCCGCGTCAAGGCCGGGCGGGTCGGGGAATCCTCGGCTCTGTCGGTTGGCGAACTTGCTCGAGCGAATGCCGGTCTTACTCTCGGCGCCACCGTCGATGGGACGAGAGCCATATTGACGAGTGCTCAAGACGTGTGGTTGTCCGAGCCGGTAACCGGCGACCTGGTTCGATCACTCGCGTCGCATCCGGTCACAACGGGCGACCGTCTCGAGATTGATGGCCAACTGGTCACCGTCGAAAACGTCAGCCCCCAGAATGCCGGCCTCATCAGCGCGAGTACCCGGTTCCAGGCCGGCGATACCCAGCTAACACCCGCCAACGTACCCACCGTGACCCCGGATCCGTCCAAGCCTGCCGCCCCCACCACCGCCGAAGCGCTCCTGGCGGGGCTCGACACCGAGCGCGACCTTTTGACCGGGTGGCTCTCGCTCCTTACCGGTCACGGCGACCTCCCCACTGCCTGGGGACTCCCCTCGGTGGCGGGCGTCGTCCTCGAAGGACCGCACGGATGCGGTAAATCCGAATTGGTCGCTGCCGCAGCCCACGACGCCGGTTGTAGCGTCAAGTCGATCGATCTTAATCTCATCTTCAAACCAGCCCGACTCCTGGACCTGCTCGAATCAGCGGTCAAAACCGCTCCGCCCTCGACCGTTATCTACGTCGATCGATTCGAAGCAGTCGCCGGGGAGGAAGGTCTCACCCCGTTCAAGACCCAGGTGGCCGCCATCATGCGTTGGTTTCTCGACGCCGTCGCCGAGCGCCCAACCATTGCTTGTGTCGTTGGCATCACCTCCCACACCTCCGTTGAAGCCCTGCAGTCGCCACTACTGCCGCGCACCCTGCAGGTACCGCCACCAGATGCCCGTCGACGGACGTTGCTCTTTGAAGCTGCGCTCGCCAAGGTACCGACCGGGGAGATCGACTACCCACAACTCGCCGGGAGAAGTGCCGGGTTCTCCGGTTCCGACATTCTCGGTGCGGTCCTTCAAGCGTCAACGGAAGTTGCCAGACTCGGAGAACCGCTCACCACCGAGCGGGTCGCCGCCGCCATCGACGCAACGACCCCTTCGCTCGGATCGGTCGGTTCCGGCGAAGTCCCTTCGTACGGGTTCGAGCGGGTGGCAGGACTCAAAGATGTCAAGCAGCGACTCACCGAGGCGGTCATCTGGCCCATGACTCAGCCCGAACGGTTCCAGAAGCTCGGAATCGAGCCACCGCGCGGGATCCTCCTCTACGGCCCGCCGGGAACCGGAAAGACCTTCGTTGTCCGTGCGCTAGCCCATGAAGCGGGCGCGGCCTTCTTTCCGATCAAAGGCGCCGAACTGCTCGACAAGTTCGTCGGCGAATCGGAACGGGGCGTGCGCGAGGTGTTTGCGAGAGCTCGGTCGGCCGCCCCCTCGCTCATGTTTTTCGACGAGATTGACGCGTTAGCCCCCGTACGGGGAACCTCATCGTCGTCGGTAACCGACTCGGTCGTTGCGGCCCTCCTCACCGAACTTGACGGTTTTGGTGGACGAGGCGACGTCGTGGTGATCGGAGCGACCAATCGCAAGGACCTCATCGATCCTGCCCTCCTACGTTCTGGTCGATTCGAGGTCCACATCGAACTAGGCCTGCCCGAGAAAGAAGCCCGTCGGGCACTTCTAAACATCGTTGACGTTCCCTTCAGCAAGGACGTCGACCTGGATCAGGTCGCCGCCGACACGGAAGGGTTATCGTTCGCGGACATGACGGGCATGTTGCGTGAGGCCGCACTCAACACGCTCAGGAGCGACGACCACGCCCTCACCGTGGGGCCAGAGCACATCCAGCAGGCCCTCGAGCGATTCCTTAACCGCTGAGCGCGCGCTGAGCGCTTCCTGAAACGAGAAGACCCCCTCGTACAAGGCTTTACCGACCACCACCCCGCGGGCACCGCATTCGTCGAGCGCCACAAGGTCGGCGAGGGAGCCCACTCCCCCTGACCCGATCACCCCGGCTTTGCCCGCTTGTTCGACGGCTGACCTGGTGAGTTCGAGGTCAGGGCCTGCCATCGTTCCGTCCTGCGAGATTCCCGTGGTCAGAATCCATCCGACGCCGGTCTCGGCTACGTCGGCGATGACCTCCAGAAACGGACGCCCCGCGTCGAGCCAACCGGACCCGGTTGCCAGCCCGGCCTTGACGTCAACCGCCGCCACCACCCGCTCCGCCCCGTAGGCACCAACCAACTCTGCCAGCACCTCTGGCTGCCACACGGCTACTGATCCCAGCACCACCCGCTGGGCTCCGGCCTCGATCACCCGACGGGCAGCTTGCACCGAACGCACACCCCCACCAATTTGAAACGGCACGTCGGTCGACGCTATTTGCTCGACCAATCCAAGGGACGGCGACCCCATCCGGGCGCCTTCCAGATCGACGACGTGTACCAGGGTGGCCCCGACCGCAGCCCAGGACCTGGCTGCTTCGGCGGGAGCAGAACCATAAGTGGTCGACTGGCTGTAATCGCCTTTGAGGAGTCGGACGACCTGACCATCGAGGACGTCGACGGCGGGGATGATGTGCATGGTGGAACCTCAACTTGCCAAGTGGTTTTAGTGTTGTAGCATGTTACAACACTAAATCACGACCGAAACCGGACCTCGTATGACCACCGATGATTGGAGAACTGAAACCGTACTCGCTCTGAGCGAAGCGATCGCCTCTCTCGACGACGCCGACGAAGTTGCCGGTTTGTTCCGCGATCTCTGTACCCGGCGCGAGATCACCGAGATGGCCAGTCGATGGCAGATCGTAGGATTGCTCGACTCCGGACTCTCCTACCGCGACATTGCCCAAAAGACCGGGGCGTCAACGGCCACCGTCACCAGAGTCAGTCAGTGGCTCAATCACGGAACCGGGGGCTATCAGATGGCCCTCGCTCGCTCTAAGGAAAACTCATGACCCGCACGATGCGACTGGCCATACCAAACAAAGGCCGCCTCCGAGATACAACTTCCTCGTTGCTGTCTGATGCCGGGCTCGACTTCGAGAAGTCGGATCGGACCTTGTCCGTTTCGGTACGAAACGTCGACCTGGATCTCCTCTTCGTCCGAACTGAAGACATCGCCGAGCTCGTCTCGGACGGCACGGCCGATCTGGGAATAACCGGCCAGGATCTTTTGGCCGAGCACGGCGTTGACCTTCCGGTGCTGGCCGAACTCGGCTTCGGCCATTGCCGGCTGGTGGCGGCCGTCCCGAAGGCGTCCCTGGCCGAAAAGCTGGAGGATCTCGCCGGAGCCCGGGTAGCCACCGCCCACCCGAACGCCACCCGGCGCATTTTCGAGGAGCGCGGCATCGACGCCGACATTGTCACGTTGCGAGGGTCGGTTGAGGTGGCACCCAAACTGGGCGTCGCCGACGCGATCGTCGACCTCGTTTCGACCGGGTCGACGATGCTCGTAAACGGCCTTCGGCAACTGGACACGATCCTCGTGTCCCAAGCCGTCCTGATCGGCTCCCCGGCTTCGCTTGCGTCCCGGTCAACCGAAGCGGACGCCGTGGTGACCGCACTTACCGCCGTAACGGAAGGTCGCCGCAAGCGATACTTACTCCTCAACGCCCCGGCTAGCTCGGTGAGTGCCATCCAGAGGATCATCCCGGGGATGGGCGCACCTACCGTTGTCCCCCTCGCTGACAACACGATGGTGGCCGTGCACTCGGTTGTCGATGCCGGTTCGATCTGGAACCTGCTTCCGGACCTCAAGGCGGCCGGTGCCCGCGACATTCTTGTTTTGCGCATAGAACAACTCATCCCATAAGGAAGCCGAACCCATGCCACGTATCGCAACCATTGAACGGACCACCCTCGAGACCAAGGTCTCCGTCACCGTAAACCTTGACGGAACAGGTATCACGACCGTGACGACGGGGGTGGGCTTCCTGGACCACCTGCTCACCTCGCTTGGACACCACAGCCTCATTGATCTGTCCATCTCGTGCGAAGGAGACGTGCACATCGACGACCACCACAGTGTCGAGGACACCATGTTGGTACTCGGAGAGGCCCTCGCCGCGGCCCTCGGAGACCGGGCGGGCATCTCTCGATATGGCAACGCCATCGTGCCGATGGACGAAGCGGTCGGGACCTGCGCCATTGACGTGGGGGGCCGACCGTACTCGTCAATCGAGGCGACCCTCCAGGGACCAAACATCGGGAACTTCACGACGCAAAACTTTGAACATGGACTGGAAGCACTGGCTCGCGCCGGTGGATTCACGCTGCACCTGAAGGCCACCGGTCGTAACGATCACCACGTCGCCGAGGCCGGCATCAAATCCGTTGCGCGGGCATTGCGTATGGCGGTCGCCCTTGACGAGCGCCGGGTCGGCATTGCCTCGACCAAAGGAACCACGTGACGACGATTGCCGTAATCGACCACGGTGCAGGCAACCTGGTGTCGATCGCTCAGAGTCTGGCGCGCGTTGGAGCCGACGTCATCGTCGCTACCCAGCCTTCGGACGTCGCCAGGGCCGACGGATTGGTGCTGCCTGGCGTTGGAACGACCGCAGGCGTCATGCACGGGATCGATGCGGCCGGCTTTCGGCCGGCGATTGCGCAGTGGGATCGACCTTTGCTCGGCATTTGTGTTGGATTGCAGGTCTTCTTTGATTCCTCGCAGGAGGATGACGCCCGCTGCTTCGGGTTTGTCCCCGGAACCGTCGAGCGCCTCGCAGACGCCCCCCGACTCCCCCACATTGGATGGAACGACGTGTCCATGGACGATGACCCACTGTTCGCCGACATCGAACCCGCCGCGACGTTCTATTTCGTCCACTCATACGCCCCCCGACCAGCCCACAACGACAGTGTCATCGGCACAAGCACGTACGGTGAGACGTTTGCCTCGGCGGTCCGTTCGGGTAGCCGAGTCGGCACGCAGTTCCACCCAGAACGTTCGGGCGAGAACGGCCTCCGACTGCTCGCCAACTTCGTGGCGATGGCCGCATGACGCTACGAACCCGCATCATTCCCTGCTTGGACGTGAAAGACGGTCGGGTAGTCAAAGGCGTCAACTTTGTGAACCTCGCCGACGAGGGCGACCCCGTCGAACTGGCGACTCGCTACGCCGCCGAAGGCGCCGACGAGATCTGTTATCTCGACATCTCCGCATCGCCCGAAGGACGCGGCACGTTGCTCGACGTTGTTCGTCGTACGGCATCCAACGTCTTCGTACCCCTCACGGTCGGTGGTGGGGTCAGAACCTCCAACGACATGCGGGCCGTGTTGCGGGCAGGCGCCGACAAGGTCGCGGTCAACACCGCCGCAGTGGCCGACCCGGCCCTACTGGAATCGTGTGCGATCCGCTTTGGCCGACAATGCGTCGTTATTGCCATCGACACCAAACAACGCGATGGCTGGTTCGAAGTCGTCGTCAATGGAGGACGCCAACCAACCGGACTCGATGCAATCGAATGGGCCAGACAAGCCACCAAGCTCGGCGCCGGGGAGATTCTCCTCACGTCGATGGACGCCGACGGTACCAAGGCCGGATTCGACCTCGCAGTTACCAAAGCCATAGCTAGCGCGGTCGACGTTCCGGTCATCGCGTCCGGTGGCGCAGGGACGGTGGAGCATTGCATCGACGTGGTCCTCAAGGCAGACGCCAGCGCGGTTCTGGCAGCTTCGATCTTCCACCGTCGCGAAATCGAGATCTCAGCGCTCAAGTCTGCAATGGCGGCCGCAGGAATCCCCGTGCGGAACGTGGCCTGATGATCGTCTTCAACGCCGCGGGACTGATACCCGCCATCGTCCAGGACGCTGACACTGGCCAGGTGCTCATGATGGCCTGGATGAACGAAACGGCCCTAGAGCAGACCCGTGAGAGCGGGTTGGTCACCTTCTGGTCGCGCAGCCGCCAGGAACTGTGGCAGAAAGGCGCTACGTCGGGCAACCGCTTGCGGCTCGCAGAGGTCACGCCTGACTGCGATGGGGATGCATTACTTGTCCTCGCCCGACCGTCGGGGCCGGCATGTCACAACGGGACGACTTCGTGCTTCGACGATTCCCCTCCCCCGGAATTCTCCGAGTTCGGCCGCCTCTGGGCGACCATTGCAGACCGGGTCGATACGCGACCGGAAGGTTCATACACGACCACCCTCGCCGACGACCACGATCTGGCAGCCCGCAAGGTTCTTGAGGAGGCCGGTGAAGTCTCCTTCGCGTCCAAGGACCTGGACGCCGGACGTGGAGACAAGCAGCGCCTAATCGAAGAGATGGCCGATCTGGTCTATCACACCCTGGCGTTGGCAGCCGCCCAGGAGATCTCCGTCTCTGACATAGGCTCGGAGCTGAATCGACGTAGCTAGCCGAGGAGCCCGGGAAGCACCCGCAACAACTCGGGCGGTCCCTGAACGAGCATGGTTGTGATTACCGTTTCGGACCACCGGGACATCTCATCACGGATCTTCTCCGGCGGTCCGACGAGCGCGACATCTTCGACCATGGCAAGAGGAATTGAGGCAATCGCCTCCGCCTTCCTCCCCGCAAGGTACAGATCCTGGATGCGATGCGCTTCGGCTTCGTACCCCATCCGGGCGACCACGTCGAAGTGAAAATTGGCTCCTTTGGCACCCATTCCCCCGACGTAGAGCGCCAGCATCGGGCGGATCACGTCAGCCGCTTGCTCGGGGTCGGGGTTGATGACCACCGGGACCGGGCACGCCACTTCAAAGTCAGCGACCGTTCGGCGGGCGCCTGGGCGAGCGAAACCCTCTGCCATCGCGGACCGATAGAACTCGTCTGACCTCGGTGAGAACCAGAAGGGCAGCCACCCGTCGGCGATCTCGGCAGCCAGAGCTACGTTCTTGGGACCTTCTGCCGCCAGGAAAATCGGCAGATCTGGTCGCCGCGGATGGATCGTGACTTTGAGCGGCTTGCCGAGGCCGCTGCCTCCGTCAAATGGCAACTGGTAGTGCTCACCAGCAAGGGCGACCGGACCTTCACGGGCGATCACCTGCCGGACAATATTGACGTACTCGCGTGTCCTCGCCAGCGGTTTCGGATACGGCTGGCCGTACCAACCCTCGACGACCTGGGGACCGGAAACTCCCAACCCGAGTACGAACCTCCCCTGCGAGAGATGATCCATCGTCATGGCGGCCATCGCCGTCGCCGTCGGGGTCCTGGCGGACATCTGCATGATGGCTGTCCCCAGTCGCATGGTTTTCGTGTTCGATCCCCACCAGGCGAGTGGGGTCAGCGCGTCCGACCCGTATGCTTCGGCCGTCCACACACTTTCATATCCGAGGTCTTCGGCCTCGGTCAACATCTCGGTCATTCCGGTGGGCGGCTGCGCACTCCAATAACCGATCGACAAACCCAACTTCATTGCGTTGACCCTTACCGCTGGTGGTCTATCGAGGCTAGCCGCCTACGTCTGGCTGCCGACGAGGCCAGCCCGCAGCAGAACGGCCAATTGACAGGTACCCGACTATTGCCTTTCCACGCGGAAGAAGTGACGGCGATCCGTCGTTGTCGCCTTTAGGAAGGGACACCAATCATGACCAACACCGAATACGACGTGCTCATTATCGGAGCTGGACCAGCCGGGGAGAATGCTGCAGATGTTGCCAGACAGGGCGGCAAGCGAGTGGCGGTCATCGAACGGGAACTGGTAGGCGGAGAATGCTCCTACTGGGCCTGCATGCCTTCCAAGGCGCTCCTGCGACCAGGGGAAGCGCTCCGGATGATCAAACGGGTGCCAGGCGCCCGGGAGGCAGTGACCGGCAACCTCGACGTTACCGCAGCCTTGCGACGCCGCGACGCCTTTACCTCCGACTTCGATGACAGCGGCCAGGTGAAATGGCTCGATTCGGTCGACGTCGGCCTCATCCGCGGTCACGGCCGAATAACCGGCGAACGACAGGTCGAGGTCGAAACAGGCGACGGCGAACGCACCAGGTACGCCGCCAGTCAGGCGGTCATTGTTGCGACCGGGACCGGTGCCGCCATTCCCCCGATCGCTGGGCTGGGAGAGATACGGATCTGGGACAACCGCCAGGCGACGACCAGCGCCGAGGTCCCCCGCCGGCTGCTGGTGCTTGGAGGTGGCGTCGTAGGATCCGAAATGGCCCAGGCATGGAGTGATCTGGGCTCCGAAGAAGTAACAATCGTCGAAATGATGCCGCAACTGCTCCCCCGGGAAGAACCGTTCGCCGGCGCCGAACTCAAGGAAGCCTTTGAGGCGATGGGAATCACCGTGCTGGTCGACTCCAAAATGGTCAAAGTCGATCGGGACGGAAACTCGGGTCCAGTGACCGGATATCTGGAGGACGGAACGACCATCGAAGCCGATGAGATTCTCGTAGCAGTGGGACGCCGACCCCACACGGGTGATATCGGCCTCGAATCGGTAGGTCTCGAACCTGGAAAGTTCATCGATGTCGACCGACACATGCGGGCCGTAGGCGTCGAGGGCGGGTGGCTGTACGCCGTCGGGGATGTGAACGGTCGCGCCCTCCTGACGCATACCGGCAAGTACCAAGCGCGCATCGCTGGAGCACATATCTCCGGACACGATTCTTTTGCGTGGTCTGACGAGAATGCCATTCCCCGGGTCGTGTTCACGGACCCACATATTGCCGCGGTCGGATACACCGCAGCTGATGCCCAATCGAGGGGTTTCAACGTCCACACGGTCGAATACGGCACCGGGTGGTTGGCCGGGTCGGCGACCCTCGGCAAAGGTATTTCTGGAACCAGCCAACTCGTGATCGACGGGGATCGCCAAATCATCATCGGCGCAACCTTCGTCGGACCTGGCGTCGGAGAGCTTTTACACGCCGCCACGATCGCCATCGTCGGAGAAGTATCTTTGGCAACGCTCTGGCATGCCACGCCGGCCTTTCCCACGATCAGCGAAATCTGGCTGCGGTTCCTGGAGGCCTACCGCGACAAATACGAGGTCGTCTTCATCTAATACGAGACGAGCCCGGCGATCGGGCTTAAACAACGGTCATGCAGCACGGTCCGGGACGCATGGTTGACTACCCTGCGTCCCGTCTGATGCCGATTGCCACCATTCCCTCTGTGGGACTCACCAGCGAGCAAGTTGCCGAGCGCTTCGCATCAGGCAAACGCAACGTGCGCCCGTCTGGCCCGGATCGTACGACCGCCGACATCATCAAGGCGAACACGCTTACACGATTCAACCTTCTGATCGCCGTGCTCGTCGTCGTGATCATCTTCGTCGCTCCGATACAAGACGCCCTGTTTGGCCTCGTCATGGTCATTAATTCCGTAATCGGCATCGTCCAGGAATTGCGGGCCAAAATCACTCTGGACCGCCTACGCCTCATCGAAGCACCACATGTACGAGTTATCCGGGATGGCTTCGAAACCTCGGTTCCCGTCGAGGACGTCGTTGAGGACGACACCGTTGTCCTACATTCGGGTGACCAAGTCGTCGTGGACGGAACGGTAAGTTCCAGTCACGGACTCGAGATCGACGAAAGCCTCCTGACGGGGGAGGCCGATTCGGTTCCGAAAGACGTCGGCAACTGGGCACGATCAGGCAGCTTTGTGGTCGCCGGATCCGGACATATGGTCGCCGAGCATGTCGGCGTCGAGTCCTTCGCCGCACAACTGGCCGTCGAAGCACGCAAATTCACGCTCGTGAATTCCGAGATCCGGTCGGGAATCGACACGGTTTTGACCATCATCGGGTGGATGCTCATTCCGATCGGTTCGATCCTCGTAATCGGTCAGCTCACCCAGGGATTCGCACAAGCAGCTACCGGTGCGGTGGCTGGCATGGTCGCCATGATTCCCCAGGGTCTGGTGTTGTTGACGTCAGTCGCATTTGCCGTTGCGGTGGTGCGCCTTGGACGTCACCGGGTCCTGGTTCAGGAGCTTCCGGCAGTCGAAACCCTCGCCAGGGTCGATGTGGTTTGTTTCGATAAGACCGGAACCCTCACTGAGGGCACCTTGCGGTTGATCGCAACCCAGCTGATAGCGGGAGACAAGGACACCGTTCGTCAGGCCCTCGGCGCTTTGTCTCGCGTTGAGGAGGAACCGAACGCAACCGCCCAACTACTGGTCGGAGCTACCTCGGACCCGACCTGGCGAATGGCCCAATCGGTGCCGTTCTCTTCGGCTCGTAAATGGTCGGCCGCCAGCTTTCACCAACGCGGCACCTGGGTCCTCGGAGCACCGGACGTCGTTGCACCGCTCACGAAGTCTCTCGCCGCAACAATTGCAAAACACTCCAAAGCCGGGCGACGGGTGATTGCGCTCGCCTACACGGATGCGGCGTTGACCGGCACCGACTTGCCCCCTGGGTTAGCCACCTGGGCCCTGGTTATTGTCGGGGATACGGTACGCCCGGATGCCGAGGCAGCGCTCGCTTACTTTGCTGAGCAAGGCGTTGCGGTAAAAGTAATCTCGGGCGACGACCCGAGGACCGTCGCCGCAATCGCCCATGCCGCCGGGGTGGCCGGGTCCAACCGGGTAGTGGACGGACGACGGCTCCCGTCAGACCCGGATCGGCTTCAGGCGATTGCCGAACGGGGGGTGGTTTTTGGCCGGATCACCCCGCATCAAAAACGGGATCTGGTGCTGGCGCTGCAGGCCAAGGGCCACACGGTCGCCATGACCGGTGACGGTGTCAACGACGTGCTGGCACTCAAGGAGGCAGATATCGGTGTGGCCATGGGTGGGGGTAGTGCCGCCTCCCGGGCCGTATCGCAATTGATCCTGCTCGACGGGACCTTCGATGCGTTGCCTCAGGTGGTTGCAGAAGGACGCCGAATTATCGGAAACATCGAACGGGTTTCCAACCTGTTCCTGACCAAAACGGTGTACGCGATGGCTCTGGCCGTTTCGACAGCTTTTGCCCAGGTTGCCTTTCCGTTTCTTCCCCGACAACTGAGCCTGGTCGGCGCCCTCACAATCGGGATACCAGGTTTCTTTTTGGCACTCCAACCGTCATCGACGCCGGTTCGGCCCGGGTTCCTGCTTCGGGCGTTCCGCTTCGCGATTCCCACCGGCCTCATCGCCGCGGCAGCGACCTACGGCGCCTATGGCCTCGCTCGAAGCCAGGGGGTTGGACTCGCCGAAGCGCGCACCACGGCGACGCTGGTACTCGTGGCCGTCAGCCTTTTTGCTCTGCTCGTCGTGAGTCGGCCCCTGACCACGGCCCGGCAAGTGCTCGTCATGGCCATGACCTTCGTTTTCGTGCTGACCGTCGCGTTCGAGTCACCGAGGGTTTTCTACGAGCTGCCGTTGCCATCAGCCATCGTCATGTGGGCATCCGTGGGGATTGCTGCGGCAACCGGAACGGTGATGTACGCGGCCTGGCAGTTGTCAGGCTGGATCCTCCAGGGCGGCGTGCACTCCTTCGTGGCGGCGGTGGTTGGTACGTTCACGGGCAAACCGGCCGACCATGAGGGCTAAGGATCTATGCCTCATGCTGGTGATGGGTTTGATGGCGGCCGCGTGTATCGCCGAACCGCTGGATCAGTCCCCGCTGAATACCTACCCGCCGACCAGTTCGATACCGTTCTCCCCCGCCAGCACTCCGGTAAGCCCTCCCCCAACCTCCGAGAGTGATGAGATCGGCGACGTGAGCGACAGTGCGATCGATGTGATCACGCTCGCCAAGGATCGACCGTTCGCCGGGCGGTTCCGGTATGACGTGTACGGCCCTGACTCGACGGTCAACGCGCCGGTCCTCATTCTCGTCCACGACCTTGCTGGATTCGCCGAGATAACCGACCTGGCCCTCACGCTGGCCGAACAACACATCGTGATCGTCCCCCACTACGAAAGCCCGGTGCGCGGTGGGCGATTCCCGGATCCCCTATCGGTCACGGCGTGCGCCCTCGCAATGGCCACCGACGCCGACGTATACGGCGGGGATCCGACCAACGTGACGATTCTGGGCGTCGGGTTTGGTGCCCTAGCGGGTTTCATCGTTGCGAATACCGCAACCCTGTACCTCCCCACAGAGTGCGAATTCGCCGAGATGGCTGCCCCGGACCGGTTGATCGCGTTGGGAGGAAGTTGGAGTCCTGACGCCCTGGCCAACGAATCGTTCGATGCCATGGCCACCTTCATGGGGGGAACCCCTCAGCAGGTACCGGCAACCTGGGCGCTGCTCAACCCGAACCAATACGTCGAACCGGTGGACGTCGAGATCACGCTGCTGCGGGGCGCTCATGACCTCGACGCTTCGGTGACCGATACGTTCGCGGGACAACTGCTCGCCGACGGGTGGCCAGTGGTGGTCGGCATCATCGCCGGCCATACCAGTAGGAGTGCCCTCACCGGTGCCCAGCCAAGCATCGCCGAGTATCTGAATCGCTAGTCGAGTTTGTCGTTCTTCCCGATCACGACAACGCCGTTGTCCGATACGGTAAACCGCTTACGATCGGCTTCGAGATCAACGCCAATCTCCATCTTGGCGGGCACGCGGACGTTCTTGTCGATGATGGCGTTCTTGATGATCGCCCCCCGACCAATGTTCACATTCTCAAGGAGAATCGAGCCCTGGATGTCAGCGTACGAGTTCACTCGAACCAGCGGAGAGAGTATCGACTGCACGACGTGCCCACCGGAGACGACCGATCCTGACGACACCATGGAGTTGACTGCCTCGCCACGCCGCTCATCCTCGTTGTGGATGAACTTGGCGGGTGGATAGGTCGGTTGCCACGTTCGGATCGGCCATTCGGCGTTGTACAGATCGAAGATGGGATCGAGTGAGATCAAGTCCATTGACGCTTCATAATACGAATCGATCGTTCCGACATCGCGCCAGTACCCCACCTCGCGGGGGCTCTGGCCCGGCACTTGGTTGTCTGCATAGTCGTATACGTAGGCGTCGCCTTCGCCGACCAGCGTCGGGATGATGTTCCCACCAAGGTCATGGCGCGAATCTTCGAGTTCGGCGTCGGCCCGGATCACCCTTTCAAGCACGTCGGCTTTGAAGATGTAACTGCCCATGGAAGCGAAGGCCTTGGTGGGGTCATCGGGCAACGGCGGAGGTACCGCCGGCTTCTCCACAAAGGCACGGATACGTCCACTCGCGTCGGCGTCGATGACACCAAAATCGGTGGCATCGGCAACCGGGACCTGTATCCCGGCGACGGTTACCCCGGCACCGGACTTGATATGTGCGTCAAGCATCTGGCGAGGGTCCATCCGATAGATGTGATCGGCGCCGAACACGATCACATGCTCGGGGCGCTCATCGTCGAGGATGTTGAGGTTCTGGAAGATGGCGTCTGCGGAACCGGAGTACCACTGCGGACCTCGTCGCATCTGTGCCGGCACCGCCGTAACGTAATTCCCGAGAATCGGCGACAGGCGCCAGGTCTGGCTCAAATGCTTGTCGAGGCTATGGCTCTTGTACTGCGTGAGTACCGCAATGTGATGGAACTGGGCGTTCGTCAGGTTCGATAGAACAAAGTCGATCAGCCGGTAGTGACCGCCAAACGGCACGGCTGGCTTGGCTCGCGATCGTGTCAACGGATGTAAACGCTTCCCCTCGCCGCCGGCCAGGACCATGGTCATAATTCGTGGGCTCATACGACCCAAACTAGTCGGGTCACCTTGGCTCTGTCAGACTGCGCAGGTGCGAAATCGACTTCTTATCACTCTGATCATGTCGCTATCCGCCTGTTCGACAGCCGCGGTGCCAACCAATGTCGATCCGCTGCCGGTGGTTTCGGCCGCCGAGTTTCAACAACGACTCAACGAATCGTCCCAACCCATGGTGGTGAATGTGTGGGCGTCGTGGTGTTTGCCGTGCCGGGCAGAAGCGCCACTGTTGCGCGAGGCTGCCCGGCATTTCGAGGGTCAGGTCACATTCATCGGGGTGGACGTACAGGACAAGCCGGCCGAAGCAGCGGCGTTCATCGCTGAATTCGGCTTGGATGAATTCGATCACGTGGCAGATCCCGATCGTTCAATCCCCGCGTTGCTGGGCGGATCTGGCGTACCGATCACCTATTTTGTCGCGGCTGATGGCGAAATCGTCGGTTTGCACATCGGGATCATCGACGAACGATCGCTCGTGTCGGGCATCGACGAACTTCTGGCGGCGCAGTAGTGGAATTTACCCTGCTGTGGGCAGCACTCACTGGCGTCGGAGTGATGTGGACGACCGACCGATTGCTGAACGCTGACAATCGACGCTTCGACGACCTCTTGAGCGCCGCTCTCATCGGATTAACCGTCGGCCGTCTGGCTGCCATGATTGGCGGTGGATCGTACCCCTGGCAGCATCCCGGTCTTATTCTTCTCGTTCGGGCAGGAGTGCATCCTGGCTGGGCGTCGCTGGCGGCCCTGGTCTGGCTGGCAGTTCGGTTTCGGTCATCGCCGGGCACCCTGGGAGCCATGGCAGTTCCCGCACTCATCGGTTTGGGCGGTTGGGAGACGGGATGTGTATTCCGCTCCGCATGTGGCGGGGTCACGATCGGCTCGTCAGCCCTCCCGATCGGGCTCATCGCCGGAGTGGCCTTCGTCGGCGCCGCCTTGCTCGTGCATCGGCTCCCACCACCGACGAAACCCGGGGCGGCATTGCTGGCTGCCGGGGTGATCCGATCAGCGAGCGAACCGTTCCGTAGCGCCTTGACCCATTCGATCATCTGGTGGTACCTCGCTGCGATCGTCGTCGGATTCATTGTGGCGATCGCCGGAAGAAGACATCCGGCAAGATTTGGCACAGGGTAGAGTTACCCGAGCGACGCACAAAGAAGGTCACATGCCTGCCAGCGAAATCTATGAGCTTCTCGACGCCATCACCCCGTCCATCAAGACCCTGATGGACGACCACCGCGAGCGACGTGAGCACTGGTATGCCCATGAGATCGTCCCGTGGGAACTGGGCCGTAACTTCAAAGAAGAACCCTGGGACGAATCGCAGTGCACGATTTCGCCCGAGGCGTGTACGTCACTGGTCCTCAACCTCCTCACCGAGGACAACCTGCCGTACTACCACAGCGAAATCGAGCTTCACTCCAAAGATCATGAACTGCTCGCCGAATGGAACCGCCAGTGGACCGCCGAAGAAGGTCAGCATGCGATCGCCCTTCGCTCGTACCTGCTGACTTCGCGCAACTGTGACCCTCGCGAACTAGAAGATGACCGACTGGCCACGATGACTACGGGCTATTCAACTGGCCTTCCCAACCCGATCGCTCTGTTCGCCTACACGTCGGCGCAGGAACTGGCGACCCGGGTATCGCATCGGAACGCCGGAAGAATCACGGACGACCCGGTTGCCTACGAGATCATGTCGCGTATCGCGGTCGACGAAAATCACCATTTCATGTTTTACCGCGGAGCGGTGACTGCCATGCTCGCTGAGAATCCTTCGCTGGTCCTCCCCGAGATCTACCGGGTTCTTTCCAATTTCGAGATGCCAGGAGTTGGCATGCCGAAGTACATGCGCCGGGCCATTCAGATGGCCAAGGCGGGCGTATACAACATGCGCATCCATCACGACCGGGTTCTGATTCCTTTGATCCGTGACTGGAAGATCGAGTCGCTGGAGGGCTTGACGACGAAGGCCCAGGAGTTCCAGGAGAAAATCATGAGCGTCCCCGCTCTGGCGAACCTGCAGGCCGAAAGCTTCGAAAAGCGTTACGGTCTAGCTACCTAGTAATCAATAGGAGCGCCCACCCCTAGTCCGACCGAAGACCGGCCGCAGGTAGCTCGAACCGAACCACTCCTCCGGGACCCTCGCCAATCCCAATCGTTCCATGGTGAGCGTCGATGACCGATTTGGCGATAGCCAGACCGAGACCGGATCCCGAGTCGCTCCGGGAAGGATCGTTGGTCGTGAACCGGTCGAACGCAACGAGTTCGAAGTCCGGATCAAACCCTGGACCGTGATCTGCCACCTCCACAACGCCGCCCAGGCCGCCTGAAGACACACGAATCCGTACGGCCGACCCGGCCGGTGCGTATCGAATCGCGTTGTCAACGAGGTTTCTGATGAGCCGCCCTACGGCGCTGGGATCGGCGTCGACCATCACCGGATCGATTGCTTCGACCTTGAGTTGTACCTTCGAAGCCTCGGCGATCGTGACGAGGCTATCGACGGTCTCATCGGCGAGTTCGGCCAGGTCCAAGGACACAGGAACAATGCCGCCCGCTTCGACCCGACCCAGGATGGATAGATCGTCGACAAGACGCTCAAGGGTTCGCACGTTCCCAGCCAGCCGCTGCAACATGATCGCCTCGTCCTCGACTAGGTCATCCTGGAGCGCTTCGATACCGGCCCGTAGGCCAGATAGCGGAGTTCGCAGATCGTGCCCGACGGCCGCCAGGAAGTCCCTGCGGCCCTGGTCATCACGTTCTCGCTGGCGTTTGGCTGCATCGAGGTGGGTAACCATCTCGTCAACGGCTCTGGCCGTAGTACCTACCTCATCCGGGCGCGAGACGTTGGTTCTGACGGAGGTGTCGCCTGCGGCTACCAACTCGGCAGTCTTGGCGATTTGGGCGAGGTCAGCGGTGACCGAGCCCGCAACATTAAGCGCCAACGTCAGGCCGAGAGCAACTCCGAGACCCAACTCTACGAACATCAACCGGAGGTCATGAGGGGCGAGAAACATCGGCGACGCCATGACTGCTCCAAGCGCAGCCACCAGTACCGCTGACACCGCAACGATCTGGATGGTGAGGGTTATGGATGTGAGCCGTTGCGCATACCGCCTCAGGACCCATCCGGCGACAACCGTTACCAGCGTCACCGCACCGAATATGCCGTACAGAGCAAGCCGCTCGGGAGCAGTGGGCTGCATGGCGGCTTCGCTGACAGCCACCCAAACGGTGGCGATCCCCACGGCCACGATGACGAGACGAGTCATCCTTCGAACCTGTAGCCGACACCGCGAACGGTGATCAAACGCTCAGGCCGCTCGGGATCTCGCTCGATCTTGTGCCGGATCCGCCGCACATGGACGGTGACGGTTGAGGTGTCTTGCCATTCGGCCGATGAGTGCCAAACGTGATCTAGTAACTGGGACCGTGAAAACACCTGGCGGGGGGACGAAGCGAGGAACAACAACAGGTCGAACTCGCGGGCGGTCAGTATCACTAGTTCACCGTTGACAGTGACCTCGCGACTGTTCGTGTTGATCGTCAGACCATCGAATTCGAGAACTTCGACACCGGGGGTCGGCTCACTGGTGACCCGACGCAGCACCGACTTGACTCGTGCCACAAGCTCACGCGGCGAGAACGGCTTGGACACATAATCATCTGCCCCGAGCTCCAGGCCGATGATGCGATCTGCTTCTTCGGTTCGGGCCGTCAAAACGATTACTGGCACATTCGAATTGGCTCGAAGCTCCTTGAGAATGTTCAAGCCACCGACTCCGGGCAGCATGAGGTCCAGAATGAGCAGGTCCGGCAGCCCTCGTCGCAGCATTTCAACGGCTTCGGTCCCGGTAGATGCGGTATCCACCCGGAACCCATCGCGCTGCAAATAGGTCGTCATGACTTCGCGTATGGTTGGCTCGTCGTCGACGACCATGACTCGCGGCTGCTTGTTCATGGCGCCATCGTACGGCAGCTGCCGACCGCCGCAACCCGTGTTCCTCGCTTGTTCACCGTTCTGTTCTCAGCCGTTCCCCTGTAGCCAGCACAGTGATACCCAACGCTTCTCACAAGGAGGACACACTTATGAAGCGAATCACCATCCTGGGCATCGCAGTTCTGATGGCCATAACGAGCGCCGCACCGGCTTTTGCCGCCAAACCAGAGAGCGGGCCGATCACGCCTGACTTTATCTATGCCGACGGCGAGCTCTATGGAACCATCCTGAAAGGCTCACTTCCCTACAACGGCAAGAACAAGTCGTTCGACCAACTGTTCTTGGTGCCCGATCAGCAGCCGGTAGCTGAGGCCGCGCCCGGCAAAGGCTACAACGGAGGCCGCTGGCTCCCGACTCCAGTCACCAAGACTATGGACTTCCCGTCAGGCCACATGATCACGTCGGCCACAGAACTTGCGTATGCCGAATCCATGGGATGGGTGACAATCGGTGCACCGAATACCGAGGGAGCGTTCCTGTGCCCGCTCATTCCTAACCACTGACCCAACCAGGCAAGCCAACTGATGCTGGTCCGGCGAGTCGCCGGACCAGCACTCGTTTTGAGGTTTCTACACTCCCTGTGTGCCACACATTGAAATTCTCGAGGCTTCGGTTCGATTTGGACTCGTACCAATCCTGTCGGACATCTCGCTGACGCTCGAACCCGGGGAAGTCGCCTGGCTCCGGGGCCCGAACGGCGCGGGAAAGTCCACCCTCTTGCGACTGATGGCGGGACTGATCCGCCCGGTCACCGGACAGGTACTCATGTTCGGCGAAACCCCCGGCCCCTCCACGCGCAAAAGAACCGGCCTGGTGGCGCATCACCCGGCGTTGTACGAAGAACTCACCCTGGAAGAAAACCTGACGTTCTTCGCCGACTTGACGGCCACACCTCGCATCCGGGTCGTTGAAGCACTGGACTCGGTCGGTCTCGCCGGAGCGCGAACCAGGAAGGCCCGGGACTCATCGGAAGGAATGCGCCGCCGGGCCGACCTGGCCAGGCTTCTACTCACCGACCATGACCTGCTCCTCCTCGACGAGGCACATTCGGGACTCGATCGCCAGGCAGGTGGACTGGTCGAGGCGTTGGTGGAGCGCACCGTCGGCCGAGGCGGTGCCAGCGTGCTTGTGTCGCACGCCACCGAGATCGCCTTTGCAACCAGGGTCATCGAGCTAGACGAAGGGCGCCTGCTATGACCTTCCGGCACCAAGCTTTCGTCATCGTGCGGCGCGATCTACGAATCGAAGGTCGAACTGGCGAAGCGCTGCTGATCACACTCCCGTTCGGCCTGGCAGCGCTCTTCCTTATACCGTTGGCCCTCCCCCTCGACACCGAGCTGTTGTCGAGGATCGGGCCAGGCATGTTCTGGGCCGTCACACTGCTGTTCGGCATGTTCATAACCTTCAGACAGTCCGCCGGCGAGTCCCCGGCTCAACACGAACAGCTTCGAATGCTCGGCGTGGATCCCGCCGCCCGGTACACCGGCCGAGTCATCGCCAGCACACTCTTGCTCATTGTGTTCGAAGTTGTTCTGGCTCCAACGACAATTCTGCTCTTCGCACCCGCACCGCTCGACGGGTGGTGGTGGGCCATTCCTCTAGCGCTGCTGGTGGCGATCGGCCTGGCGTTGATCGGGACGTTGGTTTCCGACATGACCGCCTCGCTGCGGGGGCGTTCGACCCTCGCCCCGCTGCTCGTCGCACCACTTTCGATCCCGCTCCTGGTCCCCGCTGCACAGGGCCTGGAATCGATCCGCACGAACAACGGTATCCTGGTACCGGCACTGTTCATGGTCCTCGTCGTACTGGCGCTGGCCGTGATCGGAGTCATGACAGCTCAACCTCTTGAGGAGACGACCTGATGAAGCTCCGCTATGCCCTCCTCGGCCTGGCGATGGTCGGAATTGCCTACGGATTCAGCTGGGCCGTCCGGATGCCGGCCGATGCCGTCCAGGGTGAAAGCGCCAGAATCATCAGCGTGCACGTGCCGACCTCGTGGCTGGCCTTCCTGGCGTTCGGCCTTACCGCGGTCTTTGGACTCGCCTGGCTGGCAACCAAACGAGCGAAACTGGACCATCTGGCCGCCGCCTCCGCCGAGATTGGCGTCCTGTTCACCGCATTGGCCCTGGTCACCGGCATGATCTGGGGCAAGGCCACCTGGGGCATCGCCTGGGACTGGGGAGATGCCCGGTTGGCAAGCACCGCCATGATGTTCTTTGTCTATCTCGGATACCTGGCGCTGCGGCGAGCCACCCCCGACGCCACCCAGCGCGCCCGTCGATCTGCCATTCTCGGAGCAGTTGGCGCCCTCCAGGTCCCGTTGGTCTATTTCTCGGTCAATATCTGGAGGACCCTGCACCAGACCCAGTCGGTTCGACCAGACGGCGCCAGCATGCCGACCGAAACGTTGATCTCAATGCTTGTCAATCTCGGCGCATTCACCCTCCTATACCTGGCTCTTCTGGTCTGGAGAACCGATCAATTGCGGATTGAGGAGACCTACCTGGCCGAGACCTCGCTGGCTCCAAACGCCGGGGCGGCCGTCATTCCACCGAAACTGCAGCCCGGCTCATGACCGATCCAGCAGTGCTCGCCGCATTCATCGTCACCTATCTGGCTGTCGCCGGATATGTCGGATCACTCGTATGGAGAGACCGCAAACAACGTGAGCGTCGCTGATGCGGAACAAACTGTTCGTGTTCCCGGCGTTGGGAGTGATTGGCGTGATCGCAGCGTTCCTCATCGGCGGCGGGCTCACTTCCAACACGGTGTACTACCTCTTTCCGGATGAGGCAATCGCGCAACAAAGTAGTTTTCAGGACGGGCGAGTCTTCCGACTCGGCGGTCGGGTGGTTCCCGGATCGGTTGACGCTTCGGACGAGATCACCTTTGAAGTGACCGACGGCGGCGCCTCAATCAGCGTTGTGACAAATCGAACCCCTCCCCAGTTATTCGGCGACGATGTGCCGGTCCTGTTGGAGGGTTACTGGGAAGACGGCACGTTCCGGGCCACTCAGATCATCATCCGCCATGACGAGCAATACATCGCCCCGGACGGGTACGAGGAAGGTCAGTGACCGCATTACTCGGTGATGTGGGCCTGTTGGCGGCCATGTTTGGTGCCCTGACGCTCGTTGCCGCTGGTGTACCGCTCAGCGGTGGGATGGTGCCGGTCGGCTGGTACCGAACCGGGGCCCGGATGATGTTGGCCGGTTCGATCCTGTCGATGGCGGCCTTGCAACTCGGGCTCCTGTCAAACGACTTTTCGATCGCCTACATCGCCAACAACTCGGCCACCACCACCCCGACGATCTTCAAAATGGCCTCGGCGTGGGCGGCGCTCGAAGGGAGCATTGTGCTGTGGGGACTGGTGCTGGCCGTCTTCACCTACCTGGTCTACCGCCAGTTAGGCGACGCCTCGGATTTGCTCGGGGCGGGAGCGCTCACGGTGCTTGGCATCGTGTCCGTGTTCTTTTTCGGGTTGATGGTCACCGTGGCCAATCCATTCGCGGTTTGTACCGAAGCCTTCGGAACCAGCTGTGCAGCAAGTTCGCCATGGCCGTGGGCAGCCACGGCAAGCGTCACCGAGGGACGCGGACCGAATCCGCTGCTTCAGAACCACTTCTTGATGGCCGTCCACCCACCGATCCTCTACATCGGGTACGTGGGGCTAACCGCCCCCTTTGCGTTCGCGATTTCTGCCCTCGCGCAGCGCCTGCCCGGTATTGAGTGGGCAAAACGTACCAAACAATGGACCCTCATCAGTTGGTCGGCGCTGACGACCGGAATCTTGCTGGGCGGTTGGTGGTCGTACGAAGTGCTCGGCTGGGGTGGGTACTGGGCATGGGATCCCGTCGAAAATGCGTCATTCATGCCGTGGTTGTTGGCAACGGCCTTCATACACTCCTCGTTTGTGCAGATCCGGCGGGGCATGCTCCAATCGTGGAACTTTGTCCTGGTAATCGCCACGTTCTCCTTGACGATTCTCGGGACCTTCTTGACCCGATCCGGGTCGATCACATCGGTCCACTCATTCACGCAGTCGGCGATCGGACCGGCGCTCCTGGCATTTCTGGCCATTGTGGTGATTGGCTCGTTCGCATTGTTCGCAACCCGGGCCCAGTTGGTTGCCAGCTCTCCCCGCCTCGAATCATTCTCCAGTCGCGAAGGTGCCTTCCTCACCAACAACTTGCTCCTGACAGTGTTCGGCTTCGTCGTGTTGATCGGCACCCTCTTTCCGATATTCGTGGATGCCTTCGCCGGCCGTACTGTGGCGATCAGCGCACCGTTTTTCAACCGATTCGCCGTACCGCTGTCGCTCACCCTGATATTGGCGATGGGTATCGGGCCGATCATGCCGTATCGGGTCGCCAAATTGTCACTCGTCTGGGACCGGATCCGCACGCCCATTCAGGTCGGCCTGGCCGCTGGCGCGCTGGCGGTAGTAGTGGGCGTGCGCGCCCCTTGGCCCCTATTGACCTTCACCCTGACAGGATTTGTGGCCGCCGCGATTCTGCGGCACCTGTACTCCCAGGCCGTACGCCTACGCGCCAAGCGCGAACTGACGCTTGGGACAGCCGCTCTGCGGGTCATCCAAGGAGATCCCGGATTCTGGGGCGGCCAACTGTCGCACCTCGGTGTACTCATCATTGCCGTCGGTATCGCAGGTTCCAGCGGACTGGCAACGGCCGATACGGCAACAATCGCTGTTGGGGACTCCATCTCATTCTCCGGATACACGGTTGAATACCGGGCGCCGTTCAGTCGATCCGAACCAAACCGGGAGGTGCTCGGTGCCCGGCTATTCGTTAGCCAGAACGGCCAGACCATTGACGCCGTCGAGCCGAGACTCAATCGCTTCACAGGTGTCAATCAGTTCATCCCCACCCCCGGAGTGATGTCACGACTATCCGGCGATCTCTATGTCTCAGCTGTAGATATTCAGGCCGACTCGGTGACCGTCGACCTGTGGTGGTTCCCCCTGCAGTGGATGGTCTGGCTCGGAGGCCTCGTCATTGCGATCGGCGGTGTTTGGTCGGCGACAATGCGCCGGGTTTCCCGGCCTACCGGTGGCCAACCCGCCGAACCCGTCCGGACCGATGCGTAGCCGCAGCTTCATCAGACTCGCCATCACGGTCGGCCTCGCCACAATCGTGATTTGGGGCATGCTCGGCACTACGGCGAGCGACGCCGACCGACTGGCCAATCTCAGCGCCCAGGTGGCTTGTCCCGTGTGCGAAAACTCGGTCGCCGACTCTCAGGCCGCCTATGCCCGAAACATCAGGACATACATCGCCACCGAAATCGCCGAAGGTCAAACCGATCGACAGATTCTGGACGGACTAGCCAACAGTTTCGGCGAGGAGATTATCCTCGATCCACCCGCCTCAGGCTTCGGATTGTGGCTGTGGGTAGCTCCGGGAGCGGTCATTTTGCTCGGGTTCTGGGCGATCGGTTCGCTGCGACGTACGTCGGGAGCCAAAGTTCCGTGAACGACCCAGACCTCCTCGCTCAGGTTGAACGCGATCTCGCCGAAGTAGCTGAGCAACTAGCCCTCGGTGAACTGGATGAAGCAACCGCTCACAAGCTCACCGCCACCTATGAAGCCGAGATAGACCGCCTCACGGCAGGTAGCGAAGCATCGGAAGGCCCGGCGGCCACTCGTCGAAGTGGGGTTCGGTTCTTGATCGGTGCTGTCATACTCATCGTGGCCTTTGCCGGTATTACGTGGGCGGCGAGCGGTGCGATCGTAGGACGGGAGCCAGACGCGTTTTCCGCTCCGGATCGTCAGGTCGACCTCGAGTCGATCAGTAATGAGCAGATGATCGACGTGATCGGTGCCAACGCCGATATCCCCGAGGTCAACCGCATGCGACTGGCCCTTGCCGAGCGCTACTTCGAAGCCGGTGAATACTCCGAGGCGTTGACGTGGTTTCAATCCGTCCTCGACGCCGAACCATCGCCGTTCGAGGAATCCGAAGCGCTTGGTCGGGTCGGATGGATGATCCTTGACTCAGGCGATGCCGAGACTGCCTTACGTTTCGTCGACATGTCGCTCGACGCCAACCCGGCCAACCTGGAGGCGACCTACTTCCGGGGCCTCATCTACGCCCGCCTGGGGCGTACACCAGAAGCCCTCGCCGACCTGAAACAGGTGGCGGCCAGTTCAGACCTCCCCGACGACGTGCGTGCGGTCGTAACCGAAGCGATCGCCGCCTTGGAAGATGGCTCATGAAAACCACGGGAATCGCCTGGGTGGGAGTACTGGCGCTCCTGGCGGGGGTGGTGGTGCTCGCCGTGAACCTGGCCGATACGGAGCCGCGAGTCTCGACGTCACCCCTCATCAATCAAGCCGCTCCTGCGTTCGACCTTCCCCGCCTCGACGGGTCGGGGAACGTCCAACTCGACGACTTTGCGGGCAAGATCGTCTTGGTTAACTTCTTTGCCTCCTGGTGTCTCGAATGCCGACTTGAACACGCGGACTTGACGGCCGCCGCCAACACCCTGGCCCCCGACGTCGCACTGATCGGCATCACGTATCTGGATACACCCGAAGACGCGAACGGATTTCTCGATGAACTCGGCCGGGCAGACTCTGCCGAGTATCTGTTTGACGAACCCGGCTTCGCCTCCATCGAGTACGGTCTTTTCGGGGTGCCGGAAACCTTCTTCATCGATGCGACCGGGACCATCGTTGCCAAGGTCACCGGCCCGGCCAATCTGGGATTGATCCTCAGCATCGTCGATGACATCAAGGCAGGTAAGGCCACCGGCGTGACCGAAACGGGCACGCCGCAGGGTTCACCGAACGATTAGCGCCCCGCCACCAGCCCGCAGTTGGCGATTTCGGGGGCGTCGAGGCCGGCCCCGCCATCCCCGCTGCCCTTGAGATGGGCATCGAAAAACGACACGAGTTGTGTCTCAACGAGGGCGCTGCTGCGCAGTGGGTCCAACGACCCACCTATCCCCAGGTAGCGCGACAACGGTGACAGTCTCGGGAGAAGCGTGAAGTCGCGGTGAGCGGTTCCGCTGATACATCGCAACGGCGTGGCGTTGCCCGAGACGGCGAAGAGGGCGGCCAACGGAACCTCATTCGGTTCACTCAACCATTCTTCAGATCGCAGGGCTGCCAGCGGAACATCTAGTCCCGAGGCAAGGATTTGCTCGTCGACAGGCTCGACCCAGGGATCGAGGCCATAGACAGCCACACATCGATCATCCGTAGCGCAGAACTCGATGGCCGCTCCGCCGCCCGTCGAGTGACCAAATAGCCCAACGCGTGCGACGTCAAGCCGACCTTCGAGCAAACCATCGCCGGCCAAACCGGTATTGAGCTCTCCGATCACTCCCATCGCCTGGACAATGTCGAGACGAAAGGTGTCCACCAGCTTCTCAGAGGCAGCGGCATAGGCAACGTCGCCGACCATCTCCAGGTCCGGGAGCGCCTCGGGATCGACGGCTGCAAAGGTCGCCCCATCGTCGATCGTGGTGCCAAGTGCACCGTAGGTGTGGTCGATGGCAACGACGACATAGCCGTTGGCGGCCAGGGTCTCTGCCTCATTGAAGGCAACGGTCCGAAACCCCGTCCAACCGTGGGAATAGACGACAATCGGGTACGGCGAAGCAGCCGGGGCGACCTCGGCTCTCAGGGCACTGCCCATCGTTGCGTTCTTCAGGTGATTGAGCGTGAACGAGGGAAAACCGAGGTAGCCGGTTGCGGCCGGGGCGAACCGATCAAAGGCGTCGACAAACGGCGCCAATCGGCCGTCATCGGCAACAGCCGGGTACCAGACCTGCAAAGCGATCTGTCGGGGGCCACCAGGATTAGGCCCGTAGACCTCGATACGGTCGGCACTCACCGATCGCACGAGGATCGTCCCAACTGGCTTTGGCGGGGCGGCCACTTCGACGACCGGCAGGGCAAGAGCAGGAAGGGTCAGCAGGGCCAACCCAAAAACACCTCCAAGGGCTTTTCCGAACTGAGACCAGCGCCCAGGAGGTGGTTGTGGCGAAACGGGGCTCGGCGAGAGGATCTCCCATGCCGTAGCAACTGCGACGACAACGACCAGGGCATAGATCGGGTACAACTGCCAGCGCAGGTCTTCGGTACGGATGTGCATGAGCAGAGCGCCAACCGCCACGATGATCGGCACCCAGCCGTACGGGCGGCGCGGCTGACCGGTAACCGACGGCCACAAGACAAAGGCGGCCAGCGAGGCGACAATCACGATTTCCCATACCCTCATGGGGCGAAGCTACACCGTTCTCAGATCGAAGCCGAAGGGCAACTCGAGTCGGTGGGCGGTGAGCAGCGCTTCGTTGCCGAGCAACTCGCGGGTTGGGGCATCGGCGACAACTCGACCCGAATCAAGAATGATCGAGCGCTCACATAGCTCGAGGGCATAAGGCAGGTCATGAGTGACCATCACGACGGTCACATCGAGCTCAGCAAGAATCGTGGCCAATTCTCGCCGCGAAGCGGGATCCAGATTTGACGATGGTTCGTCCAGTACAAGGATTTCGGGTTGCGAGGCCAGCACGGTTGCGACGGCCACCCGCCGCCGTTCTCCGAGCGAGAGGTGGTGGGGTGCCCGGTCGATCGCCTGTTCCATTCCCACCGCAGTCAGAGCGCTCACGACCCGTTCATTGAGTTCGTCGCCGGTTACACCGAAGTTGGCTGGTCCAAACGCCACGTCCTGGCGGACTGTCGGCATGAAGAGCTGATCGTCGGGATCCTGGAATACCATCCCGACCCGTCGCCGGATTTCCATTACGGACTTCTCATCGAGGGCCAGGCCGCCAACCGTGACGACGCCGTCGGCGGGCATATGGATCCCATTCAGATGCAACACCAATGTGGTCTTGCCGGCGCCGTTCGGGCCAAAGATGGCCACTCGCTCCCCGGCTTCAACGGTCAGGTCGACCCCGTCGAGGGCTTGATGGCCCCCCGGGTAGGAAAAGGAGAGGCCCCGAACGGCAATCGAGGTGCTCACGGTGCACCCACCAGGGCCAGCACGGCCACGATGCCGGCGAGCGCGGGTATCGCCAATGCCCTGGCGATATCGGGGGCGGCGGCGGGAGAATCATCCTTCGTTGGCATCGTCCCCTGAAACCCGCGAGCCACCATGGCCAGATACACCCGCTCTCCACGCTCATAGGACCGAATGAAGAGGGCTCCGGCCGATGTCGCCAATGCTTTGATCTGCCAAAACATCTTGGGCTCGTAGCCGCGAGCTGCCATGGCTACCCGCATCCGACCCATCTCGTCACTGATGACTTCGAGGTACCGGACCATAAACCCCGCAATGGCTACGATCGCCGACGGCACCCGCAGCCGGTTCATGCCGGCCAGGATCTCGGGGATCTCCGTCGTGGCGGCCAATAGAATCGATGCGACCACCCCACAGGAGGCCTTGGCCAGGATCGTCCAGGCGGCCAGAAGTCCCGCCTCGGAGATGCGTATCCCGGCGAACGAGGTGTAGGGCGCTTCCCCGACGAACGGCAGCAACAGTGCGAAGAGCAGGAACGGGACTTCAATGAGCATACGCTTGCCGATAAACCGCACCGGGATGCCAGCCAGAGCGGCCACGAAGGCAAGCCCTATGGCGTACAAGCCGAACGCCCATATCGCCCGGGCAGGCGTGGCAACTACTGCTGCGACAAACAGAAGAAGACCGGCAACCTTCAAGTGACCAGGCAACTCATGGACCGCCGAATGCCCATGGACGTGGAGGGCGTGGGTGTGGCCACCGCTCATACGGTTGGCCGCCGACGAACCAGTTTCAAGGCACCCCATCCGAGGAGGAACGTCGCGACGATCCCGATGCCCCCTGCGACGATCGTCCCGGCCGCTCCGGACAGTCCGGCCGTTCCGTAATCCGATAGCGGCGAACTGGCCGTGGCACTCGCCCGAGCGTCGACGCCAATCCCCGTTTGTTCAGCCACCCACTCGAGCCCGTCGGGGTTGGCCGATGCGAACGTCGTCAACCCGAGCAGAATCACTGCGGCGACTCCGGCGAGTACCCAGAAGCGCCGCATCGACAGTCGTTCAGCCCCGTCGGTCGCCAGGTCCCTCGCACCGAAAACCAGATCCGGCCGGGCCTGAAGAACCGCCCCAACGACCGCGACCGTTATGAATCCCTCTCCGATGCCAATGAGCAGGTGGCTTCCGGCCATGAGGGCCAGCACATTGGTGAGGCTGACTCCCCCGACGCCACCGATGGCGTATTCGGCCACGAACACCACCGCAGAGGCCACCACGGAGATCATCGCGGCGACAAAAGAAGCTCCCAGTACGGCGCGGCGGGTAGGCGGTAGCGGCGCCCGGACCAGGCGGAACACAAACCACCCCGACAGGGTGGTCACGACCGCCATATTGATGAGGTTCAACCCGAGCGCTGAGACCCCACCGTCAGCGAACAAGAGCGCTTGCAGCACGATCACCACGGAGACAACCACTACCCCGACTGACGGACCCATGAGGATCGCCGCCAGGGCTCCGCCAAGCAGGTGGCCGCTCATGCCAGGAATAACCGGAAAGTTGATCATCTGGAGGACGAACACGAACGCCGCTACGAGACCGGCCAGAGGTATCTGTCGATCCTTGAGTCTGGCGGTCGACTGACGGAGAGCACCGCCCAGCCCTCCGGCTGCGACTACGCCGGCACCTAGCGAGGTTGCGCCGTTGAAGAACCCGTCGGGAATGTGCATATACCGCCTCTTGCAAGCTGCTTGCAATAACTATACGGCGATATGGGGTGGAGCGTGAATCAGCTATCCGGCCGTGGCAACCAGCGCGTCGAGTTCGGCTCGTAACTCCGCTTCCCCGACCGCACCGGCCCAGGATGTTTTAACAATCCCATCGTGGGTGATGAGATAGGAGACCGGTTGATAGGGAACGCCGTACGCCGAAAAGATGGCCTCTTCGGCATCGAGTCCCCACCGCACGTTGCCAGATGTCAGGAGCTGTGCTGCTCGCGACGCCGTGTCCTCCATGGAGCCTTTCCACGCCACGGCCAGGAATGTCACGTCGTCTGCGTAATCCGCTGAAACTTCATCGATAACGGGTAACTCCCGTTGACAGGTACCTCACCACTCGGCCCAGAACACCATGTACACAGGCTTCGAGCCCTCTGACAGGGTAAAGGTCGACCCATCGCTCAACACGAGCGAAAAGTCGGGCGCTTCGGGTCCTTCGACCCCGGACGGAGATGGCTCGGACTCGACTGCGGAAGGCCCCGTGGTATCAGTCGATCCAATGGTGGTGGGGCTGGTTTCGGACACCGTGGTGACTGCGCCGGCAACCGACTCAACCGTCGGCGAAACCTCGGTAGCCGCTCCCCCGCACGCAGTGGCGACAAAAACTACGGCGACGAGCAGCGTGACGGATCGGTTCATGTGGCCAGTTTGGAGCAAATCGGCGCCAACCTCAACCTGAGTTCTCAGAATGTTCACATTCCCGACAAAGTCCGCCGAGCGCGAAGTGCGAAGAGTTGACCGTGAACCCGAATGAATCGTGTAGCTCTGCGAAGAACGGTTGCAGGGCCTCGGCGGGGACATCGATGGTAGACCCACAGCGATCGCAGGCCAGATGGTGGTGTTGATCCTCCGCACTCAGGTGGATGACGCCAGGACCATGTCCGAGGTGGACATGGTGGACCAGTTCAAGCCGCTCGAACACTTCGAGAGTCCGGTATACGGTCGATGGGTCGATTGGTTGCTTGGCGACTACCTGAGCGCGTTCATGGACCGCAGTTGAACTCAGATGGTCGTCATGTTCTGCAGCGATCACCTCACATATGGCGCGGCGGGCTTCGGTTATCCGCAAACCCTCCGATTTGAGAACCGCAATCAGGTCCTCAGCGGGAATATGCATTTAGCGGCCCAGGTCCTGGCTTGCCCGAACGACCTTTTCCAACACCTGGGCCGCAGCCCCTGAGTCAATGGACCCCTCGGCAGTGGGTATGGCGTCGGCAATCGACTCTGCCCGTCCGGCGGCGGCGATCCCCGCTGCGGCATTGAGCACCGCAATGTCGCGTTGTAGTCCCGGCTCCCCAGCCAACACCCGACGGAGAATTCCGACGTTCTCGGCCACGTCGCCGCCCACCAGATCGTCGAGCCTGGCCTGAGCAAACCCATGGTCGGCCGGATCGAACGTCGACCGTTCGACGATTCCGTCCCTGAGTTCGTAGATCGTCGACGGTCCGGTGGTCGAGAGTTCATCGAGCCCATCGTCGCCATGAAAGACGAACGCACGCGTGGCTCCGAGATGGGCGAGTACCCCGACCATGCGCTCAGCCATGGAGGCATCTGCCACGCCGAGCGCCAGATGCTCTGCGGTGGCCGGGTTGGTGAGAGGACCCAGAAAGTTGAAAACCGTTGGGATCCCGAGTTCCGATCGGACCGGACCGGCATGGCGCATCGCCGGGTGATACGTTCTGGCGTAGAAGAAACCAAACCCGTGCTCCTGAACGAGTTGCACCGTTGCGGCCGGATCGAGGTCGATCACGACACCGAGAGCCTCAAGAACGTCGGCGGATCCGCACTTTGAAGAAGCCGATCGGTTGCCATGCTTGGCCACCGTGCAGCCCGCACCTGCCGCGATGAACGCAGCCGTCGTTGAGATGTTGAAGGTTCCGAAGCCATCGCCTCCCGTCCCGACGATATCGAGCACCGGTCGATCAACCGTGACCCGTACCGACGCTTCGCGCATCGCCTCGACCAGCCCGGTCAGTTCCTCGGTCGTCTCACCCTTGATACGCAGAGCAACGATGAACGCGGCGATCTGGGCGGGGGTGGCCCGTCCGGCCATGATTTCTGTCATCGCCTCATAGGCCTGCTCGCGCGTCAGATCGCCACCTTGGGAAAGAGGTTTAAGGGTGGCCGACCACTGCATGCAACGCGTCTCCGGTGTAAGTGACTGTGGCGCGGATCGTAGTCAACGAACGCCCCCACCTCACCCTGAACCCTGGAACCCTGGGTTGAACCCTGGGTTCCAGTACCCGAAAATGGGCACTGGGGCCCCACGTTAACGGCGGAGGACGCTCCAGGCGGCGGTTCAGGCAGCGGTTCAGGCAGCGCGGCGTCGGCGCAGGCGGGACAGGTTCCGACGATATCGTTGGGTGGTTCCGCCCCAGACACCCCAGCGCTCATTGGCCCTCAATGCGTAGTCGAGGCAGGCCTCCACAACACAGCAGTTCTCGCAGATGGCCAATGGCGTACGCTCGTCGCCGCCGGGCGCCGGGAAGAACAACATCGGGTCAAAACTACGGCAAGCTGCCAGGTCGACCCAGGGCTCATCAATGACCCAGGTGCGGGTTTGAACAATCATGACGGGCGTCACCTCCTCCTTGTTTGACGTAGGACGAAGCACACCCGCTAAAGGTTCCAAACAATTTCCGCTTTCTGGAGGTTCGGGGTTTCGGTGTTCCACGCCCATGGCACTACCATGAGCAGGCAAAATCACGAACAGCGCAGAAAGGAACTCGCCGCGGTGTCTGATACGACCCTGTACTTCTCATATACGGCGCTCATGTCGCCATACCGTCTCAGGGACGTTGCACCTGGAGCCGAGTTCCAATTCATCGCCCACTTGCCTGAAACCCGGCTCATTTTCCCCTATGAGCTCGAACCCGGAGCAGGTGCGTTGCCGTCGGTGCGACCCGAACCGGGTAACACGGTCTGGGGAGCGATGTTTGCGGTCACCGACGAAGACCTCGATGCCATCAGCGGCGCAGAACTGTCGGAATTGCGAGCGGTTACCTACGACTTCAAAGCGGTCGATCGTGAAGGCAAACGCCATAGCGTCGTCACCCACATCCATGCTGACCTCACTGACCGGGTGGCCCATCCATCCAAGAAGTACATGGGCCAGATCGTGCTGGGCGCCCGACACTGGAAACTTCCGACCGGCTGGATCGCCGGACTCGAAGAGCACATGGACGACCCGAGCTAGACGCTTTTGGGCCATACCAGCGGCTGCTGATCGAACAGGCTCGCTGAAGGCTATCGACATTGTCTTCCATCGGAAGGATCCCGGGATGTACCGGACGTTGCAGTGGCATGCCCTCCTGCTCGGTTTCGGCGCTGCCACCGTCATCGCTTCGCTTGCCGCCACTCTCATTTGGGCCGGTGCCGCCGCGCTGGGTAGAGATGCGCTGACCGGTGCGGTGGTCTTCGGCGTTCTCCTCGGTTTGGTCGGGGCTGGATACGTCGGCGGTCGGCTATCCATGCGCAAAATGTTCCACGGAGTTCTGGCGGCACTCGTGTTCGGATTCGGCGTGACCCTGGCATCGATGGCCAGTGGCAGTCCGGCTTCGCCGCTCCGCCAGGCCTGGTTTCTGGTTCTCGCCGCCGGACTCGGGGCAACGGGCGCCTACGTGGCGACCCGCTCCAAATAGCCGGGCTTAACGGGCGGGATCCCGCCCAACGGACGGGATCCCACAAGTTTGAGTTCGCCTATAAGCCGGATTCTGTCTCCTGCTTGTTCGAGCGAAGCTCGATTTCAAGCAGGCGGCGACCATCTATCTGGGATTGCCGTTACCGGACAACCTCGTGCGGCCTACCCGAGACTTTCACCTCCGAAGAGGATCGACGGGCCGTCATCATCTCTGCATGGCCTTGCTCCGGGCGGGGTTTACCAGCCGTGCCGGTCACCCGACACGCTGGTGGTCTCTTACACCACCGTTTCACCCTTACCGTGCCTTGCGGCGTTGGCGGTTTGCTTTCTGTTGCACTTTCCATCGGCTCGCGCCGCCTGGGAATTACCCAGCACCCTTGCCCTGTGGAGTCCGGACTTTCCTCCAGGATTGCTCCCGGCGGTCGCCCGGCGAACTCATCGGTAACGATACCCCGGATCAGCCGTCAATGAGATCGGTTTGGCCCCGATAGGACGACCAGGAGAACCAGAACGTGTCGAGATGAGGCACAGCCGTCAGCTGGCTCCCTGCTAACTCACCTTCGAGCGCCCGACCGGTAATGGACCATTGCGAACCTGTCTCGGCGTCGACAAATTGCGAACCCGATGCTTCGAAGGTCAGCCTTGCCCCATCGACCTGGGGATCGAACACACCGACGGAGCCAACGTCAAAGCCCTGGCTGATCGCCGAACTGTCGAGCGCCGACGCCTGACCGGCTTTCCAAAAGATGACGAGATCCTGACCGGCCAATTCTCCGGTCGTTACGCTGGCGTCACCGTCCATCAGGCCGTCTAGCGTCCACGCCTTGGCGTCATCGTCAATTACCACGCCGACGACGCGCCTCAAGAGTTCGGCCCGGGCGTCAGCGTCGCCCTGGAACAGGAATGGCGTTGAGCCAGCGTCGTCGTAGCCACGATAAGGATTGGTGCCGTAATCGCGCCGCGCACCGGTCCGTTCCCGATCCAGCACGATGCCATCAGGGAACTGGTCCTTGAAGTCTGCCCACGCCAGCAGCGGCGCCGAAATCGGTTCGAGTTCGACACCGGTCAGGGCGCCGATGACTGCTCGACCGTCGTAGTGAGTCCAAAGAGATTCGGTCGTCCGGTCATACATCACAAGGGCAGAGTTGTAGAGCGCGCCCGATGTCCCAAACGTGACGGTTTCATCGCCAATCACCCGCCGATAGGTAACCGCTGAGTTACAAAGGGGACAGTAGGTAACGGCCACGGGTTCACCACCAACGACATCATTGACGATCTCGTGCCAGATGAGGATCTGCACGGGATAGGCCCTGACGTCATCGCCGATCTCCAAATAGACGACTGGTTCGGCGTCCTCCAGGTAGGCGTCTGCTGTGGCGATATCGACGAATTGGGGGGCGTCAATCGAGGGGATCGTATCGGGCGGCAGCACGATTCCGACGTCGGATTCATCGATGAGCGGATCCGGGGATCCATCCCATCCACCTCGACCGAGTGTGGCGATAGCCGACGCGCCGCCGCCTGAAAGCGCCGACTCGATTTGGCCAGAGTCGACCGTTGACGTGGTGGCGGGCGATCCGGCCGCAGCCGTTGTCGTTGATTCTTGGGAACCTTCTTGGACCACGGCGTCTCCACACGCAACGACGATGAGCGCCAGCACGATTCCGGTGCCGAGTTGCCACTTCATCTGGGTTGTCCTTTGTCTCTCAACACAACAGTTTCAACCGCCTGCGAAGCCGGACTACTCCGGATTGTCGGCAAGCGTACAGTCGTTTCAGGAAGAATTCGGGACTCGGGAAGGTTTGATCCACAGTGACCAACCAGCAACGCCGCGCCCTCACGGTTATCGCCATGAGTCAGCTGTTGGTCCTCACCGTCTGGTTCTCGGCGTCGGCGGTGACACCTCAGCTCCAAGCTGCTTGGACCCTTTCGACTTCCGAAGTTGCCTGGCTGACGCTGGCAGTTCAACTCGGATTTGTCATCGGGGCGTTCACCCTCGCCATCCTCAATACCAGTGATGTGGTCCCGACGAGAACCCTATTTGCGTGGGCGGGTTCCGTCGCCGTCGTCGCCAACGCTTCCCTCGTTTTTGTAACGGGTCCGGCACCTGCCATCGCCCTCCGGTTCGTGACCGGGGCGGCCCTAGCCGGGGTGTACCCGTCCGGGCTCAAGACAATGGCCGGGTGGTTTCGAGCAGGGCGCGGCAAGGCGCTCGGCGTTCTGGTCGGAGCCTTGACGATTGGAAGCGCCACACCTCATCTGATTCGTGGCCTTGGGTTTGACTGGCGAGGAGTCGTCCTCGTGGCGTCAGGACTGGCCGCCCTCGGCACGATTGCCATGCGCTGGCTCGTCGAGGACGGACCGTTCGAGGGCCCTGTCGCGCAGTTCTCATGGAGTCACATCACGCGCGTCGTCAGCAACCAGGGTTACCGGCTATCGACGATCGGTTACCTCGGACACATGTGGGAACTGTATGCAATGTGGACCTGGGTGGCCATTTTTGTGGGAGCTTCAGCAGAGGCTTCGGGTCGGTCCTATGGCTCGGTTCCCGTTGTCGCTTTTGCGATTATCGCCATCGGCGGACCGGCCGCCTGGTGGGCAGGACGGATGTCGGATCGGTACGGCCGAACCAGGGTGGCGGGCACCGCCATGGCCATCTCCGGGTCGTGTGCGCTGGTCTCGCCGTTTATCTTCGGTACTTCACCGCTGATTGCGGTTCCCATCCTGCTCGTGTGGGGTGCCTCCGTGGTCGCCGACTCGGCTCAATTCTCGACAATGGTGACCGAGACAACCTCTGATGAGGTCCGCGGCACCGCCTTGACCCTTCAGACGGCGCTTGGTTTCTCACTCACGATGGTGACGATCCGCCTGATGCCCGAAATCGCCAATGTGTGGACCTGGCAGTGGGCCTTCCCGATCCTGGCCCTGGGGCCGGCGATAGGCGTAGCTGCCATGGTTCGCCTCAAACGGTCGGCGGCTAGCTCAACGTTGGCTGGTGGGCTCGGCTGAGCTACTCCCCGTCAAGGACCTCGATGAGTTTGACGGCTCGTTCGTCGAATAGTGACCCACCCAACCAAAGGCCGATCGCCAGTACTCCCCCGCCATAAAGAACGGCCACCGCCGCGCCAAGCGTCACGCCCCCCGCCCCGGCAACTGCCCAGGCGGCGAGGAGTCCGACCCCGAGCGGTAGGACGGCTAGCCCTGTCACGATGAACCCACCCAGACCAAACAGCATCACCCGAAACTGGCCGGCCGTCTTCGTGGCGAATAGGTTCTCCTCCGGGAGTCGATAGGCGGCGTAGATCGCAATGACCGCTCCAACTCCAATAAACAGTGCCGAGGTGGCCAGAGCGGTCAGGAATCCGGCAACCACGTACGAAGCGCTTCGCCCCGCCCAGGCCAGAAGGCCTGTAACGACGAGCAGGACCGGGGTCGCAGCCAGGAGATAGGCGACCATCTTTCCCGCCAGCACCTTTCGCCCAGGAGCACCGGTCAAGACATAAATCCAGAAGCTTCCCCCATCGAGCCCGAATGTGTTGAACATCAATGGAGCGACCAACGCAAACGAAATCGCCGAGACCGTCATAGGCGCCCACGGGCCTAGCTGACCGGTGACGGCCGAATAGGCCAGACCCACGATGATCAGCACACTGGCAAACAACTGGCCTTTGACTCGCAGGTCGCGGCGAAGATACTTGAACTCCTTGGCGGCGACGGCACCAACCGGGCCGCCCAGTCCTCGAATCGAGCCGAACCCGAGACCCGTCGAGTTCAGCTTCTGCCCTCCTGCGGCGTCACCGGTCTGAATGCTCAGTCGACCCAAAGCCCACCCAAACCCGGCGACGAGGGCAACCGTCAGGGCCACACCCAGCAGAAGAGCACCGGCGGCAAGCAGCCATTTGCCCTCCGCAAGATTGCCAGACACTGTGGCCAGTATTCCGAACGGGTTGAAGCGGACGAGGCGGGCCATCCAGCCAAAGTCCGGGTTGGTGCTGTCCACGAACGTGATTGGTATCAAACCCGGCACGACCAGCAACATCAGGGCCACTAACGACACGATCTCTCGACCGCGGCGCCATCGCATCATGTCGCTCACAAACGTTGTCAGGAAGCGGGCTTCAAGCAGGCAGAGCGCCCAGACAAGGGCTGCGGCCGCCCAGGCTCCAACCGTCGCGAGTCCATTCCCATATACCGAGGTCTGACCGGCAGCAACCCCGGCCACGAGCATCAACGTGAAGACCGACCCGGGACTGACGATTCCGGCCACCGCCAAACCCGAAGCGATCTGAATGCGGCCTAAGGGGAGATTCTCAAAGGAGCGAGGCTCGAGCGTTTGATCGATCGATGCCATCACGATCGGCCCAACCACCCACATCAGTGCCAATCCGGAGTAGATGATCCCGACGACAAGCGGATCGCCGTCAACGCGTGAAACGACCAGTCGGGCCAGCGACGAAGCACCCCATCCGAAGCCAGCAATCACGACGATCGCCAGCACCGCCAATACCGGCCACCGACCGGTCCGGGCCATGTTGTACAGCGTTCTTAGTTTGAGTCGGGCGAAGACCCTAACCATGACAGTTCTCCATCGGCCAGGATCGCACCACCAACCATTTCGACAAACACATCTTGCAACCGCCGACCACCGGTTATCGCAGCGAGCGTTCCAGTGGCCAGCACCGCGCCCTCGTTGATAATCACCAGGTTCTGACACAACCGCTCGACAACGTCCATCGCATGATCAGAAAACACCACCGTCCCCCCGCCGGCGGCGTATCGGCCAAGAATGGTTTCAACCACCTGGCGGGAAACGGGATCCACACCGGCGAATGGCTCATCGAGGAAAACCACCAGCGGCCGGTGTAAAAGCGCCGCCGCAATCGCAAGCTTCTTGGTCATTCCCAGGCTGTAATCGGCGACCAGGGTGCTGGCATCGCCAGCCAGACCGAGAACTCCGAGCAGCTCTTCAGCCCTGGCTCGAACCTGGGTACGGTCCAGGCCGCGCAATTGGCCAGTGAATTGCAGCAACTCGGTTCCGGTCAGCTTCGGGAACAAACGAGGTTGATCAGGGACAAGGCCGATAACCGCCTTGGCGGCGACGGTGTCTGACCATACGTCGTAGCCGGCAACAACGACGCGACCAGCATCGGGACGGAGTAACCCGGTCGTCATCCGCAGCATGGTGGTCTTGCCAGCTCCATTGGGGCCGGTGATCCCGAAGAAACCACCCCGGGGGATCGTGAGGGTGACATCGTTGACGGCCACGTTGTCACCGAATCTTTTGGTTAGCCCGACGTAAGAGACAGCCGATTCCATCGGGGCAACACTAGGTCACGGAACGCGGGGAGGCCGCTACCCGACCTGCAGCGGTGCCGACGCCAACCGATCACGAACGGCGACGTAGCCTTCTTCAAAGAGCTGTCCGGCTTCGTCGCTCGTGATGTCGAAGTCCAAACCGCTGAGTCGTGACGGGACGTCAATGACATCGACGACTTTGGATTGGAGAGCCGGTAAGCCTTCGCGGGCACCAACCCCGGACCACATCACGGCCGCAGCCAACGAAAGCGGACCTCGTATTTGCCGGTGGGGATGGCCTTCGGCGGGAAGGAATCGAAACCCAACGGCGGGTATCGACGCGTTTGGATCAACAATTCGCTCCGGGAAGTTCGCCGCCAGCGCACCATCAACGACATAGAAGTCGTCGCCGGTTCGCTCGTTGCGCAACTTGACGGGCTGAAAAGCAAACGGAATCGACGCCGATATTCGCACGGCTTTGGCGACAGGAATCGTTTCAGGGTCGGCACCAAGCACCTCGAACACGTCCGGAAAGATCAGGCCACGGGTATGGGTGATGTCGGTAGCGACGACCCTAAGGCGCACGTCCAGATCGCTGAATACGGTGACGCCTTTGGCGGCCAGCAGGCCAGCCCAAGTCTTTTCGAGGCTCACACCCTGATAAAGCCCCAACTGGAAGAAGACGGCCAACTGCTTGCCCACCAGCGGGATGCGGGCTAACCAGCTTGGGTCGAGGAGACCCGGCCAATCGATCGAGCAGACGGTCTGCTTGAGTTCGCTCGACGTGTAACCCGCCGCGACCAACGCTCCGACGAGCGCACCCGCCGACGTCCCGACGATGCGTTCAAATCGGTATCCACTGTCCATCGTGGCCGCCGCGGCACCGGCGAGCGCGACACCTTTTATGCCGCCACCTTCGAACACCCCGATGATTGCCTGTTCATTCATGTTCATGCCAACGCTATCAACCGGGTATCGCTTCCCTTGGGCTACGGTAGAGCCATGTGTGGTCGCTTCATCCAAGCCATGGAACTCGACGACTATGTCGACTTCTTCGGGGCACAGGTGGTCCGCACCGAATCACTCAAACAGTCATACAACGTGGCCCCTACCGACCTGGTGTACGGATTAGTCGACAACGAAGACCAACGGACACTCGGGGCGTTCAAGTGGGGTCTGATTCCGCACTACGCCAAAGACCGCAAGACCATCCATATCAACGCACGGGTTGAGTCGGTTGACACCAAGCCGGCGTTTCGTGACTCGTTTACCCGCCGCAGGTGCTTGGTGCCGGCCGATGGTTTTTATGAGTGGGTACGCCGCCCAGACGACACGAAGCAGCCGTACTTCATCTCACTTGAGTCCGGTCCGATGGCATTTGCTGGTCTTTGGACCCGGTGGCGCGATCCGGATACCGAGGAGCGGGTGGTCACCTGCACGGTCATCACAACCAAGGCCGACCCGCTCATCGAGGGCATCCACGACCGCATGCCCGTCAGTCTCAACGCGGACCTCTGGGACGATTGGCTCGATGCCGAGCAGCACGACGCCGACACCCTGCAGCAGATTCTCGAAGCCAGCGAAGTCCACGGCCTGCAGTTTCGTCAGGTGCCACCGCTGGTCAATTCGGTTCGGAACAACGGACCGGAGTTGTTGGCGTCCTACTGACCGAACGACACGCCGAGCGTTCTCGCCGACTGAACCCATCGGTGGTCGTGCGGAACGGTTTGGCGTTTGCCGGCCACCTCCTCAAGCGGCACCGTCACCGTCTGTCCGCCTCTCGTTGCGACCATGACCCCTCGTTCCCCAGCCGCAATGAAATCGACGGCAGCCGTGCCAAGGCGGGTGGCGAGCAACCGGTCAACCGCCGATGGAATCCCACCTCGCTGGACATGGCCGAGGATCGTGACTCGCGCCTCGAGGCCGGTGAGTTCCTGTAATTGCCCGGCCAGTCGCTGGGTATTGCCTTCGAGTGATTTGTCGAGGACTGCGAGGGCGGCCTTGGCCTCCTTTTTGGCATCACCTTCGGAACTGGCGGCGATCTCACGCAGTTCCTCCATCTGCAGGTGTAGGTCCATCGGACGAGCACCCTCGGACACCGCCACGATGGAAAAACTGCTCCCGGCCCCACGTCGCACGCTGATGGCGTCCGCAATGACATCCACGTCATAGGGGAACTCGGGGATGAGAATCACATCGGCTCCGCCCGCCAGACCCGCCCCGAGCGCTAACCAGCCGGCGTTGTGGCCCATCACTTCGACGAGCATGATCCGGTGGTGCGAATGGGCCGTCGAATGCACCCGATCGATCGCCTCGGTGGCGATGGAAAGGGCCGTATCGAAACCAAATGTTGCGTCGGTCCCCCAGACGTCGTTGTCGATGGTCTTGGGAAGCGTCACAACGGGGAATCCGTGCTTGTGAAGGCGAAGGGCGTTCTTCTGAGTTCCGCCACCCCCGAGACATACCAACACGTCGAGCTGATGCTGCTCGCAGTTCTCAATCATCAGCGACGTCATGTCCATTTCGGTACCACCGACATCCATTTTGTGCGGCTTATCCCGGCTGGTTCCGAGAATCGTGCCGCCAACCGTCAAAATGCCGGACAGCTTGTCCGGGTCGAGTCGAACGATCCGATTCTGCATAAGGCCCCGGAAGCCGTCCAGAAAGCCGATCACCTGCATGTCGTAGGAACGGATGGCGGACTTGCCGATTGCCCGGATGGCTGCGTTCAGTCCGGGCGAGTCGCCACCGGCGGTAAGGATTCCAATGTTCATGGTTCCAACCTACCAGCGGTAACATCCCGGGCATGTCCCGAATCGTCGGGAGCCTCGCCGCCGCCACGCTGCTCGTCCTTGGCACTGCCTGCTCCCAGCCCAACTCTTCTGCATATCCCGATGCGCTTGCAGTCCAACCTGCCGCAGCCCGGGTTCTGGCGCTCGCCTGCGGTTTCGTCTCTGAGGGCGTGGGGGTTTTCGTGGCTCCCGATCTTGTCGCGACAAATGCCCACGTGGTGGCTGGCGGCGAGCAGATCCAGGTTCGCACGGCTGAAAGTACCATCGACGCGACGCTGGTCGGCTTCGACCCGAACCTGGACCTGGCACTTCTCAAGACCCGGGTGATGCCGCCAGGGATTTTTGTGCCGAAAATCTCCGCAGAAGATCCGATCAAGGGCGATATCGGGTTGGTGGCTGTATTCTCGGACGAGGGGAAGTTCGTGACCATTCCCTATGAGGTCACCCGAGCCATCGTCGCATCCGGTACCGATATTTACGGCCAGGGCAAACATTTTCGCCGGGCGCTAGACCTGGAAACGATTATTCGGCCAGGCGATTCGGGGGCAGCATTGTTCGACCAATTCTCGCAGGTGGTCGGGATCGCCTTTGCGTCCTCTCGAAGCGTCGACGGCGTGACCTATGCCATCGCCGCGTCTGAGCTTCGGGACTTCTTGGTTGCCTCGGATCCCACGACAACTGTCGACTCAGGTGCCTGCTACTAACAACGACGCGACTAGCAACTCTCACGATCACGGGACGCCGATCGCGAATGGACGACTCGCCTCGGCGCTCACGACCGGTCCCGCCCTGTAACGTCGTACCCATGAACACAGAACGGATTGTGGTTACGCGGCAACCTCCCGGACGCGCGCTGGCGATCCTCGATTTGGAAGGTTCAGTCTGGACGTGGCCCGAAGATCGCCCCATGGATCGCCAGGTCCTACTCGACCAGATCACCACGGCGACCGGCCTTTATTCAATGCTTACGGACGACGTCGATGCAGCTCTCCTCGACTGCGCTCCCCGACTCAAGGTCGTGTCGCAGATGGCCGTGGGGGTCGACAACATCGACCTATCGGCCTGTCGTGAGCGTGGCATCAAAGTTGGACACACCCCCGACGTACTTACCGAAACCACCGCCGACGTGGCCTTCGGACTCCTGATCGCCGCGGCCAGACGGTTCGGGGAAGGAGCCCGAGATGTGGCCGGGGGAAGATGGGGCGACTGGGATCCGAACTATCTGATTGGTCAAGATGTTCATCGATCGACCTTGGGCATCATCGGATTTGGCCGTATCGGCCGAGCCGTCGCCCGACGCGCCATCGGTTTCGCAATGTCGGTCCTCTACACCCAGCGACACCCGATCGACCTGCCCGATCCCGCTGCGTCCTTCGTGCCGATGGACGAACTGCTTGAGCGCAGCGATCACGTGGTTGTGGCAGCACCGCTCACTGCCGAAACCCACCATCTGATAAGCACGGACCAATTTCAGAAGATGAAGCCGACCGCCACGCTGATCAACATCGGTCGCGGCCAGCTGGTTGACCCGGCTGCGCTTTACCACGCACTGACCAGCGGCGAAATCTTCGCAGCCGGCCTCGACGTCACCGACCCGGAACCCATCCCACCCGACCACCCGTTGGTGAACAGTCCGAACTGCTTCATCACCCCACATCTGGGCTCGTCCACGATACGGACCAGGGAGGCGATGGCCGAACTCGCCGCCCGCAACCTGGTCGCCGGACTGGGAGGCCAACCACTCGAAGCTCCCGTCATCGCATAAACTCCCCGGGGTGACCAAGCTCAAAACGCGAACGTGGATCGGATCGGTTGGCGGCATGCTGATCGTCCTCGTGGCAGCGGCGCTGACCGTTTGGGATCCGTTCGCCTATGCCGTAGGACCCGGATGCCTCGCCATCGGATACTTCTATTGGCGACTTTCGGACGTCGTGGCCGGTATCGGATTGAAGATCCTTCGACTCGCGTGGCCCGTTCTGGGTGTCGTCGTAGCGGCTGACCTCCCTGGCACCGGCCTCGTCATCCTGGCGGCTGCCCTCGCACTCGGCGCCGGCAATCTGGCCGTGAGCCTCCAGCCATCCATCTACCCGCTCCCGGTATGGATCGGCAGCATGATCAGCCTGGTGGTGCCCTTGCTCGCCGTGACCGCTGGTCTCGTTTACGTTGTAGGAGCACCAACCGTGGGCGATGTGGCAACGAACAGCGGGGTCGGTTTTGCGGTAGCGACCACCGGACTCATCGCCGCTCATGGCATTGGCGTTGCCATCGCCGCCTTCGGTACGGATCGGATCATCGCCGTCGAAACAACTGAAAATACCGTCTAGCCTGCTCATCTATGGCCCGACTCCTCCTTATCCGGCATGCGCCAACACCCGAGACCGGAAAGAAGCTGACCGGACGGCTGCCCGGCATCTCGCTTGGCGAGTCCGGCGAAAAAATGGCCCAACGTGCCGCTGAGCGGTTGGCCGACGTCAAGATCAAGGCGGTGTACACGTCGCCGATCACGAGAACCGCAGAAACCGCGGCGATCATCGCCCGACCCCATCGGATTGACCCGGTCAAGATTGATGGGGTTCAGGAAGTCGACTTTGGTTCCTGGCAGGGTCGCAATCTGTCGGACCTGCGGAAGCTGAAGCTGTGGAACCAGGTGATCACGACGCCTTCCCAAGTCCGGTTCCCAGGCGGAGAAAGCTTCCCGGAGATGCAAACCAGGGCCGTCACGGCCTGCAATGAAATCGCGGCCAGGCATAAGAAGCAAACCGTCGCGATCGTCTCGCATTCGGATGTCATCAAGGCCATCCTGGCGCATTATCTCGGCCAACCACTCGACACCTTCCAACGCATCATGGTGTCGCCTGCCTCGCTTTCGGTAGTCCATGTCCCCACGCTCGGCTTTCCCATGGTCGAAACCATCAACTCCTACGGGAGACTCAATGACTGAACACCTCGGACCTGCCGAACGTTTTGCCGTTGGGGCCATCGGAGAGCCAGGCGAACGCACCTTCTACATCCACGTCGTCGCCAATACCGTGTCGTATTGGTTCATTGCCGAGAAGGGCCAAATCGCCGCACTGGCGGACTACGCACTGACGGCGCTCGCCCAAGCCAACATCTTGCCCGATCCCGACGGCATGAACTTGATCCTGACGAGACTGAACCTCAGCGAACCGGACGAAGTTCGCTTCAGAGTGGGCGCCATGAGCATGGCCGTTCAACCCGAATCGGATCTCATGACACTGGAACTCCTTTCGGTTGATGGCGAGGAAGCCTTCGACTTCGTGATTGCCCCGGAACAACTCCAGGCGGCCGCCATCAGAGGATTCGAGGTCGTCGATAAAGGCCGACCGATCTGTCCGCGTTGCCAGCTACCGATGGGACCAGGCGACCATCAGTGTCCGGCTTCGAACGGGCACCATTCAGGGTGACCGCCACCGGCCCCACCATCGTCAACGTGGTCGGGCGGATGCCGTACGCTTCGAACGCCACCCTGCTGGTTGACCTCGACGATGGGCAACAGGGTATCTACAAGCCTGCCGACGGCGAACGGCCCCTGTGGGATTTTCCCTACGGCACCCTGGCCGCCCGCGAGGTCTTGACCTGGGAGGTGTCGGCCGCCATGGGACTCTCGATCGTCCCGCCGACATACCTGGTCGAAGGGCCATTCGGGCTCGGTTCGAACCAGTTGTTCATCAAAGAGGATTTCGAGTTCGACCCGCGCCCCCTGCTGGAGGAACCGTCCGAGCGACTCTGGCCGTTCGCGGTACTCGATGTGGTCATCAACAACGCTGATCGCAAACTCGGACACATCATTGTTGAGGAGCAAACCAACGACCTGTGGGCGATCGACAACGGACTCTCGTTTCATGACGAGGAGAAGCTGCGGACCATCCTGTGGGGGTTTGCCGGACGTCGGATCCCGGCGTCGCTCATCGAAGGGTTGGTAAACCTGAGCGTCACGCTCAGATCGGGCTTGCACGCACGGGTAGTTGACTTGCTGAGTCGGGCCGAGGCCGACGCGCTCGCCGCAAGGACCTCCCGGCTGTTGGAAAGCGGCGTCCATCCCCATCCACCCCTCGACCGTCCGGCCGTTCCCTGGCCGATGTGGTGACTATCGGCCGATGTGATGACTATCGGGCCAGGTAGTCGCGGACGATCATGTCGCCCAGCTCGTCCGATCGGGCCGCAAACACCCGTCCGTTGACGATTTTGGCCAGCCGATCAACGAAGGCGACCAGCGCTGGTTCTTGTTCGAGCATGAAGATGTTCATCGTGACACCCGACTTGGCCAGCCGCATCGCCTCCTTGAACGTCAGGTCGATGGTTCGCCGTGCAGGTGGCCACTGAAAGAAGACCTCGTCGCCCTCGAGGTGGGCGGTTGGCTCGCCATCGGTCACCAGCAGCACCTGCTTGGTGGCGTCCCGGTGGCGGGCGAGGATACGGCCGGCCAGGTTGAAGGCATGCTCCATGTTGGTTCCGTACACCGGTTCCCAATCAACCTGCCCGAGATCGGCGGGCGACATCACCCTGGCGTAGTCCGAGAAGGCCACAATCTCGAGATGATCTTCGGGATACGCCGTCGAAATGAGTGCGTGGAGCGCCAGTGCCATCCGCTTGGCACCAAGCCAGTGGCCCCGCAAGGGCATGGAGCGACTCATATCCAGGAGCAACACGGTCGCCACCGAAGTCTTCACTTCGTGCTCGGCGATCTCAAAATCCTCGGGAGCCAACGATATCCGCCCCTTCGTCGGTCCTTCCCGTAGCACGGCGTTGCTCAACGTCCGTTGCAGGTCAAGGCGGAACGCATCACCAAACTGCCAGGGTCGTGACGATCCGGTCGGCTCGCCCATCCCTCCCGGCGCATCGACGTCATGCGAGCCCGGTCGGTCGGTGGTAATCCGTTCGAACACTTTCGCCAGGGCTCGCTCACCTAACTTGCGAACCCCCCGGGGAGTGAGCTCCAGTCGCCCGGAGCTGCGGACGATCACGCCGGCTCTTTCCAGCGCTCGCTCGATCTTCTTGAGCCGTTCGAGGTCACGTCGGGCGTCATCATCGAGGGTTCTGGCTAGCTCTTCGGAATCCACATCGGACAGTGAAGCCCCCGGATAATTCTGACCGAGCGCCCGCTCAAGGTTCTCCATCGCCGACAGGTCCTCAATGGCGTTGAGGGCTGCCCCAAGCCCATCGGGACCCTCACCATCGCCGTCGACAGGCCCGTTCCAGTCAAGGTCGGGCGCCAGGGAACGGAGCGATCGCCCCAGCTGATCCATCTGGAAGGCCAGGTCGAGGTCATCCATGACGGTGTCCATGAGCGAAGACAGCTCGGCACGCTGTTCGGGCGACAGGTTGGCCATAAACCGGGAAAACGCCGCCGCTCGCTGAGCCAACGCCAGGAGCAATTCGTCGAGCGTTCGGGGGTTTTCGGGAAAGAACTGTCCATGCTTGGCCATGAAGGCGGCAAATTCTTCATCGGACGGGCCGGTACCCGCCTGGCGCTGATCGAGCATATTGTTCAGGTCTGCCAGCATGTCCTTTAGGGCTGCCATGGTCTCCGCGTCGGGGTTGGCCATCGAGTCGGACATCTGTCGAAACATACGATCCATGACGTCACGTCGGAGATCGTCGAGTAGTGCCTCGAACGCTTCAGCCGCGGCGGGAGAGGCGAACTCGTATTTCTTCAGCTCAGACACCGTCTCAGCCAACGAGTCTGGAAGCGCGTCAAGCGCAACCTCCCGGAACCGGGCATCATCGGTCTCGAGGGCTGATAGCTCCATACGTTCGGTTTCGATGATCTCTTCGAGACGTTCACGTATCTTGGCAATCGGACCTTCGGTGCCTACCCGCTCGGCTGCGTCCCGTCGCATCTGCTCGATCCGTTCCCGTAGCTGATCGAGACCCGAGAAGCGGCCGGGCATTCCGCGTCGGAGAAGACGCTCCAAAGATTCGTCCGCGGACCAGCCGTCGAGGAGATCCTCCGAGAATTGTTCAACCAGTTGGTCTACCGGCAGCTCGGCCGACAGCGGGTCCTGGGAACCGTCCCACGCCGAGTACCGATAGGGCAACATCAGCCAAGGCCGTAAAGAGAGCTTCCGGCGTCGCCGTCCTTGTTGAGACGACGGGTCAGGTGCAGGCCTTCGAGGGCGAAATCGAGGACGCTGGCGAGATGGTGCGGAGACTCTTCAACGACACCGATCCGGCGGGCAAACTCTGTGAGAACTTCGACACCAGCGACCGAAGACAGCATCGTTTCGGAGGGAACGAGGTCGCCGGATTCGATAACGGCGCCGTCCTCGAAGACGTCGAGCAGGTCGGTGAACTCGACTCCATAGGAGTGGTCACGGAAGACTTCGACAACCGCCTGGGCCAAGAGACGCCGCAATACGTCCATCTCTCGCCCCTCCTCAAAGACCTCGAACTCGATGCGGCCGAGTGAGGCCAGCAGCACGGATGGCAGATCGGCCACACGAGCGACGGCCGTCCCATTGCCGACCCGCAAAGCTCTCCGAACGGTGGAAGCGACGAGGGTTTCGAGATTGGCGATCGAGAAACGTACGGACACACCGGACCGCTGGTTGATATGTGACGAACTGCGCACCGCATGGGTGAGTTCTGCGAGGATTTCCTTGAGGAAGGTGGGGACCGCCACCTCGACTCCGGGGGGAGGTGGCGCAGCTTCCTGTTCCATGATCGCTATTTCGTCTTCGATCGTCAGCGGATAGTGCGTGCGGACTTCCGAGCCGAACCGGTCTTTAAGCGGGGTGATGATGCGCCCCCGGTTGGTGTAATCCTCGGGGTTTGCCGACGCAATGAGCAGAATGTCCAGTGGCAGGTTCACCCGATACCCGCGGATCTGAATGTCGCGCTCCTCGAGGACGTTGAGAAGCGAGACCTGAATCCTGGTCGGCAAGTCGGGTAGCTCGTTGATCGAGAAGATTCCCCGGTGCGAGCGCGGGACGAGGCCGTAATGGATGGTGAGCTGGTCGGCTAGATATCGGCCCTCGGCGACCTTGATCGGATCAACATCTCCAATGAGGTCACCAACGGCAGTGTCGGGAGTGGCCAGCTTCTCTCCATAACGAGTTTCGGGTGTCACCCAGCGAATCGGCGTGAGGTCACCCTCGGCAGCTACCGTCGCCAGACATGCGGCACAGACCGGCCGTAGCGGTGAGTCGTTGATTTCGCAGCCATCGATAGTTGGCGAGTGAGCGTCGAGTAGGTCGACGAGCCTCCTGATAAGGCGAGTTTTGGCCTGCCCCCGCTCACCAAGCATGATGATGTCGTGGCCGGCGAGAATCGCCCTTTCCAGCGCAGGAATGACCGTCTGATCAAAGCCCACGATCCCGGGGAAAAGGTCGGCACCCGCCCGCATGCGCTGCATCAGGTTGTCCCGCAGCTCATCCTTGACGCTGCGATCCACCCACCCCGATCCCCGCAATGCCCCGATGGTGTTGATTGCCGTGTAGTCCATGTAGGCACCCTATCGGAGTCACGTCTATATGAGACCTGCGTTTTTGGTGGTGTTGAGCAGCTGAGCGAGCCGACTACCCTGAATCCATGACCACTTTTGCGTATTTTTGCGGCCACGAGCAATGGCACCCCGAGGAACTCGTCGAACATGCCCAACTGGCTGAGAAGGCCGGCTTCGACATGCTCGTCGTCTCCGAGCACTTCCATCCGTGGGTCGACGACCAATCGGCATCCGGCTTCGCGTTTTCGACCATTGGAGCCATGGCTCAAGCCACCGACCGGGTGAGTTTCGCCACCGGCGTCACCACTCCCCTGTTCCGATATCACCCGGGCGTCGTCGCGCAGGCGGCCGCCACCCTCGACCGCCTCTCAGGAGGGCGATTCAACCTGGGTGTTGGCACTGGCGAGAACATCAACGAGGGTCCCCTCGGGTACGAGTTCCCCAATTACGCCGGGCGGGCCGCCCGGATGCGTGAGGCGCTTGCCATAATGCGACGACTGCTTGACGGAGAGAAGCTCACTTTCAACGGCGAGCACTACGTGACGGACCGGGCCAAGCTGTACTCGCCGCCCCTCGGCCCGGTACCCATCTGGCTCGCCGCAGGTGGACCAAAGTCGGCGGCGCTAGCCGGGGAAATGGCCGAAGGGATCGTCACCTCCGTCAAGGATCCGGCCGAGACCCGCGAAAAAGTAATCGAACCTGCCAAGAACGCCGCCGAAGCGGCCGGTCGAGTCTCCCCTAAGATTCTCGCTACCCGCTGGTCGATCAAAGCCGAAAACCACGATGAAGCGTGGGAAGCGCTCTACTCGTGGCGAGGCCTGAGGGCGCCGGGGCGACTTGAGGCCGTCGACCCGATGGATCTTCGCACCAGGGCCGATCAGCTACCTCGCGAAGAGGTGCTTGGTCGCTATTCGCTCGTCTCGACACCCGAGGACATCATCGATACGTATACGCCACTGGTCACCGACCTGAAAGCGGACGTCGTAACGTTCCAGATGGCTTCGTTGGATCAGCCTGCCCTCATCGAGATGCTCGGGCGCGATGTTCTGCCCAAGCTGCGTGCGCTCGCCGGCTAGACCAGCCCTACGGCGCGCCGATTTCGACGAGCAAGTCGGCCACCTCGCTTGAGATGGTGATGCCGGCTTCGTTCTCGTCCGTCTGTAGGTCGCCGAGCAGCCGCCAACTGACTGCGTCTCTCCGTAGCAATTCGCTCACCCGGCCGACATCGGCGGGGGGTATGACTCGTAGCCAGTTGCGGATCGGAGCGACGAACGCTCCGCCAAATGTGGAAATCGGATCGAGCCGCCACTCGTCGTCAACCAGCCTTAGGACAAAATCACCCGAGATCTCCACAGCCCCCTGCCGCACCCGTCCGATGGCGAATCGGGTGCCATCTGCGGCAAACTGGCGGTCGATCCGGGCGCTGATGTCTTCGGCCGGCGAACCGACCAGCCCGGTCATGGACGTGGCAAACGCCGACCAAAAGTTGTTGCGAGCCCGGGCCGACAGCCCATCGCGCTCATACCCAAAGTAAGCGGTTGCGTCTGGCACCTCGATAGCGGTCAAGAGACCGAGCTGGCTTTCGTCGACCAGACTCTCAGTGCGCGCATAGTCCTCGCTACCCAGCGCCTGGAACAGCTGGGTGAGCACGACTTCCGGCCCGACAATTTCGTTGTTGTTCGCCTGCGTAGCCGTGGTCGAAACGGGCACTGCGGACTGACCGCACGCCCCGAGCGCCGACAGCACCGCAATTCCAACGAGCAACCTGAAGTTCGTCATCGGCCGATCAGCGTAGCTTCAAACCGGTAGGCGGCCAGTCGCCAACACGGCTCGCCGGGTGTCGGGGTCAGAAAGCCCGAGGGTGCGGTATAGGTAGACCAGGTAGACCAAACCCGCCAGCTCCTGAATCATCGCGGTTGGCGTGAAAATCGCTCCGAGACTCCCCCAGTAGTCCGGACGGCCTGCCTCGAACGCTGCACCGAATAGCGGCCACAGAAAGGTTGAGGTCGAGGTCCACATGCCATCAAGCAAGAGGTGGAGCATGGCTCCGATGGCCACCGCCATGATGCCTCTGCGCCGGCGTCCTCGTCTGGTTGCGAGCAGAGCAACAACCATGATCGCCGTGGGAAAAAGCAAGCTATGTCCGAAGAGTCGGTCGGCACCGAAGTAGTCCGGCCACAGCAACGTACCGAGCGGCTTATCGATGAGATTCGGCAGTATCGCTCCGAATGCCAGCAGCCGAACATCGACCTTGGGGTCCCGGAAGATGTACCGGAAAAGCAGGATGGCTCCTGCCACGTGATAGAGCAGCACTAAACGACCAGAATGCGCCTGCAGTGGAGGCAACGGGGCGGTTCGTCGCTGAGCACTTCAAGTTGTTCGGCAGCCGACAACGTCAGGTGGCAGCCGCCACATATCCCGTCTGCGAGCCGGGCAGCTCCGACGCCTTCTTTGTGGCTGCGCAGCGTTTCGTAGAGTTCAAGGATGTCCGCATCGATAAGGGGAACTATGGCCTCTTTGCGGGACTCTTTCCTGGCAATTTCGCCGTCGATTCGTTTCCACGCTTCGGCGACTTCAACCTCGTGAAGTTTCATGGTGGCCACGGTCGACGCGGCGAGTTCGGTGGCTTCCGCCACGGCTTGCTCCAGCTCTTCGTTCGTATCGAGGAGCGCCAGCACGTCATCCTCCATCGTCGAGCGACGTTTTTTGAGAGACGCGACATCAAGACGCATGTGTTCCGCATCCCGAGCTGATAGCCCACCTGCAAAGAGGCGCTGTTCGTGGGCGTCGATCTTTCCCTCGAACAGCTCCAGCTCGCCCTCATGCTTGTCGAGTGTCAGCGCCGTTTCCTTATGATCGGCGGTCAGCTGCGCGAGCGTGGCTGTGGCCTTCTCATGAGCTTTGTGGGCCTTCTTGTAGGCATCGAGCGCCGGGAGGTTGGAGCGTTCATGAAGCAGCCGGTCGATCTGGGAATCCACGTCCTGCAAATCGAGCAGGTCGGCGAGGCTTTTGAACTGTTGCATCTATCCCTCCCAGGGATCTGTCGTCACCGTGGTCAAATCGATCGCAGATGGTACGACATCGGCGACCAGTCGTGCGAGCCGAACCATCCCTGGTCGTTCGGACGGCATGTGGCCGGCGTCGAGGATTGCCAAACCGGCCGCTACCGCCGAGGCTGCAACGTGATGAGAGACGTCCCCGGTCACGAGCGCATCGGCGCCATCGTGGATGGCCGCATTGACGGCACTGCCGCCCGAGCCGGGCAGCACGGCGACCCGTCCAATCATGGAATCCGGAGGACCGGCGATGCGCACAGCCGGGCTCTCCAACAGCTCTTGAACCCGTTCCGCAAATTGGTCAAGGCGTTGCGGCCGGATGGGCCCAACCCGCCCGATGAGCGGACCGTCAATTTCGACCGCGAATGATTTGGCTGTCTCGACTCCGAGCGCACTGGCGAGGGCGTCGGCGGTCCCTCCAGAACTGGCGTCTAATGCCGTGTGTACGGAGATCAGGGCCACCCCATCGCGGATGAGGCGGTAGGTCCGCCCGTGGGCCGATGCACCGGCGATCAAGGCAGTAGCTGGTTCGAACAAGAGCGGGTGATAGGTGACCAGGGTTCGGACCCCGTTTTCACGAACTGCTTTCATAACTGCTTCGTTCACTTCGTGGCAGACTCCTACCAGTCCGGTCTGCGCGTAAAGGTCGCCGAACTGAACCCCAACCCGGTCCCAATCGGCTGCATCCGCGAAAGCAATGCGCGAGTCGATGGCGCTGGCCAGAGCAGCCAAAGTAGTCATAGCGACGAGCTTAGTCCCGCCTGACGATGCGCGAACTAGTCACCAGTATCATGCTGGAAATGAATGTGGCGACCGCCCTCGTAATCATCCCCGGACTGTTCGTGCTCATCGGATACCTTCCAATTCGCGACCGTCTGGAGTCCTGGCTTCCGGATCAGCCGATCATCTCGCCGTCCGCTCCCGCCACGATGTTTCTCTGGCTCGGGACGCTGGCGCTGTTCGGAGCCGCCGTCGCCCTGGCCGGCGAACAACAAGAGAGCCTTCTGGCGGCGAGCTTTGTTGTGCCGATTGCGGCGGCTATCTGGGCGGTGCTGCTGGTTACCCGCAACCAGCCGAGAAACGCCTTCTTCTGGCTATGCGTAGCCTGGACGCTGATCGCCATCGTTGCCGCCTGGGTTTATGCGGTCGACCCTTCGGTCTCGCTCCTGACCGTTCCGCTCCTCGCGTTCTTGATAGCGGGCGGAGTCGCCAACTTCTTCATCTGGCAGCGGCCACCCACGCCCGACTGGAGCAACTGAGCCTTGAAGACCATCCGAAAAACTCAGTGTTCATCGGCATAATCGCTAAACAGCTCCGGGTCGGATCAGCAACAAAATGGGCCCCACCAACGGTGAGGCCCATTTAGGTAGTGCGTATTACCCGATGATTACTGGGCGACGCGATCCTTAAGGCCCTTGGCGGGCTTGAAGGCTGCATAGGTCGTAGCGGCGATCTGAATCGGCGCCCCGGTCTGTGGGTTGCGTCCGGTCCGTGCCTTACGGCGACGGGTCTCGAAACCACCAAAACCCGAGATTGCTACCTTGCGCCCGGCGTCCAGTTCGACGGCGATGATGCCGTTTCCTGGCTCCGAACTGAAGATGATGTCAATAATCTCAGCGGCTTTGGCCTGAGTAATCTCGGCCTTCTTGGCAAGCTTGGCTGCCATTTCTGTCTTGTTCATACGCCCTCCTACGGCCGTTGACAGCTGTTTCCAGCGCTTTGCTGTCTGTATCAGCAAACAAAATAGCAATAACGACGCAGTTTTTGGCGGATATTCTTCGCGACCCTCGCGTTGACGGGATTCGAAGGTTCGTCGCACCAACCGCAAGAAAGGATCCAACTTTCTTCCGACTTGAAGCCCGGGGGCCTAACGTCGAACCAAGAACTCTCCTGGAGGTGACATGAAGTTCGTTCAGACGATCATCGTCCGAACCCGCGACCGGGACGGACTCGCCGATCTGATGGCTGCCTGGCACGCGACCGAAGCTGGAAAAGCTCCCGGCTATCTCGGCAGCCGACTACTCGCCGACCGCGAAGCGTCGGACCGCTATCAGCTGATCATCGACTTCGCGTCTGCCGAGGAAGCTCACTTGAACAACGATCGTGTCGAAACCCAAACCTGGGCAGCGAAGCTTTCTGACCTCATTGACGGGGACCCCGAGTTCGGCAACTTCGACGATATCCAAACGATCGGTTAAGAGGGCCCCTGCCGCAGAACCCCCGGATGCGATGGTCACGTCCCAACAAATAGGCGTCGACCAATAGAGCTGTGGCCGACCGCAGCCTTCATCAACGTGGACGGCTGACCGTTCCCACGTCAGCTAGCTCGCCGCGGCGGAGTCGCTTTCCTTTTGATAACGCTTCCAGACCGCCTGGGTGCTTTGACCGAGGTTCTGGGCGATCGAATAAGCCAACTGAAAGCTCTCATCACCAGGAGTATGCCAGTAGATCGCGCCGCTGGCGGGGGCGTTACTCGGACGGGTTTTCGAAATAGGTCTTATAGGCCGTCAAGAAGGCGTTACCCATCTTGGAGCTGCCGAAGGTTCGGTAGAAGAAGCCCAAGAGTCCCGGGCGCCTCGACGTCACTGATGACCATGTGATACGCGACACCGTTTTCGTCGGAAGTGAAGTGGTCAGAAATGTGCGATGTAACTGTGACCTTTGAGCCAGCTTCGTACACCTCATCGAACTCGACGACCACCCGGTCGGCCTCGACCCGCTTGGCGATGTTGGTGCGCTTCATCAGGCCCTCGTTGGTCTTGATGGTGACAGAGTCACTCCCCTGGTCCACCAACTCAACGGTCGTAATGCCCGGCATGAGACCGACGACCGCCACATAGTGCCCACCAAGGTCGTCAAACGCACGCTGCACCCGGTCAAGATCGCAGTCGATGTCGCTTCTTCCTTCGAACCAAGCCGACACGTTCAAGTCTCCTCGTTGGCGGGTTGGCTTCAGAGCCTACGCCGGGCCGACGCTGAGAACCTCACCTTCGACCGTGTGTTGGGGCATCCGGGACGAAGCATGGAGCTCACGGACATGACTCAAGATAGAGGTAACGACTGCACTCGTCGTCGGTGAGCTGGCGCGTGACCCGGCGCTCGGCCAGGTCTATGAGCTCATCGACGTCGAGCAAGAACTTGCGAATCACCCCACCAGAATCGGTGTACAGGAGGTAGCGGTCGTCGGGGCTGAATACCAACTTGGGCGGGGAACCCCCCACCGAGTCGGCAGGGATCTCCACGATGAGCTCCCCGCGAGTGAATATCCCATAGGCGGACAGATGTTGATTCAAGGCCAGCCGTCGCAAGCGTACCGTCTCGGGCCAACGCCAAACCGGTGACGAAACTCGAGCTGACGATGGCGTCCATCACGGTTGCGTCGGCGATCGGGGTGCCGTCAATCACCGCTGCCAGATCGATAACGACCGCGCGCCCATCGAAGGTTCCGACAGCCAGGTACCGGCCCGTCGGATCAAATGCGGTCAACGTAGGCGAGATCTCGAGGCTGAGAATCGTTTCCCCGGTGACGGTGTCCACCGCGGCGAGGCCGTCCAGCTCTTCTTCGTTCCAGTTGAAAGCCACATAGCGACCCGCTTCCAGGGCTCCTCCGGGGTTGAAAGTCGCCCGGAAGACGTTCGGCGTCCCGAGGTCGACCAGCTCGACGCCCGTGGCGACATCGATAACCCGACTACGCAGGTCCACTCCTGGCGGTCGGGTGCCGTTGCACAACCACCAGCCGTCAACAATGACCGAAGCGCCGTCGGGGCTCAAGGCTCTCGGGTTGGTGCACGCCGGCAGCTCACGGATCACTTCCCCGGACCGAAGATTCTGCACTTGGGCGACGCCGTCGTCGGTAACGAGCGCGAGGAATCCCCAATCCTGGCTGACCACCGGATACACCCCCCGGTTCGTTATGACATCGCTTACTCGCCCGAGCAGGACGCCTCCCTGGGCGCTCCGTCGTTCGACGGTACCGCCCGAGGTTGACAGCAAGACCTCGGACCCGTCGGGCGAAACGTCGATCGTCCACGGCCCGCCCGGCGCCTCGATGGCGCCGAGGACGGGCGACCCGCCGGCACTCACGTCCCACAGCCGGGTTCCGGTGATATCCACGCTGGCCAGCAGATCAGACGTCGGGTCGTAGGCAACACTCCCCACGCCCGCCGACCCGACCAAGGCCATGAGCTCGGCCCCATCGTCGAGATCGAACAAACGAATGGTCCCACCGTCGCCCCCGAGCGCCACGGACGTCCCGCCCGGGCTCACGGCGATGGCCCGGGGCGGGCTGATCGGGAGCGACCAGGCCAGCGTCCGCGAAGCCATGTCCCAGGCCTGGAGCACCCCACCAGCGTCCAGTAACAACCGGTCGCCTCCGAGATCCACGGCTAGGTGTCGGGGTCCATGCCCGGGCGTCTCGAGTGCGTCGACTTCTTCGCCACTGTGCACATCGAACAGACCGACCCGTTCTGCCTGTGTTTGTGCCACGGCAATGATGTCATCGCTGATACGCACCGAGGCCACCAATCAGTCCAGGCCGGAAGGAGGAGACTTCTTGACCGGATGCCACCTCCCAGGTGGTCACCACGTCCGAATCGCCGCCGTCCCAGCTGCCACCGCTCAGGTAGGCGCTGTCGGCTGACCATGTCGGGTCCCAGGCCACCCATCCGGTGGTGACCAGACGGGCCACTTGTTCTCCAGTAGTCGGATCCCAGACGATTATCGGCGCGTTCCGTGCGACATCCGGACCGTATTCGAACGCGGTCTGATACGCCACTGCGAGATGTCGGCCATCCGGGCTGAAAGCGAACGCCCGACCCTCGGCGCCGCCCTGGTCCACCCGATTGTCGATGGACAGGACTGCAACATCGGCCGGCAGAGATCGAAGGGGAACGCGATTGACCGCATCCCAGACCACGACCTCGTTCGCAGGAAACACTCCGTCGGGGCCGGGCATGTCGGTGGCCAGCAGGGTTCCGTCGGGGCTGACCGCAACCGTGAGGGATCCACCGGGTAGGTGCGCTTCGAGGCGAGACGCCTGAACGGCCCCCTGGAGTGCCGAAAGGGCTTCGGGTAGGGGCGGCTCTCCCGCTCGACGAGAGATCTCAACGGCTTCGAGCGCCAGCAGGATTCCGAGCTCAGGATCTTCGGTGAGTGCCAGCGTGGACTCGACTGCGACCCTGCGGATGTTGGCTTGCCTCGCCTCATGTTGGGCCACGTTCCGCTGCCATGCGGCCACTCCGGCCAAGAAGGCAAAGATCACAACCAGGCTCCAGCCGATCCGCGCCCGGCGCCTTCTGCCGCGGCGATCAGCGGAGGTAGATGCGTCTAGGAAGGCTTGTTCCTTGCTCGTCCACACCAAATCGTGGCCCGACGGGTCCAGGAGCCGCGCCAGGCGAGGTCCAGTGAGCAAGTAGGCGGCGCTCCGACCGTGGGCCTCCCACTCGGCTTCCGCCTCCGACAACTGCCGCTGCAGCCTGATCGAGTCCTGAGCGTCGTCGATCCAGGCGCGTAGCCTCGGCCAGTGCGTGAGTAGTGCCTCGTGGGCGACTTCGACGGTCGGGTGAGCCGGTCGGGTCCTGGTCGAACGTCAGCAGGCGATGTCGTCCGAAAAGCTCGAGCACCTCGTCGACACCCCGAATAACAGAAACGGTCGACGACTGCCTCCGTCGGCGGATCGGCTCGCCATCCTCCGTCAACGCGACGAGCCGCAAGAACAGCTGCCGGGTTGCCTCCTCGGCGTCGGCACCCAAACCCGCGTACATTTCCTCGGCTCGCTTCACCAGCGAGCCGGAAATGCCTCCAGCTGCTCTATAGGCCTCGACTGAGAGTGTGCCCCCACCCGATCGTTCGTAGAGATCGGTGAGGGCGAACTCGAGCAGGGGCAGCGCCGACGGCCGATTGGCAATGTCGGACACGATTGATGCGATCAGGTCAGGCTCAACCGGCGTGCCGACCTGTGATGCCGGTCGCGACACGATGTCGCGTACCTGATGTTCTTCGAGAGGGGTTACGAGGATCAGTCCGGCTGCGACAAGCCGGGCGAAGCCCAGGTGGGTGAGGGACCGATCGAGCAGATCGGTTCGCACGGTGGCGACGATCCATGGACCGTCTTGTGCCTCCGCAAGGGCACTGAGGCGGTCGAGGAATCCGACACGATCTGCATCGTCGACGACTCCCGTGTGCAGTTCTTCGAGTTGGTCCACCAGGATCAACGCTGGATCCATCTTGTCCGAGATCCCGAAGGGCCACATCCAACGCTCCGATTGGATCTCGTGCCCGGATACATCGAGCCGAGCTGCCAGTTCTGCCTCCGCAGCATGGGGAACAAGCCGGCCCGCACCACGCTGGACTTGCCACTCCCCGATGGTCCGGCGAGCACGACCAGCCGCGGAACGTTGCGCTGATCGAGGGCCTCCCTGAGCAGTCTGACGAGGTCGTCGCGACCGCAGAAGTCTGCGGCGTCGGACTCCTCGAAGGGGCGCAGTCCTTTGTACGGGTTCCGTCCGGTAGCGCCGACCGGGGAAGATTCAGCTGATAGGGCGCGGGAGGTCGAAAGGATCGGATCCTGATCGAGGATGCGCTGCTGCAGGACTCTCAGTCCGGTTGACGGATCGAGACCGACGCCCTCGGCCAGGGTTCGTCGGGCCTCATCGAACGCGCGCAGCGCCTCGGCCTGGCGACCGCTCCGATGCAGTGCCAGCATCCTCAGTGCCCACAGGCGCTCTTCCCAAGGATGTCGCCGGGTGAGATCAGCAAGTTCGGGAACAGCCAGCAAAGCATCATCGGCGTAGATGTCAGCCTCGATCCGAAGTTGCACTGCGGTCATGAACAACGCCTCGAGGCGCACGATCTCGGGACGAAGCGCCTCGTGATCGGCAAGGTCCTCGTAAGGAGCGCCGTGCCACATGGACAGCGCCTGACGGAGAACCCCCCGAGCCCGATCTGGATCTGAAGCAATCTTGTCGCTGGCTTCGGCGACCAGATCGCCAAACTGGCGTGCGTCGACATCGCCCCGTTCGGTCTTCAACCGATATCCGGGCGGTCGCGACTCAATAACGGCGCTGCTTTGGAGGGCCCTGCGCAGGCCCGAGACGTAGCCTTGAACGATTTTACGGGCGCTCGACGGCGGATCCTCACCCCAGATGTCGTCGACGAGACGATCGGTCGATACGACGGCGCCTTCCTGGCTGAGAAGTACCGCAAGGACGAGACGTTGCTGCGGTTCCCCGAGATCGACCGAGGCGCCGTTCACTCTCACCTCGAGAGGGCCGAGACAGAGGAAGTCCATCGGCGGACACTAGGTCACCAAAAGCGGCCATGGCGTCGAAATGGACTAATCGGGTTGGTGAGTACGGCCGGGCTCTAACCGATGACCCATACACCGGTCAGTTTTGTTGTTCCCACCAGTGCCATGCCTGCGAAAATGTCGACACCAGCGACCCAAACCCAAGTAATCGGATCAGCTTGGGAACAGTTGCTCGAAGGCTCTTCGGACTGGTGTATCGGTCTCGGGCGGTGCGTTTCTGATGTACTCAAAAACGATCTCACGGTTAGCGCCCGTGTCGGCTTTGGCCAGGTAAGTCAAAGCATTGTCAACAGTGAATGAGTCAAAACCATGGTCCCGCCATCGGTCCCGGCCTTCCAAACCGGTCCAGACTGCGGCGTCCACGTCGTCTCGATCGTTTAGCCATCTCGATACGGTGGCGGCCACTGCACCGTTTATCGGCCCTCGTTGGGTGCCGTCCGAATCTATTCCATGGATACGGCTTCGGCGCTTAGGCGGAGACGTGATGACTTCACGATCAGCAAGATTCAGTGCAGCCTTCTCAAAGTCAGATTCGGCACTCAGAATCCAACTTGTTCGACTGACGACCTCATATCCAGGGACGACGATCAACGTGAGCCGACCGTTCTGCGCAATACGAGCGAACTCGACGGGCAGCTCGGGGCCAGTTGCGGACCATTCTGATCCGGGGCTGACCTTCAAAGGGCTGCCGGTACGCCCATCGGGGTCCCACACCAACGACCCCCAACCCAGTACCGCGATTCTCATAACGCCACAATAAGCCATGACGACGCTGACGAGAGACAACTGAGAAGCTTGGGTAGGCCTAAGGAACTGGTCGACCCGGCCAGTCCTCAAAGTCGAGAGCTGGAATGGGTGTTGTCGTCCTCGCTCGGCACGTTGAGCGTCATCAACCGACCCCAACATTTCGGAGCGAGAGATCCTCAGATGACCAGAGGCTCCCCAGGTTCGATTTCCCACACACCCGTATTGAGGTAGTCATTGATAGACACTGCAGCCCGTCGGCCAGCACCCATCGCCAGTATGACTGTCGCCCCCCCGGTCACGATGTCACCGCCAGCGAACACGCCGTGCTTCGTGGTGCGCCCGGTCACTCCATCTGCCACGAGGGTGCCCCGTCTGGTCTGTTCGAGATCCGGGGTGGTCTTCTGCAACAGCGGGTTGGGACTGTTCCCGATGGCCACCACCACCATGTCGACGTCTTCGACCCATTCGCTTCCCGTGATCGGGACCGGACTCTGACGCCCGCTCTGGTCGGGTTCGCCCAGTTCCATCTCCTGCAGACGCATCGCGGTGAGAACGCCTTCCTCGTTTCCGAGGAACTCCACCGGGTTGGCAAGCATTCGGAACTCCACGCCTTCGTGTTTCGCATGCACAATTTCTTCCTTGCGGGCGGGCATTTCCGCCTCGGAACGGCGGTACACGATCGACGCCTTGGCTGCCCCGAGCCGCACGGCGGTACGGACCGCATCCATCGCGGTGTTGCCTCCACCAAACACGGCAACCGTCTTGCCTGTCACGTCGTAGACCGGCGTTTCGGCATCCGGTTTGTATGCCTTCATAAGGTTGACCCTGGTCAGGAATTCGTTAGCCGAGTAAACCCCGACCAGGTTCTCACCCGGGATGTCCGGGAAACGAGGTAATCCGGCACCCACACCGACGAATATGGCATCGAAACCTTCCTCGCCAAGTAGGTCGTCGAGGGTATCGATCATGCCAATCACCGCGTTGGTGGTGAAGGTAACGCCCAGCTTTTCGAGCTGGATGATCTCAGCCTGCACTATTTCTTTCGGGAGCCGGAATTCGGGAATTCCGTAGCTCAGCACGCCCCCGAGGACGTGGAGTGCCTCGAAAACAGTCACGTCATGGCCGAGTCTCGCCAGGTCGGTCGCGCACGCCAAGCCAGCGGGACCGCTACCGACTATGGCGACCGACTTGCCGGTGGGAACGGGTGGAGCGTCAGCGGTTGCGATACCGTTGAGCCGCTCGTAATCGGCCACGAACCTTTCCAGCGCCCCGATGGCAATCGGTTTGTCCTTGCGCCCAAGGACACAGGCTCCCTCACATTGATCCTCTTGCGGGCACACCCGCCCACATACCGCAGGCAACGAGTTGTCCAGCTTGATCACCTTGGCGGCCCCATCGAAGTCACCTTCGGCGACGAGATCGATGAAATCTCTGATCTGCACGCCTACCGGACACCCGTCGATGCAGACCGGCCGACGGCACATGAGGCAACGTTGTGCCTCAGCCACGGCCAATTCGGCTGTGAACCCGAGATTGACTTCTGTGAAGTTTCCTTTGCGTTCGACGGGTTCCTGCTCTGGCATCTTCTGACGAGCCATCGCCATGCGCTCTTTGAGGGTGAACTCGGTCATGCGGAGACTTCGGGCACGACCGGCAAAAGCTGCCGTCGGTCACATTCCTGGTCCATCTCATCGCGGCGCGTGTCCTCAAACCCTGCATAGGCGCGATTGCGCATGGCAAGCAACTCGAAATCGACCAGGTGAGCGTCGAATTCTGGGCCGTCGACGCAGGCGAATTTGGTCTCTTCCCCGACCGCTACCCGACATCCACCGCACATCCCGGTTCCATCCACCATGATGGGGTTGAGACTCACCACGGTCTCGATGCCATGGGGACGGGTCACTTCCGCCACCGCTTTCATCATCGGAATCGGACCGATCGCCAGCACGAAGTCGAGGTGTCGTCCTTCTTCGATGAGGTCCGTGAGCTTGTCGGTGACGAAACCGTGATAGCCATACGAGCCGTCATCGGTGGTGGGATAGACCTCATCGCACACGGCTCGCATGTCTTCCTCGAGCAAGACATAGGAGCTAGTGCGACCACCAATGATGGAAATCACCTGGTTGCCGGCTTCCTTGAGAGCCACGGCAGACGGGTAGGCAATGGCGGTGCCGACACCGCCACCGATCGATACCACGGTTCCGAACCGCTCGATTCGTGAAGGCATCCCAAGAGGTCCGGCCACGTCGGGTATGGCATCGCCCGCTTGAAGAAGGTTGAGGGTCTTGGTGGCCTTTCCGACTCCCTGCACGATCAAGGCGATCCATCCCTCTTCCGAGTTCGAATCGGCGATGGTCAGCGGGATACGCTCGCCATCGGACGTAGCGCGAATGATGACGAACTGACCGGCCTTGCGGCGACGAGCGATCTTAGGTGCATCGATACGAACATACCGGACCCCCGGCGCCAGATCTCTCGCCTCCAGGATATTGAACATGTATACCCCTCATCGAGGGTTCTTCCTCGACCAGTCTGGACCTACTCGGACTCCTATGCTCAGGGAACAACTACCCCACCCCTAGATCTGAAAGCACTTTCCGGTGCTTTCATGGGATTCGCGGCGTCGAAGTTGGAGCAGTTGCGTCAGGAAGCAAGAACGGGGAAACTCTCCAGTCTCGAGGGAAAGTCGTGATCATCGGGTCCGCAGCCGACTAATGGCGATCCGCACGGTGGCCGAGGTCGTGATTGGCGTGTTCTACGCGCTCGGGGCAGGTGCTCAGGGTCTGTGGATATTGCGGCATAGCGAAAGGTTCTATCGCGACATGGCGGATCGGTCGTGGCTTCAGCCAGCAGAGTCCTTCGTCGAGAACGTACTCGTGCCAAACAGTGTCACCGTTACCGTTTTGGTCGCCGTCTTTGAGGCCGGAGCGGCGATCGCCATACTCACGGGAGGACCCGCAGTTGTTCCGGCACTCGTGGCCGGTGGAGTCTTTTCGATCATCGGGGGGTTGACGGGTAGCCCGGGCGAAACAGTCTTCTATTTCGCACTGGCCGCCGTCCACTTCTGGCTCGCCGCAGTTCACTAGGCCGAATGCTTCTGGCTGCCTCAGCAAACGGGCCAATAGGCCGTGGACAACTCGGCTCCGCTTTGTGACAGTGATCAGGGAGTCTATCTAAGGAGTTGACGCATGCCCTACCCACGATGGTTGGCCAAGATCAACAAACGGGTCTTCAACCCATGGTCGATAAGAAAAGGGGAGTACCCAGTTGTCACCCACGTCGGTAGGAGGTCGGGGCAGTCCTTCCAGACACCACTCGATGCCTACCCGACCAAAACCGGCTACGTACTGGTTGCCAGATACGGCCCCAAGTCGGACTGGGTTCGGAACATCCTGGCGGCCCAAACCGCCACTCTCCGAACAGACGGTGAAGAGCACGGACTCGACTCGCCGCGATTGGTCTCCCAGGAAGAAGCCCTGAACGTTTTGGTTTCCGAGCCACTCGCAGACTTCACCAAAGCCGAAGACTTCCTGTTGATGGACCACCGGACCTAGGCACGAACCCACCCGCCCGCCTCTGTGCATAAATTGGCAGAATATGAGAGGTGTGGTTGGTTATGGCTGGTAAGCCGGGTAGGTCTGGGCGTAAGGCGAAGCCGATTGAGCTTCATGTTGCGACGGGTCAGTATCGACCGGATCGGCATGGGGTGCCGTTGGCCGTTGTTCCGAATGTTCCGCCGACAGGCTGGGAGTTGGACCGGGTGGCGGCGTTGGATCGGATTTGGATGAGGGGGCGGGGTGGTTGGCTGGTTCTGATGGTATGGCTATCGCGCTCTTGTATCGGGCGTTGGAAACGCATCAAGATGCCGAAGCGTTCGGGTCGATTAGGGATCGGATTGCCGCCCAGCAGAACGTGGCAGGGATGTTGGCGGCGTTCGGGTTTGAGCCTTCCGCTCGTGCCCGCATGGGGTTGACGACTGTGCAGGGGGTCATCGAAGTTGGAGCAGTTGCGACAGCAAGCCAGACGAGACCGGGTCTAGCCACGTGGCGCTGGTTCCCGGATAACGCACGCCGATGTGCCGTTCGGGGGCACTCTCGGAAGCGGGCGATATGGCGCCTGATCTGGCGATATGGGCGGGCTGGTTCGGAGGTAGGAGTCAGGCCGCCATACGGACCCGGTGGTTGGGTGGCCGTGCCACGCAACCGAGCGAGCCTGATGTCGATGGCCCGCTAGTTGACGTCAAACACTTGGGCAGTTGCGTCGAGCACACCGTTCTCCAACAAGGCTAGGACTGTCAGGACGTACGTGCCGGGAGCGAGGGTGGCGGGAGGAGTTCCCGTCACCCTCCCGGCGTCCAGATCCGACGGGTGCTCTTCGAGTGTGGAAGGAATCTCGGCGCCATCCAACAGCACCGCTGCGTCGAGGGTTCCTAGGGGAGTCTTGAACCAGATCGGATCGTTGGGCGCTACTGGAACGTTGAGTTCGGGAACTTCAACGGAGACAAAGATGGAGAAGTTGTCGATCTTCCACTGACCCGAATCCGTTCGCACTTCGTACGCTCCAGCCACCAGCTCACCAAGCTCTGTTCCTGACAGCGTGACGACTCCGATGTCTGTGTCCCACGAGGACCCAAACGGGAAGAAGGTACAAGTCCGGTCGGTTGCGTTTGCCCAGAATTGCGCCGAGAACGCCGTTTCGTCTTGATATGCGACATTGGCGGGCGACGCCGGGCCTCCAGCTGCGTACCCACCATTTGGCGACTCCAAGGGGATACCAGTCTGCGTGAAGGGGTGGGTGAGATCCCAGGTCGTCGCCCAGTCCTCTGCCGCAGCAGCCTGCACCCAAGCTTCGATCACTCCACACGGCGTGCCCAGGTCGACAATCCCGCCGGGAGCCGTCGTGCTGGTGGAGGCTGCCAACGTAGTTGCGGGTTCGGCGGTAGTAGTCGAAGTAGTTGAGGCTGGTGTCGTCGCCGGCGCCTCCCCTTGCGTCGATGAAACGGCAGCAACGTCGGTGGTGGACTGGTTATCGAGTCTGGAAACTGACGAGCACGAAACGACCACCAGAGCCAGGACCAATATCAACCAGGCTTTCATGCACTTGACCCTACAGGATTCGGCATGCCAGGCGTGCGTCGATCTTGGAGCCCGCCAGCCCCATTGCCCCAGCGCACATAACACGCGCCGGGAAACCCCTGGTGGGGACGGCCGGGCTCGAACCGACGACCTCTGCCTTGTAAGGGCAGCGCTCTCCCAACTGAGCTACGTCCCCGTCCGCCATATGAGACCACACCGATCCCCCGGTGTCCAACTCGATTGAAAGACACAAACTTCGGTGGTGCTGTCGGTACTATCCGCGACGCTTCCCCCCAAACAAAGCGACGCTCAATGACGGCCAGATCACAAGGTCCTGAAGGCAACGAAGACCTCCGGCGCTACCTCGACAGTGTCGGTTCGTTCGCCCTTATCACCGGCGATCAAGAAGTCGAACTCGCCAAAACGATCGAACTGGGGCGCGAGGCCGCCGAACTGCTCGACTCCACGCAGGAGCACACGGTCCGCGAGCGGGTCAAGCTTGAACGGGCCATTCGTAAAGGGTTCGAGGCTCGCCAGGCGTTCATCAACGCCAACCTGCGACTGGTCGTCTCCATTGCCAAACGGTATTCGAAAGCTTCGCTCCCCCTGCTCGACCTCATCCAGGAAGGCAACCTCGGGTTGATCCGGGCCGTCGAGAAGTTCGAGTATCGCAAAGGATTCAAGTTCTCCACCTATGCGACCTGGTGGATTCGCCAGGCCATCACCAGGGCCATCGCCGACAAGGGCCGCACCATCCGGGTGCCCGTCCACATGATCGACACGATCAGCCTGGTCCGCTACACCGAACAGCATCTGTTCAAGCATGCCGGCCATCCCCCGACTACCGAAGAGATCGCCCTTGAAGCAGGAATCTCAGCGGCCAAAGTTCGCGAAGCCAAGAAGTACGCACCCGAACCGATTTCGATTTTTGAGCCGGTCGGCGAAGACGACGCCGTGCTGGGCGACTTCATCGAGGACATGGCTGCCGAAGCACCGTTCGAAGCGGTTGCCGCGGCGTTCCAATCGGCCGATGTCCAACGCTTCCTGCAACGACTGACCGAACGGGAGCGCATGGTCCTGGAGATGCGGTACGGCTTGAACTCGGATACTCCCTGCACCCTCGATCAGGTCGGACAACATTTCAGCCTCACCCGGGAACGGATCCGTCAGATCGAATCGAAAGCGCTCGCCAAGCTTCGGCACCCGTCAAGCCCGGCGAACCTCCGACGACTATTCGCCGGCTGAAGCACTAGCTGCTTCAGTGGTTCACGCGGACTTGACGAGCTGCCAAAGCTGTTCACGGTCAGCTTCGATCGGGGCGTCCGATTCGTCTTTGCGGGGTCGTCCTCGACCACGCCGACGATAGAACGGCAGACCATCCCAGAAGATGACCCCACCCCACACTCCCCAGTCCTCGCCGTTTTCAAGGGCGATTTCCAGGCATTCGATCTGCACCGAGCATTGCGCACAGATGGCTTGAGCTTTCGCCAGATCCCGGACATCCTCCGAGAAGAACAGGTCAGCTACGTCGCCGGGTACACAAAGTCCTTGCTCATATAGGTTGATCATGTTGGTTATCCCTCTGTCTTACCGACAACCAACCAATAAAAAAGCCGCCGGTATGTTTCGGCGGCTCCTACAACGAAAGGTGTACGTTTACAACGCGTGGAGCCGCCCAAGCGCGTTGAGGCCCGTCGGGACGAGGGTCCCGAAGGAAGATGCAACGGTGTGAATCATCTTGTTCATGTTGGTCGGCTCCTTTCCTACAAATCGTTGGCGGAATAGCTCGTGGACCCACGGTATAGGATCGCCCGACACCGAGTCAAGCTAATTATCCGAATTTTTTCCGTGA
>CAWKAG010000053.1:0-91962 GCA_963847455.1 uncultured Acidimicrobiia bacterium
CGACCTCGGTGGCAAGCTCGAAGTATTGGCGCATGAGCGCGTCGGGTATTGACATCACCTTGCCGAACATGTCGGCCGGTTCATCGGTGACCCCGATGTAGTTGCCGAGCGACTGGGACATCTTCTGCTCGCCGTCGGTACCGATGAGCAGCGGCATGGTCATGGCCATTTGGGCACGTTGGCCATAACGCTCCTGAAGGACCCGGCCCATCATCAAATTCCAGAGTTGATCAGCCCCGCCGAGTTCCACGTCTGCCTCGACGGCTACGGAGTCGTAGCCCTGCAAAAGCGGATACATGAACTCCATGACCGAGATGGGCTGCCGGCCATCGAACCGTTTCCGGAAGTCGTCGCGTTCAAGCATTTGGGCGACGGTCACTTTCGACGTCAGCTCCAGCACCTCGGCCATGTCGAGTTTGCTCAACCACTCAGAGTTGTACCGGACCTCTAGCGGTTCGGGGAGGAGGACCTTGGAGAACTGGTCGAGCAGACGTTCGGCGTAGCCACGAACTTCCTCGGCCGAAAGCCGCTTGCGGGTTTCGCTTTTGCCCGATGGATCTCCGACCTGAGCGGTGAAGTCCCCCACGATGAGAACTGCAGTGTGCCCGAGCTCCTGGAAATGACGGAGCTTGCGCAACACCACCGCCCACCCGAGAGTCACACTGGGAGCTGTCGGGTCCAGGCCCAACTTGACCCGCAATGGCCTACCCTCGGCAAGCCGATCAGCCAGTTCGGTCTCGGGCACGACAGTGTCGACGCCGCGCATGAGATGACTGAGCTGATTGGTGTTGTTCATCTGGCCAGCCACGTTAGTCGCCAGGCCAGGACCGCCCCACCATTGGCGATGGCAAGGCCTGGCCAAATCCACCGTTACGAGTCCATGCATCGGTACCATCGCACGCGGAGTAAGGACCCCATGAAACGACTTTTCGTTCTCGTGGCTGTCGCGTCGTTCCTGCTGGGTGCGTGCAGTCCCGAGATCAAGCCTCTAGCCGACCCCGGTATGGGCGAGCTGAGCCTCACGAGCATTGTGTACGCGGCCGATGGCACCATCATCGCCGAGTGGCACGAAACCGAAGATCGTGTCCTCGTTGAGTTCGCCGACCTGCCGGTGCACCTCATGAACGCCGTCGTGGCCATCGAAGATCAGCGCTTTTGGGGCCATCAGGGCGTCGACCTGCGCGCCATCGCCCGGGCGCTCGTCGCCGATGCGAACGCCGGCGCAATCGTTCAGGGTGGATCGACCATCACCCAGCAGTACATCAAGAACGTTGTGCTGACCCCCGAGGTAACGCTCGACCGAAAGGTCGAGGAGGCGACGCTCGCCCTTCGCCTCGAGGAGACGCTGACCAAGGAACAGATCCTCGAGCGCTATGTCAACACGGTCTACTTCGGGAGTGGCTACTACGGAGTGGGCTCGGCCTCCGAGGGCTATTTCGGTAAACCGGTCAACGATCTCACGCTCGGCGAAGCTGCTCTGCTGGCCGGCTTCATCCAATCCCCTTCTTCAACCGACCCCCGACTACATCCAGAGGCCGCCCTGGACCGGCGGGCAGTGGTTGTGAACAAGATGATCGAGCTGAATTGGATCACTTCCGAAGAGGGCGATGCCGCACGAGCTGAGCCGCTGAAGCTCGCGACGAAAAGGCCCGCCGATCAATCCGACTACCCGTACTTCGTCGAGGAAGTCAAGCGCCAGCTCCTTGACGATCCGGCGCTCGGTCTGACCGCCACAGATCGATACAACGCTTTGTTCCGGGGTGGGTTGAGGATCTACACAACCTTGGATCCGACCATGCAAGCGACCGCAGAAGCGACGATGGCGGACATCCTCGCCGACAAGGGACCGTCGGGCGCCCTCGTGTCGATCGAACCGTCGACCGGCTACGTTCGGGCGATCGTCGGTGGGTCCGACTTCTACGACGCTGAAAACCCCGTCGCCCAGTTCAACCTGGCCACTCAGGGGCGACGGCAAGCCGGGTCGTCGTTCAAACCGTTCGTCCTGGCCGCTGGCCTCGAACAAGGTATGACCCTCAGCACCGAGTTCGCCGGCGGCAATTCGATCACGATTCAAACACCGAGCGGACCATGGCTGGTGGAGAACTATGCCGGATCCAACTGGCCCGACTTAACGCTGCTCGAAGCCACGGTTTTCTCCGTCAATGTCGTATACGCCCAACTGGTCAACGCAGTCGGCCCCGAAGCGGTAGCCGACATGGCCGAAAACGCCGGTATCACCAGCCAGCTCGAACCCTTCCACTCAATTGCACTCGGCGCCCAGGAGGTGAGCGTGTTCGACATGGCATCGGGGTACGGCACCTTTGCCGCCGGGGGCATTCACGTTGAACCGACGCTCGTCACGCACATCGAGACCCACAAAGGTGTCAACCTGTACCAGCCAGTTCCAGTCATCACCGAAGCGATGAGCAACAACACGGCCAGTCAGATCACGGCTGCCCTCAGCGAAGTCGTGAAACGGGGAACCGGCCAACGCGCCCAGATAGGTCCACCGATCGCAGGAAAGACCGGCACCTCACAGGCTCACCGGGACGCGTGGTTCGTGGGCTACACCCCGGATCTGGTGACGGCGGTGTGGGTCGGCTATCCGGAGGGACAGGTCGCCATGGAACCGCCAACTACGCCCATCACGGTGGTCGGCGGCTCGTATCCTGCCGAGATCTGGTCGGCGTATTCTTCCCAGGTCCTCACTGGCGTGGGAGTAACCGGCCTGGCAGGCCCGGACGCGCTCGGACTCCAACGCGTCACGATCGACACATCGACTGGTTTCCTGGCCGGCCCGTTCTGCCCGCGCGAATTCATCCAGACCATCAGCGTTCCCGGAGGAGAAGCACCAACGACCGTTTGCCCGATTCATAACCCCGAAGGCATCGTCGAGGTTGGCGCCACGGACGTTCCCAGCGTCATCGGAATGGATCTGGGAGACGCCACCTCAGTTCTCCAGGCACAGGGCTTCTTTGTAACGATCGAGTGGGATGATGGCGGCGGTTTGGCCCAGGGCACCGTGTTTGGTCAATCGCCCTCCCCCGGCTTCCCCGCCCAGCTGAACTCTGTGATCGAGTTGACGCTGGCCGGACCAGCTTTCGACGTGGCGCTCCCCTCCGTGCTGGGATTCACGATTGACGAGGCCCACGCCCGGATGGATCCGATCGGCGTTGGCATCAAGGCCATCATCGAAGCCGAGGCCAACCCCGATGATGCCCAGCGCCGGCCTGGCGTCATCTGGAAGCAGGATCCCGCCAAGGGTGGGGCGGTAGAGGGCACCGTTACGGTCTGGGTCAATCCTTAGCGAGCAGCACGCAACGCCACGGCCGTTCGGCGGCTCGCGTCAGCCCAACCCGGGGTTTCCACACGACGGTCGGCGCCCGGTCTGGCGCCACAATCGACAAGGACCCAACGTCCTCGATATGACGTCCGTCTATCGAGTTGTCGATCCCGAGCGCCTGGGTCAGCTTGCCGGGACCGTCGGCGAGATGGTCTAAACGTCCGCGCCGTTCGACCATCAGTTCATGGCCCCGGTGGGGAATCCCGGAGCGTATGAGCACCGCTTGGGGGTCGCCGGCCGCTCCGGTCACGACATTCAGGCACCAATGGAGCCCATAAGAACGATACACATACAGGGTCCCGGCCGGGCCGAACATGGGCGAATTCCGTATCGTTTGACCGCCCCATGCGTGACTGGCCGCATCATCGCTCCCACCATACGCTTCGGCTTCGGTGATCATGACGCTGGTCAGGCCCGAGGGACCGTTGGTTATGAGCGTGGAGCCAATGAGCGCTTGCGCCACAGCGACGGCGGTACCGTCCCAAAGGGCCATCAGCCGAGGACGTCGAGTAACACAGCTTTGAATGCATGGAGCCGATTCTCGGCCTGGTCGAAGACCCGGGAGCGGGCATGTTCCATCACGGGACCGGAAACCTCTTCGCCCCGGTGCGCAGGCAGACAGTGAAGAAATATTGCATCCGGCGCGGCCTTGGAGAAGAGCGTCTCGTCAACGATAAATCCACTAAATGCATCGAGCCGTTGAGCCTTCTCAGTTTCCTGCCCCATGGAGGTCCACACGTCGGTGTATACACAATCGGCACCGTCAACTGCCTCAGACGGGTCGTTGGTGACTTCGACCTCGCCATATTGGCGTGCGAGGGCGACATACCGATCGTCTGGTTCGTAACCAACCGGCGTCGCGATCCGGATCGATCCGCCAATCATCGTCGTGCCAACCATCAGTGAATGCAACACATTGTTTCCGTCCCCTACGTAGGCGACCGAGGCTCCCGGCCGATGCTCGGTGACTGTCAGCAAGTCCGCAATCGCCTGGCACGGGTGTTCGAGGTCAGACAACAAGTTGATGACTGGCGCTTCGGCGACGGCTGCGATCGACACGAGATCGCCATGATCAAAGACCCTCATCGCCAGTGCGTCCAGGTAGCGGTCGAGAACCCGTCCGACGTCTTCGACGGTCTCACGGCCACCTAATCCAACTTCATCCCCTTTGAGAACCACGGGGTCAGCACCGAGTTGACGGGTCCCGACCTCACAAGAAACCCTGGTTCGTGTGGACGGCTTCATGAAAAACAGACCTACTGACCGACCCGCCAAACGCCCCTCGAACCGGTCGGGGTGGTGCTTGATATCGGCGGCCATTGCCACCAGATCTTGAATCCGGCCAGGCGTACTGTCTGCGATGCTCAAGAAGTCCATGGTCACGCCCCGCGAAGGTTCGCTCCGGTCGTGGCGGTAACCGCGGTGGTCACTTTCGCCCGAACGTCGGCGACGTCATCAGCATTCAACGTCCGGTCAGCCGCTCTGATTCTGACTCGCAAACCGACCGCTTTTGTGTCGCCCCGCAAAAACTCGTCAAACACCTCAACCGACTCGACCAACTCGCCACCGGCGTTCGACGCTTCCATGAGTAAGGCAGACGCCGGCGTTGTGGTTTCGACCTCAAAGGACAGATCGAATTCGGATGGTGGAAAGACACTTGGCTCGCGTAATGACCAAAGCCCTGGATCGGCCACGAGCGGGGTCAGGTCTAGTTCGCCGACCAGCACTCGGCCAGCGAGATCGAAGGACCTGGCAACGGCAGGGTGCAGCTCCCCGACGTGCCCGATGGCTGACCCATCGAGCATGATTTGGGCGCCGCGACCCGGGTGAAGCCCGGCGATCTCAGCCTGTTGAATCTGATAGGTGCCCAGGCCCATCTGCTGGACAATTGAGCGCCACAGGGCCATACCGGTGAAAACATCAACGGGCCGCCCGCCACCGGCGACATCGCCCGCCCCCATCGAACCTACCGCGACGAAACTGAATACATCCGGCTGGTCGGGAACCGTGCCGAGTTCGGGCGATTCCTGATTGAAGAAGACCTTGCCGGTCTCGAAGAGTGCCACCGAATCAGCGCCGTGGGCAATATTGAAACGGGCGCTGCCGAGCAGCCCGGGAATCAGGGTCGTGCGCATGATCGATTCTTCGTCGCGAAGCGGGTTCTTGACCTCGATGGTTTGGCTGCGATAGTCGTCTGCCGGCAATCCCATCATGGCCAGGTCGGCATGACCGCTAAACGTGGAGGTGTGCGCCTCGGAGAAGCCGGCGCCGCGCGCCACCCATCGAAGGGTGCGTAACCGCAGCTGCTCCACCGAAAGCCCACCGTTTCCTCCGGTTGGGACCCGGCTGGGAAAGTTGTCGAAACCATGGAGTCTGGCGACCTCCTCGATCAGATCAATCGGCCGGGTTACATCGGGCCGGTTGGTCGGGACGGCCACTTCAATGTCGTCCTCTCCTTCCCCGTCCGGCGATACCGCAAAGTTCAGCCGCGAAAGCAGGTCGGCAACTTCGGACCTCGACAGGTGAATCCCCAGGATGCGCTGCACCTCGGAAATGGCGAGAAAGACCGTTTGGGGCTCAACCGGTTCCGGGTAGTTGTCGACCGTGCCACCGACGATGGAACCGCCGGCATGTGCGGCGATCATCTCGGCCATACGATCAGCGGCCAGCGGGGGCAGATTCGGGTCGACGCCCCGTTCGAAGCGGGCCGACGCCTCAGATCGCAGCCCGTGGCGACGACTCATGCGCATGATGGTCGGCGGATCCCATGAGGCGCACTCGATGAGCACGTTCGTAGTCGATTCAGAGACCTCCGAGTCAAGCCCGCCCATCGTGCCGGCCAATGACGAACCACGCTCGATGTCCGCAACCAGGAGATCCTCCGGAGTGAGTTGGCGCTCCGTGCCATCGAGGGTGACAAGCGTTTCACCATCGGTTGCGGCTCGGACAACGATGTGCCCGTCGGCGACTTTGTCCCGGTCAAAAGCGTGGGTCGGTTGTCCAAGTTCCAGCATCACGTAGTTCGAAACATCCACAATGTTTGAGATGGAGCGAACCCCGGCTTTGACGAGTCGCCGTGACATCCACACGGGAGCCGATTTCACTTCGACGCCACGAACCTCACGCGCCACGAACCGCCGACAGCGATCGTCTTCGATATCAACCCGGAGATCCATCTCCCCTGTCGTGTCGCCCAGATCCGGCGAAGGGACCCGATAGGTGATCTCGAAATGGGCGGCGAGTTCTCGCGCCAAACCGACCATCGACATGGCATCTGGCCGGTTGGGGGTGATTGCGAGATCAAACACGACATCCGGTAGTTCGATGTGGTCCACGAACGGCGTGCCGATGGGCAGGTCGTCAGCGAGGACCATGATCCCGTCCGCGTCCTCGCCGAGGCCGAGTTCTTTTGCCGAGCAGATCATCCCGTTGGAGGTGACGCCCCGAATGTCGCGCTGAGTAATGAGGAAGTCTTCGCCGAGAACGGCGCCAGGTATTGCGACGGGCACCGTGGCGCCCGCCTCAAAGTTCCAGGCGCCGCAGATGATGTCGGTCGGCCCGTTGCCCGTATCGACTGAACAGAGGCGTACCTTGTCGGCGTTGGGATGGGGTTGCACGCTGAGAACTTTTCCGATGATGACATCTCGAAACTGCGGCTCGAGGATTTCGACACCCTCGACCTCGTGGCCAAGGTTGGCGAAGATGTCCGACAGCTCGGTTGGATCCGACGTTGGTAGGTCGATGTAGTCGCTCAACCAGTTGAGGGAGACCTTCATACGAACTGCCCCAACACGCGCAGGTCGTTCTCAAAGAAGTGTTTGATATGGGTGATCCCGTGCCGGACCATTGCCAGACGTTCGACGCCCATCCCGAAGGCAAAGCCACTCACTTTCGATGGGTCGTATCCGACCGCTTCGAAAACGTTCGGATCCACCATCCCGCAGCCCATCAACTCGATCCATCCCGAATTCGAGCACACCCGGCATCCACTCCCGTCGCACGCGAAGCACGAAACGTGCATTTCCGCGGACGGTTCGGTGAACGGAAAGAAGTGCGGAATCAGTTTGATGACCCGCCCCGCCCCAAAGAAGGTCTTGGCGAAGTACTCCAGGGTTCCCTTGAGGTCGGCAAACGTGATGTCAGTATCGACCACCAAGCCCTCCACCTGATGGAACACTGGCGAGTGGGTTGCGTCAAGGCTGTCGGACCGAAAGACCCGGCCGGGAACGACCACATGAACGGGCGGCTCGTGTTGCTGCATATAGCGAGCTTGCACGGGCGAAGTTTGCGTGCGCAGCAGCATCTCGTCAGCTGGGTCGCCAAAGTCGACGTACAACGTGTCAGATTCAGCACGGGCCGGATGCGTTGAGGGGGTATTGAGGGCGTCGAAGTTGTACCAGGCGGTTTCAACTTCCGGTCCGGTGGCTACCCGATAGCCAAGCGAAACGAAGATATCGGACACTTCGTCCATCACGGTCGTGAGGATGTGCTGGGTGCCGAACTGAGACCGCACATGCGGGACCGTCACGTCAACCCGATCGCCGACGAGGAGCACATTCTCTTCGATAATTTCCAGTTGGCGTTTGCGGTCGCTGAGCGTCGCCTGGATGGCGGTGAAAACCTCGTTGATCTTGGCCCCGACCGTGGGGCGGTCAGCCGGATCGAGTCCCCCGAGGCCCCGCCGCTTTTGAGCGATCACGGAATTCTTACCGAGTAACTCGGTTTCGGCAGCCTTCAGTTCTTCGAGAGATTGTGCCGCGCCGATCAGGGTGGGGGCGCTTGTGGCTACTTGTTGGAGTTCGTCCATAGGAAGCGACAGGTTAGCCGCCGCCCTCCGCGCTCCGATTTCCAATTGCATACAGCGCAATGGAAGCCGCCGCTGCTGCGTTCAGCGATTCGGTGCCCCCTGGCATTGGAATGGTGAATCGCCAGTCTGCGGCCGCCGCGACCTCAGCAGGAAGTCCGTGAGCTTCGTTACCCACGAGAATGGCAACTGGACCCTCGGGGATCTCTGATGGCCCGACACCGCCAGTGCCGACTGTGGCAATCGTCTGGAGCCCGCGTTCGCGAAGCTCGGTGAGCGTCATACGCGGAGCTACTTCGATGTTGGTGGCGAAGTGACCCCCGCCTCCCGCCCGAATGGTCTTTGGAGACCAAACGTCGACACTGTTGGCCGCCATGACGACCCCAAAACCGAATGCGGCGGCGCTCCGCACCACCGTGCCGGCGTTGCCCGGATCCGAAATGTCCCAGAGCACGACTACCGACCCATGATGAGTCACCGACACCGGAGTTGGGATCACCGCCACCGGACCGCGGGGATTTTCGGTGTCGGCCACTTTGCGAAGGACCGACTCGTCAACGACCACTAGCTCAGTTTGGGCGGCGACCGCCAAGGCCGCTGAGTTTGCGTCGTCGGGAAGCGCGAATATCCGGTCAATAGCGAGCCCGAACCGAATCAGGTCGGCGACGAGATGCGGCCCTTCAACGAGCGTTTGGCCGGCTTCTCTGCGAGCCCTGGCGCGACGAAGCCGGACCGCGTCGACCACACGTTTGTTGTGTAGCGAGCGGACCGGCTCCTGCGGATTACTTCTGGCTGCCGGCAACCTTGACCAGCTGGCTGAAGGCCTGCGGGTCGTTGACGGCCATTTCGGCCAGCATCTTGCGATCGACAGCGACTTCGGCAGCCTTGAGGCCCGCCATCATCTGACTGTACGTCGTGCCGTTCTGACGAGCGGCGGCATTGATACGGGCAATCCACAACCGACGGAAATCACCTTTGCGGGCCCGTCGATGGTCGTAGGAGTCCTGCATTGCATGCATGACCTGCTCATTGGCGGTACGGTACCGGCGGCTTTTTGCCCCGCGGTAGCCGCTCGCCCGCTCCATGACCTTACGGTGCTTCTTGCGGGCGTGTACGGCGCGTTTAACTCGAGCCATGATTCCTCCTACTGTCCCAGCAATTTCTTCATGCGTTTCGCATCGCCGGGGGCAACACTGGTCTCGCCGTCCAAACGACGGTACCGGTTTTTGCCTTTGGCCAACCGCAAATGCTGCTTGCCTGCCTGGCGACGGCGCAATTTGCCAGTGCCAGTTGTCTTAAAGCGCTTTGCAGTGCCTTTGTGAGTTTTCATTTTTGGCATGTGCTCAGCTCCTTTCTTATTCCGACTCGGTGTCGTCGATCTCTTCCGGGATCGCGTCTTCCGAATCCTCAGGATCTGATGGTTCTTCGATCGGATCTGATTTGTGATGTATGACGATGGTCTTAGCCAGCGACGTTGGTGCAAGCACTGCGGTCATTGACCGACCCTCTTTTGAGGGATGCTGTTCAAGGGTGACGTAGTCGCCCAGATCTCCAACAAGTCTGCCGATGAGGTTCAACCCCAATTCGGGGCGCTCGTTCTCACGTCCCCGAAACCGGACCGTGACTTTGAGCTTGTCGCCCTCCGACAGGAACTTCAGCGACCGATTCAAGAACATCTCGTAGTCGTGATCGCCGATTCTTGGTTTGAGCCGGATTTCTTTGATGACGGTTCGGGTCTGCTTCTTGCGGGCTTCCCGATCTCGCACGGACTGTTCGTACTTGTGCTTGCCGTAGTCCATAATCTTGCAGACGGGCGGTCGAGCCTCGGGTGCTACCTCGACGAGGTCCAAACCCAGTTGGTCGGCCAGCCAAACGGCTTCTTCGATTTTCTTTGTCCCTATTTGAGATCCGTCCGGGGCAATAACCAGCACCTCTTTGGCGCGGATATTCCCATTTATTCGTAGGTCGGCGATCTGTGCCCTCCCGATTTTCTCGTGGTCATTTATTCCTAGGCAACAAAAAACGCAGCATGGTGATGCTGCGTTCAAAACGAACCCGGCCGAAGCGGCGGGTTGTTGGTCGACCTCGGCGCACTGCAGGAGTAAGTTAGACCTCGCTCGTGTGTGGCCGGGTGGGAAGCAGCGCCTCCACTTTCCGTCTGAGTTGTCGGGTCAGTATACGGTGAACGATTTGGGTGTCAATGTGAGACGTCATCCACCGAGCGAGCGAATTGCGGCGACCGCCTGAAGGGCAGCCTCAACCGCCTCGGCCCCTTTGTTGCCGGGACCGGGAAGACTCCGTTCCCTGGCGTGCTCGTACTCACGCACGGTCAGAACCGCATTTCCCACCGGGACTCCGGTCTCGATCGAGACCCGCATGAGGCCAGCCGAAGTCTGGGTGCTGACATGCTCGTAATGGTCGGTCTCGCCTTCGATGACCGCCCCGATGGCGATGACCGCGTCACAGGTCCTGGCGAGGACTTTGGCGAGCACCGGCAACTCGAGCGCGCCGGCGACTTCGACGTCAACCACGTCGGAGACTCCCGCTTCCCGCAGAGCATGCAACGCCCCCTCTCGGAGCGCTCTGGTGATGTCGGCGTTGAAGGCGGCCGTGACGACGGCCACACGAAGCGATTTCATTGCTCAGTTTTCATTGCTCAAATTGGTCAGGTCGTGGCCCAACTTGGCAGCCTTGGTTTGCAGGTAGGCGCGATTTTCGTTGGTCGGCGCGGTCTGGAGCGATACCCGTTCGCTGATCGATAGGCCATACCCTTCGATCCCGGCACGTTTGATCGGGTTATTGGTCATCAGTCGAAGGGATGTCAGACCGAGATCGGTGAGAATCTCGGCACCGACCCCGTAGTCGCGGGCGTCTGGCGGAAAACCGAGGTCCACATTGGCCTGGACGGTATCGCGGCCATCGTCCTGGAGCGCGTACGCTTGGAGCTTGTGCATGAGTCCGATCCCTCGACCTTCGTGGCCCCGAATGTACAGCAATACCCCGGTGCCCTCGTCAGCGATGAGGCGGAGCGCATCGTCGAGTTGGTAACCGCAGTCACACCGCTTTGATCCAAACACGTCGCCAGTGAGGCACTCGGAGTGGACCCTGGTTAGGACGTCCTTCCTGCCCGCCACCTCACCCATCACGAGAGCCACATGTTCACGTCCATCCACCAGGCTCTCATAGCCAACGGCCCGGAAGTCGCCGTACTTGGTGGGAATGCGAGCTTCCGACATACGTCGGACGACCCGTTCAGTTGCTCTTCGGTAGGCGATCAAATCGGCGATCGTGATGAGCTTGAGGTCATGCTCTTTGGCGAATCGTTCGAGTTCCTGAAGTCGCATGACTGAACCGTCGTCGTGGACCATCTCACACAAGACTCCGGCGGGGTATCGACCCGCCAGTCGCGCCAGGTCGACCGCGGCTTCCGTGTGGCCGGCGCGGCGCAGCACACCACCCGGGTGATACCGCAATGGAAAAATATGACCGGGACGGTTGAAGTCGCCTTCTGAGGTGGTCGGATCACAAAAAGCCCGGACGGTGGCAGACCGATCAGCAGCCGAAATGCCCGTTGTCGTCCCATGCGTGGAATCGATCGAGATCGTAAACGCCGTTCTCAGCGACTCGGTGTTGTGGGTGACCATTGGGGGCAGGCGAAGCTCATCGAGTCTGGTCCCCTCGGCAGCGAGACAGACCACACCGGAGGTGTAACGAACCATGAAGCCCATCTTCTCAGGCGTCATCGCATCGCCGGCAATGATCAAATCGCCTTCGTTCTCACGATCCTCATCATCAACAACCACCACGAACTCACCATTGGCAATGGCCTCGACGGCTTCGTTGATAGTGGCGACGCTCATGTGCGTTCTCCTACGAGACGCTCGACATACTTGGCTATTACGTCGATTTCGATGTTGACCCGGTCGCCAATCTGGCGCTGTCCGAGAATTGTTACCTGCAGAGTATGCGGAATGAGCGCTATCTGGAAACCGTGCTCGGTTAGTGCGGCGACGGTCAGGCTCACGCCATCAACCGTCACGCTGCCTTTCTCGACGATGTAGCGACTCACGGCGTCGGCCACTTCGATGCTGAAACGACGGCCATCCCCTTCCGGGTCGACCCCAACGACCGTACCGATCGAATCGACGTGACCCTGGACGATGTGGCCATCAAACCGCCCATCGGCGCGCATGGGACGCTCCAGGTTGACCTGTGATCCTTCGACCAGATCCCCAAGATTGGTCTTGGCAAGCGTTTCCGGGACGGCATCCGCTGCGAACGAGGTTGCGGTCAATTCGACCGCGGTCAGGCAGGTACCGTTGATGGCGATCGAGTCCCCGAGTTTCAGCCCGAGAGCAATCTGCGACGACTCAATCGTGATTCGCATGTTGTTCGCGTCCCGGGCGATATCGGTGACGACACCAAGCCCTTCGACTATCCCGGTGAACATCAACTTCCTTTCGGCAGGTATTCGACCCGGATATCGTCACCGAGAACGTCTACTGACTTGATCTGTAAATCCCGCGCGTCCGTGAGTGTCGCGAAACTGCCGGCGAACGCAGACTTGCCGGTACCGCCAGCCAGCTTGGCTCCATAGTAGATCACGATCCGGTCGACGATCCCTGCCGCGAACAACGAGCGGGCCAGGTGGGGGCCGCCTTCGACCATCACGTCCAGTAATCCCAGATCGCCAAGGCGTCGCGCCATGTCGGTGACATCCACTTGCCCGTCTGTGTTCGTCGCCACGGCGACATGTTCACCGGGTCCTGTGTAACCCGGCCCGGAAACGACCAGCGGATGGCGCTGCCAGATCCTGGCATTAGTCGAGAGCGGCGTGCGTCCGGCAACGATGACCGGCCGGGGTTGTGGTCCTTCGACGTCGCGAACACTCAGGAGCGGATCGTCGGCGGACACGGTTCCTGACCCCACCATGACCGCATCGGAATCGGCCCTGAGACGATGCGAGTCCTGGCGGGCCAACTCGCCAGTTATCCACTGGCTGGTCCCATCGGAGGCGGCGGCATTTCCGTCGAGCGTGAGCGCCAGCTTGAGCGTCATACGGCTCCGTCCGAGACGACGATGGACCAGATAGCCCGGGTCAAGATCTTCGATCGCTTGGGCCATGATGCCGGTCTCAACCGTGATGCCGGCCTCCCGGAGCCGCTCCAGTCCCTGTCCAGCGACGTTGGTGTCAGGATCGACCAGTCCAACCACCACATGCGAGATTCCGGCATTGATGAGTGCGTCGGCACAGGGCGGGGTGCGGCCGTGATGCGAACAGGGCTCAAGCGTGACGAAGATGGTCGATCCGGTCACGTCGACCGACGCCGATTTGAGCGCTACAACCTCTGCATGATCGGTGCCAGGTGCCACGTGAGCGCCCTCCCCGATTACCCGACCGCCGGCGTCGACGATTACGGCTCCGACCCGCGGGTTGGGATGTGGGCGCTGGTGGCCGGCGAGCTCGATAGCTCGTTCCATGGGATGCATGGATATCAGGCTAGCCAGGCGCCCGTTCGGCTATGACGAGCGTCGATCTATCTCGAACGATGACCCGATCTGGCGCTTGGCGAACTCTTTCATTTCCACCGCAACGGCCGACGCCTCCCACTGGGAGGTGATGGGACGCTGCAAGTTGGTCACGACCCCAATTGAAACCGTTACAAGTGGGAAAGCGTGCCGGTCGCCACGTCGATCCATTACCTCGACGTAGCCCCGTAAAGCATCCTCGAGGTCGTAATAGTCGAGAGCGCCCTCGTCGAACAACCTGACCACCGTCTCGCAGTAAACCAACGCCTGGTTGGCGTTGAAGCAGGCCACAAAGTCGTCCCCGCCGATGTGGCCGGTGAAAGCTGACTCGTCTCCAATGGCTGCCGCAGCCTCCAGCAGAACATGGGCGGTAAATTTGATGACCTCATCACCACGCATGAAGCCGTAGTGATCGTTGAAGGCCTTGAAGTTGTCGAGGTCCACCCAGGCGATGGCCAGCGGCTCGTCCGGGTTGGCAATCCGCTCGTCGAGCGTGGCTGATATTCGGAAGTTACCAGGGAGACCGGTGAGCGGAGATACATCGCGCAGCGCCTGGGTGCGTCGAACGACTGCCTTGACCCTGGCCACCAGTTCGCCTACGTCGAATGGTTTGGTGATGTAGTCGTCGGCACCGAGTTCAAGGCCTCGTATTCGATCTTCGGTCACCGCTTTGGCAGTCATCAAGATGATCGACGTGTTGGCGGCAGCCGGGTGGAGACGGAGGCGTCGGAGCACGGTAAGGCCGTCCATCTCGGGCATCATGATATCGAGCAGCAGCACGTCCGACGGATCCGACAACGTCCGATCTACTGCCGCTCGCCCATTGTCGACAGTCTGCACCTCGAAGCCTTCCAACTCAAGGTTGACCCGCACGAACTGGAGAATGTCTGGATCGTCGTCCGCGATCAATACTTTCGGTTTTCCGCTCACCTAGCCCCCAATCGCGTTCCGCAGCGCGGTCACAGCCGCGACGGGATCGGCTGTCCCAAAGATGGCCGATCCAGCCACAAACACGTTGACCCCCGCACTCCTGGCTAAGGGAGCGGTTTCGACGGTAACACCCCCGTCAATCTGGAGGTCGACATTCAGGCCGGCTCGATCGATGAGGCGGCGGCACTGTTCGGCCTTCGACAGCACCTCAGGTATGAATGATTGCCCGCCGAACCCTGGCTCAACGGACATCACAAGCACCTGATTGCAGAGAGCAAGAAATGGCTCAACGGCTTCTATGGGAGTCTGCGGATTGAGCACCAACCCGAAGTCCAGCCCGGCCTCGACGGCCCTACGGCGCACGTCTGATGGATCGGGAAACACTTCGATATGAACGGAGAGCAAATTGCCGCCAGCTCCTACCAGACTGTCGATGTACCAGTCCGGGTTGCTGGTCATCATGTGACAGTCGAAATACAAGTCCGTTACTTTCCGAATCGAAGCGATCACCGGGTACCCGAACGACAGGTTCGGTACAAAATGACCGTCCATCACGTCGATGTGCAACATGTCGACATGATCGGCGATTTGCTCGATTTCTTCACCGAGCCTGGCGAAGTCAGCGGCGAGTATCGAGGGGGCGATCTTGATGGTCATGCGGTGAGTGTATTAGGAAACATCGACAGAACTGATGAACATCCCGTCCGTGCCGGTTATATGTGGCGCCAGAAGGATGCCGTTGCCCCAAACCTCCCCGGGTAGCCCTTCGGGCGGCCGACCCGGTAATCCGGCAACCTGGTCGATGGTTTCGGCACCGGTGACGGTACAAACGGAGTAGACGACCGTCCCACCTGGGCGGGTCACTCTGATCGCTTCACTCAGCATCTTGGCTTGAATCCCCGCCATCCGCTGAACGTCGGACTGGTTGATGCGCAGCTTGATCTCCGGCCGTCTGCGCAGGGTTCCAAGCCCGGTACAAGGAGCGTCGAGCAATACGGCATCGAACGTACCGTCCGCAAACGGAGCGGATCGTCCGTCGGCTTGTACCCAGTTCGGGTGCCAGCCGACCTTGCCCAATCGTTTTTGAGCCCGGAGGATTCGTTTGGGATGCGCATCGGCCAGAATCAGTCGACTGCCGTCCTCTGATTGTGCGCTGAGGCGGTCGTACAGGTGCAGGGCTTTACCTCCAGGGGCGGCCGCCATATCAAGAATCAAGCCGTGGCCTGATAGTGGCACCGAGACCCCGACGGCGATGGAGGCTGCGTCTTGCACTGCCCAGTCGGCGGGATCCACCTCGAGCCCGACCTCGTACGCGTCCGGGAAGCCAGCAATCGGCACCGCCTCGCCAACCTCGACCGGCGCACGACGGCGTCGAGCGATTGTGACGGCGGGCTCAAAGGATGCTTCCATAAACGCATCGGTTGCTTCCTTGCCCCAATTCTCGTCGAGCGCATCCAACACTTCCGGATGCAGCCCGAACCGTTCGACCCGATCCCCGGGTGACGGGTCGCCGAACCGTTCGACCGAACGGAGCAGACCGTTGACAAACCCTTTGACCTTGGGGCCACCAAGCGTTCCGGCTGACTCGACAGCCCCATTCACCACGGCATGAGGCGGAGAATCGGTCTCGAGAAGCTCATACACCGCCACCCGCAACACGTCGAGAATATTCGGATCGATCCGGGGACGCTTCGAGTAGCCGGTGATTACCCGGTCGATCCGGACCAAATGTCGGAGGGTGCCGAAGACCAGGAACCGGACGTGTCCCGCATCGCGTGGCTCGAGTTCCCTGGTCTCTGCTTGGACGAGGACGTTCGAATAGGCTCCCGATCGCATAACCCGCCCCACGACCTGAGCTGCCACAAGGCGATTCACGAAAGCGATCCGAGATCCACGCTCTTCCCTCGCGCCCACGCCGCACCGTCCATCTGCGACCGCCCAGGTGGCTGCACGGACCGAAGGACCAGGGCATCGGTGCCGGTGCCGACCCAGAGTCTTTCCCCGTCAAAGTGCAGTTCGCCCGTTGCCAACGACGGACCACCCTCGAGCGCGGCGTCGCGGATCTTGAAGCGATCGTCGCCCAGGTAGACATGGGCGCCGGGCCGAGGCTCGAACGCGCGGATCCTTCGCAGAACTTGTTCAGCCGGCTCGGACAGATCCAGCCGGCTCTCAGCCGTTGTGAGCTTGTGCGCATACGTGGCCGCCGAGTCGTCCTGTTCAACAGGTTCGATCTGTCCGTCGGTCCAGGCCGGTAGGACTTCGGTGAGCAGCACGGCACCATCTGATGCCAGTCGGCTGGTCAGGTCGCCTGCTGACTGGTCGGGGTCGATACCGACTGAGGTGGTCGCAATGACCGGGCCGGTATCGAGGCCGGCGTCCATCGACATGATCGATACACCCGTGACCTCATCGCCCGCCAATATGGCCCTTTCAACCGGAGCCGCCCCTCGCCAACGCGGAAGCAGTGAGAAGTGCACGTTCACCAGTCCGGCCCACGGCAACGCCAGAACCTCCGAATTGAGCATCATGCCAAAGGCCACTACTACGCCGACGTCGAGCGGACCGAGTCCGGACAAGATTGCGGAAATATCAGACCCGTGGCCCGGTTTATAGATCGGCAGGGCCAAACGGGCGGCCACCTCGGCGACCGGAGACGGACGCAGTTGCTTGCTACGGCCGCTCGCAGCGTCGGGTCGGGTAACAACTCCCACCACGTCGGCAATTCCGACGAGGGCTTCAAGTGAGGCGATCGCTGGTTCTGGCGTGCCGAAAAAGATCGCCCGCATCGCTATCCCAGTTCGAGAGCGTCGTTGCGAAGGTCTCTCAAGGCCTGCTTCTTGGTAGCCCGGTCAAGGCGCTCGATGAGCAAGCTGCCATTCAGGTGGTCGACCTCGTGTTGCAACACCCGCCCGAGCAAGTCGTCGCCGGCGTATTCGACGTCCTTGCCATTCAAATCGAGGCCCTTGACCCAGGCCCAGGCAGGACGCTCGATGGGCCAGAAGTAGCCGGGGACTGACAGGCATCCTTCGTCGAAGAGCCACCACTCCTCCGGGTCATACTCCTCGATAGGTGCTGGTTCGCCGCTCGTCGCGACATCGATAAGAACCGGGTTGATGAGCTCCTTCGGACCGAACCCAGCGTCGAAGACAACCACGCGTCGACCGATGCCAATCTGAGGAGCCGCCAGGCCCACTCCAGGGGCGTCGTACATGGTCTCGATCATGTCCGAAACCAGCGTGGCGAGGTTGCCGTCAATCTCGGTAACCGGCGCGCAGGAAGTTCTGAGAACCGGGTCGCCGAACGTTCTTATGGGGTAGATAGCCACAGCGAAAGGAGGATAGTCGGCACTACAAGTCGATCGGATCGACATCTACCCGCACGTTTGCCCCGGCGTCTCGCATCTCCCCGACGATTCCTCGCAGTGCCAGACGGACTTTTGTCAGATCGTCGCCTTGGATCAACCAGCGGGTGCGGCCGGCGATTTCGGCGGGACCGAGGACTGCAGCATCGACTTCTGCCCGAATCCGATCAGCCGCCCACGCCGGCGGATTGGCTGCCTCAAGGACGATCAGTTCACCAAACGGCGGATACCCCAAGGTCGCTCGTTCGGCCAGTTCCGCCTCAAGGAACGGAAGCGGATCCGATCGGCGTAACGCGCCAAAGATCTCGTGGGCGGGTTGTGAGGTTTGTACGATCAGGCGGCTGCCAGTCTCTCGTTTCACTTTGGCGCCCAGCCGGGCAAACAACCGGAGGGCGTCTTCGGTTGACCGATAATTCGTACCGAAAATCATCCCGTCCGCATCGACGATCACGCCCAGTCCCAAGGCTGAGGCCGCCACCAGATCCCTTTCGGTCCCAACTGAAATGAGATGACCACCTCCGGCAGGGCCGACGTCGTCGTGGAACCGACGAACTTCCTCCACAATCCGCCCGATTCCCGCTCCGAGTGGCTCGAACCGTCGGCGGCCGCACTGGGCACACGGCCCGAGATCGTTCCCACAACGCTGGCAACTCCCGGCCTGGTTCGTAGCCGCCCCGCAGCTGTCACATCGCCGCAGACTGCGGCACGCCACGCACCTGAAGGCGGGGGCATACCCCTTGCGGCCGACCAGCACGAAGACGGTTTGCTGTCGGTTGGCTGCCCCTGCCATGGCAGCGCGAACCCGACTGGAGATCAGCCCCCCACCCGGCGGCTCCTCGAGTCGATCAACCACCTCGACCGGAGACCACAAACGTTGCGTATCCAAGCGGACCATACGAACCCCGGCCGCCAGAGCCTCGGTGGTTGGGGCCAACCCGCTCATCACGAAGGAGAACCCTTCAACCCGTGACCGGGCTTTGAGCAGATCACGGGTGTGGATCGTCGGGGTTTGGCGGGCTTTGTGAGATCGACGTCCCTCATCGACCACGATGGCCAGACCGAGCGACGCAATCGGCCAAAGGGCGACTCGTTCGGTGCCAACCACAATGGAGCCCGGACGGGTGGCCATCCGGGACCAGGCGGTAGTCACCGAGGCATCGGACACGTCGGGACTCACGGAGATGAGTCGGTCTGGAGAGACCGCGGCCACCTTGTCAGAAATGACTTGCACTTCGTGAGCGGTTGGAGCCGCGATCAACACCGACTGGCCTTGACCGGCAACCGACACCGCGAGGGCGACCAACTGCTCAACCGGTGAACCGAAGACAAACCACCCCGGCGAACGCCGACGCCCAGCCGCAGCAGCTTCGATCTCTCCGAGGACCGTCTCGACTTGGCCTACGTCCGCGTAGGCCTTATCGGGCGAGGCCTTGGGGATGTTCGGTGGGGCGGTGCGTGCCAACACCGTCGCCATCGGCGCCACGTAGTGGGTAGCCGCCCAACGGACCGACTCAAAGGTCTTAGGCGTGAAGAGTGGCAACGGACTGGAAAGGGCGAGGATCTCTTTGAGTCCGGAAGGATCGTCGTCCTCTACCCCGACGACGTAGCCGCGCACTCGCCGACCCGATAGCGGTACCCGAACGAGGGAGCCGACCTGGACGTCGTGGCCGCCGAGCGCGTATCGAAATCCCTTATCGACCGCGAATGATGCGACCGCCGGGACAACGAGCGCTCTCAGAGTGCTGCCGCCGCCCTGGCTAGCTCGGCAGCGGCATCGGTCGATTCCCAGGTGAAGCCGGGCCGTCCGAAGTGGCCGTAGGCGGCCGTTTCACTGAACCCGGGCTGGGTGAGCTTCAAGCGGTCGATGATCGCCGAAGGGCGGAAGTCGAAGAAGTCAGCGACCAATGACTCCAACTTGGCCGGATCGACCGTCGAAGTTCCGTGGGCGTCGACGAGCAGCGAGAACGGTTCCGATCGCCCGATGGCGTAGGACACCTGGATCTCGCATTCGGTAGCCAACCCGGCTGCCACGACGGTTTTGGCGGCGTGGCGCGCCCCGTAAGCCGCAGATCGATCGACCTTTGAGGCGTCCTTGCCCGAAAAGGCTCCCCCACCATGGCGGGCATAACCGCCGTACGTGTCAACAATGATCTTGCGGCCGGTGAGACCCGTGTCCCCATGTGGACCGCCGATGACGAACCTACCGGTTGGGTTGATGAAGATGCGGGGCTCATCCAGCAAATCCTGAGGAATCACGTCCAAGATAACCTCGCCGTACAGGTGGTCGAACATGTCCTGTGACGTACCGATGCTCTCATCGTGCTGGGTGGATATGAGGATGTCGGTCACGCGGACCGGTCGTTTGTCTGCATATTCAACCGTGACCTGGGTCTTCCCATCGGGCCGCAGGTACGGGAGGGTTCCATTCTTGCGCACCTGGGCGAGGCGCTCGGCCAGGCGGTGGGCCAGGGCGATCGGAAGGGGCATGAGTTCGGGTGTCTGGTCGACCGCATATCCGAACATCAGCCCTTGATCACCGGCGCCTAGTTCGAGGTTCGTGGCCTCACCCCGGTCCACGCCTAAAGCAATATCCGGACTCTGGGTGTGGGCGACAACCTGAACCGCCACCGTATCGGCATGGAAGTTGGGATCTTCCGTGTAGCCGATCTTGCGGATCGTTTGGCGAGCCAGGCCCTCGAAGTCGATTTCGGAAGCCGCTCGGAGCTCGCCGGCTACAACTACGAGACCGGTGGTCACGAGGGTCTCGCAGGCCACCCGGGCGTTCGGATCCACCGACAAAGCCGCGTCAACAACGGCATCCGAAATCTGGTCAGCGACCTTGTCCGGATGTCCTTCGGTTACCGACTCTGATGTGAAAAACCATTGGCGCATCCGGCGAGTATACGGCGCCCGATAACTCAGTTCGAACCGGGCCGATCAGGGAGCTCATCGGCGACAAGCCTCATGAGCCGATCAGCGATTTCAGCTTTGGTTCCAAACGCCCATTCCTCGGAACTACCGTCAGGTCGCATAAGAGTTATCTCGTTGGTGTCCGTGCCAAACCCGCGCCCGGGAACCGAAACGTCGTTGGCCAGCAAGATGTCCGTCCCGTACTCGGTCGCCTTGCGCTTGGCATCGTCAAGTGAACCGGTCTGGGCTGCAAACCCGACCACATACGGCTTGGGCTGCATCGCTACCACCCCGGCGAGTACATTCGGCGTTTCGACGAGCACGATGTCGGGAGCTCCGTCGATCCGCCGCATCTTGTGATCTGCGACGGTCTCGGGCCGGAAGTCGGCAACTGCAGCAGCCAGGACGACACAATCGGCGCCAGCCGCGATACGCCAGGTCACTTCCGCCATTTCAGCAGCCGTCTCGATCTGCACGCGGTCGATCGAAGCCGGCGTAGACAGGTGCGAGGTAGTGACCAGCGTGACCGATGCCCCGAATCGAGCCGCCGAGACCGCAATGGCGTGGCCCATCTTGCCCGAGGAACGATTACCGATATACCGGACCGGGTCGATTGGCTCACGCGTCCCGCCGGCGGTTACGACAACCCGACGCCCAACCAGGTGCTGTCCAGACAGCATCGAGTCAGCGGCAAAAACGATCTCGTCGGGCTCGGCCATTCGCCCGAAGCCAACATCGCCACCTGCCAACTCTCCAGAGTCGGGACCGACAATCGTGTGTCGGGCGGCCCGCAACGCTTCCATGGTTTTCATGGTGCCAGGGTGCTCCCACATTTCGGTGTGCATCGCCGGAGCGAGCAAGAGCGGAGCCCGGGAAGCGAGCACCGTTGAGGCGAGTGCGTCGCCGCTGATCCCGTAGGCGATTTTGGCGAGGGAGTGAGCCGTGGCGGGCGCCACGATGATCAGTTCTGCCCATTGACCGAGCTCGGTATGGGGACTGATACCGACGAACAGGTCGACGAGGACAGGATGTTTGGTGATCGCGGCAAAGGTCTGCGCTCCGACGAATTCCCCGGCACTGGGGGTCATGACCACGCGAACGTCGGCCCCTTGTTCAAGGAGCCGACGGGCTAGATACACTGATTTGTAGGCGGCAACGCCTCCGGAGACGCCGAGAACGATCCGGCGGCCGTCCATCGGCCTACGCTTCGTCGTAGTCGAAGACGACCTTCTCGGCAGCGATCTCTTCAAAGCCGATCGTGAGCGGCTTACGGCTCAACGAATGGACCTGGGGTGGTACGTAATGGCCGATGCCACCACCCAACTCGTTGTAGTAGGCATTGATCTGACGAGCCCGGCGTGAGGCCAGTACTACGAGGTTGAACCGGCCGCCAGCCAGAAGCAAACCTTCTTCGATTGCGGTATTAGCGCTCATTGTGTCCCTTGTTCGTGCTCGGCAAGTATATCGAGTATCTCGGCAGTTACCGCATCGACGTCCTGATTCGTGACCACCCGGTCGTAGTCGCGGCGGGCTTGTTCGACCTGTTCAGCCGATACAGCCAACCTTGCCGCAATATCAGCCTCCTGGGTGTCTCCTCGACTGCGAAGCCGCCGTTCGAGCTCGTCGAGTGACGGCGGGGCGATGAAGATCAATAACGCCTCTGGCCACGAGTCGCGCACCTGCATGGCACCCTGGTTCTCGATATCGAGTAGCACGTCATTTCCCGCCTGAATCTCACGGAGGACTGGTTGGCGGGGTGTGCCGTAATAGCGACCGGCATATTCGGCCCATTCCAGCAGTTCGCCGGCTTCGATCATCTCTTTGAAACGATCGACGGTCACGAACTGATAGTCGACGTCGTCCGTCTCATCAGGACGTCGCTCCCGGGTAGTTGCTGACACAGAGAAGTGAAAGCGACGTCGCTCCCTCAGTTCTGCGACGACGGTGCTCTTGCCGACCCCGGACGGACCCGAAATAACCAGAAGTACGCCCGGCATTGCTGCGATTAAGCGAGTCGTTCGAGAAGAGCCTGGCGCTGTCGATCGCCAAGGCCGCGCAGCCGGCGATTGTCGGCGATATGGAGTTCCTCCATGAGACGCTTGGCTTTGATCTTGCCCATCCCGGGGAGCGACGGAAGGACCGACGCGATCTTCATACCGGCATACATGTCGTCTTCATCGGCTTTGGCAAGGAGTTCGCTGAAGTTGAGCGACCCCATTTTGAGAAGTTCCTTGGTCTCGGCTCGCACCCGGCGCACCTCACCGGCTTTCAGTAGTGCGGCCTCGCGTTGTTCCTGGGTAATTTCGGGTGGGGCCATCGCCTAATCCTCTCGATTCAATTGGCTACGAGCGTACACGACGGAATCGCTCGTCAGCGATTCGTTGATGACTTCTGCGGCTGCCCTCGGATCGTCCGCCCGGGTGATGGCCCGACCGATCACCAACCAATCGGCCCCCCGAGCATACGCATCTTCGGGGGTCGAGACCCGCTTCTGATCATCAGCTCCGACACCGGCTGGACGGATGCCGGGCGTCACTCGTAACAGCGCAGGAGCCACCTCGGCGATTACGCCCAGTTCCTTCACCGAACAAATGACCCCTTCGGCGCCGTGACCAGCCGCCAGTTTCGCCAGGCGTGCTGACTGCTTCCCGGCCGTGCCGGTGGTACCGGTTTGAGCGAGGTCGGCGTCCGTAAGGCTGGTGAGTACCGTGACGGCGAGAATGCCGGCCTGGCCTCCCCCGGCACCTTCGGCCAGACCTTCGGCGGCGGCCTCAAGCTGGTCGGCACCCCCCGACGCATGGACGGTCAGCCATCGAGCACCCGCCCGGCCGATCTGTCGGGAGGCGCGTCGAACCGTATTCGGAATATCATGCAGTTTGGCGTCGACAAAAACCGGCTTTCCAAGCCTGACTAGCGCACCGATCGTTCCGGGACCCGGCCCCATCAGCAGTTCGAGACCGATCTTGAATCCTCCGACGGCGGGCTCCAGATGCGCTGCCAGACGGACCGCTTCTTCGGCCGATTCAAGGTCGAGGGCGACGAGAATTGGTGAGCTCATGTGGCGACTCCAACCACTTCGTGTATGTCCGTGACCCCGTGACGTTCACACCAAGTTTCTATCTGGCGCAACACCCTCTTTCCTACCTTGGGCGAGCCGAAGTGGGCGGTTCCGATCCCGACCGCATTGGCGCCGGCCATCATGAACTCGATGGCGTCTTCGCCTGACTGGACACCGCCGAGTCCGAGGATCGGTAACGTCGGATTCGACTGTCGTACCTCAAGCACGCATCGAATGGCAATGGGCTTTATGGCCGCCCCCGAATAGCCGCCGATCCCAGCAGAAATCTTGGGTTGCCGCCGCTCGATGTCGATCGCTGCGCCCCATACGGTGTTCGCGACCGTCACCCAATCAGCTCCTGACTCGGCTGCAGCTGATGCGATTTCTCCTACATCGATGGCGTTGGGGCTGAGTTTGGCTCCGAGCGGGAGCCCCACGGCACTCCGAACTGACCGTATGACGTCGGCGGTTGCCTGAGCGTCCAGAGCGAACATCCCTTTGCCCTCCAGATTGGGACAAGAGAGGTTCACTTCAATAGCCACGAGATCGCACCCGTCAAGTTTGGCTGCAACCGTGACGTATTCCTCGACCGTGTAACCCACTGCCGACCCGATGACCCCGACTCCGAGATTCGCCAACTGTGGGCCGATGTCGGCCAACCACGCATCGATTCCGGGGTTTTGAATGCCGATCGCGTTCAGCATCCCCGCTTCGGTAGGTGCGATCCTCGGGGCGGGACGACCCGGCCAGGGCACCGGCGACACCGACTTGGCCGTCGCCGCTCCGTACGCCGAGAGATCGGTTACCGCGGCGAACTCGACAACCGATCCAATGGTCCCCGAGGCTGCCACCAGCGGTGTCGGCAAGCTGAGCGGGCCGAGGGAGGCCATCATGGCGGTGCTAGCCACGGTGCCAATCCTGGAGGCTCTTCACCCGGACCAACGCATCGGGTCCTTCCTGCAGCGAGCGGGCCGCGGCCAGCGCTCCTTGAACGGTCGTGACGCAAGGAATCCCGGCGTGTTGGGCGGCGATGCGCATCTTCCACCCATCGGTGTGCGCCCGGCTACCACGCGGCGTGTTGATCAACAGCTGAACCTTCTTATCTTCGATCAGCGCGAGGGTGTCATTGGCTGACTCGCCGACCTTATCGACGACCTCATTGGGTACGCCGTGATGGTTGAGATATCGACTGGTACCTGGTGTGCAGTAGAGCGTGAACCCCCGCATCATGTATGCCTGTGCCGCTGCCAAACCGATGGCCTTGTCCCGGTCGGCCAGCGACAGGAAAACACCACCTGAATGGGGCAGTCTCATGCCTGAACCCAAGAGAGCCTTCCCGTAGGCCAGCCCGGCCGACTCGGCGATGCCCATGACCTCCCCAGTGGCTCGCATCTCTGGACCGAGAATGATGTCTTCATCTGGGAACCGATCCCATGGAAGGACCGCTTCCTTGACCGCAAAGAAGTCTGGTTTGTCAGAATTCGGTGGGATGACGCCTTCCTGGCGAAGTTCTTCAATGGTGGTTCCGGTCATGACCCGGGTGGCGACTTTGGCAAGCGGCACGCCGGACGCCTTTGAGATGAAAGGCACCGTGCGTGAGCCTCGTGGGTTGGCCTCGAGGAGAAAGACATCATTGGATTTGACGGCGAACTGAATGTTGATGAGTCCTCGCACGTGTAGACCTCTGGCGAGGTCTTCGGTCGCCTGCAAGATCGTGTTGATCGCGTCGTCTGACAGGGTCGGCGGCGGGGTGACGCAGGCACTGTCGCCCGAGTGGATGCCGGCCGACTCGACGTGCTCCATGATGCCTCCGACGAGGAGTTCGTGACCGTCGAAGACAGCATCGACGTCCACCTCGGTGGCCGCCTCCAAGAAGCGATCGATGAGCAATGGGGCTTCGGACAGATCGAAACCGGCTCCGGTGCTGGCGTTCCCGTCGCCGACTTCGCCGGTCTGGTACATCTCGGCGAGGTACACGGACAGTTCTTCGTACGTGTACACGATCCGCATCGCCCGTCCACCGAGCACGAACGAAGGCCTGACCAGCACGGGCAGGCCGATCTGGTCGACCACTTCGCCTGCTTCGATGGCCGAGCGGGCGATGCCGTGCGGTGCTTGGCGGATACCCAGTGACTTGCACAGCGCCGAGAACTGTTCACGATCCTCTGCCTGATCGATTGATTGGGGCGAAGTGCCGGCAATCGGAACCCCCCGCTCTGCCAGGGCGGCCGCCAGATTAAGTGGAGTCTGTCCACCCAACTGCACGATGACCGCTTCGGGTTGTTCGGCGTCCACAATCGCCAGCACATCTTCGACGGTCAGCGGCTCGAAGTAGAGACGGTCCGCCGTGTCGTAGTCGGTCGACACGGTTTCCGGGTTGCAGTTGACCATCACGGTTTCATACCCGGCATCTCTCAGCGCAAACGCGGCATGGACGCAGCAGTAGTCAAACTCGATACCCTGCCCGATCCGGTTAGGTCCGGATCCGAGAACGATAACGCGGGGCTTGTCGGCCGGCGGGACCTCGTCCTCGTCTTCGTAGGTCGAGTACATGTAGGGGGTGTGGGCCTCAAACTCGGCAGCGCAGGTGTCTACCGTCTTGTAGGTGGGTCGGATCCCAAGTTCGTGGCGCAGTGCCCGGATGAAGTCTTCATCCCGGTCCCAGAGGTAAGCCAGTTGCAGGTCGGAAAATCCGGTTCGCTTCGCCTGGCGAAGCAACTCGGCTATCTCGGGATCTCGCGCCGCTCCGATCAGTCGGGCGGCTTCGAGCTCCTCGCGAACCTCGTAGATCTCGACCATCTGGTCGACGAACCACGGGTCGTAGCCGGATAGATCGGCGATGCGCTCTACGGTAAAACCACGCCGTATCGCCTCACCCACGTAGAAGATCCGGGAGGGCGTTGGGGTTACCAGGCGCTCGGAGATCTCGTCGTCGGTGAAGGCCTGATAGGACATTTCACGCGGGTCCGCATTGAGGCCTCGCCGACCCACCTCCAGGCTACGGAGCACCTTCTGCAGGGCCTCGGGGAACGTCCGTCCGATTGCCATGGCCTCGCCCACTGATTGCATCGAGGTTCCGAGCGTGTTGGATGCGGTTGGGAACTTCGCAAAGTCAAACCTGGGTGCCTTGACGACGACGTAGTCGAGGGCCGGCTCGAAAGCGGCCGGAGTCCGCTCTGTGATGTCGTTGGCGATCTCTGGCAGCGTGAACCCAACCGCTAGCAGAGCGGCGATCTTGGCTATGGGAAACCCGGTTGCCTTCGAAGCCAGCGCCGACGAACGACTAACCCGAGGGTTCATTTCGATGACGAGCCGCTCGCCAGTGGCCGGGTTGACGGCGAACTGCACGTTCGATCCCCCGGTTTCGACGCCGATGGCCTCGAGGCATCTGATCGCCTCGTCGCGCATGTCCTGGTACTCACGATCGGACAAGGTTTGAATCGGTGCCACCGTGATTGAGTCACCGGTGTGGACCCCCATCGCATCCAGGTTCTCAATCGAACACACGATGACCGCGTTGTTGGCCCTGTCCCGCATGACCTCCAGTTCGAATTCTTTCCATCCGACTACCGATTGCTCGACGAGGATCTCGCCGACCGGGGAGTAGCTGAGCCCGTATGTCGCCTTCTTGATGAACTCGGCTTCGTTCTGGGCGATGCCCGTTCCGCCACCGCCCAGAATGTACGACGGGCGGATCATGATCGGGTAACCGATTTCGGCGGCTGCATCCATGGCGTCGGCCATCGTCCGGGCGTACACGGCTCGCGGCGTAGCGATGCCCACACCTTCCATGGTCTCTTTGAAAAGACCACGATCCTCGGCCCGCTGGATGGCGTCAACGCCAGCGCCGATAAGTTCGACACCGTACTTCTCAAAGATGCCGTTGGCGGCCAACTCGGTCGTGACATTAAGGGCGGTCTGTCCGCCAAGGGTTGGCAAGCAGGCGTCCGGACGTTCCTTGGCAAGGATTGCCTCGACAACCTCGGCCGTGATCGGCTCGATGTAGGTGGCATCGGCGAACTCAGGATCGGTCATGATCGTGGCCGGGTTGGAATTGACCAGAATGACCCGGTAGCCGTGTGATCGCAGGACCTTTGCAGCCTGGGTACCCGAATAGTCGAACTCGCAGGCCTGTCCGATGACGATCGGACCGGAGCCGATCAGCAGGATCGAGGAGATGTCGGTCCGTTTGCCCATCAGACTCCCATCACGGCGACGAAGTCATCAAAGAGGCCAAGGGCATCGTGGGGACCCGGAGCGGCTTCCGGGTGATATTGAACCGAAAAAGCCGCTACATCCAGGCAGCGCAGGCCTTCGAGGGTGCCGTCGTTGAGGTTCTGATGCGATGCCACCACCCGACCGTAGGGTGACTCCATGGCTTGGGGAAGTAGATGCGGACCAGCTAGTTCTCCCGGCGTCATCCGGACGGCGTTCTCGGTGGTCATCGACCACGGATCGACCGCAAAACCGTGATTCTGGCTGGTGATCTCGACCCGGCGGTCGGCGAGCCGCATCACCGGATGGTTTCCTCCGTGGTGGCCGAACGGCAATTTGTACGTCGCGGCGCCGAGCGCCAGGCCTAGCAGTTGATGCCCGAGACAAATCCCGAAAACGGGCACCTTTCCGAGCAGGGACTCGATGGTCGCGATCGGCCGGGCGAGGGGTTCGGGGTCGCCTGGCCCATTCGACAGGAAGACTCCAGTCGGGTTGTGCCCCATGATTTCGGCCCCGGTCGTATTAGCCGGGACGACGGTTACGTCGAATCCGCGGCTGACCAGGTTGAGGACGATTTCGCGTTTGATGCCGAGATCAATCGCTACGACGTGGCCCCGGGATTCTCCATCGAAGTCCACCCGATATTCGATCGTGGTGGACACCCCGGAAGCCAGATCCTGTCCCGTCATGCTCGGAGCCGATTGTGCCGCTTCTCGTAATTCGGCCTCCGTTACCCCGGCACCCATGGCGATCGGCTGGGCACCTTTATCGCGGATATGACGGGTGAGCCGCCGGGTATCGATATCGGCAAGCGCCACCAGATCATGGCTGGTCAAGTAGTCGGCGAGCGTCCCCGTCGACCGCCAGTTGGACTCACGGCGCGACAACGACCGCATGACGACACCGGAAGCAAAGATCCGACTGCTCTGATCGTCCTGAGGGGCGGTTCCGTAGTTACCGATATGTGGGGCGGTCATCACGACGACCTGACCGGCGTAGGACGGGTCCGAGAAGATCTCCTGATAACCCGACATGGCCGTGTTAAAGACGACCTCACCGGTGGTCATCCCATCGACCCCGACCGAGCGTCCCCGAAAAACAGCTCCGTCTGCCGTGACCGCCAAGGCTTCCCTCATAGTGCAGCTTCTCCCAGTCGAAATGACACCTGACCGCCAAAGATGGTGGAACGTACCCGACCGGTAAGTTCATGCCCGATCCAGGGCGAGTTGGCGGACTTGGAAACGAACGTATCTGGTGTCCAGGCGGCCGCCGGGTCGAACACAGTCAGATCGGCGCGCGAGCCAACCTCCAGAGGTCCGGTCTCCAGTCCAAGCAACCGCCCGGGCCGGACTGCCATCCGATCGAAGAAGTCCACCATCGGCAAGGCACAGGAGGTGTTTATGGCCGCCGCAGCGGTCTCTAGTCCTATCACGCCACGGGGCGCTTCTTCGAACGGCACATCTTTCTCATGGGCCGAATGCGGCGCATGGTCGGTGGCCACGCAGTCGATGGTGCCATCTGCCAGACCTTCGCGCAGGGCCGCAACGTCCTCGTCTGAGCGCAATGGCGGGTACATCTTTGCAACAGGATTCATCGACTCGACCAGGCGATCGGTGAACGCGAGATGATGCGGGGTCACCTCCGCGGTGACCGGAAGCCCGGCCGCTTTGGCTCGCCGAATAACATCGATCGTCTCCCGGGCAGAGACATGCTGGACGTGGTAGCGGCAACCCGTCAGCTCTACCAAGCGTATGTCACGTTCCACGACGATCGTCTCGGCCAACGACGGTAGCCCCATCATGCCCAGACGCGACGAGACCGCCCCTTCGTGCATATGACCTTGGCCGGACAGTCCGCGATCCTCTGCGTGTTGGGCGACAATCCCGCCCAGCTCGGCGATGTACTCCATCGCTCGCCGTAGAAGACCTGCGTCCGAGACTGAATCACCGTCGTCTGTGAAGATCCGTACGCCGGCCGCCCACAGGTCGTCAATGTGGGACAGCTTCTTGCCCGCTCGACCGAGGCTGATCGTTCCGGACGGGACGACCCGCACCACGCCAGCTTCGATGCCCCGATCATGAACGTACCGGGCCATCTGACCCGAGTCGACGGCGGGCTCGGTATTCGGCATCGCTACAACCGTGGTGAAGCCCCCGGCGGCGCCAGATCGGGACCCCGACGCGATGTCCTCCTTCCACTCCTGGCCCGGTTCGCGCAGGTGAACGTGGACGTCAACGAACCCCGGGCCGACCCAGGCACCAGCACAATCAATCACCAGGTCGTCGGGTCCACGCCTGACCGCCCCGATCTCGATGACCCGACCGTTATCCACCGCCACGTCGGCGACCGCCTGATCAGCGCCAAATACGGTCCCGCCCTGCAGAATGATCATCGGCTGCCGACTCCGCTGAGTTGGTCGAAAAGGACTGCCATCCGAACGGCCACGCCATTCGCCACCTGTTTGGTGACGAGGGAACGGGGTCCGTCTGCGACGGCCGGATCGATCTCGACACCCCGGTTCATCGGTCCGGGATGCAGCACCATGGTGTGAGCTGGTAGGCGGTCAGCGCGACGGCGGGTGAGGCCAAACCGGGTTACGTATTCTCCGATTGACGGGAACACATCGCCGCCGCCTCGCTCCTGCTGAATCCGCAACATGTAAACCGCGTCAAGGTCGCCAATCAGGCCATCAAAGTCACTGGTGGTTTCCACCGGCCACCCCGTGACGTCGAATGGCAGCAGGGTTGTCGGAGCTACGAACGTGACCGAGGCCCCCATGGCGGCGAGCGCCTGGGCGGTTGAACGAGCCACCCGGCTGTGGCGGATATCCCCAACAATGGCCACGCGCAGACGTTCGACCGACCCGAAGTGCTGACGCAGGGTGAGGCAATCGAGCAACGCCTGGGTGGGATGCTGGTGGGCGCCGTCGCCCACGTTGACCACGGGCAGCCCGGTCCATTCGGCGACTCGCCAGGGAGCTCCCGTCGATCCATGGCGCACCACGAAGAGATCCGGGCCCATCGATCCCACGGTGAGGGCGGTGTCCTTCAACGATTCTCCCTTCGACACCGACGACCCGGATGGGGTGAATGACATCGTGTCCGCCGACAGGGCTTTGGCCGCCCGCTCGAATGACATCCGGGTTCGGGTGGACGCCTCGTAGAACAGCATGCCGATCGTACGTCCTTGCAACGCCGGCACTTTCGGGACCGGGCGATCCAACACCTCCACGAACCCATCAGCGAGGTCCAGTAGCCGCGATATTTCGTCCGCCTCCATGCCCTCGATCGTGAGAAGGCTCACGACTCAAGCCCTGTGCGGGAGTCAGCGACTTCAACCCGGACCGAGTCAACGCCATCGACCTCTTCGACGGCCACTACGACGTCTTCGATACCTGACGTTGGCAGGTTCTTGCCCACAAAGTCGGCCCGTATCGGGAACTGGCGGTGTCCGCGGTCCACCAATACCGCCAACTGAACCGCAGCTGGTCGGCCGAAACCATTGACGGCGTCGAGTGCCGCCCGGATGGTCCGACCGGTATAGAGGACGTCATCGACCAGAACAACCGTCCGGTCGGTCACATCAACCGGGACCGAACTGCCATGCATGGTTGGGGTGGGTCGTGAGGCGATGTCATCGCGATACATTGAGATATCAAGGGCACCAACCGGTGGCTTCGGCCCTTCAATTTCCTCAAGGACTTCGGCAATCCGTTGAGCAAGTGGGACGCCTCGACGGGGGATGCCCAGCAGGACCAGGTTGGCGGTGCCGTGATTGCGCTCGGCTATTTCGTGGGCGATACGACGAAGGGCCCGACCGAGATCGTCACTGTTGAGAACTTCTGGCACCTAGTCGACCGACCCGGTGCAGGCGTGGTACGGCGACGCCGTACGTACATTGATCATCTTGTTCTCCCTTGTCAGCCTCACTGGACTGTCGTTAAAGGTCGAGAGCGACTCTAACACGAACTGCCGATTCGTTTGATCGTCCCTTACGCCGATCAGATGTCGAGGCTGAGGCCCTCGAAAGCCGCCCGGACGGGGAACCCCGACTGGCGGGCGAACTCAACGATTGCATCCACCCCTTCATCCGATCGATCCGGGTCGTGACTCATCAGTATGAGTTCTTTGGCGCCCGCCGACGTTGCTGATTCGACCGCCATCTCCCACGTCGAATGACCCCAGCCTTGGTGCTCGGCGACGTACTCCGTCGGGGTGTACTGAGCATCGTGAATGAGGACGTCGACTCCGCTAGCCAACCGGTCAAGTCGGGCATCGAGATGGGCCGAGACCCCGCGCTCGTAATCGGTCGCCAGCACCACCGAGCGCTCGGGTCCGGTCAGGCGAAACGCCGCGACGCCTTGCGGGTGCTCGAGTTGGTCTGGCTGGATATCGATGCCGGCGATCGACAGCGGTTCCCCCGTCAGCGCCACGAAGGTTTGTGAGGCCGGCACATCGGCAAGCGCCACCGGAAACCAGGGTGGAGCCAGGATACGATGCACGACCTCATTGACGGGCATCCCGTCGTAGGGATAGCCATAGAACGTAAATCGGTTTCTTGCATCGAACAACGGCTTGAAGAAAGGCAAGCCGATGATGTGATCAAGGTGAAAGTGGGTGAACAGGATGTGAAAATCCCAGCCCTCTGGTCCGGGATCGGGGAGCGTCTTTTGAAACTGGTGGATACCTGTCCCTGCATCAAGCACGATGTGAGACCGTCCACCGCCATCGACGGTAATACACGGCGTGTGGCCACCGTACCGGGCGGTTTCGGCACCACCGACCGGCATGGACCCTCGCACCCCCCAGAAATGCAGATGACGTGCCACAGCTTCCTCCCCTCGGAGCGTGAAGCTAGTGGAAACCAACCACGCTTGCTTGGTAGTGTGGCGCCGGTCAGGGTGCACATAAACAGGATCGTTTTGGGAGGCCGAGAGCTGCCGCATGAAGTACGTCACGATTAGACCCCCTCGACTGCGCACGATTGAAGACGGAGAAGGGCGTCGACACGCCACCTGGACCGAGCTCTTCTACGACCTGGTCTTCGTGGTGGCGGTCGCCGCCCTCGGCGTTCGGCTCTTGGAAAACACGTCGTGGGGTGGATTCGGTGTGTTCATCGGGTTCTTCATTCCCATTTGGTGGGCCTGGGCTTCGTACACGTTCTACGCAGACCGATTCGACACCGATGACTTCGGGCAGCGAGTACTAGCCGTCGGCCAGATGGTCACTATCGCCTTGATGGCCGGATCCATCTCAGGCGATACCGCCGACTCCTCGGTCGCCTTCGCTGCCTCGTACGTGGTGACGCGAGTCATCCTCATCATCATGTATGCCAGGGCACGCAAGCATGTGCCGATTACGCAACAACTCATCACTGGATACCTCAAGGGCTTCACAGCCGAGGTAGTGATCTGGGGCATTTCGATCCTCACACCGACTCCAATTCGATATTGGCTCTGGGCGATCGGATTGATCGTATCGGTGGCAACGCCGTTCGCGATGCGCAAGATCCAGGCGAAGGTTCCACTCGACGTCGAACACCTTCCTGAGCGCTTTGGATTGTTCACGATTCTCGTCCTTGGCGAATCCATGGCGGCCACGGTCGTGGCAATTTCACATCAAGCTTGGTCGTTCGAACTGATCGTCAATGCCGCCCTGGCCGTATCAATCGCCGCGGGGCTCTGGTGGATGTACTTCGACAACATGGAGGGATCGGTGGTCCGCCGGACGGGCGAGCGCCCCAAAGCATGGAAGCCGACCGCCTGGATCTACTCGCACATGCCGCTTGCCGCCTCCCTGGTCATCGTGGCGGTCGGGCTCGAGCAAGCCGTTGCCAAGCACCTGGATCATGGCGAGTTTTGGCTGACGTCAGGGGGGATGGCCGGCGCGCTGGGGTTTATGGCCTTGATCAGTTTCGCCAATGAGAAAGACGGCAGCCGGGGAATCAACAGTCAGCGAGCCTTGCGTCGACTGATCGGCGCCGGGGTTGTACTGATCGCCGGAGCCGTAGTTCAGGTACTCGGCCCACCCAACCCGACCGCCTGGCTGATCGTGTTGCTTGTGGTTGCCGTGGTTCAGGTAGCGAGCGACCTGGCGCTCAACGCTCAGGAGGACTGATTAGCCGCCAGCTTGGCAAGGACTCCGTTTACGAAACCGCTCGACTTTTCGGTTGAGTAGAGCTTGGCGAGTCGGACCGCCTCCGAAATCACCACTGCCACTGGCGTATCGCGTTCGTACAGCAACTCAAACGCTCCGAGTCGGAGTATCGCCCGGTCGACCGCCGGCATTCGTTCGGTTCGCCAGCCTTCGGCAACGACATTGATGCCCTCGTCGAGTTCTTCAAGGTGCTCAGAAACACCACGAACCAGACGCTGGGCTTTGTCGGGCAGATCCGACGAGGCCATCTGCCCGTGCAGGTCGATGGCATACAGGGCGGTGAGCGCCGCGTCGCGAGGCTCGTTCACACGCGGGTCATGTATTCACCGGTGCGGGTGTCGACCTTGATGACATCTCCGGTTTCGATAAAGAGCGGAACGTGGACGGTGCGTCCGGTTTGCACCGTGACGGGTTTGGTCCCACCCGAGGACCGGTCACCTTTCACACCGGGCTCGGCAAAGGTCACTTCAAGCTCCACCGACGCCGGCAGCTCGACACCGATCGGTCGGGACTCGTGCAGTGGCAGAACGACGGTCGCCCCTTCCACAAGATACGTACCGGCGTCGCCAACATCCTCCTCCGAGACAGCGAACTGGGAAAACTCCTCGAGATCCATGAAGTGAAAGCCGAGGTCATCCTGATACAAGAACTGATGCTCTTTGCGGTCGATCACCGCACGATCGACATCTTCTCCAGCCCGGAACGTCCGATCGATAACGGCTCCGGTCTCGGCATTCTTCAGTTTCAATCGAACGAAGGCCTTGCCCTTGCCCGGCTTGACGTGCTGATACTCGATGATCGTAAAGAGCCCGTTCTCAATGCTGATCGCCATCCCTGGCTTGACGTCATTTGTCGAGATCATCTGGTACTCCGGTCGGTGGCAGCATCCTAGTGGTGCTAATCCAGTCCGATCGCATCCAGTCCGAGAGCAACTTCGTCGTCGGTTACATAGTCGATTCGTGGCGACCCAAGCGCTTCGAGAAGAACCATCTTGAGACCGTTGGCGTCACGCTTCTTGTCGAGCCAAATGAGCTCCTCAACCCGGCGCCGATCAGCGGTGGAGGCGACAGGCAGCCCCAGCGCACTCAACACATCACGCATCGGGTACTCGAAGCCGTACTTCCGCCGGGACAGGTCGGCGGCAGCCACCATCCCGATGGCGACGGCTTCACCGTGGCTGATTCCTTCTGCGATCTCGACGCCATGACCAATCGTGTGACCGAAGTTGAGGATCATTCGTTGACCAGATTCACGGAAATCGTTATTCACGACGTCGACCTTCACCGCGATCGCTCGCTCGACCACTTCGACGATCGGCGGACTCTTGGGGGATTGCTCAAAGAGTGACACCAGCGCCGGATCAGCGATGAATCCGGCCTTGATGGCTTCGGCCCACCCTTCCCGCTTGATTCCGACGGGCAGCGCGTCGAGTACGTCAGTGTCGACGACGACGCGGGCAGGATGCGTGAACGTGCCGACCAGGTTCTTGCCGGCCAGGTTGATGCCCGTCTTGCCGCCGATGGCCGCATCGACGGCCCCGAGCACCGTGGTAGGTACATAGACAGCCTCGATGCCGCGCAGCCAGGTCGATGCCACGAACCCGGCCACGTCGGTCAGGGCGCCGCCTCCCACCCCGACAATCGTGTCATGGCGGGCGACCCCAAGCCCGGCGAAGGATTCGTAGAGTTCGGCCACCAACTCCCAGCGTTTGGCTCCGTCCCGGTCGGGCAGTTCGACAAGGGTGTGTTCAACCCCGAGGTGAGCCGCGATCGCGTCAGCGATGACTCGGGGCGTACCCGGCTGTGTCAGCACCACGACCTGATGGCGCCCGGGGCGATCGGGAAGGACCGGCAAAGCGGCCAGACCCGGCCCTACCACCACCTCGGTGGCGAGGAACCCATTGGTGAGTACTTCAAAACGAGACACGATCTCTCTTCCGACTGGCTAGAAGCTTCGTAGACGCTTCAGATAATTGGCAACGTTCGTCTGAAAATCACCAACGGTGTCTCCGCCGAACTGGCGTTGCAGCTCCTGGGCGAGGACGACCGCCACCATCTGCTCTGCCACCACCCCGGCGGCAGGGACTGCGCACACGTCGCTCCGTTCCCGAAACGCAACGTCGGCCTCCTTGGTGTCAACGTCGACGGTGCTTAACGGTCGCATCACCGTCGAGATCGGCTTCATCGCCGCCCGGACCCGCAGTGGTTGACCCGTCGTCATACCCCCCTCGGTGCCACCCGCCCGGTCGGTCTTGCGCACAAACTCGTCGCCCTCGCGGTAGATCTCGTCGTGGGCAGCTGAGCCTCGCCGCCGCGCCGACTCAAACCCGTCACCAACTTCAACGCCCTTGATCGCTTGGATAGACATAAGGGCGTAGGCGAGACGAGCATCGAGGCGTCGATCCCAATGGGTGTGCGATCCCACTCCGACCGGCAGCCCATGGACAACGACCTCGACGACCCCGCCAAGGGTGTCACGATCCGCTTTGGCCGCTTCGATCTCGGCGATCATTCTGTCTTCGCCGCTGAGCGCCCGAACCGGCGAATCGTCGATGGCGACGAGATCCTCGGGCATCGGCAAGACCCCGTCGGATTGGGCTGTTCCGATCTCAACAACATGCGAGAGCACTGCGACACCAATCGAACTCAGGAGTTGCTTGGCGACATATCCAACGACGGTGCGAGCGGCCGTCTCGCGAGCCGAGGCTCGTTCGAGAATATTGCGAGCGTCATGCGTGTCGTATTTTTGCATTCCCACCAAATCGGCATGCCCCGGACGGGGCGTCGTGAGCGCTCGATCGGTTTCACCAGGATCAGGAGACATCTCCTTCTCCCAACGAGGCCACTCGGTGTTGCGAATCAGAACGGCGATAGGGCTTCCGAGGGTCGACCCGTGGCGCACCCCGCCGAGGATTTCCAGGACATCTTTCTCTAGTTTCATCCGGTTGCCGCGCCCGTAGCCGAGGCGACGGCGGGCCAACTCGGCACTCAACTCGTCGCGTAAGAAGGGTAGGCCGCTGGGGGCGCCTTCAATCGTGGCGACCAGACCGGGTCCGTGGGATTCGCCCGCGGTCAGGAAACGCAGCATCTGAGCAGACTCGACATAGGAGCCGTAGCGTACACGAGATCAGGGTCCAGGCCGACGGCCCGAATCACTTGAGGATCTCTTGGCCCTCCACGACCTCGAACGCGTTGTCGCCGAATAGGAACACCGCTCGACCCAAGGTACCCGCAGCCTCATCTGGCGGCGTGATCGAGATGACCTTGTATGACCCGGCGAAGGTATCCCCTACGCCGACCGTGTAGATCGTCCCGTTCAGCTCAACCTCCACCGTGAGGGCGCCGTCTGCATCGATCTCAATGTTGTTCACCTTGAACGTGATCCCATTCCGCCCACCCGACCCAGGCCCAAATGCGGCCGTTCCATCATCGAGAATCAACGGTCGGAACGGATCCCGCGGCTGGGAGGTCTGCAGGTTGGAAGCCACTACGTCTCCGGCGACGAGTTGCGCCACGTTGCCGGTAGGAGCCGACTGTGGCGCCGACTCGGCGGCCAGCGTTGCCTCATAGGGGCTCGCTCCCGACCCGAAGACGGCCGGCGCAATGCCGAACCAGCCAACCGCTAGGCCCAGCCCCACGAGGATGATGGCTAACGCGGTAGCCGAACCAGATCCTCTCTTTTGTCTATGCATCATCCACCCACCGTGGTCGTGGTTGTCGAGGATTCAGGCGTGGTAGTCGTGGTCGTCGTCGAGTCAACCGGGATGTCGGGTTCTGCGACCTCGGGCGGAGGTGGTACGACAATCGCTCCTGTCGTGAACGCCACCGCATTAATCGTCAGTGACAGTGTGTTGACCCCGGTCTCGGTATCAAGTGTCGGGCTGATGTTGATCCCGTCAACCCGAATCAGCCGATCAAGCTCCGCCAGACCGTACATGTACCCGAGCACTTCGAAATACTGACCCGTCACCGTCATGGCAAGAGTCACCTCGCGAACGCCCGTGCTGCTCTGTTCGCCCGGAGTACTGAAACTGACCGCTTCCCACACGACGTTGGCCCGGTCAGCCAGCACCGACAACTCATCGGTGAGTCCGTCAATCTGCGGAAGTTCCGGGATAGATAACAGCATGTTGGCGTTGGCACGGTCATACTCGGGAAGCCGCTCGTTAACCCGATTCAACTCGTTGAGGCGTTGGCTCAGCGCGTTCTCCTGGGCTTGGAGAGTTGAGAGTTCCTGCTCCTGAACGGCGATATCCTCGCCGATTGGCGCCCACACGAGGAAGTAGAAAGCCGCTCCCACCAGCAGCATCAGGGGAATCGCGATAAGGATTGCCCGTCTCATTCTGAAATCTCCACGATGCGGGTCGTCGACCGGTTTGAAAGTGCCTGAGAAGTGAGAGAGGCAGACGACGAGAAGTCCACCGTTGAAAAGTCTGCGATCTCGGATTGCGTGATGCTTGCGACCCAGGCACCGCCGAGTGCAGACCACTCGGTTGAGTCGAGAGTTCTGAACCAGGTTGAGGCATCCGGATAGTCGAAAGCCGTTCCGGTAAATGTGACCGATCCGTAAGTAGGAGTTCCCTCGACAGTCTCATCCGGCGGCGCCGCCCCGGCGGAAAGTGCCGCGACCCAGGTTCGGGGGGGTAGAACCCTGCCGAGGTCGTTGAGGAACCTGCCCCAGTCAACATCGATCGCTAGCGACTCGGTGATCTGCATCGAACGGCTCTCATAGAGGTCAAGCGCGGTCGCCGCGTCGGACAACGCAGCGATGTCATTCTCAAGTCGAACGTTCGCAGCGCGCTGATTGTCGACATCGTCAACGGCCGCAGCCAGAGCTTGCGATCTGAGGAACCACAACCCACCAAGAGCGACGAGAAAGATCACGAACAAGAGGACCACAAAAGCGGAGCCACGGCGCTGCCGGGCGGCCCGTGCTTGCTCGGGAGGAAGGAGGTTAATCGGCCGCATTTAGGCCTCTCCCCATAGCGCGAGACCCACTGCGACCGGCAGGACCGGTTGGGTCTGGTTCAGTTCGTCTTCGGTTAGACCGGTTTTTCCAACCGACAACCGGTCAGAATTCAAGAGCGTGACCGGTTGGAGCTGCATATTGAGTTGGACCCGCATCCGGTTGGCGAGGTGCGGTAGACGCGCTCCGTTGCCAGCGATCATGATCGTGTCGATTCCCCCGTCCTCGGCCGATGAAAGATAGAAGTCAAGCGAACTGCGTACTTCGTCGACGAGTGCATCGGCCTGGCGGGTCAGTGCAGCCATCGCTACGGCATCCGGGTCGTCGCCAGTCGGCATTCCTTCGATAGCGACCCCTAGACGCCGCTTCAGCTGCTCCGCTTGCTCCAGGTCAATCCCGAGAGCGTCGGTCACGCTCCTGGTGAAATCGTTGCCCCCGTTCGGCACGATACGCAAGAAGCGCAGCGTGCCGCCCTTGATGACCAGCACCTGCGTCAAGCTTGCGCCGATATTGACGATCGCCTTCGGATTCGGACTCAGGTCAATGTCTCCGCCTGTGGCCGCTCGAACCAAGGCGAACGCCTGGAGGTCGATGGCTTTGGGCTTGATGCCGGCTCCACCCAGAATCCGCACCACATCCGCAGCCATTTCCTTTTGGGCGGCTACCACCATGATCGACATGCGAGCTTCGCCTTCGGGCGTTGAAAACTCTTCCAGCGGAACGAAATCCAAGATGGCCTCGTCGATGGGAATGGGGATGTATTCCTGCGCCTGGAAAGCGAGCGACTCCGCCAGTTCGGTCTCCTGCATGTAGGGCACAGAGATCTGGCGAACGATCACACGCTGATTGGCAATGCCGACGATCACATTCTTCTTGGGGATTTTCGCCTCTTTGAACAGCCGGGTTAGGGCGTCCTGCAGGACAGTCTCATCGACGATCTCACCGTTCTGAATCGCCCCTGGAGGCAGCGCCACCTCAGCGAATTTCTTGAGAACCGGGGGCCCCTTTTTGGAGGTCTCGACGAGCGCGGCTCGCACAGCACTCGTTCCGATGTCCAGACCGACATTGGCGGTCATTCTTACGCTCCTTGGCGGCCAGCACCGCAATCCCTCGCCCGTAGGCTACAACATCGTAATTACAAACGTGTTGTTTTGGAATCGTAGCCGCGTGGGAGCACGAGTTGCAAGAACTAGCCGATGCCGAGGTAAGCCCGGGCGATCGCATTGCCGAACGCGATCGCTATCCAGGCGCCAGCCACCATCGATGGTCCAAAAGGGATTGCGTCCTTGCGACTAACTCGCCTGGTGATGAGTAGAAGAATCGATACTCCCCCGCCGATGAACACCGCCCCGAACACCGCCACGACCAGGGCCGGCCAGGAGACGTATCCAACGAACATACCCAGGAAGAAGGCCAGCTTTACGTCACCCATCCCGAACCCGGCCGGCACGAGTAAAGCCAGGATCAGAAAACCACCGAAATAGGTAAGGGCGGTGAGCCAGGATCGACCATACGAGTCAAGTTCACCTTCAGCAACTGCCCCCACCCCGAGCAGCAGAGCACCGACTAGCGCCCCCGGGAACAGAATCCGGTTGGGGATCCGTTTGGTATCGAAATCAATGAGCGCCAGGGCCAACGTAACGGCGACAAACCACAGATAGGCGACGACCGTCCAGTCCAAACCAACGACGATATAAGCCCCATAGAACAACGAGGCGTTGGCCATCTCGACGAGCGGGTAGCGCGCCGAAATCGGGTTCCGGCACGCCCGGCACCTCCCGCGCAAAAGCAGCCACGACACGACCGGCAGGTTGTCATACGGCTTGATCTCCGTCCCGCAGTTCGGGCAAGCCGACGGCGGGCTAACGATTGACAGGCCTGCTGGGATTCGATACACGACCACGTTGAGGAAAGAACCAACGACCAGCCCGACGAGAACGACGAGATAGGGCGCGACTAGCTCCAGGTTGTCCAAATACAGATCCATATATCCCGCTCGATCGGTCGTGGAGCCTACCTCACGACTCGATCAGTTCAGCTACCAACCGTTCTGACAATCGGCCAAGGCGCCGAAGGTCATCGTGGCGTCCTGGCCAAAATAGGTACCGGCCGCAGTCCCCGACCCCTCGTCCCACAAACAGAACCACGTGCCCGACTTGCTCTGAGCTACGAAGAGCACGGCCTGGTCGGCAATTCCATCGGCATTGGGGAGAATCACAAAGCCCACCTCGTCCGGGGTGGGCGCCAGTCCCCCAACATACGCGATGCCGGCATGCACGCGGTCGAGTTCGGGTACGCCGAAGTTGTAGTCGGCGTTCGTGTCGGCATAGATAACCTTGGCCGCAGACAACGAGTTGCGTAGATCGCTCTGCACAGCTCGGTCCTGGGCCCTGACTCTGGCTCCTAAGAACGTTGGTATCGCAATGGCGATGAGAATGGCAATAATGAGAACGACCACCATCAGCTCTACCAACGTGAAGCCTTCTTCGTCATGTTTCAGACGCATGAGCTCCTCGCTTTCAATTGTTAGTTGTATCTAGCTATATCGGCACTGGACGGCCAAGGCTGTAGCTCGAAGTAGCCGGCCGGGTAGCCGTCGACAGGTCGAACTCGTCAGACCCATCAACAGAAGGGACCGCCCGGAGGCGGTCCCTTCTTCAGTGAGTTCAGCCGACGGATCGGACAATCTCAGTTGGGTTTCTTACCAGTCAGTAGCGGCGCACTCGACTCGAGTGAAGCTCAAGTCTGCACCCGTCAGGTCCGACCCGTAGGTGGTACCCGAACCGTAAGTTCCATTTGTCAGAACGTCCGAGATGCAGAAGGTCGTACCCGATGCAGAGTCCGTCGTGAAGGTAATGACCTGACGATCGGCCGCCAAGCTGTTGTTCTCGACGATGTAACCGACCTGATCGGCTCCAATCGCGATGGCTCCAGCCACAAAGGTCAAGCTGGGCTCGATGGCGTTCAGCAGAGCTGGCGTCACATCGGCGCCCGCACCATTGGAGAAGTCTTCTTCGTCGGTGTAGTGCACCTTGGCCGAAGTCAACGCGTTGCGAAGGTTCGACTGGGCGGCACGGTCCTGAGCACGCTCACGAGCACCGAGGAACGTCGGGATGGCGATGGCGATAAGAATGGCAATAATCAAAACAACAACCATCAACTCGACGAGGGTGAAACCCTCTTCTTTGTTCAGGCGGTTACGCATCCATGAAATCATTATGGGACTCCTTATATGTGTTCAATGTTCCCTGCAGGCCGTCTTGACCTACGTACGTGTTATCGACGCCCCGGTGCCGAGACTTAAGAACTAATCCACGATTCTTTAACGAGACAGGGACCCGCACGATGCGAATCCCTGTCTCCGGAACTGGACCGGGTAACTGGTTTACTGAACGAGGTTGACGATATTGAACATCGGCATATATAGGGCGATCAACATGCCACCCACCGTCGCACCCAACACGACGATGAGGAGCGGCTCGATGAGACTGGTGAGGCCTTCGACCATCGACTCGACTTCAGAATCGTAGAAGTCGCCAACTTTTTCGAGCATCGTGTCGAGGGCACCGGTTTCCTCCCCGACCGCGATCATCTGGACGACCATCGGGGGAAACACTGGATGGTCGCGTAGCGGGGCCGCTATTGACTCACCTTCGGCGACGGACGCTTTGACATCCTGGACCGCTCGGGCCACCACCGCGTTGCCCGCAGTATCGGAAACGATATCCATCGCTTGAAGAATCGGCACGCCGGTTTTGGTTAGCGCGGCCAGCGTGTGCGAGAAGCGAGCAATGGCCGTCTTGTGAATCAAGTTCCCGAAAATCGGCACCTTCAACTTGATGGCGTCAAAGGTCGATCGTCCACCGGTGGTGGCGATCCACCGTTTGAACGACACCAGCGAACCAACCGAGACAATGATCACGGCCCACCAGTAGGTGGTGACCAGCTTCGAAAGTAGCAACAAGAACTTGGTTGCTCCTGGGAGCTCGCCCCCGAGGTCCGCGTATAGGGCCTCGAACATCGGGACCACAAAGATGATCATGGCCGCCACGATGAAGATGACCAGACCGAATACGGCAATTGGATACATCATTGCTGACTTGATCTTGGACCGAAGTGCCACCTGAGCCTCAAGGGTGTCCGCAAGCCGCAACAAGGTGTCGTCGAGTACACCACCGACTTCGCCGGCTTTCACCATGGCGGTGTAGAGCTGGTTGAAGGCTTTCGGATGCTGTTCCATGGCGGCCGACAAGCTGGTACCGCGTTCGACGTCAGCCTTGACCAGGTCAATGATGTCGGCAAGCGCCTTGCTCTCGGTCTGGTCGGACAGAATGCTCAATGAACGCAGCAGCGAAAGACCGGCATTGATCATTGTGGCGAACTGACGAGAGAAGATCGCCACTTCCTTGGCCTTCACCCGATCGGTAAGACCAGGAATCTTGATCTCTTTCTTGAGCCCGGAGTTCGCTGCGGCCGTCTCGGAGAGGCTGAGCGGGCTCAGGCCCTTGCCCCGGAGCGCCGTAGCGGCGGCCGTCTGCGTAGAGGCTTCTATTGTGCCCTTCTTGACTTTGCCGTCCGAGTCTTTGGCCCGGTACTCGAATGTTGTAGCCATGCTCTATCTCCTAAGCCACGCGACCGACAAGTCGCTGTAGATCTTCCAGGTCAGAGCAGCGCTCCGCGGCGAGCTCGTAGGTAATAATGTTGCGTCGTACCAGGTCAGCCAGGGATTGGTCCATGGTCTGCATGCCCCACTTTCCGCCGGCTTGCATGGCGGTGGCAATCTGGTGGTTCTTTCCTTCACGAATCAGGTTTCTGACGGCGGGAGTGGCCACCATCACCTCGATGGCCGGCACCCGACCACGCCCGTCACGGGTCGGCAACAGCTGCTGGGTAACTACCGCTTGCAGCGTGGCTGCCAGTTGGACCCTGACTTGTCCCTGCTGGTGCGATGGAAACACGTCGATCATGCGGTCGATCGTCTGGGGGGCATCCTGAGTATGGAGTGTGGCAAAGACCAAATGGCCGGTTTCGGCTGCGGTCAGCGCGGTTGAGATAGTTTCCAGGTCTCGCAGCTCGCCGACCAGAATCACGTCCGGATCCTGCCGAAGAGCATGGCGCAACGCCATGTTGAATCCCATCGTGTCGGCTCCGACCTCGCGCTGGTTGACGATCGCCTTCTGATGGTGGTGCAAGAACTCGATGGGATCTTCAACGGTAAGGATGTGGCAGGCCCGACGGCGATTGATAAGGTCGACAATCGACGCCAGGGTGGTCGACTTACCGGAACCGGTAGGTCCCGTTACCAGGACCAGGCCACGCGCATATTCTGCGAACTCACCGACCACGGTCGGCACACCGAGTTCCTCAAGCGGCTTGATTACGTCGGGGATCGCCCGGAACACGGCTCCGACGGCATCCCTTTGAAAGAATACGTTGAGACGGAAACGACCTTTGCCCTGCAACGGATGTGAGGCGTCGAGTTCGAGCGACTCCTCGAGCTTCTCGCGCTGCTTCTCGGTCAGAATGGCATAGATCATGCGCCGAATGTCGGCAGGCATCATGATGCCAAAGTCCGTGAGTTGCCGAAGCTCGCCGTGGACCCGGATTTGAGGGGACGAGCCAGCGGTGATGTGGAGGTCAGATCCACCTTGGTCGACCAGGATCGTCAGAAGAGTGTTGACATGCAGCGCAGGCTCCGCAACCTCAAGGTCAGGAAGGGCGCCGCCCATGCCGGGAACACGCGTTACCGGTATCTCATCGGGCCCATGCATGAACGATATCACCCGCTGAATGGCTTCCTTGGTAGCCAGAGCCAGTGTGATCTTCTTACCGGTGATCTGCTCCAGGCGCCGATGACGCTCTGCGTCGAAAGGATCAGCGACTGCAACCGTGAGCACGTTGTCCACCAGCCGGACGGGAATGGCCAGAAGGGCTGCGGAGTCGTCGCCACTCAAGGCTGCGATGGCTTCTGGGTCGAATAGCTGATCGTCCAGTTCGACGTATTCCATGCCAACCCGTGCGGCAACGGTCCTGAGGAGGTCTTCTTCACGTACCAGGCCGTCATCGGTGAGGATCTTCGCCATGGGCGTACCGGTGGTTTGCTCTTTGGCCAACACCGTCTCAAGCACATCTTTTGAAAGAAGGTGCCTGTCGACGAGGAGCTCGCCAAGTTTTCGCGATGCTGAGTTCATGGCTTCCAGTTCCCCTTATCGATCACAATTTGTGGGTCAATGTATCTTCGGCAGGCGTCGCGGCCGACTTAATGGATTATCGATGTCGCTCGGAAATCTGGGTCGCCAGTGATTCTGGACGGACCTTCTACACAGTAACGCGCAGGATCTCTTCGATCGAGGTATCTCCGCGCCGCGCCTTAAGGAGACCGTCCTGGCGAAGTGGTCGCATTCCTTGCTGCACGGCCATCTTCTTAATGGAGTCGGTGGTCGCCTGATCTACAGCCAACCGCTCGATTTCTTCCGTCACGAGCATGAGTTCATGCAGGGCAAGTCGCCCCCGATACCCGGTGTCTCCACACCGTGCGCAACCGCCAGGCTTGAATAGTTCGGGCACTTCTTCACCCAACTCGTCGAACTGCCAGCCGACCCGGGCCAGAGCTTCTTTGGTCGGCTGGTAGGGAGTCTTACACTCCGCGCAGAGCCGCCGGGCCAGGCGCTGTCCGAGGACTGAGTCAACGGCAGACCCGACCAGGAACGGTTCGACACCCATTTCAATCAAGCGGCTGATGGCAGCCGGGGCGTCATTCGTGTGCATGGTCGAAAGCACGAGGTGGCCGGTGAGCGCCGATTCAATGGCGATCTCTCCCGTCTCCCTGTCACGAATCTCACCGACCAGCATGATGTCGGGGTCCTGGCGTAGGAAAGATCGCAGGGCGGAGGCAAAGGTGAGCCCGGCTTTCTTGTTCACCTGCACCTGGTTGATCCCGGCCAAACGGTATTCCACCGGATCTTCAATGGTGACAATATTGACGTCAGCCTGGTTGAGGACGTTCAGCGTGGAGTAGAGGGTCGTCGATTTACCTGAACCCGTCGGACCACAGCAGAGGATCGTGCCGTAGGCCTTGTTGTATGACGTGGCATAACGCTTGAGGGTGTCCGGCTCGAAGCCAAGCTGTTCGAGTTCGAGGGTCGCCGTTGAGTTATCGAGGATACGCATGACGATCTTCTCGCCGTAGATCGTTGGAAGGGACGAAACTCGCAGGTCAATCGTCTTGGTCCCGCCCACCCGCAGGCTGATTCGACCGTCTTGAGGGCGACGTCGCTCGGCAATATCCATATCGGCCATGATCTTCAACCGGCTTACGACGGCGTTGCTGACCGATCTGGGGGTGCGCATGATCTCGTGCAGCACGCCGTCCACCCGGAAGCGCACCCGAAGGTCCTTGTCCGTCGGCTCGATATGAAGGTCCGAAGCTCGCTCGGCTGAGGCCTTGGCAATCAACATGTTCACCAACTTGACGATTGGTGCTTCTTCTGTGGACGCCTCGACTGCATTGAGGTCCTGCGTCTCCATCTCGTCATCGCCGAAACCGGCAAAGTCGGTGACCGACTCGTCGAGCCCAGCGTTGTTGGCGATGGCATTTTCAACGTCGCTGCGAGTCGCTACCTTGGCTATGACATCGCGTCCCGAAATGGCTCGTATGTCGTCGATCGCCAGCACATTCGCGGGGTCCGACAGGGCTACTACAAGTTTGTTCTCCTCAAACCCAATGGGAATTGCGGCATATCGACGGGCGAGGGCATCGGGAATCAGTGCCGTCGCGGCTGGATCGATGGTGATTTCCTTGAGATCGACGAAGTCAACCCCGATCGCCTTGGCCAGCGTCCGCACCAGGTCGCGTTCGGAGACGATCTTCTCCTCGACGAGTACGCGCCCAAGCGGACGGCCGGTCTCGGCCGCCATGGCTAGACCTTTCTCAAGGAGTTCCTGAGTTAGCAGCCCCTCCTCAAGAAGGAGGCTGGCGAGGTGTCCGCTATCGCGAGTCATGATGCCTTAGTGGGAGTCCTGAGTTTCGCCGAGTTCGCGAGCCAATGCGCTCAACCCGCCCCGGCGGCGGCTCAGACTGGCGGCACGCTCACTCAGCGTGCCTTCGAGATCGTCGGTGGCATCGTAGTCGGAAGTGACAATCTCAACAGAGTCGTCATCATCGTTCTCTGCGTCCCCGATAACTCCCGAGAGCACCGACTGGAGCAGATCGTCGTCGTTGACGTCATCACCGTCGTCGGATCCGCCCATGTCATCTTCGTACAGGAGGTCGGTCCGATTCATCGAAAACGTTCCGGAACCGGCGGCCGGTGACGGAAGGCCCAGCTCGGCATCGTTGTAGGTCGGGGCGGCCTCGAACCGCTCTTCGGTCACGGACACAAGTTCCTGACGCACCAGATTGGCCATCGCCTTGGCGACAATAAACTCAGAGGTGCCGGTGCGGTGGGCTACTTCGGCGATGGTGCCATGTCCGCCCAGCGCCGCCAATAGCTTCCATGTATCGACCTTGAGGGTCACATCGCTGGCACCCTCGGGCAAAGTCTGCGCCATGCGTAACCCAAACTTCGTGCCTGGGATGACTTCTTCGATGTCGGCCCACTGCTCAGCCCGGTGGTCGGCGTCGGCAAGACAAATCTCGATATCGACTACTTCTCCGGAGTCATAACGCGGCGATACCTCATCACCGAAGTCGAAGGTCCCCCGGCCAGGTCGGCCAAGGCGAAAGAGCACCTCGGTGCCCTGTTCGGCAAGAAAGTCGCGCAAATCAGCGTGGGTATGCCCTTCGATAAGCACCTCCGCCACCGTCTGCTCGCGACGCTCGACCCGCATCCAGCCGTCCGTGTCAACGAATCCGGCATTGAGTAGATCGGTGCGGAGGTCTTCGTCGCGTCGAGTGGTCGCATAGGCGAGTTTCCCGCTTGATAGGTAGATCTTTCCCTCAAGTCCGCCGGCTTCAACGCGCAAGCAGCCAGATTTCTGTGAGCGTGCCAGCATACGCAGCACCTCACTGAGAGGAATCGATTCGAGGCGTCCCGTCAGCGCCATGTTGTGACTCCTTAGTAGTCCTGCATCAATCTTCGGTAGATCGAGACAGCGCCTTGAGAGCTTTAGGTGGGCCGGCGAGCTGCGGCAAACATGGCATCGTGGTCGGCCCGTGCACCGGTCCAGATCGTGAATGCCGCCATTGCTTGCCCAATCAGCATGTCGAGCCCAGGACTGCACGGGATCCCCAGCCGACCCGCTTCGATTACTGCAGGGGTGGCAGCATCGCCGTAGGGCATGTCGATAAACCCGGAAGCGGCTGCGAGGAGGCCCTGGGGCAGGTTTTCGCCTGACATTCCGATCCGAGTCGCATTGACGAGCACGGCCCCACTCACGGGTTCGCCCCAGGGAACAAATCTGGCGTCGAGCTTGAGCTGCTCGAGCAACGACCTGGCGCGTCGCTCGTTGCGGGTGCTGACGGCCAGGGCGGCCGAGTCTCGAAACGAGTCGACCGCTACGAGGGCCGCGGCGGCGGCTCCACCAGCACCGAGAACGACCACGGAATCGGGCATTCCAATCTGGTCAAAAGCGTAGGCCACGCCTGCGACATCGGTGTTCTCGGCGACGAGAGCTCCATTCGGTTCCCGCCACCATGTGTTGGCAGCACCCAGGCGGCTGACCAGCTCAGATCGCCGATCGGCCACCTCCGCCGCAAGATGTTTGTGAGGAGTGGTGATATTCGCACCGGTAAGGGCCCCGGACCTGACCTGATCCGCCGCCTTACGCAGGCCATCACCGTCGACTCGTCGGGCCGTGTATTCGCCCGAGATTCCGGCCGCGCGTAGTCCGGCTTCGTGGATCGCCGGCGATCGGGAATGGCTGACGGGGTCGCCAAGGACGACCAATTTGATCACGGAAACAAGCCCTCAGCCTTCGCCTGATCCTTCCAGGTCAGGAACTGGTTGTAGTCGTCCGTGAAACTATGCGAGCCATCGGCGGCCGTCAGCACGTAGTAGATGTAGTCGGTTTCCGGCGGATCGGCGATCGCCTCAAGCGACGCCAATCGGGGACCACCAATCGGCGTGGGAGGGAGACCAAGGTTCTGGTATGTGTTGTACGGCGAGTCGAACTCGAGATCGGCGAGCGTTAGTCCTATCCCTCGGGCGTCCATGGCGTACAGCACGGTCGCATCAATCTGGAGCGGCATACCAAGATCCATCCGGTTGACGATCACCGAAGCCACGTCGGGTCGGTCGGCATCGACTTTCGTCTCGGCCTCGATAATCGAGGCGGCGATCAAGCCTTCATAAATCGTATAACCGCGGTCATTCCAGGCCGTCCAGTCGATCGACTGCACCCGGCTTTCCATGGTTCGCGCCAGCTTTCCGAGAATCGATGCCGCGCTGGCCTCCGTCTCAAATTCATAGGTGTCCGGAAAGAGCAAGCCCTCCCAATCCTGGGTCGACTCGGGAGGTAGTTCAAGTAGCGAACTCTGCACTGCCCCGCTGAGCAGTGCTTCTGCGAGTTCATCTTCGCCGTACGGTGTCTGGTTGGCTATCTCGGTGAGCACTTCCTCGATGCGTAGTCCTTCGCGGACGGTGATTCGGTAGGTCTCGAACGCCGGGCCGGCCAGGAAAGCCGCGATGACGTCCTCGGTCGCCATCCCGGTGGTCAGCTCATACCGACCGGCGCCGAGACGCTGGGTGTAGCCACCGTCCTCGACGGCTTGTTCAAAATTACGCGCCGACCCAACGACATCAGCCTCCTGAAGCAGAGAAGCGATGGTGCGAGCTGATGCCCCGGCCGGAACTTCGACAGTCACGGGAACTCCGACTGTTGCCGTCGCCGGTATGGTTGTCTCGCTTGGGGTAAAAAGGCCCGAAAACATAGCTTTTCCGGCCAGTCCAAGACCTGCCAACGCAGCCAACACGACCACGACGGCCAGAACGCTCCGGTTGCGGGGTTCTTCAAACGAGGTCATGACCATCTCCTACTGGTTGCGAGTCGAGCCAGCGCTGCAGCAGCACCGCTGCGGCTATTTTGTCAACGACCCCTTTCCGCTTGTCCCGCCTGACCCCTGACTTGATGAGAACCGATTGCGCAACGGCGGTGGTGTAGCGCTCATCGACCATCTCGACCGGTACTCCCGCAATCGCACCAATCCGTTCCGCAAACTCGCTTGATGCCCGTGCTGCAGCGTCATTTCGGCCCTTGAGATGAGTCGGCAGGCCGACCACAATCCTCTCGACGTCCTGTTCCTCGACGATCTTACGGACCTGTTCGTCGAACGCGACAGCCTCAACCACCCGGAACGGCTGAGCGGTGATGTGTAACTGATCAGAAAGGGCGACGCCGATCCGGCTCGTGCCGTAATCGACGCCCATAATGCGTCCCAGGGTCCTATACCTCCGCGAGGGTTCTTTCGGCGCTCTCCCTGGCTGCCTCCAGCGCCGCGCCTAAATTGCTTCCGTTCGGTCCTCCGGCTTGCGCCAGTTCGGGATCCCGACTGCCTCCGCCACCAAGGTAGCTGGCCCCGGCAGCTACCAGGTCGGCTGCGGAAACTCCCCTTTCTACCTGGTCCTTTGTCACCAAACCAACCAGGGCACCTTTCCCACCAAATGCCGAGCCGATGAGAACCACCCCCGAGGTCAGCCGGTCCCGAATCGCCATAGCCAACAGCCGTAATTCATCCGGCCGCAAATTGCTTCGGTCGGCAACCACCAGCGAAACGGCGCCCAGTTGTGTCGCACCTGCAACCAGATCCGCTGCATCAGCTGAACGGGCCTGATCTGCCAGGGCAGCCAGTTCGGACTCGAGGGACTGGTTCTTGTCCAACAAGGCTTCAATTCGGGCGGGTACGTCGCCTGGAGCCGCCCGCAAGGCCGCGCCGGCCCTGTCGAGGAGATGCCGCATCTTGGCCAGGTAGGCATATCCATCGCTACCCGAGAACGCCTCAATACGTCGCACGTTCGACCCAACGGACGACTCGGCGGTCAACACGACCGGCCCAACCTGGCCGGCACTGGGGGTATGGGTGCCACCGCAAAGCTCCTTGGAGAACTCACCGATTCTGACCATGCGGACGGTGTCGCCGTACTTGTCACCAAAGAACGCCAAGGCACCCTGGGCTTTGGCTTCATCCATCGAGGTAACCAAGGTCTTGATATGGGAGTTGTGGATGATTTGCTCATTCGTGAGGCGCTCAATCTCCGCGATCTCGTCGTCGGCCAACGGGGCATGATGGTTGAAGTCAAAGCGCAGTCGGCCGGGTTCCACGAGCGAACCGGCCTGATGGGCCTGGTCTCCGATCACCTTGCGCAAAGCCGCATGCACAAGGTGGGTACCGGTATGGGATTTTCTGATCCGCTCGCGGCGGGGCGAATCGATGGCCAGGTCGGCCGGCTGGCCGGTCTGGATGAACCCATCGGTCACCTTGCCCCGGTGTCCGTGGAAGCCTTGGACGGCGTGTTTGGTGTCGAACACGGCGACGGTGCCCGTCTCTGTCTTGATCGTCCCGGTGTCACCGACCTGGCCGCCGCTTTCGGCATAAAACGGGGTTGTGTCGAGAAACACCTCGATGGTCTGTCCTTTCTCACCTCGTTCGACCTGGTCGCCTTCCAGCACCATCGCCAGCACCGTGCCGGAACTGGCTTCTGCTTCATAACCCACAAAGTCGGTTGGCCCTACCGCATCGAGAATCGACAGGTACATCTGCCCGAGCGCCGCCTCCGCTCCCCCGGTGAAAGCCGCTTTCGCACGAGTCCGTTGAGCGGCCATCTCGGTGTCAAAGGCGTCGACATCCACCTCAAAGCCTGCTTCTCCAGCGATTTCCTTCGTCAGTTCAATCGGAAATCCGAACGTGTCGTGCAGCTTGAAGGCCACGGACCCCGGAAAAGCCATGCCAGGTTTGAGCGACGCGAGGGCTTCTGACATGAGACCCTGGCCGGCTTCGAGGGTTTTGCGGAACTGGCTCTCCTCCCGCTCGACCACGGTCATGAGCGTCGTACGCTTTTCAATGAGGTTGGGATGCCCACCGCCGAGCACGTCGATAACGACCTCGGTCAAACGGGGCATCAACAGACCGACGCCACCCAGCTGCCACCCGTGACGGACTGCGCGCCGCAGAATTCGACGCAGCACATAGCCCCGTCCGGCATTCGATGGGGTTACGCCATCGCCGACCAGCATCGCGACGGTCCGGGCATGGTCAGCCATGATCTTCAACGACACGTCGGTTGCGGCGTCCTCGCCGAATGTCACCGACCCGTAGGCGGCCGCCTCTTCGAGAACCGGCCGGATCGTGTCAATTTCGAAAATCGAACCGGCTTCCTGCATGACCATCGCCACCCGCTCGAGGCCCATGCCGGTGTCAATGCTCTTGGCCGGTAGGTCACCGATCACGTGGTAGGGCACGTCCTGGATGTTCTGCATGAACACGAGGTTCCAGATCTCGACGTACCGATCCTCAGCGCCGCCGATCGGGCCACCTTCGGCTCCGAAATCGGCACCACGATCAAAAAATATCTCCGATGAAGGGCCACACGGGCCAGCCACGCCCATCTGCCAGAAGTTGTCATTTCCGCCGCGCTGCACCCGCTGCGGGTCGATGCCCTCCTGGTCGATCCAAATGGCCGCGGCCTCGTCGTCGGTCTCGTAGACGGTGTACCACAGTCGGTCTTCGGGAAGCCCGAGCACGTCCGGTTACAAACTCGTGCGCCCAGGCGATCGCCTCGGATTTGAAGTAATCACCAAAGCTGAAGTTACCCAGCATCTCGAAAAAGGAAATGTGGCGATCAGTGGTACCAATAATGTCTATGTCGATGGTGCGGACGCACTTCTGCGGGGACACCGCCCGATCAAACGGGGCGGGCTCTTCTCCGAGGAAATAGGGCTTGAACGGCACCATGCCGGCATTGGTAAGCAGCAATGTGGGATCGATCGGGATGAGCGACGCCGACGGGCGCACAACGTGGGCGCGCTCGGCGAAGAAATCCACAAAGGCTTGGCGAATCTGGTTGCTGGTTTCCATGAAGGCGGCAGCTTAGCTTTCGGGACGACTCGACCGAATCCGTTATCGCTCAGGGTCCGATTCGTGGTTCGAGGTCAACTGACCGCGTTTGCCCATGCGACCGGCTATTTCGGGCTCATCCCCTTGTGTCGACGGCTCGTAGAACCCATCCCCGCTGAACGATTCGGGCAAGTATCTCTGATCGACGTGATGGTCCGGGTGATCATGGGGATAGATGTAGGTCGTCCCGTGACCCAAACGGGCGGCCCCCGAATAGTGGGCATCCCGAAGATGGGCCGGGACCTCGGCGGATGGATTACTTGCCACGGCTTGTCGAGCCCGACCCATGGCTGAGGTTACGGCGTTGGATTTGGGAGCGGCCGCCAGGTAGATAACCGCTTGCGACAGGGCGAAGGCAGGCTTCGGGTAGTCCAACGACCTGGAGGGCTTGAAATGCCGCAACGGCCTGGTTGAGCGCTTGCGGGTCGGCCAGTCCGATATCTTCCGAAGCGAGGATGATCATCCGGCGCCCAATGAACTCGGGGTCCTCCCCGGCTTCGAGCATGGTGTGCAGCCAGTACAAGGATGCATCGATATCCGATCCCCGCATACTCTTGATGAACGCAGAGATAACGTCGTAGTGGTTGTCGCCATCCTTGTCGTACTGGACGATCCGGCGACCGAGTGCCTCTGCGATATCGTCAAGCGTTATCGCCGCTTGACCCCGCCCCACCGAAACGATGGCGGCAGTTTCGAGCGCATTGAGCGCCAAACGACCATCACCGCCGACCCGATCAGCCAACGCTTCGAGGGCGTCATCATCGATCGCCAGATCAAGATCTCCCAGCCCTGCTGGATCACTGAGAGCCCGCTGAATGAGTAGGGCAATGTCGGCGGATTCCAGCCGATGGACCCGGAAGAGCGTGCATCGGGAAAGGAGCGGTGAGTTCACCTCAAAGAACGGGTTTTCGGTCGTGGCGCCGACCAGGATCACCGTCCCGTCCTCTACGCCCGGCAATAGAGCATCCTGCTGCGACTTTGAGAAACGGTGGATTTCGTCGAGAAAGAGAACCGTACGGCGCTCCTCGGTTTCAAGCCGATATCGGGCAGAGGCGAGGATGGCCCGCACGTCCTTCACGGATGCCGAGGTCGCCGAAAGCGGCTCGAACGTCGCCGAAGATTCTGATGCAACCAGTCGAGCCAGCGTGGTTTTGCCGGTTCCCGGCGGCCCGAACAAGATCATCGAGACCGGCCGACCGTGTTCGACCATCGTTCGGAATGCCGCCCCTTCTCCAAGCAGCTGCCTATGACCGACCACCTCGGAGAGTCGCTGAGGGCGCATTCTGGCGGGCAAAGGTGCTGCTCGCATCCGGCGCTCAGCCTTCTCGGCTGAGAAAAGGTCCTCCATCAGGCTTCGTCGGCTTCTTTCGCCAACCTGGCCTTGACCTCTGGTCGCAAATCAACTCCGAGTTCGCGTAGTTGCACGTCGGTGACCCTCGTGGGCGAACCGGTCATCGGGTCGATACCCCGCTGCGTTTTCGGGAACGGGATGACGTCCCTGATCGACTCGCGCTCGAGCAGTATTGCCAGGAGACGGTCCACACCAACCGCGAAACCGGCATGGGGAGGCGTTCCGTAGCGAAGCGCCCGGATAAACCAGCCGAATCGAGTTTGAGCCTCCTCATCGGAGATTCCGAGTACCTCGAAGACTTTCGCCTGGACCTCCGGGTCGTGGATTCGCACACTCCCCGACCCGAGCTCAGAACCGTTCAGAACGAGGTCGTACGCCTGGGCGATGGCGGTTTCGGGTCGTTCGACCATGTCCTCGAGGCTGACCGGTTGGGTAAAGGGGTGATGGGCCGGGGCAAGCGACCCGTCGTCATTGACGTCGAATACAGGAAATTCGGTTACCCAGGTGAAGGCCAGCTCATCATGGCCGGCGGGGCGGCCTAATTGAATTCTGAGATTTCCGAGGACCGCTCCGGCCAGCTTGGCGCGGTCGGCCACGAGCAAGATCGTATCGCCCGGCTTGGCGTCGAATCGGGCAAGAAGGCCACCGAGTTCAGGCTCAGAGAGGAACTTGGCGATGGGCGAACGCCAGGTGCCGTCATCCTCGACCACCAGCCAGGCCAGGCCCTTGGCTCCCAGTTCCTGGGCATCGGCCACCAGGCCATCGAAGCCACTGCGCGAGAGACCCAGCGGCCCGGCGTTGATCCCTCGGACCACTCCGCCCGAGTCGAGCGCTCCCCCGAACCCTTTGAACTCCGTCCCTTCAAACACAGACGAGACGTCAATGATCTCCATGCCGAATCGAAGGTCAGGCTTGTCTGATCCGAAGCGATCCATCGCTTCGGCGTACGTGAGCCTCCCAAAAGGCCTTGAAACGTCAAGACCGCGCACCGCCTTTACAGCAGCGGCAATCGCTGTTTCGATGGTTGATTGCACGTCGGCTGCTGTCCAAAACGAGCCTTCGATATCCAGTTGGGTGAATTCGAGCTGGCGATCTGATCGGAAATCTTCATCCCGGTAACAGCGGGCAATCTGGTAATACCGGTCGACCCCGCCCACCATGAGCAACTGCTTGAAAAGCTGAGGTGATTGAGGGAGCGCGTAGAACTCCCCCTGGCGGAGTCGACTGGGAACGAGCATGTCGCGAGCACCTTCGGGCGTCGACGCAATGAGCGTCGGCGTTTCGACCTCAAGGAATCCTTCGTCGGCCATGGCAGATCGCATGGCATGGACGGCAGCCCCGCGTGCGCGTAGGGCGGCAGCCATTGGTGCCCGTCGAAAATCGAGATAGCGATACTCGAGCCGGATCAGTTCGTCGGCATCGGCACGGTCGTCGATCATGAACGGGAGCGGATCCGAGGCGCTCAAGACCGTAATCTCGGTTACTCCGACTTCGACTGCCCCGGTCGGCATATCGGGATTCTCGGTTCCCTCCATACGCGGTCGGACCTCGCCGACCAGCGAAACGCAGTACTCCATACGCAGTTCATGGGCCGTGGGAATCTCGGTTGGGTCGATCACAACCTGGACGATGCCTTTGACGTCGCGCAGGTCTACGAAGACCACCCCGCCGTGGTCACGGCGCTTGGCGACCCACCCGGCCAGTCGGACCCTGTCCCCGATCCGATCAGTAGTCAGCTCACCGGCATAGTCAGTTCTCAGCGGCTCTTGAGCCATGTGGCGATCTCCTCGCGTGCAATAGTTTCTTGTGAGCCGTCGTCGAGTCGTTTGACGACCACCTGACCCGTTTCCCATTCGTCGCCGATAACCACTACCGCTTGAGCCCCCCGCCGATCTGCTGCTTTGAACTGGGCTTTTAGCGATCGTTGGTCGGGCAGGTTATCGGACCGGACACCCAAACCCCGCAACTCGCCCAGGACAAGCAACGCCTCGGCGCGACGGGTGTCGGTGTTGGCGACGAACACGTCGATGGCCGGCAATTCCACGTCCGGAACCGACAAGACGATACGATCAATGCCGAGTGCCAGACCAACGCCCGGGACGGGTGGACCTCCGAGAACTTCCGCCAGACCGTCATAGCGGCCACCACCACCCAAGGCGGTTTGGGCCGTGTCGAGTGCAGATCCAACGTACTCGAAGGCCGTTCGCGTGTAGTAATCGAGACCGCGCACGAGGCGCGGGTCGAGGATGTACCGGACGCCGTCTGCAATCAGTCGTTCCTGAACCGACGCGAAATGCGCCTCACAGGCGTCACAGAGGGAATCCACCGGCGATGGTGCCCCGGCGACAAGGTCAACGCAGACCTTGCAGTCCAGAACCCGCATCGGGTTGATGTCGAGGGTTTGCTGCGAATCCTCACAGAGGTGTGATCGCCGCTCTTCGAGCCAGGAACGGAGCAGCTGGACGTAGGCCGGACGGCACTTGGCATCGCCGAGCGAGTTCAGCCGCACCACCACATCAGGCACCCCGGCGGATGTGAGATATCGGTAGCCGACTTCGATCACTTCGGCGTCCGCATCAGGATCTGGCGACCCCAGATACTCGAGGCCAACCTGATAAAACTGCCTCCGCCGACCGGCCTGGGGGCGCTCGTAGCGGAACATAGGCCCTGAGTACGAGACCTTCATAACCCCTTGAGCACCAGCTTGGAGAAACGCTCGGACAACGCCAGCCGTCCCTTCGGGACGGAGGGTCAGCGAACGCCCCCCCTTGTCATCGAAGGTATACATCTGCTTCTGGACCACCTCAGATGACTCTCCGACCCCCCTGCTGAAGACCTCGGTCATCTCAAAGAGTGGAACCATGATGAGGTCATAGCCGTAGACCTCAGCCATCTCCTCCCAGGCGTTTAGTAGCCGCCGCCAAACGCGCGAGGCGGGCGGAAGGATGTCGTCGGTGCCCTTGGGGGCGCGCAAACTCATGGTGTCAGTCCCTGCAAAAACGGGTTGGTACGACGTTCACGCCCAACGGTAGTAGCCGGCCCGTGACCGGGAAAAACAATTACTTCATCATCGAGGGTCAAAACTTTTCGCACCATGCTGTCCATCAGCTGTTGGTAGCTGCCCCCGGGGAGGTCGGTTCTGCCGATCGAACCCGCGAACAGCTGATCACCAGAAAAGAGGACGCCCTCATCCGCGACCCGGAAACAGACGTGACCAGGCGTATGGCCGGGCGTGTGGACTACGTCGATGTCAATGCCGGCGAACCGGACCCGCTGCTCATCGGCGAGTGGCTCGAAATCGGGCACGGGGAGTGGTTCGGCCAGCCTGATGCCCATCAAAGCTTCGACCTGCTGGGTGGGATTGAGGCTCAAGAAGTCGTCGTCAGGGTGCACGTACGCCTTGATCCCGTAGCGACTGGCAACCTGGCCAGCCGCCCCTCCGTGGTCGACATGTCCGTGGGTAACCAGCAGTGCCACCGGTGAAACATCGAGCGAAGACACAAGATCAACGATCGCGTCAACATCAGGTGGAGCATCAATGATGACCCCCGGTCCGCCCGATTCACGTGCCAACACGTACGTGTTGGTCTGCGCAACCCATAGGGAACGAGATTCGATGAGCAAAAGCGACCTTCTATGTTGGAAGGCCGCTCTTGCTAGATCAACATCGAAGATGATCACTGCGGCCTCCGGGTGGAGGCCGCAGGTTAGTAGTCAGATTATGGCGTGCAGTAGGCCGTGACGGGCTCAGCGTTCGGAGACACGTCCTGCCAGTCGCCTGGCTCAGGAATGAACGAGTCGGCGAGTGCCGGATCGAACTCGAAACCCTGGATGACGCCTTCGGTCGGAGGACGGAAGTGGATCTCCAGGCGGTTACCCGTCTGGTCCTTGAACCCATACATCGCACCGTAGATCACCGACTGGTTGGTGGATGCCACGATGCCATTCGAGAAGATGAGATGGTGAAGCTCACCAGGGATCGACTGGAAGTTCTGGCCGAGTGTCAACGTTCCCGTCGCCTTCTTCATGACGATGATGGCGGATGCGGGCTCACCGCTGGGCGTAGAACCCTTCTTGGGCGTCCCGCGAATCTCGAACGATCCATCGACGATCAACACGAAATCGTCGGTAAAGGTGTCCTGATGGAAATTCAGGGTGGCACCGTTGCCGCTGGCGACGACATGGACACCCTTGAGGTTGTTCTTGTTGGCAGAATGGTAGACCTCAAAGGCCGCGAGGTCGGCGTAATAGCTGATGGTGTAGCCGGGGTAGTCGGCCGCATTGAACGTGAAGACCGGGAAGCGACACGTCGGGTACGGGCTGCATGTCGTTGGCGATTGGCGATCAACGTCGCGCCCTGAATGTTGGAGCCGGCTTTCAGGGCTGGATCGGCAATCTTGACCTCACCACCGATCACGGTGGCCTTTTTGAAGTACGAGCTCACGTAGGACGAGATGGTGTCATCCGACCGGATCTGAACGGTTGATCCGTACTGCGTGCCCGAGGAAAGATCATTGATCCGGCCCTGGACGTTGACATCGGACTGGACGAACACGTTCGATCCGTTGTTGATGGTCAGGTCACCATAAACCGACAGTGTCCCTTCACCCCGATATGGATCGTCGTTCTTGTAGATGTTGGTCTGGCTGGATATGTTCACGTCTTCGCCGGAGTAGGCATCGCCATAGATCGTCTTGAAGTTCGATCCAACAATGCCGCCCTTAGATGCGAAAAGCGCATTCGTAAATCCACCAAGCGGCACCAATTCGACGTCGAGTAATACCTTCTTGGCAACTCCCTTCGTCGAGGCACGACTCGGGGCCCATCCCCACGCCTCTACGTGATACTTGAGGTTGTCAACCTTGGTGACCGCCACCCAGTATTCGCCCTGACCCTCCACGACGCCCTCAGCAACTGTCTCAAGGGTCTGCACGTCGCAGACCCCACCGGCCAGGATCCCCGACGAGGTAAAGCCAGCACTCTGTGCATCGGTCCGCCAGTTGTCGACGTCGTACGTCAACAAAGCCATCGCTTCTTTTGCCCCGGCCTCGGCGACGTTCAAAGCCTGAGTACGGTTGCGGTCGAACGAGACCTCATCCAGTTCGTGGACGGCCAACGAATACCATGTGGCACCGAGAGCGAACACAATGAACGACACCGAAAGAGCGGTGATAATACCGATTCCTTGCTCTTCGGATCTCAGTTGTTGGATCAATTTGCGCATGGTTTTTCGCTTTCTAACAGTTGGCGGCGTTGGGGGTCCAAATATTGCGACCAGCCACTTCGGTTGATTCCAGGCGGGGGCTGATCCGGTCGAGGGGACTGCGATCGATCCACACGGAGATTCGGACGACTTTGCCGTAGCTCGGCGATGCAGCCGGTAGACCGGTGTTGTTGATCTCGTTTCGCCCCTGATTCTCAAAAAGGAATTGAGGCGTCCCGAGGTCGAGGGCGACGACCTCGTTAACGACCGTTTCGTTGACGGTGATGAACGTCAGGCCGCCGTCACCGGACCTCTGCAAGTCAGTACGTACCCCATCGCCGTCAACGTCAACCAATTGATAGATGACATGGCGGGTCTCAGCCGGCGGGATCGGATTGGACCGGGTGATAAACGACAGAGTGTTCGAGGCATCCCCAGGTGCCGGTATGCAGATCGTTTCGGCACCACGAAGCTCTTTGTCGACCCGCTCCAAGATCAACCGAATGTCATCGTTGGTGCGCGCCGAATTCTCAATATCGCGGGTAGCTCGCAGCGAAGACGAGAGTACGTTCGCGAAGACAATACTCACGATCGTCAGTAGGAAGATGGCAACCATGAGTTCCGAAAGCGTGAGGCCCCGTTCGTCGGTTTTGAGTCGATGAATCAGCACGATCAGTCCGCCGATGGGTCAATGTAGACAGCATTTACTTGGAGCTTCTCTGATTCGTAATGAAGACCGAGATCGTAGAGAACGATCCGTCCCCCATCCTGGGCGTAAACGACACGCGGTGGGGTGAGGGTGTCGAAGCCACCCGCCTCTAGTCCGTATTCCACGACCTTGTAGTCGAGATCGACCGTGACCATGGGTAGCTTCGTCTCGAACCAGGTACGCGATCGTGCGGCCAGGCCGTCCACCGTGGACCCGGTACACCAGCCGTTGACCGTGACCGAACCCGACACTGTGTACTCGAGACGCGGTCTCCCTGGAGATGAGATCGTGCTCGTGACCGGGGCGCCCCCCCAGAGTTGAACCGTGTTGGCGATATTGGTTCCACTGGCGCAGCTGGAACCGTAGTTGGCGCGGTAGTCAATAGCCGACGCAGTCCCGTCCGGATTCACGACCACATACTTACGAGCCACCGGATCCCATTCTTTGATGATCATGGTGGTCATGATTGGGTTCGGGTTGGCAATGACGTTCTGGCCGGCAAGGACGTCGACCTGAACGTCGGGCATGGTGACCACCACCCAACCGTAGAAGTCACCGGTACCACCCGTGTCCGGGTACGCCGTGTCGTCAAGAAAGTGAAGGTTGCCGCCGTCGTAGTTATCGAGGGAGGCAGAGATTTGCTGATACCCACCGATGGGTGTGTCGTCACGATCGACGGTCCCGCCAAAGACGATGGCCGACGTGGGGAAGCTGGGGTTTTCCCGTCGGAACATATCAAATTTGTAGGAGGCGGCGTCAAGCGCCGAGACCCAGTTGCTATACATCACACGCAATGACGATGGCGTGGTCTCGACGTAGTCGGTGAAGCCGACAGCGATCTTGGCGGGGAACTTCGTCGTCGTCGCCAACTGAGCGAAAGGAAACTTGTCGTCGGGTGGTGGCGCGGCCGGGACCGGGTCGACCTCCGTGAACAGGTAGCCATTGATGGCGTAATCCGAAGTCTCGGTGATCTGGAGGTCCTGATCTGCCGCCCCGGTGTAGTTGAGTCTCGCCAGTGGTTGATTGAAAAGGACGCCGTTTGCCCCGAACTTCAATGGTGGAATGGTGCTGGCGTCGTCGTCGCTCAGAAACTCGGTCTTGGCTGCCGGGATGGTGGAAATCGGATCGTCAAGTGTGCCGAACAGGCCGTCAGGGCCCTCCCACTGAAGCCGTGACGAATCGGTACCGGAAACGCGAATCGATGACCCGGACACGAAGTCCGAGGTAGCGCTAACGGTGGCGATTGGGAAGTTGACCGAAGCGTCGAACTGCTGGCGCTCATTTATTGTCGACCAGAAGATCTCCGGGAGACCGCCGGGTTGCGTCCACGTCTCGACGTCTGTCCCATGCGAGTAGGCACCGGCATAAACCCCCGACTTCGACGGACCGATGCGGAGGGCGCCGCCGGCCATGTTCACCGTTCCTGAGACGAACGGCTGGGACGGTTCCTGATACTCGGACACAATCGTTTCAAGCCGGACCTCCTTGCGGAAACCACCTGGCGGGACCCACTGCACGATCGCCGTAAGTCGCCGAGCAATCTCATCGCCCGTCACCGGATTCACGATCGAAGTCACAAAAAGGTACCGGTCGTAGGCAGAGGTGTCGCGCTGGACATTCTCGTAGAAGTTCAAGAATGGACGGAACGTGTCGGCATTCGAGAACACGACTGTCTCGCCACCAAAGAGGTACTCATCGGCAACGGCGTCGTAAGCGAGGTCACCCGCCGTGAACGGGTTACCGATATAACAACCGACCTGTTCGGTGGCACAGCTATTGCCACGCGTTGACGTGGCGAGGCCCATGTGTTCCCACTCCAACGCCTGCCCCCGCTCGATAAGCTCAGAAGCGAACGCCGAAGCGACCGCCTGTTTGCGAGTTTCGACGATGACCCGCGTACCGGAGTCGAACGTACGCAACAGTACAACCATGAGGCCAAAGATGATCACAAGCGAGACCATGGCTTCGACAAGGGTGAAGCCCCTGTCATCATTCGGAACGCGGTGCAGTAAACGCATACCCAACAAGTATCGGCCAGACCGCCCGTCAACCTTGACCTATTTCGGGCCTGGCGGTGGGTCTAACCACGGTCCCACGATGGGACTAGTTACCTCGGGGTTGTCCGACCGCCTGGCTACTCGGTTCCGTCGCCCTTTGGCACGATCCGGAAAGCGTCATACACCCCATCGACCGACCTAAGCAGGTTCTGGATGCGGGCGACATGACCCGGATCGGACAACTCGACCTCATACCTGAGCACGGCCACCCGATCCCTTCCGGTCGCCGACGATGACGCAACAATATTCCCGCCGACGTCGGTGAATACGCCGGTGACATCCCTTAGCAAGCCGGCCCTGTCGAAAGCTTCCACTTGAATCCATACGGCGAATCGTCCGACCCGGTCGGGAGACCAGGAGACATCGATCATGCGATCCCGCTGATCGGTCAGAACCGCCAGGTTGGTGCAATCGGCTCGATGTACCGAGACTCCCCTGCCGACGGTGACAAAACCGACGATCTCGTCCCCAGGTACCGGCGCGCAACACTGGGCAACCCGAACCAGAACGTCGTCCAGGCCTTCAACGATGATGCCGGGCCCGGTCGAACGCACCGTTCGTTGCCGAGGCGGGGAAATGAGATCGTCTGATTCGGCGTCAATCTCAGGACGGACTTCGCGCGTGATCCGATGGGCCACGTTGGTGGCGCTCGCCCCGCCCTCACCAACTGCCACAAAAAGCGACTCAGTCGAGGCGTGGCCGAGTTCGTGGGCGACCGCTTCGAGTAGCTGATCCCGACGACTGGCATTGAGTCCCAGGCCCTCTTTCCGAAGGGCCTCGAATATGGCTTCCTTACCTTCGGCGATCGCTGCTTCCCGACGCTCCTTCGAGAACCACTGACGGATCTTGGCCTTGGCTCGAGAGCTCCGAACGAATTTCAGCCAATCCCGACTCGGCCCCGCGTCGGGGGCTTTGGAGGTCAAAATCTCAACGAGATCGCCCGAGTTCAACTGCGTGTCCAAGGCCACAAGCCGGCCGTTCACTTTGGCGCCGGTGCACCGGTGACCGACCTCGGTGTGTACGACGTAGGCAAAATCCACCGGGGTCGCTCCGCGGGGCAGAGAGAAGACACGGCCACGCGGCGAGAGCACAAAGACCTCGTCCTGGTAGAGGTCGAGCTTGAGGTGGGTCAGGAACTCCTCTGGTTCGGCGTATTCGTCCTGGAGTCGTCGGATATCAGCCATCCACGGCAGCGAATCGGAATCGACCCGCTCCTTATATCGCCAGTGCGCCGCGATGCCGAACTCGGCACGCTCATGCATCTCATGAGTGCGGATCTGCACCTCGAGTGGCTTGCGGTCCGGCCCGATGACGGTCGTGTGAATCGATTGATAGAGGTTGAATTTCGGCATGGCGATGTAGTCCTTGAACCGGCCCTGGACCGGCGGCCACAAAGTGTGGATCAGCCCGAGGGCGCCGTAGCAAGCCTGCACGTCGGCGACGATGATGCGGATGCCGATCAGGTCGTGAATGTCTTCGAATTGCTGGCCGGACTCCACCATCTTCTTATAGATCGAATAGTGATGCTTGGGACGCCCCGACACGAGCGCCGGGATGCCCGCTTCACCCAAGACACCGTCGACCTCGCCGATGGCCTTGTCAATGATCGCCTCTCGCTGGGGCGATCGGTAGGCGATCAGCTCTGAGATCTCCTCATACCGTTTGGGGTAGAGCACCGCGAAACAACGGTTTTCCATCTCATGTTTGATCTCCTGGACCCCGAGCCGGTGCGCCAGTGGGGCATAGATTTCCAGGGTCTCGACAACGACCCGCTGCTGCTGTTCGGGCGATAGGAAATCGATGGTTCGTATGTTGTGCAGTCGATCGGCAAGTTTGATGAGCAGCACTCGCACATCCTCAGCCATCGCCACCACCATTTTGCGGATAGTGGCCGCCTGGGCTTCTTCGCGGCTATCAAAATGAACCCGATCGAGTTTGGTCACTCCGTCGATAAGAGAGGCCACCGTTGACCCAAACTGAGCCGTGATGTCCTCGATGGTCGTGCTCGTATCCTCAACCGTGTCATGTAGCAAGGCCGCCACGAGGGTGTCACGATCCATTCCGTAACCGGCCAGGATCTCTGTGACAGCAACCGGATGGGTGATATAGGGCAAGCCGGACTTGCGCACCTGCCCGGCGTGCTGGCGATCGGCCAGCTCGTAAGCCGCCACCAGGAGCTCCAGATCATGGGCTTCCCACTGTCGATCACCAACTACGTGATCGAGTGCGGCAGGCACGGCACCCGGTCCGCTAGGCATAGACAACCAGCGCTGACAGCGGGGTGCCGTTCAGGCGGGACGCTCCCTCCAGGAACGCCAATTCGACGTACACCGACAGCCCGACAACGGTTGCCCCTAGCTCCTCGATCAGCTTAATGGCCGCTGCGGCGGTGCCGCCGGTAGCGATGACATCGTCAACCACCAGTACCCGATCGCCGGGACCAACCGCATCGGCATGGAGTTCGAGCACGTCGGTCCCATACTCGAGTTCGTAGGACACCGAACGAGTAGCAGCCGGCAGCTTTCCGGGTTTGCGGACGGGTACAAAACCGAGACTGAGGCGGTCAGCCACCGGCGTAGCCAGGATGAAACCGCGCGCCTCGATCCCCGCAACGTGAGTCAGCCCTTGACCGACGTATGGCGCAGCCATGTCTGCGACCACCGACTGAAACGCGGCGGCATTTGCCAGCACCGGGGTGATGTCCTTGAAGACGATTCCCGGTGTCGGGAAGTCGGGGATGTCGCGAATGAGGTCAATCGAAGAATGGGGCACGTGCTGAGTCTACTGCGACCCTTCGGCGGTCGGGGCACCGGCGGCTAGCGGCGCTTCTTTTTTGGTGGTCGTGGGGCACCGGAACTCGAAATGGGACGCCGCGAATCGAACGATCCCCCCGCAACACTGCGAGGTGCAGCGGCTTCCTCCTCTGGAGTTTCTTTGACTTTGGGACGTTTGGGTGGTTCGTCATCAACTTTGGGAACCCGCAGGTGCAGGGCGGCTACGAGCGGCGATGCGATAAAGATCGACGAGTAAGTACCAGCGGCGATGCCGACGAACAGCGCCAGGGCAAAGTCGGTAAGGGTGCCGGCACCGAGCAAAAGCGATCCGACGATGAGCACGGAGCCAACCGGGATCAACGAGGTAAGGGAGGTAAAGATGGATCGCATCAGGACCCGGTTCATGGCCTGGTTCACAACCTCCCCATAATCGAGGCGCGGTTCTTCTGACTCGATCTCTTTGATCTTGTCGTACACAACGACCGAGTCGTACAGTGAGTAACCCAGAATGGTCAGGACTGCCACAACGGTCGAGGGTGTCACTTCGAACCCCGAAAGCGAATAGATCCCAGCGGTGATCACCAGGTCGTGGAAAAGTGCCGCGATCCCGCCGATCGCCATCCGCCACTCAAACCGCCAGGCGATAAAGAGACTGACCACACCTACAAAAACCGCCAGTGCCAGCAGAGCTCGACTGGCGATCTGAGCTCCGAACGTTGGACCGACCGATCGGTAGTCAATCGCATCGGAGGCAACCCCCACGGCTTCGGAAATTGTGGAAACCACTTCGCTGCGCTTGTCCTCGGTTAGGGTCTCGGTGCGAATCCGGAAGGTTTGCCCGTCGCCCAATTCCTCAATGCGGATCGCGGTCAACCCGAGTGGGTCCATTTCGGACCGGAGTTCGGAGATCGACAGACCCGCGATGTTCTCGACCTGGATCGATGAGCCGCCTATGAAGTCAATGCTCAGGTTCAGGCCCAGCTCGCCGGGGCCTTGACGAAGCCCAAGACTCAACAATGACATGGCGATGATCACCGCTGAAATGGTGAACCAACGCCGACGCGGACCAACGAAGTCGATATCAGCGGTGCCGTTACGAAGTTCTGTAAATTTGCTCATTCTCCCGCGAACCCCCGGATCGAGAAGGCCCCACCGTCGCCCAGTTTGGTCTCAGACATGATCGCCACGGCGTGACGGGTGAACCATCGGGCCACGATCAAGTCGAGGATTGTCGCAACGCCGAGCGCCAGGGCGAATCCCTTCACCCGGTCAACCGCCAGCGTGTACAGCAGGAAGGCTCCCATCAGGGACACGAAATCGGCAGTCAAGATGGTTCGGTATGCCTTCTTGAAGCCTTCGGTCACGGCCGCGTACATGGGAGCGCCGCCGCGCAACTCTTCCTTTATGCGTTCAAAATAGACGATATAGCTATCGGCGGTGATCCCGACCGACACGACGATGCCGGTTACACCGGCCAGCGTCAAGGAGAGGCCCCGTACGCTTCCCAGCAGCGTATACGAGAGGATCAGCAGGGACCCAAACACCGTGAGACCAACGACTGCTACCACCCCGAGCGAGCGGTAGTATGCAAGCAGCACGATGGCGACGATGGCCAGACCAATCAACCCGGCGGTGATTGCGGACTGCAACGAATCGGCACCAAGGGTCGCGGAGACCTTCTCAACGTTGCCGACTTCGAGCGAGATCGGCAAGGCCCCATACCGCAAAACGATCGTGAGCTGGGCAGCTTCAGCCGCCGCTGCGTCGTCAGTGCCGCCAATTCCGATGGACGCTCGACCGCCGGCAATCCCGATGGCCGGATCGACGCTCGCTGCCACCGGCGGAGCTGTGAGAATTTCGCCATCGAGCACGATCGCAATCCGACGACTCGGATGCACGACGATGCTGGAAAGCCCATTGGGCAGGCAGGTGGCGGCATCCTTGGTGAGTTGCGTGAAGGCGCCTTCGCCTTCGGCATTGAGGGTCAGCGAGACGCTCCAACCAGCGTCGGCAGCGGAGTTCCCTTGAAGCTGAGCGAGGGCATCTCCGATGCCGGTTCCCATCAGCTGGGCGGGGCCTACGAGATATTGGGCGGTTACCGCTCCCGTGTCATCGCGCACCGGGAGCCAGGCTGCCTGATCGGGATCGTCCGGACTCGTAAACCCTTCGGTGTCGACGGGCGGAGTCGGGAACGGCTGACTATCAACGTCGTACACCGCCGGGCATGCACCAAACGTATCCACAGCCGACGAACCGTCGACCAGGCGTTCGTCGTAGACGGCCCGGAACGAAAGCTGACCGGTCTGTCCCAGGACGTTCAAGGCCTCGTCGAGGTTTTCGACCCCCGGCAACTGCACCAGCACGTCGAGGTTATCCGAGTCACCAACTACCGTGATCTCTGGTTCCTGGACGTTTCCGATGCCCTCAATACGGGCCCGGAGAACATCAACGGCGACGTCGAGCACATCAGGGTCGGTACCCGGTGGCGACGTCAGAAGCGCTTCTACGCCACCTCGCAAGTCCAGTCCGAGCAGGGGGTAGCTGCCGATCGAAAAGCTGTAGGCAATGCCTCCCCAGGCGATCACCAGGATGATCGCCAGACGGATGATGCTACGACGCATCAACATCTCCGAGGCGTTGGGCGATGGCCCGTCGATCAAACTCGGCCTGGCCCTCGGCCAGACGTAGGACGACCGTGTCGTCAGTTAGCGAAACGACCGTCCCATGCAAGCCGGAGGCGGTTCTGACTCGGTCGCCGATCTCGACGGCGCGGGCCAGCGCCAGCCGTTCCTGCTGGCGCCGTCGTTGCGGGCGTACAAAGAGGAAGTAATAGACGACGAACATGCCGCCGAATAACAGGATGGTGCTGAGCCCACCAGAGGATGGGGCTGGCTCAGTTTGGAAAGCCAATAACATTTTCAGACGCTCCGAGTCTTATAAGCGATTGGCGATGGTAGCCGTCCCGTTGACGTCATCGAAACCACGACGGGTCAAATGATCAAGACGGAATTTCTCAAACGCACCGACGGCAATGCTCGCTCTGGCGCCTGCCACGACGTCGAGCGTGAACGTGAGGTTGTGAATCGACAAGAGACGATGAGCCGTTAGCTCCCCGGTCATGACAAGGTGCCGCAGATACGACCTTGAGTACGTCTGACACGTGAAGCAACTACATTCCGCATCGATCGGCTCAGCGGACCTGGCAAATTCGGCACGTTTGATATTGAAGTCGCCATCGCGAGTTAGGGCTTTGCCGTGACGCGCCAACCGGGTAGGCAGCACGCAGTCAAACATGTCCGCTCCCCTGGCAATCGCTTCGAGGATTCCTTCGGTGTCTCCGAGTCCCATAACGTACCGTGGTTTGTTGTTTGGAAGTTCTGCCACGGCGGCGGCCAGCGCCTGGTTCCGTTCCTCCGGCGGCTCACCAACGGACAAACCACCAATCCCGAACCCGGGGAACCCGAGTTCGGCCGTACGCCGGGCACTCTCGGCTCGAAGTTCGAGGTCGGTACCCCCTTGCACAATCCCAAACAGGAGCTGATCCTTTCTCAGGTGCGCTTCCCGAGCCCGCTCGGCCCACCTCAGCGTCCGCTCCATAGCCTCGCGTACGACGACTCGAGGGGACGGGAGACCAACGAGAACATCGAGGATCATGGCGATGTCCGGTCCCAGCTGCTCCTGAACTCGAACGGCCCCCTCAGGTGTCAGATCGACGTAACTCCCGTCGTAGGTTGACTGAAAGCGCACGCCTTGCTCGGTTACCTTCGGTTCCAGGGAGAAGACCTGGTAGCCGCCGGAGTCGGTCAAGATCGGCCCATCCCAACTCATGAACCCGTGCAAACCTCCGGCGCCCGCGACGATGTCAGCACCTGGCCTCAGCATGAGGTGATACGTGTTCGAGAGCACAATCCGAGCGCCTGTCTCTCGCAAGTCGCGGACGTCCAAGGCACGGACCACCGCCCGGGTCCCGACCGGCATGAAGGCCGGTGTCTCAACAACACCGTGCGCTGTTGCGAGTTCTCCCGTTCGGGCGACTCCATCGGTGTCCAGCACGGTGAACTGTCCGATGGTCATGCTCGTCTCCGGGAAGCCAGCATCGCATCGCCAAACGACAACATCCGGTAGCTGCGACGGACCGCGTGCGCATACACGTCGCGCCAGCGCGGTCCCATGAACGCAGAAATCATGGCCAGCAGCGTAGAACCAGGCACATGGAAGTTCGTAACGAGGTCGTCAACGACCCGGAACTCGAATCCGGGCGTGATGAAAAGACTCGTCCGCCCTTCCGAAGGACGCAGACCACCGTCGGCGGCCGCTGACTCCAGACTCCTGACCACCGTGGTCCCTATCGCCACGATTCGCCCTCCGGTCTTTCGGGTATCCGAGATGGCCTGAACAGTCGCTTCTGGCACGGAGTACCACTCTGAGTGCATTACGTGTCCCTCGACGGATTCCACCGAGATGGGTCGGAACGTGTCGAGCCCCACGTGTAAATCAACTGACACAATGGGGATCGCCGAAGCCATCAGGCGCTCGGTGACGTACGGGGTGAAATGTAGGCCGGCAGTGGGGGCGGCCGCTGATCCAACCTCATTGGCGAACATCGTCTGGTAGCGATCCGGGTCAGATAACGCCTCGTGAATGTAGGGCGGTAGCGGCATGGCGCCTTGTTCGGCGATGAGCACCTCGGCGTTTCCGGCAAAGCTGATCATGACCTTCCCGTCGACCGGGTCTGACTCGATATTCACGATGGCGTTCGACACCTGGACCTGCAAACCCGCCCGGATTCGTCGAGCCGGCCTGACGAGCGCTTCCCAGCGACCATCGCCGAGCGGTTCTAGAACCAGTAGTTCGACGGAACCTCCCGTATCCGTGCGGTGACCTACCAGTCTCGCCCGTCTTACTTTCGTATCGTTGACGACCACCAGGTCGCCAGGAAACAAAAGATCGGGGAGCTCCCAGAACTCGTGATCGACGGCTGACTGTCGTGCATCGAGCAGCCGGGCATCGTGGCGTGGCTCAATTGGAACCTGCGCAATAAGTGCTTCAGGCAGGTCGTAGGAGATTTCTTCGATACGCATCAGCGGCGCAGATTAGGCATCAGCGGGGCAGATTAGGACAGCAGCGAACCCTGACCGCCAGGCGCGTCGACTCCCAGGTGTGCGTAGGCGGCGGGCGTTGCGACGCGACCCCGCGGGGTTCGGCGCAGCAACCCGCTTTGCATGAGAAACGGTTCGTAGGCATCTTCGACCGTCTCGGGTTCCTCGCCAACGGCGATAGCCAACGTCGAAAGCCCAACCGGCCCGCCGCTAAAGGTCGCGACAATCGCCTGCAGAATCGCCCGGTCGACTTTATCGAGGCCGAGATCATCAACTTCGAACACCTTCAACGCCGCATGAGCAGTTTCCTCATCAACGACACCGTCGGCGCGGGCCACCGCATAATCGTGCATCCGAGCCAGCAGACGGTTGGCGATGCGGGGCGTTCCGCGACTCCGGCTCGCTACCAGTCCACTTCCGGCCGGCGTAATCTCGACGTACAGCAAACCAGCCGATCGTTGAATGATCTGATCGAGCTCATCGGCATCGTAGAAGTCGAGCTTGTCGACGATCCCGAACCGGTCGCGCAATGGGGCAGCGACCTTCCCTTTTCGGGTGGTTGCCGCCACCAGTGTGAACCGGGGCAGGTCCAATCGGAGCGACTGGGCACCGGGACCCTTTCCAACCACGAGGTCAAGCTGGAAGTCCTCCATCGCCGGATAGAGAACTTCTTCGACCGCTCGCGGCAGGCGATGGATCTCATCAATGAAGAACACATCCCGCTCGTCGAGATGCGTGAGGATCGAAGCCAGATCGCCCGGCCGCTCAAGGGCCGGTCCCGAGGTAACCCGCAGGCGCGAACCAAGTTCGTTGGCCACTATCTGGGCAAGGGTGGTCTTCCCAAGCCCGGGCGGGCCGGACAGCAAGACATGATCGAGTGGCTTGCCAAGCGTCGCGGCTGCTTCGAGCGAAATCATCAGTCGTTCCTTGAGTTTCGCCTGCCCAACAAAGTCCTGGAGCGTTTGGGGCCGAAGCGTCACCTCGGTGATGAGGTCGTCCTCGATAGGCGCCGCGGTCAACACACTCTCTTCCCTCATACGCTGCCTCCCAGCATCCGCAGCGCCTGGCGAATCTGCGCTTCAGTGGTTTCGTTGTGCGGGAGGGAACCCATCACCTCACGGATCTCCGCCGACGTGTAGCCGAGCCCTTCAAGGGCATCGCGGACATGTTGAGTGGCGCCGGTAGAGCCGACAACGGCTACGTCGAGGCCCGCCAGTTTCGGTTTGAGTTCCAGAATGATTTTCTGCGCGGAGCGCTTGCCGATGCCCGGCACCACGGTCAAGCCATCAGCGTCCTCGGACAGGATGATCCGATGGATCTCATCTGTCGAAAGCGACGAGATCATGGCGAGGGCCACCTTGGGGCCAACCCCGGGTGCTCCGAGCAGGAGTCGGAACATATCCAGCGCCGATTCATCGGCAAAGCCATATAACACCATGGCGTCTTCGCGAACGTGCAAGTGGGTATGGAGGACCACTTCCTCACCAACTCCTGGCAGATCCCGGGCCGTCGATGTGGGAACCGAAACCGAGTAGCCAACTCCCCCGACTTCGACCAGCACCCGATCGGGCCGTCGACTCACCAAGGTTCCTCGCAGGCGTTCAATCATTGGGCGACTCGCAATCTGGCCGACTGCAAATGGCAGAGCGCCACGGCGACCGCGTCAGCCGCGTCGGCTGGCTGGGGTGCGGCGACAAGGTCGAGGCGCCGCATGATCATATGCTGCACCTGCTCCTTCGTAGCTGAGCCGTATCCGCACACCGCTGACTTGACCGCGGACGGGGTGTACTCGAACATCGGAATCCCTCGCTCCGCTGCCACCAGGATGATCACCCCACTGGCCCTGGCTACGGAGATAGCCGTTTGCAGGTTCTGGTTTACGAAAACCGACTCGAGGGCTAGCACTTCGGGCTCATGATCCGAGACCACGGCAGACAAGTCTCGATAGAGCTCCGCCAAGCGCTCACTGAGCGTGTCCTGACGGGTGGTGCGTATGACTCCCACCGACCGCAGCGATGGTTTGTGGCCGTGGTCGGACAACACGGCATAGCCAGTCCGCGTCAGACCGGGATCAACGCCTAGTACGAACATATGTTTGGGTACTGTAGCGGGTACTGCCCGCCAATTGTGGCATCACCGGGTCGCCCGCCAGCTAAACCTCAAGTGTTGCCATGACCTCGTCGGACATGTCAAAGTTGCAATAAACCGTCTGCACATCATCCACATCGTCGAGGGCATCGATGAGCCGCAGCACCTTGGGGGCAGTCGACTCGTCGACAGGGACCGAGGTTGACGGCAACTGGGTGACCTCGCCAGATTCGATGGCAATCCCGGCTCCTTCCAGGCCAGCCCGCACGGTCGCGTAGTCACCCGGTGCGGTGATCACCTCGAATTGGCCACTGGACGGGCGAATATCCTCCGCTCCGGCTTCGAGCGCAGCCATCATGATTTCGTCTTCATCACCGTCGACGATCATGTACCCCTTCTGCTCAAAGAGGTAGGCCACCGAACCTGGTTCCCCAAGGTTTCCTCCATTACGGCTGAACGCGGCGCGAACGTCCGATGACGCCCGGTTCCGGTTGTCGGTCAGGATATGGACAAGGAGCGCAACACCGCCGGGCCCGTAACCCTCGTAGAAAAACTCTTCGTAATGGGCGCCTTCGATGTCACCGATCCCTCGTTTGATGGCGCGTTCGATGTTGTCGCTTGGCAGTGATTGAGCCTTGGCTTTGTCGATGGCGGTCGTGAGAGCGGCGTTGGCAGACGGGTCTCCGCCGCCGGCCCGGGCGGCTGCTTCTATCGCTTTGACCAGCTTGGCGAATAGCTTGCCCCGCGCCGCATCTTGACGCCCTTTGCGGTGCTTGATGTTCGCCCATTTGGAATGGCCTGCCATCTCAGCTCTCTTTCGTCATGGTGATAAACAGGTGATGGATTCGTTCATCCTTCGTCAGCTCGGGATGAAAGGCCGTGGCGAGGATGTGCCCCTGCCGGACCATCACCGGATGTCCGTCCCAGGTGGCCAGGACCTCAACTGCGTCCCCAAATGACTCTATCCACGGTCCGCGGATGAAGATCGCGTGAAACGGATCGTGCAGCCCGACAACGTCCAGGTCGGCCTCAAATGAATCGTTCTGGTTGCCAAAAGCATTACGTCGAACGGCAACATCGAGGGCCCCCAGCAGTGGCTGCGTGCCTTCCGACAGGCGATCTGCGAGGAGGATCAACCCTGCACAGGTTCCGTAGGTCGGGAGTCCAGCCAGAATCGCATCCCGCAAGGGGCCCATGAGGCCATAAAGCGTCGCCAGTCGCCCGATCGTGGTCGATTCACCTCCGGGAATGACTAGTCCCTCAAGGCCGTTCAGATCTTTGGGAAGGCGAACCTGCCTGGTTGACACCCCAAGATCCTGGAGCATCGACTCGTGCTCACGCACATCTCCCTGGAGCGCCAGGACACCGATCATCTACCAGCCTCGTTTATCGAACCGTTCGGTTTCGCTCAACGTGTCGATTTCGATCCCGACCATCGGCTCGCCGAGGTTTCGAGAGACCTTCGCCACGATGGCCGGATCCTGATAGAACGTGGTCGCTTCAACGATCGCCTTGGCTCGCAACGCCGGGTCACCGCTCTTGAAGATTCCCGAACCGACGAACACGCCGTCGCAGCCGAGCTGCATCATCAGCACGCGGCATCGGCCGGTGTCGCGAGGCCACCGGCCGCGAAGTTGACCACCGGCAGCTTGCCGTTCTTCGCAACTTCTTGGACGAGATCGAACGGCGCCTGCAGGTCGCGTGCTGCCCGCATGAGCTCCTCAGAGGACATCGTCGATAACCCCCGAATATCGCTCGTGATCTGGCGCATGTGCCGGACCGCCTCTACGACGTTGCCAGTACCCGCTTCGCCTTTGGTACGTATCATGGCGGCCCCTTCACCGATCCGGCGAAGCGCTTCCCCGAGGTTTCTGGCACCGCAAACAAACGGCGTGGTGAACTGCCACTTATCGATGTGGTTTTCCTCGTCTGCAGGCGTCAGAACTTCGGATTCATCAACGTAATCGACACCGATCGCCTGGAGAATTTGAGCCTCGACAAAGTGACCAATCCTGGCTTTGGCCATCACAGGAATCGAGACGGCGGCGATGATCTCATCGATCATCTCAGGGGCCGACATGCGAGCCACTCCCCCGTCTTTTCGAATATCGGCGGGTACCCGCTCAAGGGCCATGACGGCCACGGCGCCGGCGTCCTCGGCGATCTTGGCTTGCTCGGCGTTAACGACGTCCATGATGACGCCGCCTTTGAGCATTTCCGCTAGTCCTCGTTTAACTCGATCCGTCGCCTGTTCCATCGGCTCTCCTCGTTTTCCGTAAGTCTAGTTCCAGCTTGCCGGCCGGCCACTCGGCACAAGTTCAATCCAGGTTGTTCCGGGTGCGAGCGGAATCTGGTTCCCGTTTTCGTCCACGAACGCGAACAGATCTGCCGTTGTCGAACGCTGCCAGGTTCCTTCGATGACCTTTCCGTCCCGGAACACGGCGGCACTGCCCGATCCAACGACGTCATAGTCAGGAACCGGCGATCCCGCCGAGTCGGTTCGGCCTGTCGGAAGCTGGTCCACAAACACCACGGCGACGTTTGTGGCGGTTATCTGCTCGTCGCTGGCGTCGAGATGTGGTTGCCCTCCAACCGAGCGCTCATACGTGCCACTTGCATAGATGTAGTCCACTTCGTTCAGACTGGAAAGACTCAGGGTGATCTCAGTGGCTGGCTCACCCACACCGTCGGGGAAGTCGCCGAACAGCAACGCCGTCGGCAGCCCGAGCGATTCGGTATCGATCACGTCGGCCGTGCGCAAGATGACGTCATAGGGAGCCGGCCGATCTGCGGACCGGTCATAGGCCGCGTCACCCAATCTCGGAAGACCAACGTCTGTGGCGACCGACCTTATTCGAGTCACCACAAAATCCTGGCCACCCGAGTACGAGAACAGCGCTCCGAATGGTTCGATCAGCTTCGGATCGACTTCCCTGGCACTCCGAACTGGTCCGATCTCGTCCGGGACGTTGGATTGGTACACCGCTAGAAACCGCGACACACCACCCTCGACGAGAACATCAAAAACAACATCGGCTCCCGCCAACCCCGACTGGGGGCGCGAAGATTCGGTGTTATCGATCTTGACAATCAGAACCGGAGCCGCCGTGGCATCTACACCATCCGTTGGCAGACCGGTGAGAGGCCACACGGCCTCATCAACGAGCACCGGTGGTAGCGACGTCGTCGTTGTCGTGTCACCAGCAATCGCTGCCTCAGTGGTCGTCGTTGGCTCATCGCCCGACGAGCAGGCGCCAATCACCAGGAAGAAGGCGAGCAAAACGAACATAGTGCGGCGCATCGGACATCCTTGAAGAGCTTGCGAATCATGCCAAGTTAGCGCTACTTGGTTACTTTACCGAGTCGATCTGATAGAGCTCCACGTAGGCGTCGGTCACCCTATCCCAGCTGTAGCTGTCGGCTGCTTCAACGGCTCGTTCGCCGAGCCGCTTCGAGCCATCGGGGTCGTCGAGCAGGTTGATCAACTGCCGCGCCAACGCGGCCGAATCGCCCTTGGGAAACCAGATCCCGGCATCGGCCAACACGTCCCTAAAAGCCGGCAGGTCCGACGCCGCTACGGCACAGCCGGCACTCATCGCCTCCACCACCGTGATCCCGAAGCTTTCGCCACCCAGGTTTGGAGCACAGAAGACCGCCGAGGATCCCAGGTGGACGTCCTTGGTCGCTTCATCAACCCTGCCGAGAAACGAGATCCCTGGTTGAGCCGCGCGCGAAACCCCCATCACGATCAGCTGAGCGTCGGGATGAGACAACTGCACTGTCGGCCAGGCGGCCAGGAGGACGTCGAGACCCTTGCGCGGCTCATCGCGACCGAGAAAGCTGACTTGTTTGGCAATCCGCCGACCGGAAGGGCGAATCTTCCTGACCCCGTTCGGGATGATGTGGACCTCATCGAGCCAATCGAGAGCCGACGCAGCGGTGGCCGATACCGCCACCACTGCCGTGTCGGAGCCGAGCATCCACTTCGGCCGCACCGTTCGATATAGACGACGCACCCCACTCGACGGATCGGCATGAAAGGTCACAACTCTTCGCGACGCCGGGACTGACAGGGCGGCCCACGAAACAAACGGCATCATCGGCTCGTGAATGTGGATTACGTCGAATCCGGCTAGTGCGGTTCGCACCGCTGCAACGCTCCTCGGATCCAGCGAAATCGGGGCAACCGAGCCGTTGGCCCGCCACCGCATGACCCGCCCGTATCGACGGTCTTCACTCGCCGGCCCTACGACCGCAACCTCGAACCCTCGCTGTCGCAGTTGGCCGGCAAGGCCGAGAACCTGATCCTGCACCCCGCCTGGAACATCCAGGGCATAGGGCGAGACCATGGCAATCCTGGTCACGGACGAACTCGTCGGTCGGACGGCCAGTTGGGTTGCACCATATGCCATTGTTCCGGCGCCTCACGGATGAGGTCTTCCAAGGCTTTCCCAACTTTCTTGGTGAGCGAGGCCACATCGTCGTCGGCCACGACCGGGACCGGGGCTTTGATAGACACCCGGTGCCCGCGGCCATCCTGAAAGAACGACCCAACCGGAACGATCGGAGCGCCTGTCTCGAGAGCCAAGCGGGCAGGACCGACGGGCAGTCGCGTTTCTTCGCCGAAGAACGAGACGAGCACACCACGTCCCGAGAGGTTGCGGTCAGCCAGAAGCGCAACTGCGGCATTACGCCGCAATGCGTCGGCGCAGGTTTCGAACACCTTCTCCCGGCCCGTGGCGATTACAACATCGATTCCGAGTTCTTTGCGCAAACCTACAAACCAGTCGACGATCCTCTCGTCTTTGAGCTTTTCGGCGACGGCCAACAGTTCGGCTCCTTCCGCAATTGCAACGGTCCCCGCCACCTCCCAATTGCCGACATGGGGGAGCGCAAAGATGACGCCGGTTCCGTCGGCCAAAGCGTTGCGGAAGTGCTCAATGCCTTCGACCTCGATGTGCTTGCTGATCGAAGCGACCCGCCTGGGGCGGATCCAAAACGTTTCGGCCCAGTAGCGGCCGTAGGACTCGAAGAGAGCGCGCGCCCGATCGACCGATTGAGAACTTGGCTTGTCCGGCACCTCGCCGAGAATCCTGGCCATGGCCCTGGTGGCGTTGTCCCGGCGCTTTTCGGCCCGGATCCAGGCGATTCGACCCATGACCTGCCCGAGACGCCGCACGGCCCACTCTGGAAGCACGCCGAAAACGGTGGACGCCACCCGGAAAGCCGAGTAGTTCACGGGGTTCCGTGTTCGAGCTGCCGCCAGCTGATGTAGAAACGTTGCAGCACGGTCAGCCAGGTCAAGGCCGCCATGGCCCACAACATGACTTCAACGTATTCAATGAAGAGCAAACCCAAAGTCATCAGAATGATCCGTTCGGCCCGACCCATGATGCCTCCCCGGCCATCGGCGCCAAGGCTCTCGGCCTTGCCGCGAACATAGGAAACGAGCAAGGACGCTCCCAGACTGAGAACACAGAGGAGGCTGAGCCGTGCCGAATCTGAGAGGGCGAATGCCAGCCCGGCCCACATGGCGGTCTCGCCCATCCGATCAGCCACCGAATCCAATAACGCACCAGATCGGGAAGCCGAGCCGCGGGCTCGCGCTACCGAGCCATCAAGTCCGTCGAGGGCAGCACCAGTGAGTGCCACCAGCGCTCCGGCGACGAACGCTTCGCGCGCAACCAGGACCGCACCAATGACGGTCACCCCCAACCCGATCAGTGTCAACCAGGTTGGCGTCACGCCGATCCGAGCGAGGCCGCGTCCGATCGGATTGACCAAACGATCAACGCGCTTTCGAACTCGCAGTTCGATCATGGCACTCTCTCTCCGGTCGAAAACCGGTCCGTTCGTCCCTAATTTGAAGGTGTGATCAGCGAGTAGGCTACAGGACCGACACCAACCGTTTGGGAAGGATGACATGCAGGAAGCTTCACTCACCATTGGAGACCGTACCGTTACCCTGCCCGTTACGGTCGGCTCCGAGGGAGAAATGGCCATCGATATCAGCAAACTCCGCAAGGAGACTGGTATCACCACGTTTGACCGAGGGTTCGGCAACACCGCTGAAACGAAGTCGGCTATCACTTTCATCGACGGCGAAAAGGGCATTCTTCGCTATCGCGGCTACCCCATCGAGCAACTTGCGCAGAACGCCGACTTCCTTGAGGTCGCCTGGTTGTTATCGAATGGCGAACTCCCCAACCGGACCGAACTCGAGACCTTTACGGAGGAGATCACCTCCCACTCGCTGGTTCGAGAAGACATGAAGCACCTATTCGAAGCGTTTCCGCATACGGCTCATCCGATGCAGATCCTCGCTTCGGAGGTCTCGGCGATGGCGTCCTATTACCCGGATGCTCTCGATCCAAACAACGAAGAGGCTGTGCGAATCTCGACAACCCGGCTGATCTCCAAGGTGATCACGATGGCCGCCTGGTCCTATAAATACCGGGTGCATCAACCGTATGTGTATCCGCGCAATGACCTGGACTATTCGAGTCGGTTCCTCCACATGATGTTTTCGGTCCCGGCCGAGGAGTACACACCCGACCCGGTCATTTCAAATGCTTTGAACACGTTGTTCATTTTGCATGCAGACCACGAACAAAACTGCTCGGCGTCGACGGTGCGTATCGTCGGCTCCGGTCAGGCGAATCTGTTTTCGAGCATCGCCTCCGGGATCCACGCCCTATCAGGTCCGCTCCACGGCGGAGCCAACCAATCTGTCGTTGAGATGCTCACCGAGATGGTTGAGCAACCCGGCGACGTCGGCCATTGGGTCGAGCGCGCCAAGGACAAGGATGACCCATTCCGGCTCATGGGGTTTGGGCATCGCGTCTATCGCAACTTCGACCCCCGGGCCATGATCATCAAGGACGTTGCCCAGGACGTCCTGGAAATGCTCGGCCTGGACGATCCGCTGCTGGACATGGCGATGGAACTGGAGAAAATCGTCCTCGAGGACGATTACTTCGTGAGCCGCAAACTGTACCCGAATGTCGACTTCTACTCCGGAGTCATTTATCGGGCGATGGGTTTCCCGACCGATATGTTCACGGTCCTTTTTGCCATCGGACGGATGCCAGGGTGGATCGCTCAGTGGAATGAAATGCACCGCGATCCCACGACCCGCATCGGCCGCCCCCGTCAGATCTACACGGGTGAGACCGAGCGCAACTACCCGGGCATAGACGGTTCGTAGAGCGGTTCCACGAAAACCTCTCTGACGAGCTGCCCGGACTGGGCATCGATTTGGACCAGGGCTCTCTGCGAGGGTGGTGAGGCCGCGTCGTAGACGAGCACGTTCCAAACGGGCTTGGCAAACAGCCCTTCGAAGCGCAGCGCCGCCGACGCATGGCCGACGGCTGCCTCGACATTGCGAGCCGCTATCGCCAGTGCCTCCGTATCCGATATACCCAGCGGATGGGCCGATCTGGAGTGGTGCACGGCCAGCAGGCCCAGCCCTCCCGCCAGCACCCACATTCCTCGCGGAAGTCCGCTCAGAGCACCGGCGGCGGCGACGATTGCGCCGAACGCATAGATCCGAGCAGCGATCCGTCGCCTGACGGGAGAAGCAAATAGATAGGGGCCGGTGATGTTGGCGTTCAGGTCATCGGGGACGCCTTCAGCGTCAGCCAACTCTTTTGGAATCTCAATGTCCACTTAAGTCTCCTCGCCCGGGACGACAGCTGCCGACGTTAGACGGCCCGTTGCATCATCGAGCCCAACACCACGTTCTTCGTCGAGTCCGCGCATCCGGAATCCGACAGTGCCATTGGCGACATCGTCGTCGCCAACCACCAACACCGCAGGGATCTTGGAAGTCATGGCCCGTCTGATCTTCTCGCCGACCGTTGCGTCAGCTAGATCTGCTTCCGCCCGCAAACCCGTCGACTTCAAATGATCAACGACGGACTCGGCGTAGTCATTGTGCCGATCGGCTACCGGGATCACCTCGGCTTGGACCGGCGCCAACCACATCGGAAAGGCACCGGCGTAATGCTCGAGCAAGACGCCAAAGAACCGCTCGATCGATCCCGCCTTGGCCGAATGGATCATTACCGGACGCTGTTTCTGGTTTTCAGCATCCACGTAGTCGATCCCGAAGTTCTCCGGCAGGGCGAAGTCAACCTGAATCGTCGACATCTGCCAACGGCGTCCGATGGCATCTTTGATATGGACGTCGATCTTGGGGCCGTAGAACGCCCCGTCTCCTTCGGCGACCCGATAGGGAATGTCGGCCAGTTTGAGCGCATCTTCGAGCGACCGCTCGGCAATCGCCCACAACTCTTGTTCCCCCACGGACTTGTCGGGCTGGGTGGACAGATCCGCTTCGAATTCGGTGAATCCGAAATCGCGCAGCCAGGTAAGGACAAAATCCAGGTGCATCGCCAGTTCGTCGTCAACTTGATCGCGGCGACAGAATGTATGGCTGTCATCCTGGGTGAAGCCCCGCGCTCGCATCATCCCGTGAATGACACCAGACCGTTCGTTGCGATACACCGCGGCGATCTCGGATAGTCGGATGGGCAGATCTCGATAACTGTGACCGCGACTTCGGTAGATGAGCACATGAAAGGGACAGCTCATCGGCTTGACCCGATACTCCTGACCTCCGTCCATTTCGATGCCGGGATACATGTTCTCGGCGTAGTAGCCGAGATGACCCGACGTCTCCCATAGATCTGCTTTGGCGAGATGGGGCGTGTACACGAAGTCAAACCCAAACTGCTCGTGGAGTCGACGACTGTGGTCTTCCATGAGCTTGCGAATGACCCCGCCTTTGGGGTGCCACAACACCAACCCGGAGCCAAGCTCGGGCGGCGACGAGAACAGGTCTAGTTCGGGCCCCAATTTGCGGTGATCTCGCAGTTCGGCTTCCTCAAGACGATGTAGATACTCTTCGAGCGCTTTCTTTGACTCCCAGGCCGTGCCGTAAATCCGCGCCAACTGGGGATTGTTCTCATCACCGCGCCAATAGGCGCCGGCGGCGCGGGTCAGCTTGAACGCCTTCAAGCGACCGGTGCTCGGCAAATGGGGTCCCCGACACAAATCGACAAACGCGTCATTTCGATAGGCCGAGATCACTCCTGAGGACCCGTCGACCTCGCTACCGTCGACCGATTTCACAATCTCGACTTTGAATTTGTGATCGGCGAAAACCTTGAGCGCCTCTTCAGGTGTCAGCTCGAAACGTTCGAAGGGTTGATCAGCGGCGACAATCTCAACCATCCGGGCTTCGATCGCCTCGATGTCGTCGGGGGTAAAGCCTCGACCTATATCGAAGTCGTAGTAGAACCCGTTCTCGATTGCCGGACCGATCGCGAAGGTAGACCCGGGATACAGATCGAGGACCGCCTGGGCCATGATGTGCGCAGCCGAATGCCGAATGATGTGACGACCGGCCTCGGTGGTTTCGGTAATCACCGACAAGGACCCGCTCGGCAAAACGCGACTGAGGTCGTATTCGGCTCCGTCAACGGAAACGGCCACGGCCGCCTTGGCAAGCCGTGAACCGATCGACTCGGCTACTTCAAGACCCGTGGTGCCGTCCTCGAACGAATGGGACGAGCCGTCGGGGTAGAGCAATTGTATCGACACTTAGTAACCGTTTCTGTTGATGCTGGGGCTAGGCTATCAAGCGCAAACGCAGCAGAGAAGTTGATTACCCAAGGAGTCCACACAATGGACGCAGTCCAGCTGGCCAGGGGCTTGGCGGACGGGGGACGGGTTAACGAACTTGGAACACCGGGGGATGCCACCCACACGTTCCGAGTGCACCCGCCGACCGGTCCGTACATCCTGAAAGTATACGACCGTGAGAGTTACGCGAGACGCGAGGAACGCTCGTTTGCGGTGCTCGGAGGGACACCCGGCACTCCGGCGATCCTTGAACGCGGAGACACCGAAGGCACCCATTGGGTCAAGTTCCAGGATCCTGGGGCCTGGACAATGGCCACCCTTCCTGAGAACGCCACTGCGGCCGCCAATTGTGGGAAAATCGTTCGGGCCATCCATCAGCTCGATACCGCCAATGTCACCAACCTCCATGGGGGAATGACTGCCGAGCAGGTGGCCGCTGACTATGAATCCACCTTCCTGCGGTTGAATCGGTTCCGTGGCAGGCTCAATATGGGGGCCGATGTCATCGAAGCAGCGCTGGCTGTCCCGCCCCCGCGCTGCGAGCGCGCCGACCTTTTCACACACCAACCCCTCCGCCACGAACTTCTACGTGAACGATTCGGCTGAGGTCACGCTGTTCGACTGGACATGGGCGACGCTGACGCCGCCCGAGTGGGACTTCACTCTGGCGTACTGGTCGCTCGGGTCGACGGCGGGCGAAAGTGCATCGGCTGCCTTTGCAAAAGGCTACGGAGCGAACCTGACCGACGACGATCTTCGACCGTGGATCGTCTATCACATTGCCTCCTATCTGATCCGGGAAGCTGAAACATCAAGCGGCCGGCTTGAGCAGCTCCGCAAATATGTCGATCAATTGGCGGCGTACGCCACGCTGTAGCCTCGAAATCCACCAAAACGTGCGCTCGTCCGCTTAACCTTTAAGCGAGACGAGGAAAGGACGTATGCATGCTTGGTGTTTTTGGCAATCGATCTGACGGCAACCGAACGGCTCACAACCGCCTCTTTTCTTCGGGTGGAACGGTGACCTATGACCTGGCTGTGGCGGATCTTCCGTGCCCATGGTGTCACGCCCAAACGTCCGACCAGGACACTTCCTGCCCTTCCTGTGGGCGCAGCTTCGGGACCAGCGAACTCAAGCTCTAGCTAGCCAGTGCGCCGCCGGGTCGTAGGCGCGCCTGCGCTTCCCAAACGCCCGGTGGCGGCGTTTTTACTCACAGAAGTCATTGCAACTGGCCCGGGGTAGTAGCCTGACGTACATGAGCAGGGTAGGACTAGTCCTCGGTGGCGGGGGCGTTACTGGTGCGTCGTACGAAATGGCGGCGCTCATGGCTATTGAGATGGCAACCGGCTGGGATCCGAACAGCTCGGACGTCATTGTCGGTACTTCCGCCGGCGCTTTTGTCGGCGGCATTGTCCGGTCCAACCGCTTGGATTTATCGAGTGTGGTCAAGCCCAGCGACAACCATGGCGACGTGGCAGCTCGCATCTCGAAACAGTTGTTCCGGCCTACCCGATCGGGTGCCGGAGTTAGCCGCTGGGTGCGGCACGGTATTGTTCCGGGGCTCCGCCGGCCCGGCTTGCGCCTCATCCTCGGGTCTCCTGGCATGTTCGATTCGAACGCCATCGCCGAATGGATGGAATTCCACGTCGAGGACGCCGCCCACCAATGGCCAGACCGACCTCTCCTCATCGCTGCCTATGACCTCGAGCGAAAGCGACGGGTTGTTTTTGGATCGGACGAATCAGATAAAGTCACCTTGGCCCAGGCGGTCGCTGCATCGTCGGCGGTTCCCATGATCTTTTCTCCGTACAGCGTTAACGGCTCCACCTATGTCGATGGAGGGGTCCTGTCGGGCACCCACGCCGATCTAGTGCTCGGGAGCCCCGCTCCCCTCGATCTCGTCCTGATTCTGGCCCCGATGGCTGCCACCGAGAAACGAGTCCGGGCCACTCCCATCGAAACCCTCCTCGATCGAGTCGGACAGACGGCCCTCGAGTCGGAACTGGCCACGATTCGCCAAGCATGGCCCACCACCGACATCGTGGTGTTGCGCCCCGAACCGGACGTACTGGCCAAAATGCGCCCGAATCCGATGAAACCGGAGTTGGCGGTTCCTAGCTTCGTTTCAACCCTTACCTCGATGACAACCAAACTGGCCCACTCAAGTGTCTGGGACAAGCTCCACCGGCACTTGCAGGCCGGAAAAGTCGCCTAACGCTCGTACTAGCGGCCGTTGCGACTGAAGTGCATCCAGTCCTTGAGCGACGACCAATTTCCGCCCCAGGCCCATCCGATCGACCGGAACGCCACCGTAACGGCATCCTCATCTGAGATTATCCCGACCGCACCGGTCGTTCGATCCGTGTAATAGCCCGCCAGTTCCGGTAACACGAGGTCGCCCTTCCAATAGGGGTTCTGAAATGGGTTGACGTCGATCGCCAGGCCGTAGGCATGCTGGGACCAATTCGTGCCGCCGGTGGCCGGCCGGCATACGAAAACGGTCGTGTTGTTACCGTCGCCGGTCGGCGGCAAGTCCAGCTCGGGCGCCGAAACCACCCGCATTTCCTCAATTGGATACCGGGCCGCAAACAAAGCCTCAAACACCTCCACCAGGTCGCTGGCGGCGCTGACGTTCACAAGTAGCTCCCCCGTATGCGGGCGGCCGTCGAAGCCCAGGTGACTCAGCGTCACATACGAGAGATCATCGACACCAACTGGACAGCCATCGTCCCAGGTTGAACGCGCAAGGACCTCGTCGGGCACCGGGTCGATCGAGAATTGGAATTCTGCGCTGGTCGGTGGTGCAAGCGTGTCGACGGTCCCAAATGCTCGCCCGACGAGCTCAGGCGGCGTCGGGCGCACCTCGCCGAAGCCCTGTTCGTCAACGGGCAGGACAATCGTTCCCAACCACACCGGACGCCCATACACATCGACAAGCGGAATGCTCGTTGTGCTCGTGGTCGACGGCGCGACGGTGGTGATGTTCGGGGCCGGAGCCGGAGGCGCTTCAGCGACGGTGCTACTGGTTTGCGGTGAGATCACGCTCGTCGCAGCCGGTTGGCTCAGCGCTGTGGAGCAAGCCGTCAGAACAAGGACTATCCCGAAATAGCGCACTTTGCCAGATTAGTACTGTGGCTTTCGGGCACCCGACAGGATCCGCTCCGGAGGACTAGGTTGCACGGAGAAATCACCGACAACGGTGTCCCGTTTGCTGAGAGCGGTTTGGTGCGCGGTCTTTCCGTGCGAGAAGAGGAGTGAGCATGAGTACGAGGTCCAGACTATTCGTGGCGTTATTCGCCTTGCTAGTCATGCTGGCAGCCGCAGTCCCGGCCATAGCCATCACCGACGGCGAACCAACTACCGACCACCCGGAAGTCGTTCTGATCCTCATGGAAGTTGACGGGCAGCCGGCGTTTCGTTGCTCGGGGGCCCTGATGAGCCCGACCATCGTCTTGACCGCCGGACACTGCGCAGGCGCTCCTGGCGAGTTCTCGGGGATGCGGATCTACACGGAGGCAGATGTCCAGAATGGCAACAACAGTTATCCATTCGCCGGCGCCAACGCCATCGAAGCTGTCAACTGGGCTGCACATCCCGACTACCCATTCGGACCATTCTTCCTGAATGACGTTGGCATGATCGAGTTAGAAGGTGCTGGCGCCGACTGGATCGATGCCGACAACTTCGCAACACTTCCAGCGGTGGATTCTCTGGACAAACTCAAGACGCGACGTGGCAAGCAAGACGTCACGTTCAATGCGGTTGGTTATGGACTCCAGCAAATAAACCCTGTGTTTGTGCAGGCCGAACTGGTCCGCCACGAAGCGCGTCCGAAGCTCAACCAGATCAACGTCCCGGGTTTCACCGGAAACTTCTCGCTCTTACTCTCAAACAATCACTCGACCGGTGGTACATGCTTCGGCGACTCCGGTGGGCCGAACTATCTCGGCGACGGCGAGTCTCGCGTAGTAGCGGCAGTAACGTCGTTCGGCATCAACGGTAACTGTGCAGGGACCGGCGGCGTCTTCAGGGTTGACCGTCAAAGCGTTCAAGACTTCGTGCACGACTTCATCGACTCCCCGTACACTCCTTAGCAAACGCATGACGACCGTTTGGAGGGACCTTCGGGTCCCTCCAACGCGTGAACCAACCGGCTTTAGGCCCGCAACCATGACACGGCGCGATTGGCGAGTATCGTGCAGTCCGCAAATCGAGTTGACGCCCTTGGGCTGAGGACGGTAAAAATGGGCAGAATCCGCAATACCATCGAACTGGCGAAAGCGTCGTGGCAGGTGCTTCTCTCCGACAAGGAACTGATCTGGCTCCCGGTCCTCTCGGGTATCGCCGCAATCATCATGGGCGCAACCTTCATCCTGCCCGTCGTACTCACGTCTAGTGACGGACCACTGGGATGGATCGCCGCCGCTGCGTTCTACTTCACCACCAGCTTCGTGGTGATCTTCTTCAATACCGCTCTCGTCAGCGCCGCCCATGAGCGGCTGGCCGGTGGCGATCCGACGATCAAATCGGCGATCGGTGCGGCGGTCTCCCACCTACCGTCCATCGCCGCGTGGGCGGCAATCAGCGCCACCGTATCGGCCATCCTCAAGGCCATCGAAGAACGCGCCGGCATGATCGGTTCGATTGTGTCCTCAATTGCAGGCTTGGCCTGGACGCTGGTGACCTTTATGGTCATCCCGGTCTACGTCATCGAGGGCGGCGGAGTCGTCCCGGCCATCAAACGGTCGGCCAACCTTTTCAAAACCACCTGGGGCGAGAACATGGTGGCCAACGTCGGGTTCGGCATCATCGGTTTCCTCGCCACGCTCCCGTTCATCCTCATTGCGATTCTGGCGATCGTCAGCCAGGTCGCCGGACTGGCTGTTGCCGGCATCATCGTTGCCGTTGTCGGGGTGTTGGCGGTCGCCATCGTGATGTCGACACTTTCGGGGATCTTCCAAACGGCTCTTTACATGTACGCATCGACCGGCAGCGTGCCTACGGCGTTTGCGTCGGCTGATCTGCCCGGTGCTTTTCGCCCCAAACGTCGCTAGTCGCTCCCTGGGCGGTCGACCCGGCTAGGGCCCGGCTTGCGTCTGACGAGAAATCCAAAGCCTGCGATCAACGCTGAGACGGCGAATCCCCAGAGGATCAGTCGCGGAGCCAGGATGAGGAAGAGCGCAAAAGATCCAATCCCCGCCCAGACGGCACGATGCACACGGCGGGCGTTCGGCAACACGAACCAAATAGCCCCGAGGACAACGCTGGCGCGGATGAACACACCGCCGAGGTCTCCTTCCCCGCCGGCAGTTGCCATCATGACGATGCCGACGACGAAGAGCACGAGCGAAACGATGCCGAGAGCGGAGCGGTTCATGCCGCTACCCTAAGGCTCGCCACGGCCTCAGCATTTCAATCCCGTACGAAAACCCCTGGCGAAGATTGCGCCGCGCGGAAAACACCAAGGAGAACATCGTGAAAGTCGGCTTCATTGGACTGGGAAACGTCGGCTCGAAACTGGCCGGGAGTCTGGTTCGTAACGGGTTCGATGTAATCGTTCGAGACCTTGACCCAGCGGCGATGGCCCCACTCCTGGCTGCCGGAGCCATTGCCGGAACATCGCCGGCCGCTATGGCTCGACTCTGCGACGTCGTCATCACTTGCCTTCCCAGCCCATCCATTTCCGCAGCCGTCGTGGAGGGTGACGAAGGCTTGCTCGAGGGGCTGTCTGCAGGGAAGATCTGGGCAGAGATGTCGACAACGGATCAGACGGAGGTACTTCGACTCGGAGGAAAGGTCATGGCGACCGGAGCTTCTGCGATCGACTGCCCGGTGTCGGGAGGCTGCCATCGAGCGGCCACGGGAAACATCTCAATCTTCGGAGGTGCCGATCGCCCGACGTTCGAACGGATGCTGCCCTTGTTGACGGCGATGGGCCGGGAAATACTGCACACCGGTCCACTCGGGTCGGCTTCGGTGCTCAAGGTGGTCACCAACTACCTGGCAACCGCCAATCTGGTTTCCCTCGGAGAGGCGCTGGTGACTTCACAGATGGCGGGGATGGATCTCAACACCACCTACGAGGCCATCCGCATTTCCTCAGGAAACTCATTCGTGCATGAAACAGAAAGCCAGGTCATCCTCAACGGCTCACGAGACATAAACTTCACCATGGACCTGGTCGTGAAGGACATTTCGCTGTTCCAATCGGTCGTGGACCGGGCCGGCGTGCCACTCGAACTTTCGCCGCTGCTTCTCAAGATCTTCCGAGAAGCCGAGCAAACCTACGGGTCCCGCGAATGGTCGCCAAACATCATCCGACGGCTCGAGGAGCCGCTCGGTATTCGGGTAACTGCGCCGGGGTTTCCGGCCGAAATGACCGACGATGAGCCAGAAGTCGCCGGGTATGAGATACATCCCAGGCGCTGAACAGATCGCTCATACCTCTGGCTAGATCGCCTCAATGGCATACGGAGTGAGCCGCTCGTAGTGGGCGAGGCACACCTCAAACAGGTCCCGGAGATGATCCGGCACCGTTTGGCGCTCCGGACGCGGCGCACCAAATCCGGTCGTGGCGTGGACACTGGCATACCAATGCGCCGCCCACACGCCATCTTCGGGTTTTGGTCCGGTCGGCCAGCGCAACATGGCAGGTTCCCACGCAATGTCTAAGCGATCGCACAGGGCCCTAAGGACACCCTCGGGGTTCGCCAGAACTGCTGGGGCGACAACCACGATCGGCTCTTGATCGTGGGCCAGCATCCAGTCGAGAATCGCCGTCTGATAGGTGTAGCCGGTATCGCGTACCGTTGGCGTCGCCGTCATCCCCTCATCGAGGGACACCAGCTGATCGGCCGGTGGACGACACAGAATGAAGTTCTGAAGCCCACGCAGTAGGTCAAGGTTCAATCCGTCTGTGTGATGGGCCATGTTCTTGAAGAACCGCACGTCGTCTGCGGTGTCGCGCGCGATATCGGCCAAGACTGAGTCAACGTCACAGTCCATGTCGGTCATGACCTCTTGGACGCCGGGATGGGCGACACCTTCGACGCGTGTGAGATAGGCCCCGTACAGCGGTTCGTCGTAGACGCGCGTATCGGACCGCTGCCTGAATGAGTACATCATGGCGGTTGAGATGTTCCGGGGGCCTGACCACATCGAAATCTTCTTACTCATCGAGTTTTCCTCATGGCGATATCCGCCGTAACGGCCTTTTCATACAGGTCGGTGAGCGAGGACGTTATCGGTCCGGCGTTCCCGTCACTGAACTCAATGCCGTCGACCGATCGAACCGGCGTGATTCCACCGAAGGTACCGGTTACGAACGCCTCGTCGGCTCCATGCACGAGGGCGAGCGAGAAGTCGGCCACGTGGATCGGCATTCCGGACTCGCGACAGACCTCGATAACGACCTCCCGGGTGATTCCTGGAAGGCAATACTCCCCCGTTGATGTCCACACGTGCCCTTCGGCGACTGCGAAGAAGTTCGTGGCGTTGCAGGTCGCGACATGGTCATTCACGTCAAGCATGAGCGCCTCGTCACATCCTGCCTCAACAGCCTCGATCAAGGCCATGACCTCGTGTAGTTTTGAATGACAGTTGATGCGCTGATCGAGCGTGTTTGGCGGGGGCCGACGAATAGAAGCGGTATGTAGCGTCACGCCGGATCGAGCGACCGACGGGTCAGCTTGTTTGTATTCGGGGATGATCACGATCGTGGGCCCGGAGACCAGGTTCGACGGATGCTGGGAGGGTGTCTTCTTGAGACCCCGCGACACCATCAAGCGGACGTGCACACCGTCGGTCATCTCGTTGCGTTCGAGGACCGAATGCAGCAGGCCAGTCATGGCGTCACGATCCATACCGAGATCGATGCCGGTCCGGGCAGACGCCGAGAAGAGACGGTCGAGGTGGCGGTCGAGGAAGGCAAGTTCTCCGTCGTGCAGGCGGATGCCTTCCCAGATCCCATCACCGACCAAAAACGCTGAATCGAAGACCGACACTTTGGCTTCGTGTCGCGGGAAGTAGTTCCCGTCAACGTAAACAAGGATGTCGTCGTTGCGTTGATCAGCTAGCGCTTGGTGGGTCGAAGGCATGTCGTCACGCTAGCGGCGCCTCCGTGCCCCAATCGCCTCGATTCTCGGGTCACATACCCGGAAGACCGAGCGCAATGGCCGCGAAAACTGCCATCCCGGCGACTGGCAATCCAATGAGTACTTTCTGGAGCCTGGATGGGACCGGGGCACCGTCAATTGCTGGAGCGAAAACGACCGAAAAGGCCCAGGCTTCGATGGTCAGCATGAGCGCGTACCAGGCGACCGCGACTACCGATTCAGTGCCACTCATGATCGAGTCCTCCAGGATGGTCGTTTGAACGATCGGAGCCTGAACACCGACCGCGGCTGCACCGAGGAGAAGTCGGAGCCAGGCTGGCCGTGGCCGGCCAATGGCGGCGCCACCGAATACCACCGAAGGCCACATCACGGCACCTGCGGCACCAAGCAGTAGCAACGAAACGATCGACGTGCGCCACCAGCCGACTCCTCCGGAGCTGCGACGCTTCCTGGCCAGGCCAAGCGTAGCCCCGACGATCGTCGCTGCGAGCAAGATAAACGCTGTCCCGCTCCAACTGAACTCCGGACTGCTCGATATGAAGCGCATCCAGGCCCGCAATACGGCACCCCACAAGAGGCCGAGGGCCGCGCCGGCCACGATGGGCCGGCGCGTGATCCACGTCATCCTCAGAACTCCAGCGGAATGCAGGCCAACCTCGGCCCGGCGCGCCACCGGTGGACGCAGGTCGGATCACGATGGATCATGATTGAGTGCGGCCTCCCCCGGAGCGATTTCGAACGGAACAATCGCTTTGGCGTGACCGGTCCCTCCGTTAGTGACGGTGAAATCCAACCACACCTCCGTCTCTGGCGAAACGGGAGCACCAGGCACCTTGTAATGGCCTCCGGCGGCAGCGACCGTCACCTACCACGCACGGACCGATGTGGACATGCGCACCCAATGTCCGACCCGCCTCGTTCGGGTCAAGTCCCTTAACGTTGAGTACCACCACGGTCCGGCCGTTGCCGACCGTGGCAGAAGCCACGGCCCAGCCACCGTCAGTCGGGTCGGCGAGCGGGCTGACGTCAGATAACGGTGCCTTCGAGAAAATGGCGTTTCCGGCCGCAGCGGACAGCAAGCCGAGTGCGAGTATTACAACCATGACCATCGAACGATGGATATTCATCGGACCCTCCTTTGATCTATTTGATCCGTTACACCACAGACGCAAGCCCAGGTCCGATCGGGTGACGCGACCAGAATTCTTTTTTTCGCGTCACCCACCGCGACTAGTTCGATCGTCAGTAATGGTGATGGCCTTGAATATCCGCGCTCCCCGGAGGATCTACCGATCGGCGGTGGAGACACCCCTTGGCCAAGCCGAGCGGGCTGAACTGAACTCGATGGTCGGTCGGTTATTCGCCGAAGAGGCCACCAATCTGGTCCGGCTGGCCCGGTTCTTCGTTGATGACCGGACTGCGGCCGAAGACCTGGTCCAGGAGGCGTTCATCAGGCTCTCGCGATCTATCCACCGGATTCGCGACGAAGACAAGATCAAGCCGTATCTGCGTTCTATCGTCCTCAATCTGGCCAGGGACCACAACCGACGCGGCCTGATGTCTCTGCGACATCGGCCCCCGACCCAACCCGATCCGCC
>CAWKAG010000054.1:0-18512 GCA_963847455.1 uncultured Acidimicrobiia bacterium
TCACCACCGGCAACGCCTTGCGGAGGCTCTTCAACCAGGGACGTTCCGTCATCAACGACGATCCGAGTCGCTCGGCGCCGACCACCAGCAGCCCGGCTCCGACAAGCGCCGCCGACATGCCAACCCCAAACAGGGCTACCAAGAGCACTCCGAGTCCGGTTCTTCCGAGACCAATGGCGCCGAGCAATAGCACGACTGCCGAGGCAGATGGCACCAGGCCCCCGGACACCCCGAGCGCGGCCAACCCCCGCCAGGTGATGGTCTGCGGTAGCTCATGAGTGTGACCATGGGCATGGTCATCATTATGGCTGTGCCCGTGGTCGGAGTCCGGGTGATCATGGTCATGGCTTGATCGACGTGCCCGACCGGACCGGGTGGACCGAAGGACCAGGTAGACCCCCATCCCGAAGACGATGACCCCGGACAGGGTCGCCAGGATCGGATAGACCGCCGCCGGTTCAAAGGCCGACGACGCCAACAAGGTCACGACACCGAGCGCTGCCACCCCGACCCGTGTGCGAGACCGCCACGGTAAACCCGAGTCCCACGGCATGACGCCAAGTTCCCCGGTTCCCAACCAGATAGGCAGCGACCAGCGTCTTGCCGTGACCAGGTGCCAGAGCGTGGGCGAACCCGAGACCCAACACGGCAGCGACCGCCAGAAAGATCGGCGTCGTTGCCAGGCGCTCAGCTGACAAGACGCCACCGATCCGATCAGTCAACGTCGCCGCCACGGGCTCTGATTCCTCCAGTACATCGGGGCCGGTCCCGGGACCGAGGCGTACGAGCGTCACTGCCGCCGTCCGGTCGTCCCGGATCGACGAACCGGAGACGTACGAGCGGAGTGCGTTGGTAGGGCTCGACGTGAGCGCCTCGGATTCGATGTCGACCCCGTCACTGGTGATGACGATCTCGCGCCAGCCAACCCGGTCTGAGAACGTCCGGTCGGCTATTTCCATGGTCGAGGGGAACTGGTCAGGTGTCGGAATTTCAAAACGACAGGTAATGCGGAGGGTGTCGAGGTCGCCTTGGCCGGGGAGAAACTCAGCACTTTCTGCCGCGGCGGTCAAGACAGTTTGGGTTCCGTCGGACGCAATGTCGAGGTCGCGAGTGGCGTCGGCGCACGTCGAGGTCGCCAGGCCTGCTATCTGAACCTGCGATAACTCTGCGGATTCGCTCAGATCCCGTCGAATCTGGAACGTGGGGGTCTCCGCAAATCCAACACAAAGGTGACCGTCGTCACGGACGGCTCGATGTGCACTCCGACGTAATGGTTGATCGTGAAGTTACCCAGTGGATGTGAACGGCGTCGTGCTCCGGCGCCGATTAACACGACGCCAAGGCAGAACGTAAAGAGAAGGCGTCTCATGCGGGTTCTCGATAGCGGGTGGGGGGACGTATATATGCAGGGGCGGGACTTGCATCCCGCCCCTGCTTCATTTCCTAGATTTCTAGCTTATCAGCTACCCCAGCCTAAGGCTCGGGCGAGTAGTGAAGCCATCTCGGCTCGAGTGATCGAGCGGTCTGGCGAATAGGTGGTGTTGGCCGGTGGGTTGGTACCCATCGTTATGCCAGCCTCACGGATTGCGTTGATGTCCCCTTCAAAGACTGACGAATCGTCATCTGTGAAGTAGTCAGTCGTGCTGGCAGGCAAAGCCCAGGCACGTCGCAGGAACGCTGCCATCTGACCGCGGGTGATGTCCTGCGTTGGGCAGAATCTATCGTTGGCGGGCGGATTACATCCCAACGTGATCCCAGCAGCAGCCACCCGGTTGATCTCCGACTCAAAGATCGACGAATCGTCGTCTGTGAAGAAGTCGGTCGTAGTGGCTGGCAGGTTGAGTCCACGGGCCAGGAATGCGGCCATCTGGCCCCTGGTAAGCGTGTTCGATGGGCAGAAGTTATCGTTCGCAGGCGGGTTGCACCCTAAGGTGATTCCAGCCTGGGCGATAATGGCAATATTCGCTTCGTGCACATTGCCGTCATCGTCCGTGAACGGGTCACTGTTCGCCGCGTCAAGCGCGGCGACCTGGCCGCGTAACTCACCGCCGGGATTGGTCGACGTGTGTACGTTGACGTACGCCGCACCAGTCCGGAGCGCTACTACAAGTTCGGCCATCGTCCCGGACGCCAGGTCCGATTCGGTGATGGTTCCCGTGGCGAGTGTTCCGGTGACGTCTTCTCCGGCTGACGAATACAAAGTCGCTACGACCGGGCCATTCGCGCCTGCCTCACCCAGATGGATATGAGCGGCTACTACGCCTTCCAATCCATACGTGAGCAACAAGTAATCGAGTTGGGTCTCTGCCGAGTTCAACGACAAAGCGCCAAGACCGGCAGCGGTGGTGCTTACGGCTGGAACTTCGTTGCTGCCCAACAGGTTGGCTTCGAACGAACGAGCCGTGGTCGGGACGACCGAGTTTGGGACGCCTAGATAGGGGAAAGCCGACAAATAGTCCGAGTGAGGACCAACCGCGTCGCCTGTAATGGCTCCATTCGCGTCACGGTCAGGACCCAGAATGTCGAGCGGATCGCCACCGGTAACAATATTCAGCTCGGTGTCAATCACGTCGTCAGCTAGCGCACGGCCATTAAGCGGCGGCGGAAGGGTGCCGGCTTTGTCGAACGGAAGAACGTCTGGCAACAAGATGCCGGCAAGGATGCCGAGTTCATCTGCTTCAAACGAGCCTTCAGTATCGATACTGGACAGAGCGGTCAGAGCGTCGGCTGCCGCGGACGTGAATCCTGCGTCATCCTTCGGTTCGCCAGCATTGAACACGGCCTTGTTGGCCGCAGGAGCACCAACAATGGCGCCCTTGCTGTTGACGACGGTGTTGATCGCTGGGCGACCGACTCGATCGATCTGCGTCGTACCAACATGGGTTGTAGCCCAAACGTTGATCGCTCCACCAAAGGTCGTGTCTGGGACCTCGATCACGAGTCCGAGTACGTCCAATCCGTCAAAGAAGTCGTTGGCATCGGCGTCGCCGAACTGACGACCCGTTGTGCCGACATTGCCCATCTCGACAACATTGACAAACGCGTCAAGGTCGAAGAAGAAGGGATCCGAGCGGAGACCAAAGAAGGCCTGCCCACCGCCGACAATCGACAGGTTGGTCCCTGTGGCTCCGGAAGCAATGACCGTACCGTTGGCAACGTCGTCACTAGCGGCAGCGCCGGTAGCTTTACGAAGCGTGACGACCTGGTTGGCCAGTGCCGCATCCGTAAAGGTCATTTCATAGGAAATGTCCTCGATGAAGTCGCCGTCGGTATCGACCTTGATCTCATAAAGAACGTCGGAACCAAACACGGATCCGTAGCTCGCAACAGGAGATACTGTTGCTGCCAGGACGGTGGCTGATGCATCGGCGCCTTCAAAAGCGTACAAGTCAGCTATGTCAGCTGCGATGTTGCCTCCGGGCGGGGTTAATAGTTCGGGACCGTCTAGATGGTCTGCAGCGCGTCCTCCGACGGCTGGTAACCCGGCCACGATGACGAGTAGGCCCAGCGCAACCGCTAGCCATCCCATCCCTCGTTTACGTACGTAAGCCATGGATGTAGATCCTTTCATTGGCTTCGTCTCGCGCCTTGCTCGACGCGATCCTCCATTAGGTATTCGCAGCGGCCAAGCGGTTGGATCGGGTTTTGCCCAAGAAATGTGATCCTCGCCGACGATCGCTACGAACAAAAGGACATACCCTATGCTGCCGAGAATGAAACATTGCCGTATAGTTTGGCCACGATGAGCTCTCGAAAAGGCGGCGCCTTTCTGCTGGCAACCATCATCGTCGCGGTCGGATTGTGGACGTACCAGCGCATTTTTTCCCAACCTGAACTTACCCAGATTGACGCCTCGATAAACTTGAGTCGGGTATCTCCCGCATTCACAGATCCCGACGAGCTACGCCGACTTATCGACCAGTACGAGAGCCGAACTGGCGAATTCACCACGCCGTCTGACTATCTCTCCCTAGGAGCCCTCTACCTCGAGGCTGGCCGAACCACCGGAGACCTGAGCCGATACCAGGCCGCCGAGGATGCGTATCGCAAGGCCGACGAGCTGCGACCGCAAGATGTATCAGGGAGACTTGGTATCGCCAGAGCGCAGTTCGCCGTCCACGACTTTATCGCAGCCCTCGCAACCGTCGAAGGCGTCCTGGAACAAGCACCTGAGCGGATTGACGCCCTGCTCATTCGCTCAGACGTTCGCCTGGCGATCGGCGATCTCGAAGCGGCGGCGGCGGCGTTGTCGGTGGTCGCCTCACAATTTCCCGACAGTCCAGCTGTCCAGGTGCGACAGGCCGAACTCGCGTGGCTTTATGGCGACCACGACACCGCCAGGACATTGGCCCAAGCGGCCGTTACTGGTTCGGCATCCCTTATCCCGCGAGGAAGGTCCTGGTATGAGAACTTCGCGGCCCGAATATTTTTCGACACAGGTGACCTGCTGGCCGCTCGGCGTTTCTCAGATCTTGCCGCGGAACATGATCCGGAATCGATCCTGACGAATCTGATGCAGGGTCAGATCACTGCCGCAGAAGGTGACGTTGACGGAGCCATCAGTTTCTACCAGCGGGCCGCTGAGGTCGTGCCTGAGCCAAGCACGCTCGCCAGTCTGGGGGACCTGTATATTCTCCTCGGCGACGACGAGGCCGCCGACCGTCAGTTCGACACGGCTGAGACAATCATCGATCTCGCACGATCTCTCGGAACGGCCTACGACCGGCAGGCCGTCTACTTTCTCGCCGACCACGATCGCAACCCTGGCCTGGCGATCGAACTCGCGCAGGCAGAGCTCGCTTTCCGTAGTGACCCGCAGGCCCACGATGCCTACGCCTGGGCGCTCCACACGGCCGAACGCTACGACGAAGCCCGCCTGGCCTCGGATCGGGCTCTCGCAAACGGCTTTCGCTCAGCCCCGGCGTTGTTTCATGCGGGCATGATCTCAGCTGCGCTCGGAGAGGTTGACCGGGCCATCGGCGAACTTATGCAAGCCCTGGCGATCAACGACCAGTTCGACCCGATACAAGCTGAAGCTGCCCGGTCGATGCTTTCCTCGCTCCGCGGTTAGATCGGAAACTCGCAGACCGTCAACCGTACGCGGCAGGCAGGAAGGGCGATCCACCACCCGGCTGTTATCGGGCCAACCGGCGCTGCCCACGGCCAGTTTGTATATCGGTTCGATATAGTTACTATATCGAACCGATATGATTGAAACCGCGATACTCGGACTACTCACTGAAGGCGACGCCCATGGCTATGGGTTGCATCGCCGACTGATCGACATGGGCTTCTGGCGCGTCTCGTTTGGGAGCGTCTATCCGGCCTTGCGCCGCCTAAAAGCGGCGGGCGCCGTCGAGGTCTCCGAGACCAAAGACGAAAAGGGACGCAAACAATATCGGCTGACCGAAACCGGCCGGTCCCTGCTCATCTCACAACTCGGAGACATGGACACTGTCGACAACACGAGCGGATTCCGGGTTCGCATGACGTTCCTCGACCTGCTTTCCGGTCAGGACCGGGTAGCCGTACTGGCCAAACGTGCAGAGATTTTGAAGGACCGCATCTCAGCGGCGAGGGCCAGTGTCGCCGAAAGCACCCGATCGGTTTATGCCCGGGCAGAGATAGAGCATCGGGCGGACTCCATGGAGCGCGATGTCGAATGGGTCGAAAGTTTAATAATGCAAGAAACGAAGGGAACATCATGACGAACAAGGTTCGTGTAGCGATTGCTGGCGTCGGAAACTGCGCCAACTCACTCATCCAAGGCATCGAGTACTACCGCGACGCCGTCACCACAGACGACATCCCGGGCCTCATGCACGTGGATCTCGGCGGGTATCACATCTCGGACATTGAGTTCGTGGCTGCCTTCGATGTAGACAGCAACAAAGTCGGGGTTGATCTCTCCAAGGCGATGTGGGCTGGCGAGAACAACACGATTCAGTTCTCCGAAGTGCCCCATCTCGATGTCGTCGTACAGCGCGGGCCAACCCTCGACGGTCTCGGCAAGTACTACCTGGCGATGGTCGAGGAATCAGCGGCCACCCCGGTCGATGTCGCGGCAGCTCTGAAGGCCGCCGAGGCCGACGTGCTGGTCTCGTACCTGCCGGTCGGATCCGAAGAAGCCAGCCGCTTCTACGCCCAGGCTGCGATTGACGCCGGCGTTGCCTTCGTCAACTGCATCCCCGCCTTTATCGCTTCGGACCCGGTCTGGGCAAAGAAGTTCGTCGATGCAGGCGTTCCGATCGTTGGCGACGACATCAAGTCGCAGGTTGGCGCCACCATCGTCCACCGGGTGCTCTCCCGTCTGTTCGAAGATCGTGGCGTAAAGGTCGAGCGCACCAGCCAGCTGAACGTTGGCGGCAACATGGACTTCAAGAACATGCTCGAACGCGACCGCCTCGAGTCCAAGAAGATCTCCAAGACGCAAGCCGTCACTTCCCAGATTGAGCATGGGATCGCCAAGGACGATGTACACATCGGCCCATCCGATCACGTGCCATGGTTGACCGACCGCAAGTGGGCCTACATCCGGGTTGAAGGCAAGTCGTTTGGTGACGTGCCTCTGAACCTTGAGCTGAAGCTCGAAGTTTGGGACTCACCGAACTCGGCCGGCGTCGTCATCGATGCGGTGCGTTGCGCCAAACTCGCCCTGGATCGCGGCGTGGGTGGACCACTGTTGGCCGCTTCTTCATACTTCATGAAGAGCCCGGCCATCCAGTACACCGACGAGCAAGCCCACGCCAATGTTGAAGCCTTCATTGCGGGCAACGACACCACGGGCGCAGATCTGGAGAAGTACCTGGCCTAACCGCCGAGCGGCAAAAAGCGGAGTAGGGCTGGACTCACGTCTGGCCCTACTTTTTTCCTTGGGCTTTCTATCTAGGGCAAAACTGCCTCGCCGGCCGGATTTTGCGACGTTGTCCGTGCGAGGATGGGTTCATGCACCCTTTGTCGCAATTCGCAACAGAAGTCGCTCCCCACGTTGACAGACTCGTTTTGACGGTCCACCGCCAGATGCGGGCAGTTCACGAAGACGCCATCGATACCTGGCGGAGCGACTCCGGCCTCGACCGGCCGGGCTTGATTATCAACCTTCGTCCGTTCTTTCTGGCAGGAACCCAGAGCCGGGTATTGCTCGAACGCCTCCACCGGTATGCGCTTCCGACCACGTTGGAGGAGCACGTCGACGCCGCCATTGCTCAAGGACTCGTGGATGAAGCGCTTACGCCGAGCACCGCATGTCTGGAGCTCGCCCAACGACTCACCACCCTCCAGTCGAGCCTGATCGACGAACTGTGGGGTGGGCAACCCGCCTTGGCCGAACTACTCGCGCCGCTTGGCACGGCCGTCGACGGCGTGCCTGACCGATATCCGGGTCCGGCTTTTGTCCTCTCCCGGGCATGGGCCGAGCTCCCCCGGCCCTCGGGTACCCCGGCCTATTTGATTCACCACCTTCTGACGGCTCTGCGGTATCTGCGTGCCGACGCGCACACTGTTGTGATCGACGCGGCCGGTTTGACTCCCGGAGAGGCGACCCGTCTCGACGCAGCCTGGCGCCAGCTTGAAGGCACCCATCACGAGCATCCCCTCGACGGTCTGGTCAGTCACGGTTACTTGGATGCTGCCGGCGATCTAACCGAGGACGGGCGGCTGGCCAGGCAAGCCATCGAAGATGAGACCAACTCAGTGGCCGGGGCCGTCTGGGAGCCGGTGGGCGCTGATCGTATGCCCAAAGTCATCGCCGACCTGGCCACACTGCCCGACCATCTCGGCCTGACGCACCTCGGCAACTAACTGCGCATGCAATCGGCTACGTAACGGCTCCGATCACCAACGCGACGGCCGAGAAGGCCAACAACCCGAGGACCAGACGCCCGAAAATCTTGGCGTCGAGTCGCCTCGAGAACGCTTCGCCGAGGGGAATCACCAAGAGCACTGGCACGATGGCGATCAACGCCCGTTCGAGCGGATCACCGCTGAACCGTCCCAGTTGAGCGAGAGTGACGATCTGCAAACTCCCGAACGTGAGGAAAGTAACGGTCAGCGCAAAGACGAACTCGTCTCGGGGCAGGTCGAGGCTGTGATAGAAGCTCCCGAACACCGTCCCTGAGTTGCCGGTGGCGCCTTGGAGTGCCCCACCAACGATCCCAACCGGAGCCGACAGTTTCATGCCAGTCTCGCGAGACACCTTGAACTCAGGGCGAGACAGCGACACCACGATGTAGATCACGACCGTGACGGCCAGCGTCACCGACAGGATTCGGTCATCGAGACGGGTCAGGGCAATGGTGCCGGCGACCGTACCGAGTGCCCCGGCGCCAATCACTCGGACCAGCAAGCGTCGATTGGGTGAGGCCGCGTGCCGGTTGGTCCAAAGCATCATCACGTTGGCGACCAGGTTGGCCAACACCACCGCCACGACCGCACCCTCGACGCCGAGGAAAGGAGCCAGAAGCGGGATCGCGATCAGCGGACCGCCGAACCCGGCGACAGCCTTTACCCAAAAGGCGAACGAAACAACGACGAGAACCAGGACGAGTTCGAACAAGACTCAGAGCCGATCGATCGGTGGGAAGGCGTCAAGGTTCACGGCCACCCCACGACCTTAGCCATACCGTCTGCCTGCCGAAGCGCCCTCGGCCAGTCGGAGAATATTCACCGAACTAGCTAGCAATACTGACTAGTAGTTGTTAGGATACCTACATAGTGAAGAAAACCACCGCCAGTACGACAATCGATCAGCGAAGAGTCCAATGGCTCAAAGGGGTCCTGGACCTCTGCGTGCTAGCCAGACTCGCCACGGGCGAGGCTTACGGGTACGAGATTTCGAAGGACCTCGATGCTGCAGGCTTCGGGGAGATCAAAGGCGGGACGCTCTATCCCCTGCTCAACCGGCTCGACCGCGATGGTCTGGTGACCACCGCCTGGAGGGCCGGAGATCAAGGACCGAATCGCAAGTACTACCAGATCACAGACGTCGGCCGAACCACCCTCCAAGCTGCAGCCGAAGCGTGGAGCGAGTTCACCGAGATAGCCAGCCAAACCCTCTACCAGCCAGGCCAAGGAGCAAACATGAACAACCAAGCGTGGGTTTATCTGAGTCAACTAGCCAGGGCGCTCCAGGTCGAAGGCGTCGATGGGCGCCGGGCGGGTGAGTTCGTCGCCGAAATCGACAGTCACCTGACCGAGACCGACTCGGATCCGGTCGAGGAGTTCGGAACACCGTTCGAACTTGCCAGCGAGATGGCAACCCGACCAGGGTCACGCCGACCGGGTTGGATACCGCCTCTGTGGGCGATCTGGATCCTGGCCCTGTTCGTCTCAATTCTCGCGACGGGTGCCATCGATAGCCTGGTCGCCGGATCAACTGCCACTATCGAACTCCGGGGTCGGGGGGTAGCGTCGATGAGCGCCTTTATGGCCGCCATCCTGATCATCAACCGGATCACGGCGATTCGGTTGAGTGGACGGTCGTGGAGTGCCCTATTCGACGGCCCCACCATCGCGCTGATCCTGGCAGCGGCCATAATCACGACAACCGTTGGAGCGATCGCCGGAGATCGGGTCATGCTCAGTTTGGCGCCCGCCGCCTACTGGTCCCTGTTCGGAGTGGCAGTTGTGGCGCTGCTTGGGGTGGTCGCCAAATGGAACAACCCGATCCGATTTCCAGACAACGCCCCACACCTGAAGCGACTTAGCCGGGGACCATTCGCCCGGCAGCCTGCTGACCAGCACCCAACCTGAAACCAGGCGTGTGGGGTGCCAGAACACCCACGACCCTGCGGTCGGGCTAAACCCCGGCCAGTAGGGAGGCGATTACGTCTGCTGCGGAATACGACTCGGCGCCGGGTGCCAGGAACCTGGCTACAAAAGAGGCATCATCGCCGGCGGTAACGAGGACTTCCTGCTCCTGTCCGTCGTGGAGTTGGGCGAGTCCGATGTTGGCCATCAGAGCGTTACAAAGACACTGACGGTTGTTCGTTTCCTCGAGCACCCCGCCTTTCTTCGTAAAGTCGAGCACTGGTTCTGCCGGACACCGCCACTTGACTTTCCCCTCCGACGTCTCGTACGGCGTGCGGAGATAGCCCAGGTCACAGATCCGCTCACGCTTCTCGTACATGACACGATCCGAGAGGGTCCCTTCCATCTGAACGATCTTGAAGGGGAACCCGGTTGGCGAGGCTTCCGGATCGGTAAAGACTTTTACTTTGCCGGCCGCACTGCCTTTCAGCACGTCTGCCTTCAGGTCCGCTCGCATGTCGGATTCGGCACAGAAGGCAAACGCGGTACCTACCTGGACCCCGGATGCCCCGGTGTTGAGTGCTTCTCGCACGGCCTCTGGGGAGGCTTGGGATCCGGCCAGCCAGAAGGGCTTACCGAGGTCGGCCAACACGTTGAGATCGACCACGTCGCGTTCTCCATATAGCGGCTCGCCAGTCTCCGTCACTCCCTTGGCGCGCGGCGGGGCGTTGTGGCCACCGGCCGTCGGGCCCTCCACCACAAATCCATCCGGCGGAATCTCGGCTCGCGAAAGCATCGTCGCCAGAACATGGGAAGCGACGATCGCCAGGAATTTCGGACGGGGCAGGCGGGGCGGGTCCTGCTCAAAGAACGACCTGGGGTCAAAACGGGTGAAGTGCTTCTTGGTGGCATCTTTCACATCAAGCGCCAAATCAGTCGCGTCCCCATCGGCGAATCGGCTCAGAACGGCCGGGATCGCTTTCGGAATGCCGGCGCCCATGAGGACATAGTCGACGCCGGCCAGCATGGCGCCGTAGATCGACCCGAGAGTTTCCACCTGGATCTTCTCGAGATAGTTGATGCCGACCGGATTCTTGTGGCCTTCTTTGGCCAGAAAGACCTCGACAAAGTTGGCAGCCGTCACAAGTTCGAGGGCGCTCCGAATCCGATTAACTGTGGCCATGGGCTTGCCGCGGAAGGGACGGTCGGCGGGTTTGCCACCCTCGACGAAGTACTTGTCCAGAATCCGTTCGGCCGCGTCAGGTAACGGAAACGCTTGTAACGCCCTGCGCACATGTCCGCCCACGTCGCCCAATTGGAGTCGGCGCACGAGCACCGCGTCCAGCGCCGTACCCGAAACCACCCCGAGCTGACCGCACGAGGAAACGGCATTGGCTAGCCGCCATCCGGAGACGCCGACGCCCATACCGCCTTGGATTACGATCGGAAGCGCTGTCATTAACGCCACAATAGACGCATAGGGGTACCGACGTCACGACGAATCAACCAGCTAGGCCGCCAAGATAGTCGGCAACCTTCACCGGCAGCGTCGGATCGCCGGGCGGCGAGAAGCTCACGAGGACGTGGTTTGCCCCTGCCGCCTCGTACCCGGCGATGAGGTCGGGGATCTCAGCCAGGTTGTCGAAACGGAACTGGGCGGAGATTTCGATCTCGGCCGGGTCCCGTCCGATCTCGGCACAAAGCGAGCGCAGGCGAACTACCCGGGCTTCGAACGCGGCGACGTCGCGGTCGTAGTCGGGGAAGTTCCAATGATCAGCCCACTTGGCGGCGAGCGGCAGTGTTCGGTTTGGGCCCGCCCCTCCGATAACGAACGGCGGGCGGGGACGCTGAACCGGTTTCGGCTCGAACCGCGCCTCGACAAGTCGGTGGTGCTTTCCTTCGAACGAGAACACGTCGTTGGTCATCAGACCGTCGATGATCGTGAAAGTCTCATCGAGCATGTCGAATCGATCGGTCAGCGAAGGCAGCGCGATGCCATAGGCCGCGTGCTCCCCTTCGTGCCAACCGGTTCCGATGCCGATGTCGAGTCGACCGTTGGACATGTGGTCGATGGTGGCGGCCATCTTGGCCACGACCACGGGATGGCGGAAGGTGTTGGCCGTCACCATGGTGCCGAAGCGGAGTCGATCGGTTAGCCCTGCCAGACCAGCCAGAAGAGTCCATGCCTCAAAGATGGGGAGCTCGGACGGCGCCTTGGGCGGATAGAAGTGGTCATTCAGCCACACCCCATCCCAAAAACCACCCCGGTCAGCCTCGATCCAAATGTCGCGAAGCATCGGCCACTCGATCTGCTGGCCCCACGTCTTGAACGAGAATTTCATCAGCTCACCGCCCCTCCGAGATAGCGCGTCATCCAGTCCATCGCATACGACTGGAAAAGATGCGGCATGTTCTGCACACCATGCGTTCCCCCTTCGATCAGCATGAACTGACCGCCTCCCTCGTCCGCAATCCGTTTCCCCTGTTCCCACGGGATGAGGGGATCATCGGAGCCATGCACGATCAGCAGGGGGCACGTAATCTTCGATGCGACGCCTTGCAGCGAAAGCTGGTCGGCCAACTCGCGGGCTTCGGTCATGCTTTTGGCACCGCTGTAATGGGCGTACGCCTCTTTCGTGACCTGAGGTAGTCCGTCGAAGCACTCACCCCAGTTATACGGACCGCAGTTTCCGTAAGCGGCCACAATCCGGGATTCGAACGCAGCGGCCCGGGGCACGTAGTAACCGGCCAGGCTGGTTCCGAATACCCCAACCCGTGATGCGTCGAGGTCGGACCTGGTTTCGATCCAGTCGATCACCCCGCTGATCGCTACCTCGTAGTCGGGGCGGATGGTCGACCACTGGCTTGACTCGCCTTGTCCCGGCCCGTCCACGGAAAGCACGGCAATCCCCCGGCGGAGCCATCCGCCCCGGGATTGATGCCGGGTTTCCTTGGTGGAGTCCAAACCGGGCAACACAATGACGACCGGCGCCCGATCAACGCCTTTGGGAACACTCAACAGCCCGACCATCTTTGGCGCTCCGTCGACACCGGGAATATCGATCTTTTCGACCGCAGGCTCAAGGTACGGAAGGGCGTTGTCGTGGCACCGCAACATGTTGGCGAGGCCACGGTTATGCAGCTCAACGTCTCGGGTCGAGACGAAGTAGGCAAGATGGTGGCAGCGGAACGCGTCCATCCAGGCGGCGGTTGCGGCCAACCGCCGACCGTCGCTCTCTGCATGTTTGGCGAGGGTCTCGTGGACGCCCGCCGTGTTGGTCCACTCAACCACCCAATCGTCCCAGGTCTGGATTCTTTCGACGGTGGAAACGAGGTCACCGACGGAGATACCGCCTCGCAGGAAGCGGGGTGTCCAGGTATCCAGAACTTCGGCCACCACCGGATCGGGATGACCGAGAATTTGTCCAAGAGTGCTCATCTTCGCGCCACCTACTCCATCGCCACGATCGGATTCATGAGCGAGCCGATGCCGGTGATCGTGGCCACCATCTCATCGCCAACCTTCAGGAACTCAGGTGGCTTGCGGGCATACCCGATCCCTGATGGAGTGCCGCTGAGGATGATGTCGCCGGGCTCCAGTGCCATGCCCAACGAGAACTCCTCGATGATCCGGGGCAACGTAAACACCATCAGCGAAGCAGGATCTGACTGCTTTACCGCGCCATTCACCGTGAGCTCGAGATGCACGGCATACGGGTCGGGGAGCTGATCGGCGGTCACGATCCATGGGCCGAGTGGGCAATGCGTGTCAAGGCCTTGCCTTTGAACCACTGAGCCCCATGCCGCCGCTGGAGGTCGCGGACCGATACGTCAACCGCAATCGTGTAGCCGAAAACGTGAGCCATCGCGTCGCCCTGGGAAATGTTGCGTCCCCCCTTGCCGATGATGACCGCCAGTTCGATCTCCCAGTCGAGCTGTTCACTGACTCGACCGGGATGTAATACCCCGCCCCCCGGACCGATGACGCTGGTAGGCGGTTTTGAGAACAGCGTCGGGTACTCGGGGATGTCTGGAGGGTCGTAGTTATCACCCCGGTTTCCTTTGCCTTCCTCGAAGTGTTCGAGGTAGTTCCATCCCACGCAGAACACGCAACGGGACGGACGGGGAATCGGCGCCAGCAACTCAGCGCCGTCGACCGGGGCGCTCGACCGTTGGCCAATCGAGCTGAAGCTCAGGACCGGCTTCGATCAACTCGATCATGGTGGTCGGGGCGGGATCGATCAGGTCACGGACCAAGCGTACGGTATCTCCGTCTCCGATTACGGCCGGAAGCTGCTCTCCGCCGTAGGCAACGGTGGCGAGCCGCATTTAGGAGATGCCGAAGCGCTCAAGGTAGGGCTTGACCTCGACGGCCTTCCACCGGTGGCATTCGATTCGATGGCACAGTGCACCACCGACAGGGCCCTGATCGCATCGTCGACACCGACCTCGATCGTCCCTTCGCCGCGGCAGGCTCGCCCGAACTCTTCGAGCTGCTCGCGGAACATGTCCGTCTTAGGCAGGTCAACGGGCCGGCGGTCCTGGTCGCCATAGGCCTGCGACACCAGCGAAGAGTGCTCATCGGCTTCGTGAGCGTCATCCCAGTGAGTGAAGTCGAGGTCGTACATGAGGTTGTGCTGGGTTCCCTGCAAGCGGATCTGATAGATACCCGGCGATGCCCAACCGCAGCCGAGATAGCCGAGGGCCCCCGACTCGAATTCGAGAACGGTCATGGTGGCGTCGGGAACCTCCGACTTGGTGAACAATTTGCGGGTGTGCGACGATACCGCCGCCACCGGACCGAGAAGGTACTGGAGGTTGTCGGCGTGATGGACGCCAAGCTGGATGAGTGGGCCGCCCGGGGTTTTGTCCAGGTACCAGCGCCAGGTTTCGGGCGTCAGTTCGAGGCCGCGCTCATTGGAGAAGTTGGCTTCGGCCATCGATACGCCACCGAGGGTGCCGTCGTCGATCCACTTTTTCATTTGGCGATTGCCCGACAGCCGGCGGGCGCTGTGACCAACGGCAAAGGGGAGGCCTGATTCGTCGACCGCTTCCTTGATGGCGGCGGCGTCTTCGAGCGTTTGCGCCACCGGCTTGTCGGTGTAGACGGGTTTGCCGGCTTCGAGCGCCTGGACGATGAGTGCGCGGTGGGTGTCATTGGGGGTGGTGATCATGATCCCCTCGACGTCGGGGTCGGCCAACAGTTCCTCGTAGGTCGAGGCTGAGCGGGGGATGTGGTACTCGTCCATGAACGCCTGGCGCTTGTCCTCCGAGCGGGAGTAGCACGAGTCGATGTCGATGAGGTCGCCCCGCTGGGCGCCGCGGGCCAGCACCCGCGCCCATCGTCCCAGTCCTACGTGGGCCAGTCGGATCTTGTCGCTCATTTGTTCTCCTAGGTCACTCGATGTCGGTGTCTTCGATGTTCTCGGCAGGTTCGGGTGCGGGAAGAAACAGATCAGCTCCATCTCGATGTGCTCGTCGGGCACGGTGGCGTGGGCCGCCCTGACCGGCAATCCGAACAACGTCTCCCGTGGCAACGGAGAACCACTCGCCGCCAATCCAGGCGCGGCCGTGCCCGGCAGCAACCACGACTACCTCCTCCGAATGGGGATGGACATGGGCCCGGCGTCCCTCGATCCGAGCCATCTGGACAATGCGTAGGCTCGAGGCCGACGGGACATCCTTCAGGGGGTCGGCTGCCCGACGCCCGGGAAGATCGACGAATTCGAACTCCGGTCTCGAGGTGACTGTCATGGTCGTAACCCGAAAATCTCGATCACTCGCTTCGCTACGTCATCGGCAACGGTGGCGGCGAAGTCGCCGGCCATGTCGAGCGTCGCCCAGGTTGGATTGCCGTACCAGCCGTCGGCGTCGATCTCGGTTACGTCGGTGATATATCCGTGGGTTTCGTGACTCCGACGCATCTCGTCAAGCGCAATTGCGTGGTCCGGACGGGTGGCCTCCCCAGCCCGGTCAAGTTGGACAAGCCCCGGGTCATGGGCCATCACTGCGAGGACCTCGATCCCGCCACCATGGGTCAGCTCGCCTCCGCTGGCCGCGTAGATCCGCTGAGCTGCATAGCAAGCGTGCGAGGTGACGACATAAATACCCGGATGCCGATCCTGAATCTCGGTTGCTACCCCATCCATCGAAGCGATGTTTCCCTCATGCCAGTTGACGAATACAAAGCGCGTCACCCCCATGCCGATCAACTCTTCACAGATGTCGGTGAGCAAAGCTTCGAACGTGGAGCGCCGCAGGTTGATGGTGCCGGGATGACCGGCGTGGATCGGGGTTACGCCATATGGACCGAACGGAACGTAGAGAGCCCCGAGCCGCTCGGCAAGGGTTCGGCCGACTACCTCAGCTGCCATCGTATCGGTCCCGCAGGGCAGGTGAGGTCCGTGTTGCTCGACACTCCCGAAGGGGATGACCGCGGTTTGCGACTCAGAGACAACCGCAGCAACATCGGGACTAACGAGGTCGTAGATGGATCTGGTCATGGCGCCTCCTCTGGTCGGATAACTGTATGCAGCGGTTCATCTCCTTCGATGATCCGCCGGGCTTCCCAAGCGGACTTCACACGCAGCTCGGTCTGGGTCTCTTCCGTGTACCAAGCGGTATGTGGCGACAGGATGAGCTGATCTTTTACACCTGCGAACAGCGAGAGATTTGGCGGCTCAGGCGAGAAGACGTCAAGGGCTGCGAATCTCGGACGTCGTTGCGCAAGCCCGGCGGCCAAAGCGCCAGCATCAACCAGCGTCCCTCGGGCCGTGTTGATGAGGATCGATCCGTCTTTCATCGTTGCGATTTCAGATTCGCCGAGCAGCGCCGAACCGTCATCAGGGCCGGGAGCATGCAGGGTGACCACATCCGACGTCGCGAGCAACTCCTCCAGGTCGGTTTCTGCCAGAGCCTGATAGGGGTCATGGGCGATCACCGTTCCGAAACCCACCGACCCAAGTAAGTGGGCAACTCGCTGGCCGATTCGTCCAAAACCGACGACACCGGCAGTCATCGTTGATGGCAAGTGCATGGGGCGGAGCTCGGCGAAACCCCAGTTTCCCTGCTTCACGAGCCGGTCGGATTGGGGCAACCGACGCATCGCGGCCAGCACCAACGAAAGCGTGTGAAACGCCACTGCTTCTGTCCCGTAATCGGGCACATAGGCAACCAAAAAGCCAAGGCGACGAGCATGCTCAATGTCGATTGAGTCGACACCAATGCCGGATCGCACGATCGCTCTCGGCGTCATCCGTTCGAGCACCCCGGCGGTAAAGCGGGGCCGTGAGCCGGCGATGACGACGTCCGCCCCGTTCGTAAGGTCAACGATGTCGTGCGGCGTGTCGCCAGCACCATCAACGATGGTCACGCCTTCGAGGATCTCTTGCTCGATCGAAAAGTCCGGGTAGCGGGTTCCGAGTATCGCAACGGTAGGCATCATCATGACCCTATCACTGCAATCGATTGCAGTGGGCGGAGTTCCCGATTAATGTGGCGATAAATGTGGCGATTCTTAGGGTACGAGGACCTCGCGACCGATGAGCTTTCCCGCCAGAACGTTCTTCTGCAACCGTTCGGCGTCCTCCAGCGGATACGTACCAGCGACAACGGGCGTCAACGACCCGTCGACGACGAGCTGAATGACTTCAGCAAGTTCGCTAGCCGACACGTTCCGCGACCCCTTGATCTCCCATTCATTGCGGTAGAGGTCGCCCGGGTCAATCGTCCATTCGGTACCGGTATGAGACCCAACGATCACCATCCGGCCACCTTTCGCCAGGGAGGCCAGCGTCCGCGGCATCGTCGACGGTCCAACGAGTTCGAGCACCCCGTCGACCCCCACCCGTCGCTCCACTCCCTGGCGGCGTCGTGGATCGGTTGGTTACGGCGGATCGATGGCCAGCGCTGCTCCCACCTCGTCGCCGCATCCAGCTTGGCTTGACCAAGGTCTACCGCCATGACGTCTGCGCCGAGCCTCACGCCGAGCTGTATCGCGTGCAGGCCGACACCACCGCCCGCGCCGGTCATGATCAGCCGCTCGCCCGGCTGGAGCTCCATCCGGTACCTAGGGCGTGATAGGGCGTACCCACCACGTTGGCGAGTATCGCACCGGCCGGGAAGTCGATGACGTCGGGCAACGCCACGAGGTTCTGGGCCGGCACCACGACGTATTCGGCGTATCCGCCGGGAATGGTCACGCCGACATGGCCGCCGAAGTTTTCGCAGATGGTTTCGCGACCTGATCGGCACCGGCGGCAATCCCGCACACCAGGTAGAGGGTCGACGCCACCCGGTCACCCGGTGACCATCCCTCGACGCCGGGCCCGACTCCGGCCACCTCGCCGGCGATCTCGTGGCCGAGTACGTGGGGACGGGTGGCACGCTCCCGTAGTCCTTTGCGGATCGCGACATCGAAGTGATCCACCGCGCATGCTCGGACCCGGACGAGCACCTCGCTCGGCCCCGGTACGAGGAATCGGAACCGCCCTGGCCATGAGCGGCCCACCGAACTCTTCAATCACCATGGCACGCATCGTCGACATCGGCGGATCGTACCAACGGTGCCGACCCGCGCGCCTTCTCCTGGCGATTAGGTTGGCGCCATGCCACTTGCACCGACCGTCACCAAACTGACCTGCTTTGACTGCGGGAATCAACAAGACGCCCACCACCTGACCACAGTTGCCGCCGAGTCCGCGATGCCGTTGCGGGTTGACCTTGATTTGAAACCGACGCCACCGGAAACATTGATCGATAGCCAG
>CAWKAG010000055.1:0-16649 GCA_963847455.1 uncultured Acidimicrobiia bacterium
CTCTGCGGCGTTTTGGGCTCGAGGAGATTCCCAGCGGCGTTGCGAGTGGCAGTTTTGACGACGTCTCTTGGAGCGTCGAGGCGCTTCGGCCCGGGCGATCCCCGACCAACCTCACCGTGCCCCTAGCCCGGCAAGCGGCAACTTTCTTGGCGAGGCTCCCTGCCGGCGACACGCAAACAACCATCATCGGCCAGGTAGCGAGTGAGCTCTCGAAGCTGGAGGTCAACCTGAGCGGCGTTCCCACGGTCGTGGAGGCCGGGCTGACGAGGTTGCCAGCCGTAGTTACCCACGGCGACTTTTGGAGTGGAAATCTTCTATACGAGAGTGGCCGTTTGACGGGCGTGATCGACTGGGACACGTGGAGCGAGCACGGCGTCCCGGGTCTCGATCTGCTCCACTTGTGGGCCGAAGATCTTCGCCGCGAGCGCGGGGCTTCTTACGGGGAGCTGATAAACCAGCGTTTCTGGACAGACGAAACGGTGAGCAGTACGGTGGCGGACTACTTCTCCACCCTCTCGCTGGATTGGCAGCCCGATTTGCAGCTCCTGGTCGCGGCTGGCTGGTGGATGACCGCAGTCGGTGGTGCCGTGCAACGAAACCCCAATCTGGGAACTAACGGCACCTGGATGGACCGGAATGTGGTGGGTCCGGCCGAAACGTTCACTGATCTACTCGCCTAGGAACTAGCTACATGCTGGAGCCGGGATCCCGGTCAGGTTCGACGCCAGACTCCACGTGCCACTCGGGACTCCCCGATCTCGATGCGTCGACGTCTGATGGAATCGGTAACCGGAATCCATGACGGGCGATGCGAGCGAGACCCTCCCACATGCCCCATCCCCAGGCCAACTGCATGGCGGCCAGAGCGCCCGGTACCCGTAGCCTGTCACGACCATCCAGCTTTCGGCCAATAGGAATCGAGAGCCCGAGCACTGCGACGAGATAGCCACTGGCGGTTATCGGTAGCAACACCGGCACCCAGGGAACTAGGACCGCGGAAGTCGTCAGGGCTGCCACCGCGACCGGAGGAGCCAGGTGGCGCACACGAACTTCCGACGGATGCAGGAAGGCTACGTCGGCCTTGCCGCGGCCGTATCGGCGATATTGGGCGGCCAGATCGCGAATGCGGCTGCGGCACTTCCATAGAACCTCGACCGACGGATCAAGGAAGAGTTTGCCACCGGCTTGCCTGACCCGAACGTCGAATTCAAAATCTTCGTTGGCCACAAGACGTTCGTCCCATCCCCCGAGTTGCCGGGCCAGGTCGATCCGGTAGGCCCCGAACGGAATATGGTCGGTTTCCATCGGTTCGGTTGCATAGTGATAGGCCGAACCTCCGACGCCGAACGGTGATCCCAACGCGGCCGCAATCGCACCACCGTTCGGAGGGCCACCTACTGCGGTCTTCTTGGCACCGACCCCGGCCACCTTGCTCGTCTTGAGGTGGGCAACCAGTCGCTCGACATAGTCGTCAGGAATGGTTGAATGCGCATCGACCCGGACCATGAAGAGCCCTTCGGCAGCCTCCAGAGCAATGTTGAGTGCCACCGGAATCGCTTTGCGAGGATTGGGAAGAATCCTCACCCGATCGTCGCGCTCGGACCAGGCTTGCAGTTTCGGGATTGTTCCATCGTCTGACATACCGTCGACCGCCAACACTTCAATGTGGCGATACGTCTGACCGAGGACCGAAGCCAGTGTGTCGTCAATCGTTCGGACCTCGTTGAGGATCGGGATGACAACGGAGACCAATGGCGTAGTCTGTCCCTGCTCGATATCCCCCACGTCGTATTCCTTTGGGTAGGCGTGTGTTGAGTGAAACTAGCCGCCGCCAGAAGGTCCGAAAGCGTGACATCCGAGCCTAACAACGACCGACACCGAATCCTCGTGGTGGGGATGCGCCCTCCTCGCCTGCCATTACGCGACGGATATGTCCTGCATCTGTATCACCTGCTCAAAGAGCTGCATGACATCCACGACGTCACCCTCCTCACGATCGATGATGGTGGCCCCGCGTTTGACGACATCGACGGTCTGACGGTGATCGAAGCGGCTCGTCGCGACCTCAAAAGCTCCCTTCGCAATACCATCAACTCGGTCCGTCCAGACGTGGTCCATGCGATCGGCGCGCCGATGGCCGGGCTTATCGGGTCGGTCGACGCTCCGATCCGCACGGTGCTCGGGGCTTTGGATGCCCCGCATTTGAACGTTGACGCGGTCAACGCCCGGGGAGCGGTCGAGGCGTTGCGAAAGCGCGCCAGGCGGGCTCTTGCACTCCGGGCGATTCGCAGGCAGTACGGCGACGCCGACCGGGTCGTAGTCGTGAGCGGAGAGGATGCTGTGGCACTCCGCGAGGTCAATCCAGACCTGCAGGTCTCGGTGATACCGAATGGCGTCGACCTGGCGGGTTTCGCCCCACGAGATGCGATTTCCCGCCAAGCCGGGCGGCTGCTCTTCACGGGCGCACTCAACTATCCACCAAACGTCGCTACCGCTCGCTTCATCGCTGAACAAGTCATGCCGAGGGTCCTCAATCGACAGCCGACGGCTCGTCTCTCCCTCGTCGGCCGTGACCCTGGAGAGGTTGTCGAGCGCCTCGGAGACCTTGACGGGGTCGATGTGGTCGGTCCTGTAGACGATATGGGTGATGCGCTGGCTCTCGGAACCGTTTATGTATGCCCGATGGTCGCCGGCACCGGCATCAAGAACAAGCTGCTCGAGGCCCTGGCCAACGGACTGCCCTGCGTTGCGAGTCCGCTCGCCATCCGGGGAACCAGTCTCACCGACGGTGTCGACGTGCTCGTCGGTGAAGGCGCAGATGAGGTCGCCGACTTGATTGTTGGATTACTGGTCGATGACGACCTCCGTCTGCGGTTGAGCAACGCCGGTCGCAAGTATGTTGGAGACCATCATTCATGGTCGTCGGTCGCGACCCGGTTCTCCAAGATCTACGAGGAACTCCTCAGCGATTCCGCATCTTCGTAAAAAGAGCTGCGCGCCAGCCCGGTTTCTTGCTCGTAAGGGCTTGGTTCAGTTCGGCGAGTACGTCGGCCGCCGACAGGTACGAGTCGTCGGTGCCGTCGTGCGTGCGTAACCGCGGGATCAGCCCGGCGTACTTGCGGTAGGCGATCGCTTGTTTGGCAACCAGATCCGCTCCGATCAGGTCGTCCGGTTTACGGGCGGCGGCCTGAGCTGGATCGATATCAAGCCAGACAGTGAAATCAGCTTTGGGTACGAACCACCGAACTATTAGGCGATGCATCCCCGAGGGCACACCGGCGTAGATGGCGTCGATGGTTCCGAGGGCGTCGAGTAGGTGCCGATCGAAAATCACTACGCCTTCGGCTTTCCGCGTCTGACCGCGAATGTCAGATAGGTAGGCGAGCGAAACCAACATCAACCACACCCATCCGACCAGGCCTTTTCGCGAGGATATGGTTTCGCTCGACGCCCCCTCGGCCAGTCTCCTAAGTCCGGTCGTGTCCTCCTTCCGGAACTTTCGGATCCTTCGGGCAAGTCGATCGAGTAGCTCCAATCGCATGCCTGGCCGGGTCCAAACCATCGTGGTAGGTATTCCCAATCTCTCCAAGCCCTCTTCCAAAGCCCCGGTGAGGGTCGACTTACCTGAACCGTCAACTCCCGAGATGGCCAGTCGTACCTGCGGCCGACGGGGCCGCGGGTAACGGGAGCCGTTCGTGGGGTCATGGGCCGATCCAAGTGTCCTGAATGCCGTCAGGCTGGTCCCCCCCAACTCAGCCTCTACGGCCGCCAGCCTGGCTACCAGGCCGCTATCAAGAGTGGTGACGTCTAGACCACCTTCCATCAGACAGCGCACCTCGAGCACCGATCGGGTATCGGGAGGATTCAGTCGACGAGAGCGAGCGAGGGACCGCTCTGCCGGTGAGGCGGCCGTACCAACGTTGATGTCGACCTTCGCCAGAATGGTCGAGTCGTCGGTTATCGCGTAGCTGCACTCGTTCGGATATCCGAGATGTTGCAGGATCGCGCCCAGGTCGACCCAATCTGCGCCAGAAGCCAACTCGATGGCACGTCCTAGGTCGGACACATAGACGTCGAGATCCGACGACCAACCAGCGCCTAGCGGAGACGTACTCGCAGTCGGGTCGGCCGGTCCGAGGACTTTGACCGCGAGCGCTTTGGCATGCTCCATCCGTTGGGACCGTTCCGTCGATGGCACGTCGACCGTCGGAACGCTCAAGCCGCCGATATTCTGGCTTTCCACGTTCATCCACCCCTTCGAAGTCGTACAAGGCCGGGGCGCGGATCGCTCATCGTGGTGATGCTGTGGGCGGTCCCCTGGCGCGGCATCAAGGCCGTGATGGTGGCACCAAATGAGCGATTTCCGTTCCTCAGGTCGGACAGCAGCGTCCTCAGGTCACCGTCCATCCACCGATACCTGACTCCTGCCCTCCCCGTGACCGGGTCGACCGCCTCACCGGCGGTGAGGCGACAAACCAGATCAGGCAGGTTGAGACCGGCAGCCAGGGCCAACGGCATCGACCCGTACGGTCTGAGATTGAGGTCGATGAGTTCAGAGCCGACGAACTGCGCCTGAAAGATGCCGTTGGTCTCGGCCAGGAGCGTCCTGAGCGACTCAGCCCACGCTTCGTTGACGGGTTCGGTGATGGCCGCGGAGGCGGTTCCCGCCCGGGCGGGGAAAGTCCTGAGATAGCGCTGTTGAATCGAGGCGACCAGGACCCCGTCCCAGACGATGCCGCTCAGTGCCCGGGTGGTATCGAGTATCAATGGCTGGACGAGTCCTCCATCAACTAAGGCCTCTCTGAGTTCGTCCGGGGTATCCACACGCGTGGCAGCCCTTCCGCCAGGCGTCTTGGTTCGAGGCTTGACAATCATCGGGAATATGGCGTCGGTAAAGGTTTCGTCAATGTCACTCGCCATGAGTTCCTTCGATACTGGCGTCGAAAGCCCGACCGCGCGTGCCCGATCGCCCAATGTCGCCTTGTCCATAAGTTCATCGGTAGCCGGGTACAACGATCTCAAGGCGGCGTCAGAGGTCGCGAAGATGACTGAGGCATCATGATCGGCCGCGATCCGTCGGACCGCTCGACCGTAGTCGCCTTCGTTTATCGACTTCAGAGCGATTACCTCCGCAGCGAATCGAGAAGCCGCCGCCAGCGACGCAGAGTGGCTGACAACAACCACTACCCGGTGACCGGCGACTCCGAGGGCGCGCACGGTGGCGAGAGCTGAACGATCGTTCGATCGCCCGGCCGAAGTAACTATGACGTTTGAGCTGATCCCTGGCACGTACGAAAGCGTAGCGACTAGCTTCGCGTCAAGAATCTGTCGTTGGCGAGGGGAACAGCCAGGGTGAAAAGGGTGGTTGTCGGGCTGGCTGTGCTCGTGGCTATTGCGATTCTCGTCGTGATCACTCGCGATCCGACGCGTCAGCCGGTTCCCGACGCGTTCACGCCGGATTCGTTCTGGAATACTCCCATTCCGTCCGACGCCTTGGTCGATCCCCGGTCCGACCAGATCGTGGCCTTTCTGGCCGCCGACAATCGACTCGAAGGGTGTATCACCCTGGCCGGCGCCGGCAAAGATGAATGGGGCATGCCGGTTTACCTCGCGGATGCGTCTTCGCCGGAGTTCGTCGTTGAGTCAACCAAATACAACGTGCCGAGCGAGTTCCAGTCCCTGCGTATCCCCAAGGATGCGCTTCCGGCCGCTACGTCCGATGCCGAAATGGTCATCTACGACGTCGAGCGGGGGTACGTCACGCAGCTATCCAAGGCGGCGTTCTCTTCGGAAACGAACACGTGGACCGTTACGGGTGGGAGCATCGCCTACCTTGACTCGAATGGCATCTACGGGGCGATTGACGGCCGTGGAGATCCACGCAACGGCGGATCATTTCGGGGCTACAACGGGGCCGTGGCAGCTGTCAGCTACGACGACGTTCTCGCCGGTCGGGTCGATAATGTGCTCAAGATCGGCGTAAACGCTTCCCGGGATGAAGCCATATTCCCCTTGATCAACAGCGACGGGGACTCCCTGGATCGCGGCGCTCCCATTCAGGGCCAACGACTACGAATCCGAGCTGATGCCGACCTGACTCAGTACGGACTTAGTGATCAGGCCCTGATCATCGCGCGCGGGCTGCAAGAGTTCGGAGCCATCATCGGGGACAGTACGGGGGGTGGGGTTGTTCTCAAGCTCGAGGACATGAAGCGATCTGGAACGACTGGTTCCTGGAGCCTTGATCGCACCAGTCTTTGCGCTATTCCGGCTTCCGACTATCAGATCGTCGCACCCGACCCGTCTTAAAGATCGCGAAAAACTCACTTTGGGTAGCAACACGAGCGCCGATAAAGTAAATAGCGGAGGCTAGAGCGATGTTGTGAGGAGTTGATGTCGATGCTGATTCGGCGAACTAAGCGGCTAATACTGGCAATTGGGGTCATAACGACCATGACGGTGGGAGCGGTTGCCTCGGCGAACACACCCACTCCAGACGCTTTCCATGCGAATTCTTTCTGGAATCAACCGATCGGATCCGATGCGAAGGTCGACCCGAACTCGGACGGCATCATCAACTTTCTGATGAACGACAACGACTTGAACGGCTGCCTCACCTTGGCCGGCCACCCGGGCAACTCCTGGGGCATGCCCTCGTTCGTAGCCGACGCGTCAGATCCGGTCTATGACGTTGTATCGACCAACAACTCTGTTCCCCCCGAGTTCAAATCTTTGCGCATACCGAACGGCGCTATCGCGGCCGACACTTCTGATGGCGAAATGGTCGTCTATGACATGGCCAAAGGCGTCGTTGCGCAACTGTCGAAGGCAAAGTACGCCAACAACAAATGGACGGTCAGCGGAGGCAGCATCGCCTACCTCAACTCGAACGGCCTCGACGGACGTCTGGCCGCATCTGATCAACCCAAGAACCGTGGGACGTTCCGGGGCTACCCCGGGTCCGTCTCGATGGTCGCCTATGACGATATTGCCGACGGGAAGCTAGACAATGTCGTCAAGATCGGCGTGAACACCGCCCACTCCGGACACGTGTTCCCGATGCTCAACAGCGACGGTGACACCACCAACCCCAATGCTCCCCGCCAGGGCACCCGCATTCGCATCAAGCCAGGAGTGAATTTGGCGGCCCTGGGTCTGTCGGGTCAGGCACTTACGATCGCCAAAGGCCTCCAGGAGTACGGCATGATCGTCGGTGACAGCACGGGCGGCGCCATGGTCCTCAAACTGGAAGACACGGTGGCGAGCGGCCGAGGCCAACTGTGGAACCTTGACCGGCAAAGCCTCTGCAAGATCAAGGGGCAGCACTGGGAAGTCCTCGTGACCCCGGGAGCACCGCCGGTGTCCGGTCCGCCCTCCCCAAGCGGATTCTCGGATGTCTCCGGTCATCTGTTCGAAAGCGACATAACCTGGTTGGTCAAAGAGGGCATCACCTCAGGATGTGGATCCAACAAATTCTGTCCCAACAAGTCGGTGACCCGCGGACAAATGGCCGCTTTCCTCAACCGAGCTCTCAATCTCAAGAGTGCCCCTTCGGCCAAATTCGCCGACACTGGCGGGCACCTTCTTAAGGCGGACATCGACCGCCTCTATGCCGCCGGCATCACTACGGGCTGTGCGCCAAACAAGTTTTGCCCTGATAGACTCGTCACGCGAGGAGAAATGGCTGCATTTCTCGTGCGGGGTTTCAAGCTCAAGACCGGGGGGTCATCTCCTTTCACAGATATCAACAACAGCGTTTTCGCTGCCGATATCGTGGCGTTGGAGAAATCCGGGATCACGCACGGGTGTACACCCACAACTTTTTGCCCGAAACAATACGTAACCCGGGGCCAAATGGCCGCGTTCTTGAGAAGGGCCATGGACGGCTGAATTCAGCCGGAGTGATTTGAGCAACAACGAGGTTGGGGGGATCGACGCGCCCGTTGGCGAGCCTGTCGATTCGGAGTCGCATAGCCAAGTCCGCGGATCCAGCCTGCTGTTGGCTGGACGCATCATGTCGTCGTTTATTGGCTACGTGACGCAGATCCTCATCATTCGCTATCTGGCCAAAAGCGATTACGGAGCCTTTGCTTACGCCCTTTCGATGGTGGCTGTACTCCAAGCTGCCGTGCAACTCGGCATGGACCGTGGCCTTTCGCGTTACGTTCCGATTTTCGACGAGAACAAAGACACAGGGTCGATGTTGGGGTCGATGACCTTCGTTGGTGGACTCACCGCCGCCCTCGGAGTGCTGGTAGTAGTCGGATTTTGGGGAGCACGCTCGTTCATTGCTGGCACCTTGATCGAGGACCCCGCCGCAGTTGCCATGCTGGCGATTTTGATTGTGCTCGTGCCGGTCGATGCGCTCGACAACCTTATGGTGACTGTGCTTGCAGCTTTTCGAAAGACTGGAGCCATATTTCTTAGACGACATGTGGTTGCTCCCCTGCTCAAGCTCACCGCGGTTGTGCTCCTCATCCAAACGAACTCCACGGTCGAGTTCCTGGCCGTCGGTTACACCCTCGCAGGGGTTCTCGGCCTACTCATTTTTGGATCGGTGCTCTTCCGGTACCTTGCCGGGCGCCGCCGGGAGCACCCACGGCAGGGCATGAAATTCCCTATCAGGGACCTAGCGACCTTCTCACTCCCGTTGCTGTCGACGGATCTGGTTTTCATGGCGATCAACGCGAGTGACGCTGCATTGCTGGAATGGTTCGGATCGGTATCCGATGTCGCCGCCTTGCGAGCGGTCCAGCCGACAGCCAAACTGACTCAACTCGTGCTGACTTCGTTCGGGATTCTCTACATCCCGTTCGTGGCGCGGCTTTATGCACGCGGCCATCATGCGGATGTCAGTCGACGCTACTGGCAAACCGCCAACTGGATCATGATCCTGACATTGCCGGTCTTGGTGATGTGCCTGTTGTTCAACCAAGAGTTCACGACCAGGCTGCTCGGAGAGGACTACGCAGATTCAGCCATCCTGCTCGGTGTCTTGGCGGGCGGCTACTACATCAATGCGATGTTCGGATTCAACGGCATGACCCTGAACGTCTACCGAAAGATCGGCTTCCTGGTAGGTATCAATGGGATCGCTCTCGCCACCAACATCGGCCTGAACGTCATACTCATTCCCTTGTACGGCCCCCTCGGTGCAGCCGTCGGTACTGCAGGGACCTTCCTTGTCCACAACCTGGCCAAACAGTATGGCCTCGCTAGGAAAACCGAAGTCACCCTCGCCGGTTCCGAGACATGGCGGGTTTATGCGATTGTTGCCGTGGTGAGTGCCATCGCGACCTACGCGGGATACGGTCTTTCGCTTTCCTTCAGCCTACGGGTGGTCCTGTTCGTTGTGCTGTCTTTGTCAGCGGTGGCAGCGAGCCGGAATATCCTCAATGTCGAAGATACCTTCCCCGGCCTCGGACGACTTCCGCTTATCAAGTATCTGGTCAAATGACGCTGCTCGCCGGGACCCGGCGTCTCGTTATGGCGCCAGCGTCCAACCTGCCCCAGAAATCCGACGCCGCGTGGGTATTCCTGCTCCCCAAACATGCGAGGGTGTTGTGCCTCGGGAATGCGGACCGAGCACGGGACGAGCTGGCTCACATCCGGGCCGACGTGGTGACGTTGTCGCCGGGTGGGCCCTTTTCGGTTGACGGACCGATCAACGCGCTGGTCGTTGAGAGTGCCGATACCGAGTGGGTTGCTAGCGCGTTTCGAGCGACTGAACCGGTCATGGGAGTGGATTGCGTCATTGTTCAGTTGCCTGGCAGCGGGTCCGTTCCCGGGGTCCGCAAGTGGATCATGCTGGGCGGTCCAAAACCATCGCGCACGTCCCGGCGAATTCGTAGGCTTGTGGCGCTAGGGTCCGCAAGGCTTGCAACGGTCTTACGAAGAGGTGTGCCCTCGAGCGTACGTCAACACGCCTCAGATGTTGGCTTCGTCGAGCTACCAGGAGATGCCACCCCGGAGCGCGACCCGAAACAAACGGCGATCAGTCTCCCAACGTTCCAGCCACCCGACTATCTCAAACTGCTCGGCAGCCGTCACGGCATCACCTTTGCGTCTGACTCATGGTCGTTCGGTCCGCCTCGCGGGTTCGCTTCCCAGAAGGTGATATTCGGCTTGCAGGGCGAAGGCAACCGGGAAGTCATTGCGAAACTAACCCAGCGATCGACTTTTAATGCCCGACTGCACGCCGAAGCTGACGCACTCCGTAATCTCAACCAGATCCAAGATCTCAAGATGGCGATCCCTACTCTGCTGTTTGCCGACGAACACGAGACCCTGGCGGTTGTCTGCCAGACCCGACTCTCTGGCGCTCCGATGAGGGCCATGCTTGAGCGCGATCCCGATGGAACAGTTGCTCGAGCCGGCTTCTCGGCCATCGTTGATCTAGCTGCTCGCACGATTCGACCGCCAGTACTCGGGGAAACCCTTCAAGCCATGACTACTTTGGCCGAAGATCTCATCCGGATCTATCAGCCACCGGCAGGAGTAATCGAAGCGGTCCGACAGGCAGCGGCACACCTCGGAAGGTTTGACCTGCCGGCCGTCTTCATGCACGGCGATCTAGGCGTGTGGAATATGCTCTGTGTCGGAGAAGACGTCGTTGGCGTCCTGGACTGGGAGAACGCCGACCAAGTGGGCGTACCGATGTGGGACTTGTTTGTCTATGCCAGGACACTCGGCGTGTTCCTCGCCGACGTCTCAGGACTCCGGTACAGCCCTGCTGTCTTCACCGGGCAGCTTCTCCGCGAGTCCGACCTCCGCAAATCACTGATGTCCCAGATCGACGAGTATCGTCGCCACGTGGATGTTCCTGCTGAGGCCGTTGATAGCTTGTTCGTGATGTGTTGGGCGCAGCAGGCTGTTCGGGAGGCTGCCAGCCAGCCCGAGCCGACTTGGTTGCAGTCTCGCGGGACCCAACTGCTCGCAGCCGCCCTCGGTACTCCACTGGGATACCGGGACTAGATCCCATGGGGACGATGGACATCCGGCTGACGGCAACCCGCTGGTGGCACCGCCTCCGCCGGCCACTTACTCGTAACCGCCGGCTGTTCATGTGGATCAGCCGGCGCCGAGAAAGCCGGGCCAACCTCCTTGTCCGACCCGACAGACGCGCTACTCATCGAAGCCCCCATGCGGTCCGGAAACACCTTTGCGGTGGCGGCATTCTGGCTCGGCAATGGGCGAGACTCCCACGTTGCTCGCCATGTACACACCGCCGCCCACGTCCTGGAAGCGGTACGCCTGGGAGTCCCGGCTCTGGTTCTCGTCCGTGAGCCACGCTCCGTCGCTATTTCCCATGTGCTCCGGCGTCCAGCACTCACGGTTCGCGATTCCCTCGTCGACTACGTTGACTTCTTCACAACGCTCGAAAAGGTTCGCGACCAAATCGTTGCCGTCAACTTTGACACACTGATAAGCGACTTTCCGACCGTAATCGCTGAACTCAACCGTAAGTATGGACAAGCCTTCACCGGTAGAGTCATGGACGACCAATTCGATCAAGATGTGACCGCTCTGGTCGAGGAGATGAACCGGGCGGAATCGGTCAGCGACGGGAAGGTTGACGAGCTCCGGGTAGCACGGCCGTCGGCCGCCCGCCAGGAGCTCCGGAAAGGGCCAGAAATGGAATTGGAACGTCCCCGTAACCAGGTTGCGTTGGCTCGGGCGCTGGCGGTCTACGAGCGCTGGAAGTGACTTCCGCCAGCCTGATAATCGCCATCGCTTCTGTCCCTGCAGTCTTAGCGGCCTTTCTGTGGATGTCGAAGCGTCGGGTGCGGTTCCTGGCGGCCTATCTGGCGGTCTTGCCGTTCGGCTCGGCGATAGCGTTGCCGATCGGACTTCCGCGGGCGTTCTCAACCGTCTCATCGCTACTCGGTGTACTGGTCGGAGCACTCTATGTGTGGCGTTGGATCACCGAACGTCCCGGTCTCAGGATTCCGTCGATGAGCGTCCCGATCTGGATCCTCTATTTCGCCTGGGCGGTCGCCACATCGGTTTGGACGATCAAGGCCCGGGTCACAACGAACAATCTTATGGTCCTTGGTGTCCTGGTCGGCCTGTTCGTCGTAATCGTGCTTACCCCGATTACCCGGGACGAGTTGCGGGAGGTGCGGGCGTGGATTGCCGCAGGCGGTGGCCTCACCGGACTTTACGCGCTGGTGTTGGCCGCAAGCGGGACGCTGACTCTGACTGGAGCCGGTGTGGCACGGTTCGAAATCACCGGAGCTGGTGGCGGTGAAGGCGGGGATCCGAATATCACGGCTGCTGCGCTCATCATGCCGATTGCTGTCGCCCTTTGGGAAGGATTGAATCCCGACCGTCCGCGACGTTCCCGTTTGCTCTTCTTGGCCTCTGCCGGCCTGGCCGGGGTGGCCGTCCTGCTCACCGCTTCGCGGGGCGGAATCCTGTCAATCGTGATCGTCGTGCTCATCACTTTGCTCTCACAGCGACGCGGACTCGGGTCGATGATCCTGATTGGCCTCATGGTGCTACCTGCTGCTCTCTTGGTCCCGGCGACCTTCCAGGAACGCGTCGACAACACGGGCACGACCGGCCGTACGGCTATTTGGAGGCTGGCGATCGAGAGCTGCCCGGAGTATTGTCCGATCGGCTCCGGATTCGGCACATTCGCTGATGTGCACGAAGTGGCGTTCCTTGAGACGCAAGGCGCGACCGGAAACAAGATCCGCTATCAAGCTCATTCGATCTGGTTCGAATCCCTCATTGAGGTCGGAGTGGTGGGCTTCTCTCTCCTGTTGGCTGCGGTCTACGTGACGATGCGAGATCTTTGGCGGCTACCAGTTCGAGAGCGAGCGGGAGGTTTCGCCGGACTAACCGCGCTTCTGTTCGCCAACACCTTCTTGTCGAATCTGACATTCAAGTATTTCTGGCTGGGTCTGATCTACGCCGTACTGGTTGTGAGCGTCGTCGATAGCGAACGAACCAGCGAAGTTATGCCTGTCCATCCGGTGACGAACTGAGCGCCCTGGCCTGCTTTATCCAGTCGGCAACCGTGCCGTACCGGACCTCCATCGTGTAGGCGAGGCTGCTCGCATTGGCGCTAGCTAGGTCGTCGACCGTGGCGATCCCTACCGTAGTTAGTCGCTCGGCAAAGACCGCTCCGATACCTCTGATGGACCTGAGCGTCAAATCGTCGTCGCCGGCATCGGACACCTCGTGGCGTCCGGGCGGTGGCTTGCGATAGCCGTTCGTGGACCCGGCTGGGGCCATCGGAGGCGCTCCCCGAGCCATTGAAGTCCCGTCCTCTGATTGTTTGCGCTGCCGTCCAAGGGAGCTTTTCCCTGCTGGCCCCGCATCGGCGTCAAGCGACGGCGCCGATTCGTCGGTGGTGTCGTCGTCGATGTCGTCGCCGGCGCTTTGGTCGTGCAGTCGGCTCGCCTGGCTGATCCAGTCCACGACGATGTCTCGCCGCACTTCGATTGCGTCGGAGAGCCATTTGCCGTCTGCCGTGCCGAGTTCATCGAGCGAAGTTATGCCAGCCGCCACGAGTCGGGCGGCGAACACGGCGTCAACCCCCTCCACAGACTCAAGAATATGAGCTGCCTCTTCGTCCACGAATAGAAGGGGATGGAGCGGGGACGGCTGATTGATTTTCTCGAGCGGCGTGATAAGCGGCTCAAACGTGTCCAGTTGATCTCTGGTCGACGCCGACGAAGTCGTCTGAGGCTCGGGACGGGGCGGCGGGGGTGGCGTGACCGACCGTTCGATTGCCGGGCGGGTTCCTGGCGGGGCGCGACCGCCGGTTTCTCGACAGGATGTTCGGGCGCCTGTATGGCTGGCTGCGAACCCCGCTTGACGGTCCCGATGATGTCCTGTTCGGGTTCGGGCGCTTCGGTCGGTGCAGGGATTGGTCGCACCGATCGCGACGGACCCTTGAAAAGCGGAACCTTCCGGCCCGACGCTTGCAGGAAACCGACCAGAGCTGCCAATCCGGCAACAAGCAAGGCCGCCGCCACGATGCTGAAAACGATGTTGGGAAGTCGCGAAACCTCGAGGGGAATGAGCTTGACCGGGGCTTCAACCTGGAGGACGAATGATCCAAGGCCCGGACCGACCCGATTCAGTTCTTCTGCGAGAGCTCGGCCCGCGGCGTTCGCGTAGAGGGCCGCAAGCTCGGGGTCAGGGTGAATCGCGTCAATCTCAAGTACCGGCGTGTTCTCGACCGGGGTGATATTGACTATGGCGGGAATCAAATCATCCGGGGAAATGCCGGTACCGGCATAGTTCGCAGCCAAACGAGCCACCGTCCCGCCATTGAAGATGGCCACTGCGGTCCGGGGGAGCCCATCCACACGGATCGCCAATTCTGAGGCCACCACGAGAGCCTCGGTCTTGTAGAGGGGCACGTCTGGTTCCCTGGCGAGCACGACCACGTTGAGACTGGCGACCACCACCAGAAACAGGCTGATGAACTTCCATTTGTTCAACCGAAGTGTCGATGCAACATCCATGAACTTAACCTGCTGACTTGCAGCGACACCGCTAACCGTGGTGGCGGCGTCACTATCAGTTTTCCCTGGGCGAGCTGATTCTGTGTGATCCATTCTGTGACAGCCATAGTACAAGACTCGTGAGCCCCTGGGGATCGAATGGAAAATTCCCTTCGGAATAGGCGTAATGGCGCAGGTCGTACTACATTGCCTCATCGAGGGAGTGCTGCCCCGCTGGCAGCCTATTGCACAACTACACCAATGCACTTGGGGGCATTATGACAAATCGTCTACTGCGTGGATCTATGGCTTTCGTCGTTGTTCTGTCGCTCGTATCGCTCGTGGCAATCGTCACAAGTAGCGACTCACTATCCGCTCTACAGACCAACACGTTCGTCGACGACGACGGCAACATCCATGAAGCAAACATCGAATACATCGCCGAAGCCGGTGTAACCAAGGGCTGTAATCCGCCGCGAATACAAACTACTGCCCATCGGGAACGGTGACACGAGGCCAGATGGCGGCGTTTCTCGTTCGCGCTTTGACCTTGCCACAGACCTCAGTTGACTTCTTTGTCGACGATAGTTCTTCGATTTTCCAGGCCGACATCAATCGACTCGCCGCGTCAGGCATCACGCTGGGCTGTAATCCCCCAGCCAACACCAACTTCTGCCCTGACGGCAAGGTGACCCGGGGCCAGATGGCTGCCTTTCTCAAGCGTGGGTTCAACCTACCGAGTACCAACACGGACTTTTTTGTCGATGACGAAGCGTCAATTTTCGAAGGTGACATCAATCGACTCGCCGCATCGGGCATCACGCTGGGCTGTAATCCCCCAGCCAATACGAATTTCTGCCCGAATCAGACCGTAAAGCGCGATCAGATGGCTTCGTTCCTGGCGAGGGCGCTCAAGCAGGGTACTCCGCCACCAACGACAACCCCACCAACGACGGTATCAACGAGCGCGATCATTTCTCAGACCTCGTTCGGAATCTTCAACTCCGGCACAGAAGCTGCCGCTACGCCAGCAGCTCCGGTGAACACACCAGCCGTTATTGCGCTTGATACTCCGTTCTCACTCAGGTTCGGTATGTCAAACACGGGGACGGCATCGTTGGCCGTCGCTCCTAAGCTCCAGTATCGGTACATCGGCTCGAAGCTTCCTGGCCCCGTTTGGTCAGCGTGGACCGACGTCACCGCCACGTCGGAGCGCGTACAAGCCGCCCCGACGGGTTCGCTGACCGATGGCCAGGCCACAACGGAGCGTCTCGGCGGTCCGCTCGCGTTCGTACCAGGAAGGGTTGATGAGGCAGACGGCTCCACCGGGAGCGGTATCACCCTCGCCCCCAGCGGTGAGACGGAATTCGTGTTTTCAATCAAGCTGTTGTCCCCGAGCTCCCAGAACGACCAGTACGAGTTCCGCCTGGTGGTGTCCAACGGCGCCCACTACAACGCTTATGGGGAATTACCCTCCATCAACCTCCCGTACAGCTTCGCGAACGGGTTCGATTCGGGAACGGCTGGAGCGATCAGTTACGCCAGCCGGCTCGGCAGATCCAAACCCTTGGTCGGGCGTGATTCCGCTGTTTGACCCGGCCGCTCCTCGCTACGACAACACCGTCTTCGTCGACGGACCACTGTCAGCGAAGTTTGACCGGATGGTCGAGGATCAGGCGTCCTACGTTCGAGTCAACGACTTCAACCAGGGCCATGACATCTATGGCCGGCTGTACTTCCGGTACGCCGGTACTCCCGACCCGGACGGAACCCGAATCGTCGACGTGGTAGGTGGCTTCGAGAATGGTGATTCGAACTCCCATTCGATCACCTTGACCGGGACGATCGCCGCCGGATCTGCGGGCCAAATCAACATGAAAGCCGGTGGAGCGGTGGGGCCTACCGGTGCAGAGACTAACCTGCTGCTGGCGACCAAGCTGGCGGTAGATACCTGGTACCGGATCGAGTGGCATGCCACAACCGAGACGGAGCTCGATGCGGGAGACGGACACTTTGAGGTGCGGCTCTACAACGCAGCCGGAGCACTCTTGGACAGCGGCACCATCACGGGCCCATCGGCTTACACCAAGACCGAGTTCGAGGACGCCGACTTCGGTGCTCGTTCGCAGACGGTTGTCGCCTGGATCGACGAAGTAGCCATGAACAACACGGGATGGATCGGCGAGT
>CAWKAG010000056.1:0-77825 GCA_963847455.1 uncultured Acidimicrobiia bacterium
GTTCGAGAGCGAGCGGGAGGTTTCGCCGGACTAACCGCGTCTCTGTTCGCCAACACCTTCTTGTCGAATCTGACATTCAAGTATTTCTGGCTGGGTCTGATCTACGCCGTACTGGTTGTGAGCGTCGTCGATAGCGAACGAACCAGCGAAGTTATGCCTGTCCATCCGGTGACGAACTGAGCGCCCTGGCCTGCTTTATCCAGTCGGCAACCGTGCCGTACCGGACCTCCATCGTGTAGGCGAGGCTGCTCGCATTGGCGCTAGGCTAGGTCGTCGACCGTGGCGATCCCTACCGTAGTTAGTCGCTCGGCAAAGACCGCTCCGATACCTCTGATGGACCTGAGCGTCAAATCATCGTCGCCGGCATCGGACACCTCGTGGCGTCCGGGCGGTGGCTTGCGATAGCCGTTCGTGGACCCGGCTGGGGCCATCGGAGGCGCTCCCCGAGCCATTGAAGTCCCGCTCCTCTGATCGTTTGCGCTGCCGTCCAAGGGAGCTTTTCCCTGCTGGCCCCGCATCGGCGTCAAGCGACGGCGCCGATTCGTCGGTGGTGTCGTCGTCGATGTCGTCGCCGGCGCTTTGGTCGTGCAGTCGGCTCGCCTGGCTGATCCAGTCCACGACGATGTCTCGCCGCACTTCGATTGCGTCGGAGAGCCATTTGCCGTCTGCCGTGCCGAGTTCATCGAGCGAAGTTATGCCAGCCGCCACGAGTCGGGCGGCGAACACGGCGTCAACCCCCTCCACAGACTCAAGAATATGAGCTGCCTCTTCGTCCACGAATAGAAGGGGATGGAGCGGGGACGGCTGATTGATTTTCTCGAGCGGCGTGATAAGCGGCTCAAACGTGTCCAGTTGATCTCTGGTCGACGCCGACGAAGTCGTCTGAGGCTCGGGACGGGGCGGCGGGGGTGGCGTGACCGACCGTTCGATTGCCGGGCGGGTTGCCTGGCGGGGCGCGACCGCCGGTTTCTCGACAGGATGTTCGGGCGCCTGTATGGCTGGCTGCGAACCCCGCTTGACGGTCCCGATGATGTCCTGTTCGGGTTCGGGCGCTTCGGTCGGTGCAGGGATTGGTCGCACCAATCGCGACGGACCCTTGAAAAGCGGAACCTTCCGGCCCGACGCTTGCAGGAAACCGACCAGAGCTGCCAATCCGGCAACAAGCAAGGCCGCCGCCGCGATGCTGAAAACGATGTTGGGAAGTCGCGAAACCTCGAGGGGAATGAGCTTGACCGGGGCTTCAACCTGGAGCGCGAATGATCCAAGGCCCGGACCGACCCGATTCAGTTCTTCTGCGAGAGCTCGGCCCGCGGCGTTCGCGTAGAGGGCCGCAAGCTCGGGGTCAGGGTGAATCGCGTCAATCTCAAGTACCGGCGTGTTCTCGACCGGGGTGATATTGACTATGGCGGGAATCAAATCATCCGGGGAAATGCCGGTACCGGCATAGTTCGCAGCCAAACGAGCCACCGTCCCGCCATTGAAGATGGCCACTGCGGTCCGGGGGAGCCCATCCACACGGATCGCCAATTCTGAGGCCACCACGAGAGCCTCGGTCTTGTAGAGGGGCACGTCTGGTTCCCTGGCGAGCGCGACCACGTTGAGACTGGCGACCACCACCAGAAACAGGCTGATGAACTTCCATTTGTTCAACCGAAGTGTCGATGCAACATCCATGAACTTAACCTGCTGACTTGCAGCGACACCGCTAACCGTGGTGGCGGCGTCACTATCAGTTTTCCCTGGGCGAGCTGATTCTGTGTGATCCATTCTGTGACAGCCATAGTACAAGACTCGTGAGCCCCTGGGGATCGAATGGAAAATTCCCTTCGGAATAGGCGTAATGGCGCAGGTCGTACTACATTGCCTCATCGAGGGAGTGCTGCCGCGCTGGCAGCCTATTGCACAACTACACCAATGCACTTGGGGGCATTATGACAAATCGTCTACTGCGTGGATCTATGGCTTTCGTCGTTGTTCTGTCGCTCGTATCGCTCGTGGCAATCGTCACAAGTAGCGACTCACTATCCGCTCTACAGACCAACACGTTCGTCGACGACGACGGCAACATCCATGAAGCAAACATCGAATACATCGCCGAAGCCGGTGTAACCAAGGGCTGTAATCCGCCCGCGAATACAAACTACTGCCCATCGGGAACGGTGACACGAGGCCAGATGGCGGCGTTTCTCGTTCGCGCTTTGACCTTGCCACAGACCTCAGTTGACTTCTTTGTCGACGATAGTTCTTCGATTTTCCAGGCCGACATCAATCGACTCGCCGCGTCAGGCATCACGCTGGGCTGTAATCCCCCAGCCAACACCAACTTCTGCCCTGACGGCAAGGTGACCCGGGGCCAGATGGCTGCCTTTCTCAAGCGCGGGTTCAACCTACCGAGTACCAACACGGACTTTTTTGTCGATGACGAAGCGTCAATTTTCGAAGGTGACATCAATCGACTCGCCGCATCGGGCATCACGCTGGGCTGTAATCCCCCAGCCAATACGAATTTCTGCCCGAATCAGACCGTAAAGCGCGATCAGATGGCTTCGTTCCTGGCGAGGGCGCTCAAGCAGGGTACTCCGCCACCAACGACAACCCCACCAACGACGGTATCGACGAGCGCGATCATTTCTCAGACCTCGTTCGGAATCTTCAACTCCGGCACAGAAGCTGCCGCTACGCCAGCAGCTCCGGCGAACACACCAGCCGTTATTGCGCTTGATACTCCGTTCTCACTCAGGTTCGGTATGTCAAACACGGGGACGGCATCATTGGCCGTTGCTCCCAAGCTCCAGTATCGGTACATCGGCTCGAAGCTTCCTGGCCCCGTTTGGTCGGCGTGGGCCGACGTCACCGCCACGTCGGAGCGCGTACAAGCCGCCCCGACGGGTTCGCTGACCGATGGCGAGGCCACTACGGAGCGTCTCGGCGGACCACTCACGTTCGTACCAGGAAGGGTTGATGAGGCAGACGGCTCGACCGGGAGCGGTATCACCCTCGCCCCCAGCCGTGAGACGGAATTCGTGTTTTCAATCAAGCTGTTGTCCCCGAGCTCCCAGAACGACCAGTACGAGTTCCGCCTTGTGGTGTCCAACGGCGCCCACTACAACGCTTATGGGGAATTACCCTCCATCAACCTCCCGTATAGCTTCGCGAACGGGTTCGATTCGGGAACGGCTGGAGCGATCATTACGCCGGCCGGCTCGGCAGACCCAAATCCGTGGTCGGGCGTGATTCCGCTGTTTGACCCGGCCGCTCCTCGCTACGACAGCACCGTCTTCGTCGACGGACCACTGTCAGCGAAGTTTGACCGGATGGTCGAGGATCAGGCGTCCTACGTTCGAGTCAACGACTTCAACCAGGGCCATGACATCTATGGCCGGCTGTACTTCCGGTACGCCGGTACTCCCGACCCGGACGGAACCCGAATCGTCGACGTGGTAGGTGGCTTCGAGAATGGTGATTCGAACTCCCATTCGATCACCTTGACCGGGACAATCGCCGCCGGATCTGCGGGCCAAATCAACATGAAAGCCGGTGGAGCGGTGGGGCCTACCGGTGCAGAGACCAACCTGCTGCTGGCGACCAAGCTGGCGGTAGATACCTGGTACCGGATCGAGTGGCATGCCACAACCGAGACGGAGCTCGATGCGGGAGACGGACACTTTGAGGTGCGGCTCTACAACGCAGCCGGGACGCTGCTCGATGGCGGTACCATCACGGGCCCATCGGCTTACACCAAGACCGAGTTCGAGGACGCCGACTTTGGTGCTCGTTCGCAGACGGTTGTCGCCTGGATCGACGAAGTGGCCATGAACAACACGGGATGGATCGGCGAGTAGCCGGGCTTTTACCGGCGCCCGGTCTTTGACCGAAGCCGGCGTGCAGTGGACGGAGACCGGGGTGCGAGGCAACTCGCACCCCGGTCTGATCCCCTGTCCCAGATCAATCGCAGTTGGCGCTCGCAGCCACCTATTAGAAGACACGACGTTAATGCGGTTTGGGGCATTATGCGGACAGAATTGATACGCGGATCACTTGCGCTGGTACTGATTCTTTCAACGGTCGCAGTCGTCACGATCGCCAATGGCGGTGAGGTCGCAGCTCAGACGATTGACACGTTTACGGACGACAACGGCAACATCCACGAAGCAAACATCGAGTTCATCGCCGCCGTCGGCGTAACCCAGGGCTGCAATCCCCCGTCCAACACCAACTTTTGTCCCGCCGGGACTGTTAGCCGGGGGCAAATGGCTGCGTTCCTGGCCAGGGCACTCGACCTCCCTGCCACCGATGAGGACTTCTTTGGCGATGACGATTCGTCGGTTTTCGAGAGCGACATCAACCGTCTGGCGGCTGCCGGAATCACGGCCGGGTGCAACCCGCCAGCTAATACGAGCTATTGCCCTGGTCTGAACGTCACCCGGGCGCAAATGGCCGCGTTCATCGAACGTGCCTTCAAGTTGCCGGCCAGCAGGACCGACTTCTTTGACGACGACGAGAAATCAATCTTTGAAGGCGACATCAACCGCCTCGCCGCGTCAGGCGTCACCCTCGGCTGTAATCCCCCGGCCAACTCGAAATTCTGTCCCACCCAGACCGTCAAACGAGACCAGATGGCGTCGTTCCTCGCCCGGTCGTTGGTCAGCTTCCCGCCGAACCCAACCATAACTTCAACGACGACGAGTTCAACGACCACAAGCTCGACATCGACCAGCTCGACGAGCACCAGTTCGACCACTTCTACGACAAGTTCAACCACCACCACGACTACCACCATGGCTTCCAACCCGGTGGTGACCCAGGCCAGGTTCGGCGTCTACTTCGACGGTTCAGAAGCTGCGGCGATCATCAACGGCAGTCCCAACCGGGGTGCGGTTGTTGCGGCCAACGGCGTGACGTTTGGCATCCGGGTCGGCGTAACCAACACCGGTACCGGCGGTCCCGTAAGTGTCAAACCCAAACTGCAGTACCGGTTCATTGGGAAGGATTCGCCGCCAGGACCGATTTGGTCGATGTACGCAGATGTGACCGGTTTGTCGGCCAGGGTCCGGTCCACGGCGAGCACGTTCCTAACCGTCAACGGCGCGACAACCGAGCGCCTCAACGGGCCTTTAACCTTCGTGCCGGGGGGCATCGACCAAGTTGACGGCGCCATCACAACGGCGGTGACGCTAGGTCCTGGACAAGAAACCGAATTCCTGTTCTCCGTACGGTTCGTTGGCGCTGATACGAGAGACCAGTACGAGTTCCGCCTGGTCGACGCCAACAGCGGTGCGATCTATGACGACTATTCCCGGACACCCGCAGCGAACCTCGCGTTTACGTTTGCGAACGGCTTCGACACGGGCACCGACAACGCCTCGATCGACATCTCTGACCCCGGTGACCCGGATCGGTGGTCACAGGTCACCCCGCCCACGAACACCGTTATCTACTACGACGACGATATCGCTCCAGCCCAGGGAACCATGACGGCGCTCTTCAATCGCACCAGCGGCGATCTGGCGACCTACCTTCGTACCAACGACTTCAACCAGGCCGAGCACCTCTACGGTCGACTCTATTTCCGGCTTACCGCCTACCCGACCCCCGCCGCGACGCGTATCGTCGATGTGGTGGGTGGTTATGAGGATGGTGACCAAGGATCGCATTCGATAACCGTGCAGGCGGACGGGCGCGTGCTCATGAAGTCCGGGTCCGGGGGAGGTGCCGACTACGTGATCCCGAGCTTTACGCTCTCCACCAATCAGTGGTACCGGATCGAGTGGCACGCCACGACCGAAACCACCGACCTCGCGAGAGACGGCACCTTTGAGGTGCGAATTTACGGCGGCGCTGGTGCGCTGCACGTCAGCGCGCTTCGGACCAACGTGCCGACGGGGACGGAGTTCGAGGATGCCGATTTTGGGCCACGTACCCAGACAATCACCGCCTGGATCGACGAAGTCGCTCTGTCGAACACCGAATGGATCGGCACTCCCTAGGGACGCAGTTCGCCCAACTGCTCGCCGAGTTCGGGCAGCGAGCGGACCAGGTTCGCGAGGGATCGCTCAATCATCAGGTTGACGACTTCGTCAGAAAAGCGGGAGCGCCAGTCGGTGTGGATCCCGATGATGGGCCGATTCCGAGCGTGGGCGTAGCCGATCTCCCAGGCAGTGCCGTCATCGGTGGTGAGTCCGTTGAGACTGGCGACGACGAACGCGCACGAGTCGAGATTCGCCCGGTTCGACCGGAATATCTCGTCAACATTATCTGCGGTCTTTGGCGGGTTATCGCGATGGGGCAGGAAGGTCGAGAACCCGGCAGCAGCCACCACCTCCTCAACCCGTTCGAGCCACCATCGCTCCCCTTCATCAAAGAGCGGCCCAGCGACGTATACGAGATCAGACATCATTCTCCATATGGCAATTAGGGTTCGAACCATGAACGATTCGCCAGATACTACGGGCAAACGGTACATCGATCCGACTCAGGAGCAGGGACGATCCCTCTTCACGAAGGGAATTGAGGGACCTGTCTCGATGCTCAATCTGCTTCGCTTCAGGGAAACCGCCGACTACCGAGCCCACCCGGACCTCGCTCCTGAGACGGAGATTTCCGGCAGACAGGCCTATGCCATTTACAGCCGTCACACCCTCCCCTACCTGGAGGCTCTTGGTGGATCCGTGACCTTCTCTGGCGAAGCACAGCCATTCTTGATAGGACCCACCGACGAAACGTGGGACGTGGCGATGGTGGTGCGTCACGCCAGCCTCGAAGCCTTTCTGAGTATGGCTACCGATCCCGGGTATATGGCTGGTATCGGTCATCGCGAGGCTGCATTGGAGGATTCGCGGTTGCTGCCGATCGTCGGGTAACTCAGTACCGGTCAGTTGAGAAACGGGAGAACTGCGAAATACCCGAGCATGAGGGCCAAGCCCTCCAGCCGATTCACGACCCGGCCCGTATGCATGGCCGCCACCGCAAGCACAACGACGACCAACGCTGCCACGACCCCCGTAACGGTTAACGACGGAGCGTTGATTGGAGCAGCCGCCACGAGCCCAACGACTCCTCCGACGCCGAGCGCATTGAAAAGATTGGAACCGAGAAGGTTCCCTACGATCAAGTCCGTCTGGCGCCGCCGTGCCGATTGGATAACCGTGACCAACTCCGGCAGAGATGTCCCGACCGCCACCAGAGTCACCCCGACAAATCCTTCGGCCAACCCGGCCCGATCGGCCAGGTCAACTGCGCCCCACAGGAGGAGTTGCGCTCCACCCACGGTCCCGAGCATCCCAAGGATCGTCCGAACCATCTCAGTGCTGAGCTTGTGAGCCGGTCCTTCGACCAGGTCTTCGGCTTCGGATCCGAGTGGATCGTTTGGTGAGCGCCGACTGACTGCATACATTGCCGCGGCCAGTCCCAGGAGCAAACCAACCCCTTCGAGCCGCGATACCCCACCGCCCTGAACCGCCAGTGCAAACAAGGCAACGGCACCGACCGTGATCAATCCCTCGCGTCGGACGGTGCGGGACTGTACCGACAGCGGGACCATGATGGCCCCAACCCCGAGCAACAGCGACAGGTTGGCAAGGTTCGACCCGACGATGTTACCAACGGCAATCTCGGTGCTCCCCCGCAATGAGGCAAGCGCCGACACCAACAGTTCCGGCATGCTCGTGCCAAAGCCAATGATGACGATTCCGACGAGGACCGGCGAGAGATTCTTGATTAGGGCGACCCGCGCCGCCCCCAGGACAAACTGATCGGCGGCGTAAGCCAGAAGCGCCAGTCCGCCAACTAGCGCCAGAATGGTCTGAATCACCCGGTCAGCTCTTCACTAGGTGATTCACGTCAAGTGCCAACATAGTCCTTTGTTTACAGATCGAACAGTGTAAATGAACCAACCTCGCGACACTGGAGAACCAGGCAAAAATCAGCCGGTCCGGAGCGCCTCGGTTGGGGACATCCGAGCGGCACGCACAGCTGGGTAAAGCCCGGCTATAGCGCCAATGGCGATAGCCGCTCCAATGCCACCGGCAATGGCGATCGGTGGTACCAGCACGCTCCATCCCCGCCAGCTCGCCCACGCCCAAGTCACTCCTGACCCGAGGAGTACCCCACCGACGCCTCCCACCGACGCCAGTAGCAGGGCTTCTCCGAGAAACTGACTGGCGACGTGCCGCTTTGTCGCGCCGAGCGCACGGCGTAGCCCGATCTCGGATCGGCGTTCCAGAACCGAGATCACCATGACGTTGGCGATTCCCACTCCGCCCACCAGGAGCGCTACGCCGCCCAACCCCAAGAACAGGGCGGTGAATGCGTCATCGGCAGCCTCCCGGGCCTCTAGGGCGTCGCTAGGACGGTCAACTTCCACTTCCTCTGGTGTCTCCGGATTGGCGGTCGCGGCCAGAACGCCCATTACGGCATCGATGGCGGCGGGTTCGGCGCGGACGTAGATGGCGGTGGGAACGTTGTCATCATCGAGATACTTCTCGGCCGCCGGGAGACCAACGAGTGCTGCCCGATCGAGGTCCGGGCTCAGTTCGAATTGGTCGAGAATTCCAATGACGGTAAACCACTGATCACCCAACCAGACAAGTTGTGTGCCGGCCACTGTGGCCACCCCCAGTCGTTCGGCGGCGACCGACCCCAGGACCGTGGCCGGGTAGGTGCTCGAAGCCGCATCGAGGAAACGGCCCTCGGCGACCGTTCCACCCAGGGTGTCGAGCAAATCGGGGCTCACCGCCTGAACGCTGATGCCACCGGTCTGACCCTCGGGGATGAAGTCCGTCCGAAACACGTTGGCGCCGTCGACTGTTGACACGACACTGGTCACCTCAACCGGCCCGATCCGGGCGATCATCGCCGCCGCGTCCTCAGGAAGTTCCCCCGAGCCACGCCCGATGCCCGTGCCGGCTTGGACGGTCAGCAGGTTGGTACCGAGGCGATCCAGCTGAGCCAGCAACTCCGATTTTGACGACTCCGACAACCCGAGCACTGCCACCATCGAGGCGATGCCGATCATGATCCCCAGGGCCGAGAGTGCCGCCCGCAGCTTCCTGGTTCGCAGGCCGACGACGGCCGTTCGCAAGACATCGGCGCCATGGAGCTTCGACGGAAGCAGATTGGCCTGCTCCTCATTGTGCTGACGAGGATCGACACTCACGAGACCGACAAACCTGCTGTGTCGTATTCGATGACCCCGTCCCGGAGACCGATCGCCCGAGGCATTGCCTCGGCTATCTCGCGGTTGTGCGTGATGACGATGATGGTTGATCCTTCGCCATTGAGTTCTTCGAGAAGACCGACGATCCCATCGCTGGTTTTGGTATCGAGATTCCCGGTCGGTTCGTCCGCCAGAACGATGGAGGGCCGCCCGACGAGGGCTCTGGCGATCGCGACGCGCTGACGCTCGCCGCCTGACAGAGTGGTAGCCACGTGAGAGGAACGGTGGGCGAGGCCCACCCGGCGCAGAGCCTCGGTCCCCCGCTCACGCCGGTCGGCGAGGGCCATTCCGGTATAAAGCAAACCATCCGCCACGTTATCGAGGGCGGTGTACCCACTGAGTAGAAAGAACTGTTGAAAGACAAACCCGATGTGCCGCGAACGTAGGGACGAGAGGTCCCGGTCGCTGAGGTGGTTGACGTTGTGGCCCGCGACGACGACATCGCCGCTGGTGGGACGGTCCAGCGTGCCCATGATGTGCAGGAGAGTGGACTTCCCCGATCCACTCGGGCCTACCACCGCCAACAGTTCACCAGGCGCAATGTCGAAACTCACCCCACCCAACGCATGGACCGGCGGCGTGGTTGGATAGGTTTTGGTAACACTCCGTAGTGCCAGTACCACTCCGCTCACGGCACGACCACCTGGTCGCCTGGCTCGAGTTCCCCGGTGACCTCAACCAGACCATCAGCAAAAAAGCCTGGTTCGACCGCCACCAACCGAGTCCTTCCTCCCCCTGCATCGACCTCCACGGCGTAACCGCCCTCGGCGAGTGCCAGGAGCGCAGCGACCGGGACCGCCACGACATCTTCCACCGAATCGGTCACAACCGAGACATCCACGGGAGCTTCGTCAAGTCCCGCAGCAGCGGTGGGGTCATCGAGTTCGACTTCGACCTCGAACACGGTCTCGTTCCCATCGAGGGTCGCGACAGTGGCGACGGAGGTCACGGTGGCCGGGACGTCGGTTCCGTCGGGTAGTTCGACTGAAACCGTCATGCCCTCGGTGACCGTGCCCTGATCCGCAGCGGGTAGGTTCATCGTGACGAACGTACGCTCACCGGTTACTGCCAGGATCGGCGTACCGGAATTGACCGCACCGCCCAGTGGAGTCAATCGACCGGCGACTCGCACTGCCGAATCAACGAAGAGGACCTCGCCAGCAGTCAGCCTGCCGTCGACGGTAAGGCCATAGGCATCCTCGAATGCCTTGACCGCTACCGAAGTCGCACTCGTGAACTCTGAATCGACCACGAGCTCGCCGCCAGCGTCGAACCCCAAGGCGAATAGAGCGGTTTCAAGTTGAGCGACATCGTCGCCAACCATCGGATCTGAAGCGCTGAGCGACAGGACCGGTTGGCCGGCGTTGACCGGATCACCGATCGAGAAGGACACCGAGCTCACCTCGGTTGGCCCCGGTATGAAGATCACCTCACCGAGGTCGACCACGCCATCCTCATTGGATCCGACGGCTTCTTGCCACCGTTCAACAACAGTCGCAGTTGCAGAGGTGAATTCGTCATCGACGGTGAGTTCACCTTCTCCGACGAACCCGAGGGCGTCGAGCGCTTCTTCGAGCTGTTGGACGTCGGACCCTGTCATATTCGTACCCAGGTCCGCCATCGAACGATACGCCGGAGCAACGCCGTACAAGGCAACAACGGGTCTTCCATCGACCTCATAGATCACGTCGCCTTGCTCGATGACGGCCCCGACTGCAGGAACTGCGGTGAGCGTTCCCGCCGACCGCGACACCGCAGATCGATCTTCGGCGGAACGGGAGAGAAGCCGATAGATCGGCGTGTCTCCGTAGAGCAAGACCACGGGTTGCGCGTCGAGTTCGAAAACGACGTCGCCCTGGACCAGGGTGACGCCCTCGTCGGGGAGCCAGGTAACGGTCCCCATCTCGCCGGATACGAGCGAATCCCCGGCGGATCGACCGAGCGTCCCGTCGTAGCTGGTCTGCTCGACGAGATCTCTGCGGACCACCTCACGGAATGTCCGAGCTACCGGATCGGGAGTATCGGCTTGGTCGGCGCCGAGCTGCAAGAAGTACCAGGTGCCGGCAATCACCGCCCCGATTACGACTACGGCAATCCACCAGCGGGAACGGCGCTTCTTGACTTTTGGGACCGTGGCATCCGGAGTAGCGCTAATACTGTCTTGCGGTAGGTCAACTTGTTTTGGCATGATCTCAGTCTCCCAGGCAGCTAGCTATCTTGCCCGGAATCCGTGCCAGGTCTTGCTCGGCTACCGGGACCGAACCCGCCGAGGACATCTTCGCAGACGCTTTGGGCAGTCTGGAACGCCGGATCGTCAAAATCCACCTCGCCGAACGGGCCACTTCCCGCGCCACGTTCACCGCCATCCGTCCCGGGACCGAAGCTCGACAAGTCAGGATCGTCCATGGCGTAGCCGTTATCGCGCATACATTGGGCGTACTCAAGCAAAGTATCCTGGAGTTCAGTCTGGTCACCTTGACCGAACCCGAGTTCGAGTCCTTCCAACATCGGACGGCACTGGTCGATCGCTTCGCGGAAACCTTCAGGCGGACCGGTCTGTTCACCGTCCTGGCCCGGTCCGCGAAAAGCCCCAAAACCGAGATTGCCTTCGGAGTCGACTGTTGGGTCTTCCATGTCGACACCGTGATCGCGCATACACTGGGCGAAGGCCAACATCTGCACTTCGACGTCGGGGGCTACGTCGGCATCGGGCCCGGCCGTTACCGTGGTGGATGGGGACATGTCCTCGAGACTGGCGACCCCGGCCCCACTCGCTGGGCCGCTACAGGCTGCCAGCGCGACAGCAAGCACCCCGACGAAACCGAGCGGGGTTCGGATACTCCTGGTTCGCAAGCCTGATCCTCCTGATTGCTGCCCTCACCCTCGACGCCTTAACTAGCCGTTAACTGAAGCTGACCTAAGAACCGAGTGAGAACCTGGCATTACCGATCCCTTTGCCAACCCGATAGTCGAGTTCGTGATCCTGAGTACAGTACCGGTCAGATCGCTGATCCTGATCGTTGGAACATCCCAACCATCGCAAGCCCAGGAGCCTGACCGCGCTTCGTGGTCGCAGGTCGAGAAAGTGCTGTACCTGAGTACGCTCGTCAGCTAACATATGATGCATACCGTGCAGCGCTGTTGCACACTATGCAACTCAGGTTGGTACATGTCGGCTGTTGATGGCAAATCGACAACTCACTCGTCTCTGCGAAGAGCTATCAGCATCATGCGCGCGTTCAGTGAGCTTCAACCCTCGATGACCGTCACCGAACTAGCCACAGACCTGGATCTGCACAAAAGCACCGTCTCGCGCATCCTCGCCACCTTGCTCGACGAGGGTCTCATTTATCAACATCCAGACTCGGGGAAATACTCACTCGGGCTAGGGCTGGTCACCATGTCGGCCGTTGCGATTGGTCAGTCGATAGTTCGAAGCACCGCGCTGCCCCATCTCGACCGGCTCGTCTCCGACTGCGGGGAGACCGCGGTTCTTTCCGTGTTGCGCGGCGACCGGGTGGTGACACTCGCAACGAGGGCCCCCTCTGAGTCCATCCGATACGTGACGTGGGAAGGCCGCGAATTGGCGCCTGCCTCAGCGGTGGCCGGCCGCACCCTTTTGGCCGGCCTATCTCGCACCGAACGGGAGTTGATCGCACCAGGCTTGGGTGACCGGGAACACGAAGAACTCGATGCTCTGCGCGACCAGGGTTTCGATGCCGAACGAGACAGCATTGAGGAGGGGATGTCGTCAGTCACTGCAACCGTACGTGACCACTTGGGAGGCGTCGTCGCGGCCCTATCCGTTGTGGGCCCGACGTCGAGATTCGAAGATCGAACCTACGAAGCAACTCGCGATGCGGTCCAGGCCGCGGCGACCGATACTTCGCGTCAGTTGGGCTTCGATGCGCTGAGACCTGGAGCGGCGTAGGATGCAGCAACTTCATCGCGATTCGCCTGCCGCATCGGTTCATCGCCTTGCTCACCACGATCTCGTGAGTCGACCATTCGCCAGTGTTGATCGGGTGCCCGCTGATCGCGCCGAAATGGTCGCCATGGTGCGAGATCTCTGTCTCGTCCTCGACGGTATTGACGTCTCTCAACACGACCCTGAGGGAGGCGGGTGGAGCAAGCGAGTCATACTCACCGAGTCGGGCTTGGAGCGTCCCGATCAACCGGCCACAGTCGTGGGGTTCTTCGGCCTCAAGCGACGCGACGCATCTGACGAGTCAGTGGCCGCGATCGATAAGATGAACGACCTGCTCATTGATCGCTTCTCCACATTTGCGCCGGTTCGCGGATATGTATCACGGGTGCTCGCCGATGAGACCAACTATGCCAATCTGGTTGTCATGGACAACTGGGAAGCGATCGGCAAGTGGAGAAACCAGCTCCCGCATCCCGAAGCTGCTGGCTCGCTGTCCGAGTCCTTCTACGCCAATGTGCGGATCTACAACGGTCAGCTCGCAGCAGGCTTCAGCGTTCCCGACGCCATGTCCTTGCGGGTCGTCAAGTACTGGGACTACCGCACTGAGCCACATTGGAAGGCCATCCGACAGCTGGTGGACTAGTGCAACCCCTCACGTTGTCCTCGGGATTGTCCCCCGTAGCCGATCAGTTGGTCAGGCAGGTCGCTGACTGTCTGTCAGAAATCCTCGGACGGAGCGTTTTGTGGACCGATCAGCAAGTCCGGGAAGGCTGGTTACGAGACAGCCAGACCGACCTACTGTGGGCCTGCGGATATCTCCACGCATCAAACCTCACCGTCGGATCGTGGCCTTACGCTGCCCTGGTGGCGCCGGTGATGGCTGCAGAGCGCTACCGAGGACAACCCGTCTATTTTGGCGATGTGATCGTGCGTTCGAACGATTCTGTCGCGGCAATGGCAGCCCTGGCTCACCGGCGGTATGCCTTCAACGAGGTCGAATCGTTCTCCGGCTATCAAATGCTGCTCCGGTCTCAGCTGATTGCCGACGACCCGGAAAGGTGGCTCGCCGGCGGGATGCGTACGGGTTCACACCTTGCCTCTATCGACGCAGTAATCGATGGCTCAGCTGACTGGGCGGTCATCGACTCGACGATGCTTGACATGCAGGCCCACGCGGGCATCCGGGTGATCACGTCGATAGGTCCTCATCCTTCACCACCAATGCTGATTTCACGAGCATGCGACAACTCACTTCGCAGACAACTCTCGCAGGCTTTCAGTCAGCTCCATGCTGACGCGACAGCTCGAGTCCTTCTAGAGCAATGGAACGTCGCCTCATTCGTTGAGGTAGACGACCGCGACTATCTGAGTCTGCTTTCAGTCGGCGAGTCCAAGCTCACGCCTTAACTGCCGGCACCGGACCGCGTCGGGAAATGACGTCTGGGTGCCTGGTCGAGTGACACTGTCGGACGCGCAGGCCATCGCCAGTTGCACCGCAGCAAGCTCGTCCAATCCGCTTGCCAGGCCGTGCGCAAAAGAACCAACAAATGCGTCTCCGGCTCCGGTTGTATCAACCGCATCGACCCGGTCAGCCGACACCCTGCGAACCGCACCATCTTGGCCAACGAGGGCGACCCCCGCTTCGCCAAGGGTGACGATCAGCCGACAGCTGGTTTGGTCAGCAAAGGCCTTCAGAGCCGCATCGTCAAAAGGATCTCCACCTCCGATCAAAGCGAATTCGATCTCGTTGGGAATCAACCAGTCCGTCACCGCGAGCAGTCCGTCGGAGATCGGCGCGGCCAGGCGCAGGATTGAGGAGCGTCACGGTACCGTTCGATCTTGCTGCCTGAAAGGCGCTAGCTGTGACGAATTGGGGTATCTCAAATTGCCCGATGACGATCGCTGCATCGGGATTCGCATCGACTCCTGCAGCGGCGTGTTCGGAGCTGAGGAGGTCGTTGGCGCCCGGAATGATGATGATGCGATTGGTGCCGTCGGGTTCTACCCAAATAGGAGCGACGCCGGTCGAGCCGGCGGTCACATGAACGTGGGTCACATCGACCCCGAATTCGGTGAAATTCTCGAGGTACATCTGACCGTACGGATCGTCCCCCAGGCAACTCACCATGTGCACGTTGCTGCCAAGCAGACGGGCCATAACGGCTTGATTGGCACCCTTACCGCCAAACCCCATCTGGAAGCGGTCGCCGACCACCGTCTCGCCGGCCTCCGGTACTCGCTGGGTATACGCAATCAGGTCGATATTTGTTGATCCGACCACAACGATCTCGCTGGCACCAGGCAACGAACGGCCTCCTCTCCGATGCACCCATCATCGCACACGCACTACCGTTCGAAGCCGTTGATCAAGGATGGTTATGGCAATAGGCGCATGGGATCGACCGGTCCTCCAGTCAATCCGTCCGGTCATCGCACAATCGGAATCAGTCAGGACAAACGCAGAGTCGATTGCGACGGTCGCACGATGGATGGCCTTTGAGGAGTTCACCTTTCCGACCGGAGCAAGCGCTGGTCCGTTTGCATTGGGAGCAACGCCGGATGAGATAATCGATTTTGTCATGCTGGCCTCGGCCTTGAACTTCGCGTTTACCGATTTCGAGTCCGGCACGAAATTCGAGGTCGACTACGACGGGCGGACGTGGTCGGACACCGAAGGTATGTTTGTCCGGATCCACCAGGCTCTAGCGGCCGGAACCGACCTATGCGACGGATCCGTTATGGCGACGATCACGGCATCAGATCTCGCTCATGTTTTCTCCGGCAACATCGTGATGCCGATGCTTGAAGCGCGTGCCGACATCCTCAACTCGATCGGATCAGTCCTTGAAGACCGGTACGAGGGTCGATTCCACAAGTTTGTCGGCTCCTGCCCTCCCGCCATGTACGACGATGGTGACGGACTGTTGGAGCGACTCGTCGAAGAGTTCCCCCGATTCAACGACGCAAGTCCCTATCGGGGCGAGACGGTCCAACTGCACAAACTTGGTCAGTTGGCGCTCTGGTCGCTGCACATGGGCCTGCATGCGTCCGGTGACTGGGCGGTGCGCGATCTCTCCGATATGACGGCCTTTGCGGACTACATCGTGCCGGTCGCGCTGCGCCTGATGGGTATCCTGGAATACTCCCCGGATCTTGAGCAACGCATAAAAGCAGGCACGATGATCGCCGCCGATAGCCCGGATGAAGTTGAGATTCGCGCCCACACCCTCTATGCGACAGCGCTTCTGACCGATGCCATCAACGAACTACGACCCTCTGATCAACAATTGGTAATCCCGCAGGTCGACTATCGACTTTGGAAGACCTACCACGCCACGACCTGGCCGCACCATCTGACCGAAACAGTGATGTACTAGGACCGACCCTCGGTCAGAGGGAGATCTTGTATCCGCCCGCTTCTTCGTCCCACTCCATCGTCACAACCCCTTTGGTCTGAGCCGCTTTCATGAACTGTAGGAAGCTGCTGTAGCCGAACTGCTTTTCAGAAAAATGTGCGTCGCGTTTGCGCATCTGGTCCTTGAGCCCCGACAACATCACGGTGCCGTCCTTGGCAGTCTCGGCTATCACCTTTTTCATAAGGTCGAACGCAGCATCGGCCCCAGGGGAATCTGTTGGGAAGTCGATTTCAGGATCACCCTTCGCAGGACCTTCCGACAGTTCGATAACGCCGTTGTCGCCGAGGTACCGAAGCAGCTCTCCGAAGGCCCGGAACCCGTAGTTGGCTTCCGAAAAAGTCGGATCTTTTCGCAGGAGGGTGCGTTTCAGCTGGGACCCGAGAATGGTACCGCCGGCACTGCGTTTGAGGCCACCGACGGTCGTACTGACCAGTTTGGCCAGGTCGTCAAGACTTTCGCCCCCGGCGCCGGATGTCGGTGGTAGCTCTGGCGGTGTGACATCAGGGGCTGGGGGTGCCTGGCGCCGGGGAGTCCTGGGTTTGGCCGGCACCCCGGGTTCAACCCCCTCAAGGGTCTCATAGAACAAAAACTCGTCGCAAGCTGGGGGAAGCAGGTTCGACGTGGACGCTCTGATCCCAACGCCGATCACTAGCTTGTTCAGCTCGCGGAGCTTATGGACGAGCGGAGTGAAGTCACTGTCACCTGTGCAGATGACGAACGTCGAAACATAGGAGCGCTCAAACGCCATCTCAAGCGCATCAACTGCCATCTTGATGTCGGCAGCGTTCTTGCGCACGGTTCCCATGCGCTGCGGGATCTCAATCAACTCAACATGATGCCGGGTGAGCATGCGACGGTCTTCGTCGAAGAACGACCAGTCACCGTAGGCTTTCCGGGCGATAACTCTGCCTCGTTCGGCGAGTGCGTCGGCTACGGGACCAAAGTCGAAGGCGATTCCACCGAGGTCCTCTCTGGCTGAAATGGCCAGGTTCTCGTAGTCCATGAATAGGGCGATGCGTTGTTCTTCAATGGTCACAGTCGAACGATAGACGTTTCGTCGCCCGGCGTAGACCCACAGTCGAATACTGGTATCGCTTCCTATCTGTGTTAGCGTTCTTGTCACCGCCGCACTGGAACGAGGTCTGCGCACGCGCGCACCCCGGTGAACTACGGCCTATTACTGGCAGAGAACGAAACCTCGAGTTCTTGCCTCTCGATCCTCGTGGGATACGGATTACGAGCGTCGAGCCTGACCAAACCGTACCTGCCCGGTCTCAAACGATGAGATCAGAGGAGAAACATGACTACCTTCATCGACCTTGGCGTGCCCGCGCGCCTCGCAAAGCCTTTGGCGGCGCGATCTATCACCGAGGCGTTTCCAATCCAGGAAGCCGCCATTCCCGACCTAATGGCCGGACGAGACGTGCTCGGACGTGCCCCGACCGGTTCCGGCAAGACCCTGGCCTTCGGCCTGCCCCTCCTGGCCCGCGTCGAACGAGCCAAACCTAAGCTTCCCCGTGCACTGATACTGGCCCCAACCCACGAGTTGGCTGACCAAATCAGCAAAGAACTACTCCCCCTCGCCAAGGCCACCAACCGGTGGGTCCTGGCGATCTACGGTGGCGTGGGATATGACTTTCAACGCCGGCAACTGCGCCGCGGTGCTGACGTCGTCGTCGCAACACCCGGACGCCTCACCGACCTGATTGACGAAGGTTCGGTAAGTCTGGAGGACGTCGACATCGTTGTTCTCGACGAGGCTGATCGGATGGCCGACATGGGTTTCATGCCTCAGGTCAAGGTTCTGATGGACATGACCAACGCCAAGCGTCAGACCATCCTGTTCTCGGCGACGTTGGACAAGGACGTAGCCCAGCTAACGAAGGAATACCAGACCGATCCCGTCACCCACGAAGTTGAGGGTGACGAGAACGCCGGTGAGGCATCGCACTATTTCTGGCAGGTTGACAACCATCAGCGTGTCCAGATGACCGCCGAGATCATCGGCACCTCTACGCCGTCGATTGTCTTCACGCGGACCCGTCGTGGAGCCGATCGGGTCGCGCAGCAACTCGAGCGCGCCGGTGTCAACGCCGCCGCCATCCATGGTGGTCGCAGCCAGAACCAGCGAACTCGGGCGTTGAATGCCTTCACGAAGGGCAAAGTCCAGGCGCTCGTCGCCACAGACGTAGCTGCTCGTGGTATCCACGTTGACAATGTCGCAAGCGTCGTCCACTTCGACCTTCCCGAAGACCCGAAGGATTACTTGCACCGTTCCGGTCGGACCGCTCGTGCCGGAGCCGATGGTGTCGTGGTCTCCTTCGTACTGGGAAACCAGATGGGTGATGCCAAGCGCCTGCAGAACTCCGTTGGGCTCAACACCGCCATGCATGATCCAGAAACTGACTGGTTGACCGGTGAATCCGGCGGCCGTATTGGAGATGCCCCGGTTGTCGAGCAAAAGGGCGGTGGTCAGAAACGCCGCCCGCAAGGCAATCGGAACGGTCAACGCCCGCACAATCGTCGTTCGAGTGGCGGTCATCAGGGCAACAGCGGACGAACCCGTTCGGAGTCCAAGAGCCGCGACGGAAGCAACGATGCCCCGCGCGGCAACCGATCGCAGTCATCGGGGAGCACCCGAAACGCCGGCGCATCCCGCACCAGTGGCGCCGAGCGCGGTAATCGCTCAGAAAGCGGCAACAACGTAGACGGAAACCGTCGGACTTCACCGAATGACCGCGACGGCAACCAGCGGTCGAACAATCGTGGCAAATCCGAAAGGACCGGCAACCGGGCGCAATCCGGGGGCTACAAGGGCAACAAGGGCAACAGGAGCAACCCCGGCAACCGCCGGAGCGCCTAACCCTCGAATCAACAATCTGGACCCGTGCTCGCGCCTATCAACAGGCCGGGCACGGGTCTTCTTGGTTAACTGCGCCGCACATCGATCTACGGAGTCAGCCCGTCGAGAGCCCGACGCGTCCGGACAGGCAGTGATGCGACTACCAGCTCATACGAGTGCCCGATCCAATCGTCGAGTTCCCCGTCGGGGAGTTCGTCGATAATCACGGTGTTCCAGTGCCGCTTGTTGAGGTGATATCCAGGCGTAACCTTGCCGGGAAACTCTTCCCGTAGATCCAGCGCCAGGTCGGGATCGCACTTGAGGGCGACCTGAGTTGGGTGGGCGTCCTCAGAGACGATGGCAAAGATCTTTCCGCCAACCTTCCAAACCTGTGCTCCCGGCCCGAACGGGTATCCAGGCTCGGCGCCCACGTACGATGACAACCGGCCTTGTAGATCCGACATGATTGCGAGCCTACGCAGCCAGGTTCAGATGCGCAGACGGTTTCGGTACCGACCTGGCAAGGACCGAATGATCAGGACCAGCGAACCTGAACCGTGTTCCAGTCATCAATGACGGTGGGATCACCGACCAGTTGGGCCTGCTCTTGGGGCAGGCGATGCCAAAGCCAAAGATATAGGTCCGAAGCTGAACCGCGGACGAGCGCATCAGCATCAGGATCAGGCAACCGCTCGGTCACGGCCTTCTCCGAGTCGTAGTAGACCGTCCACGCGTCTCCGGAGTCTGTACATTGCACGGCAAAGCTGGTCGGGTGATCAGCGGTTGGACCGCGACCGCGTCGAGTAATGAAGGCCGTCAAGAGTTCGCCGATCCCGTCAGCCGCGAAGGCCCGATCAAAGGCCACGGGGAGTTGGCCGGCCGCGAGCTCGGCGTCGACCCGGTGAATGGCCGTTTCGTGCGCCTGGCGTCGCGCCCAATGGATAAGCGGACTCGGTGCCTCCAGAAACGTCCAGCACCGCAGCTGTTCGGGCGCCTGCTCAAGCACGTCGGCGAGCGCTTGGTAGCCTGCTTGGAACCACCAGAGCAACTCGCTGTCAACCGGCCACCCACCCACAAGTTGCTCCATGTCCCGGTCTGGACTCTCGCGAAGCCGCTTCCCAACGATCGTCCGAGCCCAAGCGTGTACCCCAGCCAGGTGGCGCACCAGGTCCCGCACGACCCACTCCGGGCAGCTCGGTACCGGTGCTTCCAGGTCAACACCTTCAAGCACTGAGACAAAACGGTCGCCAGCGTTGCGGATTGCTTGGATGTACTGCTCGGTATCCATCGGGCATTCTCCCACTCCTATGGGGTTGGGCGCCAAACGGCCATGCCTAACTGACCGGTCGATCCCGGTTCGGTTACCCGGTAGGGTGGAGTTGGGAGGTGCTGATGGACGAGGCCACATATCGCAAGAACTTCATCGTTGACCCTCCCCCACCTCAACGGTTCGAGTTTCTCGGGATCCGCGGGGCCGCACTCTATTTTTCGGATTTCGAGGCGGCTGTCGAGTTCTACACCTCGGTACTCGGTCCCCCCGGGTATGTAGAAGGCGATGGCACTCGTGGGTGGAAGATCGGCAACTCAGGATTGACCCTGCTCAAAGGCGGCACTGGCGCTCCCTCCAATACCGAAGTTCCCTTCGTTATGCAGTCTCCTGCCGAAGCTGAACGCCTCCAGGCGGCCTTCATCGCTGCAGGCGCCGCTGGACCGCCCCCGAGCGATCAACTCATGTACGAACCCGTCCGCTTCTGCCCGGTCGTCGACCCATTCGGCACCGAGGTACTGATCTACGCCCCGCTCGCCGGCCCGTAGGCAGGAACCCTGGATCGCGAGCCAATTCGGGTAATAAAAACCTTGACCCTCACGTTACGTGAGGCTGTACGGTGGTTCCATGAACACGAGAACACTGACGGTTGGTGAAGTGGCCAGACTGGCCAACGTGACGATCCGGACGCTGCACCACTATGACGAAATCGGCCTCGTGGTGCCCGAACGGAGCGCCAGTGGCTATCGAATCTACGGCGGACCGCAAATAGATCGGCTACAAGAAGCCCTGTTCTTTCGGGAACTCGGCTTCAGCCTGGAGGACATCACGAGCATCGTCGCCGGACCGACCTATGCCAGGGAGTCAGCCCTGCTCCGGCAACGCAAACTACTCGAAGTCAAAACAGAACGAATGATGGCGATGCTCGATGCCATCGACAAAGCAATCGAAACAGATACAACAGGAGAAACCATGAATTACGAAGAAAAACTCGAAGTCTTTGGCGACTTCGACCCCACTGAGTATGAAGACGAGGCCAAGGAACAATGGGGCGACACGGATGCTTACAAGCAGTCCGTGAAACGAACCAGCCAATACACCAAGGATGACTGGCTACGAAACAAGGCTGAAGTCAGCCAGATCTACCAAGCCTTCGTGGCATTGATGAGCAATGGAGTGCCGCCGGGCAGCGATCAAGCGGCTGCGGTCGTCGAGCGGCACCGGGCGCACATTTCCGAATGGTATTACGACTGCTCAAAGGAGATTCACGCCGGACTCGGGCAGATGTATGTGGCGGATCCGCGATTCACGAAGAACATCGACAAACACGGCGAAGGTTTGGCTGCGTATATGTCGGATGCGATCGCCGCAGCCAGCAGCTAAACCGGTTCATCTGGACTGGAGTCGATCGAACTGGGGTCGGTCGGGACGTCGACGGCGTGCTCGGTCAGCACCGACAGCGGAATGATCTCCAACGCCCGTTCGTGGGTGGCGGCCAAAACAACCGGAGCGGCGACTCCGTCCAGATGTGCCCGCAACCAGTTTCGGGCCGTGACACACCAACGGTCACCCGGCACCAAGCCTGGGAACCGGTATTGCGGCATCGGTGTGGCGAGGTCATTGCCGATGCCCTGCTGGTGAAGCAAGAATTCGTGGGTTACCACCGCACAAACGGTATGGCTGCCGAGATCCTGAGGGCCGGTGGTACAACAACCGTCGCGATGCCATCCGGTCATCGGGTCCGTCCCGCACTCCTCAAGTTCGCCGCCAAGCACGTTTCGATCTGTCATGTCGTCAGTATGCCTCATGCGAAAGGCGCTGTGGTCCAATGGCCCTTCGCATGAGGCCGACGAAGCAATAGGGTCAACAAGATGACGTACGCTCCCAACTCGCGGGTACCCCCGCACGGTTTGGGCCGCTGGTTGGCCCGTGCACCCCGGCACCTGTACCGGCTTGGCCTCGGACGCATCCTCGGCAAGCGTCTGGTCCTACTCGAACACCGGGGCCGGCGCACGGGCTTCGCACGGCAGACGGTCCTGGAGGTAGTCGATGCCGACACCACCTCCTTGTTCGTTGCTGCGGCGTGGGGTAAAAGCAGCGACTGGTTCCAGAACATCCAAGCTGATCCCTCGGTCGCCATCAGCAGCGGGCGTATCCGAGATGCGCCCGCCACCGCCAACGTCTTGGGCAAAACCGACGCCATCGGGGTGTTCGAACGTTACGCCAACATTCACAAAACGGCCGCTCGTGGCCTCGCCAAGGCCTTCGACCTTCCGCTCGGGGACGCCGAAGCCATGGCCGACCTGGTTCCGGTAGTTCGTTTGTCCTTCGACCAGCCTTTATAGACCCGCAAGCCCCGGTATGGCTCGTTACCCTTCGACCATGATCGACTACCTGGCGACACTGCAGCGGGAGTCCCACCGATTCGCGTCAGTAACCCGGACCGCCGACCGCGAGGCTCGGGTTCCTACCTGTCCTGAGTGGAACGTCGCAGATCTGATCTGGCATCTCACTGAGGTCCAGTACTTCTGGGCAACCATCGTGGAGGACCTGATCCAGGATCCCGAGGCTGTTCCACCGTTCGAGCGACCCGAGGATGAAGCCCTCTCAGCGGCATTCGCCGTGCAATCGGCGCGCCTCCAGGACGCGTTGAAGCGCCGCAAGCCCGAAGAAAGCTGCTGGAGCTGGCACGACGGGGGTCACTCAGTTGGGTGGGTCCGCCGGCGTCAGGCACATGAAGCCTTGATTCATCGCGTCGACGCGGAAATCGCGACAAAACTACGATCGCCAATCGATCGAGATTTGGCAGCCGACGGGGTCGACGAGATCCTCCGTGTGACGATCGACCTGGACGACCTTCCGGAATGGGCAACCTTCCTAGCGGACGGCACGAGTGCCCGTGTGGAAACGTCCGACGGTGCCACGGCTTGGTCGATGATTTTCGGTCGCTTCGTTGGCTCAAGTCCGGTCTCGGGAAATGATTACGACTTTGTTGCCGCCCAGCTCACCTCGTCGATCTCGGACCCGACGGCCGTCATAGGTGGCGCCTCGGAAGATCTACGACCTCTGGTTGTGGGGTCGGGGCCCGATCGGGTCGTTGTCCGTTTCTGGCGATCCAAGAATCGCAGAGAAGCTCCGCGAAGCCGCCCGCGAAGCCACCCAGTAGCCGGGAGCGGATCGAGAGCCATCAGGTGATTCTGTCGCCAATGGCCCTGCCACTATGCTTCCCGCCGCATGTTTCCCGGCAATCAGGCCGGTTTAGCTCGTACACGAGGGGTACCAAGAATGTCCGAAAACGGCACCGGCCATTCAAAGGGCCTTGCAGTCACCTCCCTCGCGGCGTTGGGGGTTGTGTTCGGCGATATCGGCACGAGTCCCCTTTACGCATTTCGCGAAGCCTTCCACGTCGCCAACCTCGAACCGACCGAGCAGGGCGTGCTCGGCGTACTCTCTCTGATCTTCTGGGCGCTCGTTCTGATCGTGTCGATCAAGTACTTGATCTTCGTGATGCGAGCCGACAACGACGGTGAGGGCGGCATCCTGGCGCTGACGTCCCTCATCATGGGCGACGCCGCCAAAACCAAACGCCGAGCCTTGCTCATCGGCATTGGCCTCTTTGGTACCGCCTTGCTCTATGGCGACGGCATGATCACCCCCGCCATATCCGTACTGTCTGCGGTCGAGGGACTCGAGGTCACTTTCCCGGGTATTGGACCGTGGGTCCTCGTGATTGCCAGCTTGATCCTGGTCGTGTTGTTCGCCAACCAGCACCGAGGAACGGCGGTCCTTGGTGCACTGTTCGGGCCGATCATGATCGTCTGGTTCGGCGTTCTTGCCTTCCTGGGCATCTTGCAGATCATCAAGGAACCCGGGGTGCTGGCCGCCATCAACCCGCTCGTGGCCATTCGCCTGGTCGTACAGGAGCCCAGATTCGCGTTTTTGGCACTCGGCGGTGTCTTCCTCGTCGCCACCGGGAGCGAGGCGTTATACGCCGACATGGGCCACTTTGGGACCAAACCCATCCGGCTGGCTTGGTTCGGACTTGTCTTTCCCGCGCTCGTGCTCAACTATTTCGGGCAGGGAGCGCTCCTCCTCAACAATCCTGAGGCCATTGAAAACCCGTTCTACTCATTGGCTCCGTCATGGGCAGTGTTGCCGCTGGTGATCCTGGCGACGATGGCAACCGTGATCGCCTCACAAGCGCTCATTTCGGGGGTCTATTCCTTGACGTCCCAGGCCATCCAGCTCGGGTACCTCCCCCGCCAACGGATCGATCACACGTCACCTCACCATCAGGGACAGATCTACGTTTCCACCATCAACTGGGTGCTCATGATTGCCGCGGTGGGATTGGTGGTGACGTTCCAGACTTCGAGCGCTCTGGCCGCCGCCTATGGCGTTGGTGTGGCAACCGATATGGTCATCACCGCGATACTCATTGCCGTAGTCATGAAAGAGCGCTGGAAGTGGTCGACCCCAGTCGTGGCGGCGGTCATCGCCTCCTTCCTGGTCGTCGACCTGACCTTCTTTGGCGCCAACATCACCAAGATTCCGGCAGGTGGCTGGTTCCCGCTCGTCATTGGCGTCATCGGGTTCGTGATCATGGCTACCTGGAAACGAGGCCGCGAACTTATGGCGGCCCGTCTCACCAATGCCGACTTCCCTGTCGAACGGTTCATCCAGTCAATCGTCGAGACCGATCAACAGCGTGCATCAGGCACCGGCGTCTATCTGTACTCGAGGGCAGGTGCCACTCCCCCGACTTTGATCACCAACTTGCGACATCACGAAGTCCTTCACGAAAAGATTGTGCTCGTGAGCATTGAGATCAGCTCACACCCACGCGTGCCGCAAGCCCGCCGATCAACCGTCCACGATCTTGGCGAAGGCTTCTACCAGGTTCAGTTGTTGTACGGATTCATGCAGCAACCCGATGTCCCTTACGACCTGAAGAATATCGTGTCCACCGAGTTCGGCTTCGACGACACCAAGGCGACCTACTTCCTGGGGAAGGAGACCGTTTTGGCCACCGATCTACCAGGGATGGCCATCTGGCGGGAGCGGCTGTTCTCGGTGATGCACCGGAATGCATCGAGCGCCGCTACCTTCTTCAACCTGCCTCACGACCAGGTGGTCGAAGTCGGGATTCAGGTAGCGATCTAGCCGGGAGCGTTCACCGGCACCCGCATACCGCGCAGTCCGGAAGCTGCTCCGTAGAGCACCGCCGCGAGAACGATGCCTCCGCCGATCAGGGTCGTTCCTGCCGGAGCCTCCGCCAAGAAGAGCCACGCCCAGGCGGTGGCTCCGAGGGTTTCTATCGGCCCGAGAAGGCTGACCTGTGCCGTGGGAAGGTAACGCGTGGACGAAGCGATCGAGACCCGACCGGCTGGACCCAGCATTCCACCGAGCAGCAACAAGATCAGCACCGCTTTCAGGTTGACGGTCGACGGGTTGGCTATCGCCGCTGACACGATGGCCATGATCAGTCCGCCAAGACCGATAGCAACGGTACGCCGCAATTCGGGGTTCTTGCGCCAGATCGTCAGGTTGGCCGTGTAGGCGCTGATGGCACCTACCGCGAACAGATCACCCGAAATCCGTCCAGCACCGAAGGAACCGGACATGACGATCAAAATGCCGACGATTGAAGCGGCGATCGCCATCCACATTCGGCCGCTCGTTCGTTCTTTCAACACCACGTGTGCCACCAACGCCGCCAGAACCGGCGTGGCCGCGAAGATGACGACCGCGTTCGATACGGTCGTGAACTGAATCGCCAGAATAAAGAAGATCGTGCTCGTGGCTTGAAGCGTTCCACTGGCCACCATGATCCAACCGCCATCTTTGACCGCCGACGGCAACGACCTCCCGGTTCGGGTCGGCACCAGGATCGACATGGCGATGGCCGTGAAGATGCCAAACCAAAACGCCGTATCCCACTCGCTCAACCCCGCCACCCGGATGCCGAACGACTCGAAGCTGATCAACGTGTAACCGGCAACGCCCATGAGGAGGCCCAGCTGGTGCGGAGGTAATCGAGAAACCATCCGGTGCAGTATCGTCCATTTCGATCGACCTGTTGGCTCTTATCTGGGTCCAAAATGTATCGATCGAAGGGGTCCAGACTCGGTATCAGTGCGATGGAGGGCGCGTGGTACCAAGAAGGAAGAACGAGCGAACAGACCGTGCCGACCTGGCGAATTTCCTTGTCCGAGCCTCCGAATGGGCGGAACTCCATCCCCCGCTACAACTAATGGGAAATTCAGTACCAAAGCGGAACCCCCAATCCGGAAGTGCTGCCTTCCTGGACCGCTTCAGTCGTTTACGACGACGTCTTTTCGGACTGTCTCCGTACTGGTCGACACGATCTGCGCTATCCCCCCGTTCAGTGCCGGACTGGCCCCCGGCCACTGGCCTAAACGTATCCGAATTGTCGGCGATTGCCTACGACAACGTTCGGCACGGTTGAGCCAGTGTTTGGCACAGGTCTGCCACACGGTGACGGCCAGGTGATCTGTCGTGTAGATTCCGAATAGAAAGGCGGTCCCTGGGAGGGTGAGCGGTTAGGGGGCGCCACTTGTCAGCTACGCAAGTCGCCATCGTGCGGGCGATGCCAATTGTTCGGCAGGGAATCGAAGCCACGTTCGCCGGTACCGAGTTCTGCTCTGCCGACGTATGTGAATCCGACCTCCCAGCTTGGGGACGCGATGGGGGCCAGATTCTTGTAGAGGTCCACGGAGATCCTGATATTCAACTTGTGGCAGACCTGCGAGCCGGGTCACCCGATGTCGTGGTCGTGACCCTCGTCGCCGCCGGTTCAGACCGGCTGGTGGAAGCCTCGCTAAGCGCTGGTGCCAACTCGGCAGTACCTCTCGGGGCCGATACCAATGGGATTCTCCTTGCCCTACGGGCGGCCGTCGAAAAGCTGACCGTATTGCCCCATTCCGTTGGCAGAAGTATGGCGAATGGTCACTCGGAGAAGCCACCCTCGCTCTCTGAAGCCGAAGTTGAGTGGTTGAGGGCCTTGGCGGCGGGCCGGACTGTTCGACAGATCGCTGATGACTCGGGCTACTCACCCCGAGAAATGTTCCGGTTGCTCAACCGCTGCTACCTCAAGCTCGGCGAAACAACCCGACTGGGGGCGCTACTCAAAGCCGCCAAACTCGGAGTCGTTTAACTCAAGCGCTGGCTGAGCATCGACACAAATATCTCACGATCCACATGCGTCACCACGTTGACGTTGGGTGCCTTGCCGGTGACCTCGAGCCAATCGACGATGTCGTGACCTCGGGCATGCCCATCACCGATCTCAATCTCGACGTGCCGGGAGACCGACCTGGCGATTGACGAATCCAGAGCGACGGCCATGGCGATCGGGTCAGGAAAGTCGAATCCACTCAACTTGGTTTGGCTGAGGGCGAACTCGTTGAGAGTCGCCTGAATGTCGACACTGAACTCGGCAAACGGTGTACCGATGGAGCGAAGGCCGGCGGCCTGGTCGCGGTCGAAAGTCGCCGAGGCGACCGAAATATCCCATCCGATCATCGTGATGGCCATGCCAGAGCGTAGGACGAGCTTGGCTGCCTCGGGATCGCACCAGAAGTTGAACTCGCCAAGTGGAGTCACATTGCCGGTGCCGGCACCCGTTCCACCCATGATGTAGCAGTGCCTGACAGCCGAGGCCATCTCGGGAGCGCGCAACAAGGCGGCGGCAACGTTGGTGAGTGGTCCAATGGTGACGAGGTCAACAGCCCCCGGGGCGGCCAGGAACAGCTCGACCATTACGTCGACCGCTCTCCCGGTGGCCGGCGTGCGACCCGATAGATCCAATCCGATGTCACCCATGCCGTCGGAGCCATGGACGTCTTCGGCTGATTCGAGGTCACGCAACATCGGCCGTGCCAGGCCCGCATACACGGGTACCTGAGACTCGCACAGGTCGACGGTATAGAGAGCATTCTGCACGGCCTGGGCAAGCGGAACGTTACCGGCTACAACCGTGATGGCTTCAACGACGACCGCGGGATCTCGCAGAGCCATGATGAGCGCCACCGCATCATCTGAGGCCGTGTCGGTATCAATCAGCATCCGTTGGATCATGTGGCCTTCTCCTCGCGTCAGGCGATGCTACCGATCCATCGGATTACCCGGAATAGAACCAGTCTCCGTAGACGCCTCGAGGCTGTGGGGCATCCCCGGTATGGTTTGGACGTGTTCGACGAGCAGGATGATCCAAAGCCGAAGCCGCCGGTGGTGGTTTGGGTCACACTTGTCTTCCTCGTGGGGGCGGCAGGATGGTTCCTGGGGACATTCGACTCGCCAACGGGCCCGGTACCTGATCCGCTTGTAACGGCTACGACACGAGCCTCCGGGGATTCATCCGTCGCCGACGGCGCATACCACCGACCGTACCCGAGCGACCCGCATGCCGGGAATCTCCCGGACGACACCCAATTCTTGGGAGTGTTCGAAGCCGATGAACCGGCAACGGTTCGCGCGATTTCGGCCGCCATTATGGTCGATCGGTCCGATGGGAGCACCGCCCCATTCGCGACGATCACCTTCACCCAGAACGACGACCAAGCCGATCTCAGCAGCAAGCTCAGCTACCTGCGCCAGTACGAAGAATGGACCCTTCGCATCGAACCATTTGCAGACGCCGCGATGGCCACGACCGGGGATTTCGACGCCTGGATGGACACACACATCGTCGGCCTCCCGGGTCGGATCATGCCCGCGTTCACATTGGTTTCTCCGCTCCGCTGGGCCGATGATGATGACGGGATCCTTCCGATGGAGGTGGTCTATGACACGTTTTCGGTTCGCCGAGGATGCTCGACCGACGCGACGGCATGTAGCGAAACCCACGCAGTTCAGCTGATATCCGAAAGCCGGGGCTTGGCTGGCGCCGGATCCGTCCTTTCTCCGAACCCGAGACTTCGCTCGGATGAGGCCTATCTGGACCCGGGGCCTTTGTCGGCGCGCCGCAACCATCTCGTCACGTGGACCGGGTCAGAGCTTCTTGTATGGGGTGGCGACAACGGGCAAGAGTTCCTGACCGATGGAGCCGCCTACGACCCCGAAACCACTTCATGGAGGTGGCTTCCTCCAACTCCGCTAGAACCCGGTTTGCGTGCTACATCTGTCTGGGCGGGGGATCATCTCGTTGCCTTCAATAGTGTTCAAACTGCGGCCTATTACCCGGCGGACGACGAATGGCGAACTCTCGGATCGGGCGTCCAACCTCCCAATTCAGCGGCCAAGACGGTGTGGACGGGTGGTTCGGTATATACCTGGGCGGACGACCTCTACCGATTCGATCCGCCAGCCTGGACTGTACTGCCTTCCCCTGGTGCCAATCCTCAAACAGCCTGGGAGACCTCCCTGACTGTTTTCGACGAAACGATCTACGCTTCATTTCTCCCGTGGGGTGACTGCTCGGCACGACAAATCGCCAGATGGACGGGCGCGGGTTGGACTCCCGCGCCTGCGCCGATCCAAACGACTGCCACCGTTTGCGCCGGAGCTGATCAAATCTTGGCGCTTCATCCTTTGCTCTACGCCTGGGGCAACGATCTGCCGCTGAGTGTCTACGATCCGCGCACGCATACCTGGTCGAATGTCGGTCCAATGCCGGAACTACGTGAACCGGGCAGTGAGCATCGCATCGGCATCGCCGAACGAATCCTGGTCAGCGAAGGTGATCGAGGGTGGCTGTACTCGCCGTCAGCGCACGGCTGGCAGCCTTTCCAATTGCCCGGACAGGTACTCGAAACGACCACGGTGTGGACCGGATCCCAACTGTTGAACTGGGGGCGAACCTGCTGCTTTCCATCGGAACCAGATTGGGGTATCGACGCCTGGCAGTTTTCGTTCGAGAACTGAGACCTATTCGTCCTTGACAGACTCTTCGATCGCCGTCACCAGATCGTTGATCTCAAACGGGCGAGCCAGGACGAAGCTGCATCCGGCATGAATCGCCGCTACGTGCGCCTCGGTGTCAGACGAGACGGTCGAAGCGACGATTGGGAGTTCATATTCGGCAGCAGCTTTCAACTGTCTGATCAGGTCGACGCCTCCGGTGCCGGGAAGTTCCAAATCAACAATCGCCGCGTCGAATTTCCTGGCACTGGCCGCCGCCAACGCTTCCGAGCCAGAGCCGGACGTGACTACGACGTGCCCTCGTTTTTCTAGCATCCGGTTGGCAGACATCCGGATCGTGGGACTGGCATCGACAACCAGCAGATTTAAGCGGCGGCGCCGTTCACGCAGCCAGTGCTTCGTAACGAGCAGGGTTAGATCCAGGGGCGCAGGTCCCGCAAGTACTTCGTGAGCCGCTCTGGCGACGTCCTCGGGTGCGTAGGGGCTCGTCAGGTAGCCGGCAATCTGCAACTCGCGGCACATAGCTGCATCGCCACGCGTTCCGGTTGTAGTGAGGACGAGCATGTGTGTCGATCGAGATTCGGGCCGCTCACGCATGGCCTCGGCGACCGCCAGCGGGTCTTCTAGCGACGAGACGACCACCAGGGCATACGGAGAACCATCGGTGAATGCACCGACCAGTCTTTCTACGGGTTGGTCCTGGCCGACGAAGTCGAGGCTGAAGCCCAAGCGGGCCAATGCTTCGCGCTTGGCTTCCGATAGCTCGCCAACCACCATCACCGGGAGGCCGAACAGCTCGGACCGAGGGATCTCGTGTCGGCCGTTCGGTGCGTTGTGATCTCGTACGATACGCAGCGTCGCGGTGAAGGTACTCCCCACACCCACCTCGCTCGTGAGCGTCAGTCCGCCACCCATCATCTCAGTCAGCCGTTTCGAGATCGTCAGACCCAAGCCTGATCCCCCATACGTTCGGGCGGTTGAGTCGTCCGCCTGGGTGAAAGACTCAAAGATCGCAGCTTGGCGCTCCGGGGGAATGCCGGTTCCGGTATCGGCCACAGCAACCGACATCAGGTCGTCTGCGTCGATCGACACCTGTACCGTGACGCCGCCTTTTTCTGTGAACTTGGTGGCGTTGTTGATGAGATTCACGATTACCTGACGCAGCCGGCCAGGATCGCCAATGAGCCGGTCTGGCAGGTCATCGTCGAAATCGAGGTTGAGCCAGAGACCCCGGTCATTGAGTTGGGTCGAAAAGCCGGCCACGATGTCTGAGAAGGTATCGCGCACCGAATACGGGATCTGCTCTATGGACAACCGGCCGGCCTCGAGTTTGGACATATCGAGAAGGTCGTTGACGAGCGTGAGTAATCCATCACCGGCTTCGCTGATGATCTCCATGTACTCGGCCTGCTCAGGCGTCAAACGGGTCTCGCGGACCAGTTGCGTCATACCGATAACGGCCGCTAGCTGCGTGCGAATCTCGTGCGAGGTGTGCGCGAGGATCTCAGACTTCCGCAGATTCTCTCGTTCGGCTTCGGCAAGTCGAAGCCGCAGGTCATCACCTGCCGTCATGTCTTCCCCGGTCGCGATCGGAAACACCCTACAGCCCAATAGATCGGTATTGGGGTAACGGGTCACGCCAACGACTCACATGCCGTATGGCAGCACCATTAATATCGGCGCTGAAACGGCCCACCTTGAGAACGTCATCGGCCGCATCTCGGGGGTTCTTGGGGCCCCAGCACCCGATAACGGGCAGTGGAACCCTGGGTTCAACCCTGGGTTGGTGGTGCCGCGCGGAGGTTGGACGTCGCCGACTCGTCGACCTCTCCATCGACGATCACGACCCCGTACATTTCCCGCGCCGCATCGAGGGACACGTAATCGCCGGCGACGTCCTCGGCTACTTTGGCCGGATCACGGTCGAACGGATTCCCATGGCCGCCGCCTCCGGGGAGGCCCAGATATAACGAATCTCCCGGTGGGATGGACTGCTGGCCCTTGCCGCGCAACCGGGTACCAGAACCAAGTTCCACCCGGGTTGGCAGACCCGCTCCCCCACCGTCGCGTCCAAACGCCGGATTGTCGACCTTTTCGTATTGGGCAAGCACATCAAACGGCATGCCATCAGTACCCATCAATTCGATGTCCTGACCAAGGCCACCCCGATACTTCCCCGCCCCACCCGAGTCCTGGCGGAGTTCTTTTCTCAGAAAAACGATTGGAACGATGGCCTCGGTCGCTTCGACCGGGACCCCTCGGACGCCGTTCGGGAAGCCGGTGGCGCTCAGGCCATCTTTCGCCGGACGAGCCCCCATACCTCCATTGTTGAAGTGCATCATCTCGAACTCAACAACTTCTCCCACATAGTCACCGGCGACTGAAGACCCTCCTCGCAGCTGCAGGTTCGCCAGGGCGCTGGAACTCTCCGCCAGGGCCCCACCAGGTAGGACTGGATGGAGTGCGCCGATCACCGTGTCCGGAAGCAGGTGCCCGATAATGTGCCGCAGCGCAACTGGCGCCGGACGTTGCACATTGAGAATGCAGTCCTCCGGGGCGGTGACCTGGAGTGGCTCCATGGATCCAGCGTTGTTGGGAATGTCCGGAGCTACTACGCACTTGATGCCGTACGTCGTATAGGCCTTCGTGTAGTTGAGCACGACGTTGATGCCATACGTGCTCGGCTTCGAGGTGCCGGCATAGTCGACCAGGATGGTGTCGTCTGAGACCGTCACCGCCGCCTGGAGCGTTATGGGATGCTCGTAGCCATCCATGGTCACCGAGTTGTGATAGGTACCGTTCGGCAGGGCAGCAATCCGTTTGATCGTTGCCGCCCGTGAACTTTCGATGATGAACTCGGCCAGGTCGCCCAGATCATCGATGTCGAACTCATTCATCATGTCGACCATCCGTTGGGCACCGACCTCGTTACCTCCGGCGAATGCGAAAATATCCCCCACCACTTGATTCGCTTCCCGGACGTTCATCCGAATTATCTCGATCAGCGTTTCATTCAACTCGCCAGCTCGGTAGAGGTGAAGGATCGGAATGTCCAGTCCCTCTTCGTAGATTTGGCGGCTGTCCGGTGTGAAACCTCTCCCGCCGATGTCGACTACGTGGCAGGTATTGGCCACGAGACCAACGGCACGACCTTTGAAAAAGAACGGCGTAACCAGGGTGATGTCGTTGTGATGGCCCGACGCCAACCAGGGATCGTTCGTGAGCAAGACATCGCCAGGAACCATGGTGTCTATTGGGTGCTTGGACAAAAAGTGCTTCACGCATTCGGCTACCGAGTTGATATGACCGGGCGTGCCCGTGATCGCCTGAGCCAGCATCCGCCCCTGCCGGTCGAACACCGCCGCGGCGAGATCACCCGCTTCCCTGACCGAGGTCGAAAAGGCCGTCCGAATCAGGGCTTGGGCTTCTTCCTCGACGACGGCGATGAGCCGATTCCACATGATGTGATTATGAATCCGGGTGAGTGCATCACTCATCGCGAGCCTCCATGACGATATGACCGCTGTCCGCAATGGTGGCCGTGAATGAACGGGTCACCATGGTGGAAGTGTTCGCTTCAACGATCACGGCCGGCCCTTCGACTCTGTCCCCCGGGGAGAGGTTTGCGCGCACGAACAGACCGGCTTGCACAACCGTGCCTGACTCAGCATCCATCACTCCTCTGGTGTCAGAAGCGACCTCCGTTTGGGTCGACTCCACGGGAGGTTGCAGGGCAACCGCCGGGACGCCGGTCGAAACCGTGAGGACCCAGCTGAGAATCTCAACATCGACACCCGGGATCGCCCGTCCATACAACCGCTCGTATTCGCCCTCGTAAGCGGCCAGGAATGCAGCCGGGGAAGCTTCGTCAACGATGGTTGCTTCGATGCTGATCGGCAATTCCACTCCGACCTCGTGGCCCTGTCCGATGTAGCGCATGTAGGCCAGGCGCGATTCCTGGAGGTCCTGGCCGGGTGCCCCGGCCAGAACGATTGGAGTCGCCTCGGCCCGCATGGCATCGAGGAGGGCATTCACTCCGACGGCATCAAGCGAACTGAGTCGCTGGTGATAGGTACGCGTGACTTCGTACGCCACCGGGGCTCGGAGAAATCCGATCGCTGAACCAACTCCTGCACCCGGGGGGATGACGACACGTCGGATCGCCAGTTTCTCTGCGAGTCGTGCGGCGTGAAGTGGGGCCGCTCCGCCAAAAGCAATCATGGTCTTTGTTTCGACCCGCTGGCCACTCTCGACGGTGTGAACCCTGGCCGCATTGGACATGTTTTCGTCGACAATCTCAGCCACACCAAGCGCCGAGTTCATCGCGTCGAGATCCAACGGTATGCCGACGGTCCTCAGCAGCGCTTCGGCTGCCGCAGATGCGTCGAGTGGCATGCGTCCGTCGGCGAAGTTGTCCGGATCGATCTTGCCGAGCACGACATCGGCATCAGTGACGGTCGGCGCCGACCCACCTAGGCCGTAGGCAACCGGGCCGGGATCCGAACCGGCGCTTTCGGGGCCAACCGCAATCCGACCCATGGCGTCGAGGTGTGCAATCGATCCGCCTCCGGCACCGATCTCCACCATCTCGATGACCGGAATTCGTAACGGCAGGCCACTACCTCGCATGAAGCGGTACATGCGGGCAACTTCGAACGATCGGGAGGTCTGGGGGTGACCGTTCTGGATGAGACAGATTTTGGCGGTGGTCCCACCCATGTCGTAGGAGAGAACGTCGTCATAACCGAGCTGACGTGCAATCGATCCTGCGAAGATCGCGCCGCCTGCTGGGCCGGACTCAACCAGCCGAACCGGGAAACGACGGGCCGTGTCCAGGGTGGTCAAGCCTCCGCCGGACAGCATGAGGTGGAGCGGGCACCGCAGACCGATTCTTTCAAGCTCACTGGCCAGGCCGTCAAGGTGGCGACTCATGAGCGGTTGGACATAAGCGTTGGCGCAAGCCGTTGAGATCCGTTCGAACTCGCGCATTTCAGGCGACACTTCGCTCGAGAGGCTGATTTCTACGCCAGGAAGTAGTCCAGCAAGAATCTCCCCCGCTCGTTGTTCGTGGGCGGCGTTGATGTAGCTGTGGAGAAATCCGACCGCCACAGCCTTGACGTCGGCCCCCCGCAACCGCTGAGCGGCGTCGGCCACGTCGCTTTCGTCGAGCGGGATCAGAATCCGTCCCCGGGCATCAATACGTTCGGTGATTGGCCGCCGCAAGCGGCGAGGCACCAGAGGAGGCGGCAGGTCAATGTTGACGTCGTACTGTTCGTACCGGTTCTCGTTGCGCATCTCGACGGAATCACGAAAGCCTCGGGTGGTGAGCAGGCCAGTCGCCGAGCCCTTTCGTTCGATGAGCAAGTTGGTGGCAAGGGTCGTGCCGTAAATCACCTGTGTCACTTCACTGGCATCTACGCTCGCCGTCTCAACAACCTCGGCGATGCCATCGACCACCCCACGTTCTGGTGCGTCGTGGGTCGTAAGCGTCTTGGCTGCGAAGAGCTCCTCGCCGCGCTCAAGGGCGACGTCCGTAAACGTCCCCCCGATATCCACCGCGATCCGCGTCGTCACGTCGTCAAGCTAGTGGATCCGGCGCGAGTGCTCGCCGGCCGCTCAGTGAGCAATCTCCCACACGTGACCGCCCGGATCACGAAAACTGGCCGTGCGGATTCCCCACGGCCGGTCCATCGGACCATTCAACAAGTGAACGCCCCGTCGCTCCAGCTCAGCACACATTGTGTCAACATCGTCAACCTCGATCGTGAACTGCATCCTCGGACCGTCGGCTGGTCTACCCACTTCAGCTGGACCAATCAGGTCGGTCGCTTCGGATGCCTGCAGTAGGTTGATGAGCGTGTTACCAAAACTGAATACGGCCGAATCAGCATCCTCATAGGTCACCGATAGACCGAAGACCTCCTGATAGAACCGCTTGGTCTCGGCCAGATCTTCGACGAACAATGTGATAGCGCTGATGACTCCAGGCCAGGTGGGCACTATGGCCGCTCCGGCCGATAGCCCGTCGTCCCGTCAAGCATTTCTCGAAGGATATCGGCGTGACCGGCGTGCCGGGCGGTCTCCTCGATCATGTGCAATATCACCCACCGCATCGATACCGTATCGCCAAACCAGGCCGTCCCCTCCCCATCCAGGCCGATCTCGCTCATCGCCAGGTCTGCCGCATCACAAGCCCGGCGGTAAAACGCCAGAACGTCTTCGGTCGATTCGTCGTCGTTCACTCGGAGGTCGGCATCCTCATCGTCCTCATCGAACGGAAGCGGTTCGGTCGGCCGACCAAACGTTGTACAGAACCACCCGTACTCAACAGCCGCAAGGTGCTTCACCAGTCCCAAAAGGTTGGTGCCGCTCGGCGTCATTGGTCTACGGAGCTCCTCGTCGCTCAGACCGTCCAGCTTCCAAAGGATGACCTCGCGTTGCTTGTTCAAGATCGATACGACCATCGGGCCCTCGTCGCCGGTAATCGGATACGCATCGTTCATCAACCGACCTCCATCCCACTCACGACATCAACGAAATACTCAACGTCAGCAGCGGTGATACCCAGGTGGGTCACCAGCCGACTCGATGAGCGTCCGGTCAGGGCAACGATTCCTTGATCCTTCAGCCTGGCCACAAACGCCGGGTAATCTACGAGGCCGAAATCCACGAAAACCATATTGGTGTTCTGCCCCTTCACCGTGACTCCCGCCACGTTGCCCAGAAGTTTGGCGAGCAGTTCGGCGTTGGCGTGATCGTCGGCAAGTCGATCGATGTGGTGGTCCAGGGCATAGATACCGGCGGCGGCGATGATGCCTGCCTGACGCATCCCACCGCCCAGCATCTTCCTCCACCGGCGTGCCTCGGTGATCAGTCCGAGGTTACCGACCAGGACCGAACCTACTGGCGCTCCCAGGCCTTTGGAAAGACATACCGACACGCTGTCGAATGGTTCGGCAACGACCGCCGGAGGTACGCCCATCGCAACGGCCGCGTTCCAGACACGAGCCCCATCGAGATGCAGCCCCAGTCCACGTTCGTCAACGAAAGCACGTGCGGACTTGAGGTACTCCAGCGACACGACCTTACCGTTGTGGGTGTTTTCAAGACAGAGCAGCCGGGTTCTGGCGAAATGGCTGTCATCTGGCTTGATTACGGATGCCACGCGTTCAAGGCTCAGCGAGCCATCAGCTTCCATGTCGATCGGTTGCGGTTGGATTGAACCGAGCACAGCTGCCCCGCCAGCCTCATACTTGTAGGTGTGCGCGAGTTGGCCGACGATGTACTCATCGCCGCGCTGGCAATGCGCCATCAAGGCAATCAAGTTGGATTGGGTGCCGCTTGGCACGAACACCGCACTCTCTTTCCCGAGCAGCGCGGCCGTTTTGGCTTCCAGGGCGTTTACCGTCGGATCGTCGCCGAAAACATCATCACCCACCTCAGCGTCGGCCATCGCCTGGCGCATGCCCGCAGTTGGTTGCGTAACGGTGTCACTTCGAAAGTCGATCATGGCCTGAATCTATCAGCGTTGGGTTGTTCCGCATACGCAAGACGAGTGTGCCAAATGACCCTTGACACGGGACTCCTGAGCGCCTCTACTTAAGGGGTCTTGGAAGGAGCACGGCATGGAAGGCGCCACCACCAAAACGGGACCGCTCGCGTACCTGTCGCTTGGAGTCGCTCTCATTGCGGTGGGCCTCTTTCACGCAGGCTTCTTCGAGTTCGGCGCCCTGGCGCCCATCATCGCCCTAATCGCCGGGGCTTCCTTGCTTCTCGCGAACACAGCAGAAACGAGATCAGGACACGGGACTGAACTTGCGGCCTTCGGCCTCCTTGGCATGTTTTGGATCTCGCAGAGTGCGATCTGGGCCGTCGACCTGTTCGGCGTCCAGCCACCACTCGATCGCCAGTACGTCGGCTGGTACCTCGGTCTGTGGTCGGTGATCGGCGCGGTTCTGTTGGCGGCGCACCGGAAACGAGGGTTGGTGGTGCAGGTCGTGCTGGCGCTAATCACCGTATGGTTCATTCTCAACGCCGCGGCCGAATTCACGGGCGGGCCGATCGTTACACAGATGGCGGGATTCGAAGGCCTCATCTCAGGGCTACTGTCGATGTACTTGGGTGCGGCGCTGCTTATCAATGAGGGAGCCATGCGTGAGGTTCTGCCTCTTGGAGAACCGCGTCTTTCCAAGATCATCATTCCCGACGACATCAGCCAACTATTTGACTGATAACAGCTTGGACAAACGCTGATTGGTGTCGTCGATATCTGCCGAGAGTGCCGTCAATGGCGGGCGAACCCGATTCCAACCCTCGTGACCGCTTACCTCGGACAGCCAATGCTTCATCGTCGGGATCGTTCCCCCCGCCTCGATAATGGACCGCACCTCAAGCATCACTAAATCGTCAATCGAGCCGTTGTTGCGCTGCTCCCAGACCGCCCTGATAACGGCCGGTGCGATATTGGCGGTGGCGGTGATGACACCAGTCGCGCCATGCCTGGCCCCTTCGATCATGAGTCGTTCGGTTCCCGGAAGAACCGCCAAGCCCTCGACGCTGGTGAAGCCGTGAAGACTGCTGATCTGTCCACTCGAGTCTTTCAGGCCGATCAGGTTGCCGGCGAATTCTTCGCGAATGGCGGCAATGATGGCCGGCGTGATCGGGACCATCGATAACCCAGGGAAGTGATAGAGGTAAAGGCGTAGATCCGCGCCGATCGCCTCGCACAGTGCCGTGTATCCACGAGCCACGCCGCCATCTGAAACGCCCTTGAAGAAATACGGCGGGACCACGAGAACACCCCGCACACCCATTTCGGTGGCATGGTGAGACAATTCGGCCGTATCGGGAAAAGCTGCGCAGCCGGTACCCACGACGATCTGCCCGGTCGGAACGCCACCGTCGACCAACGCCTCGAGGGCCCCAGCGCGCTCTGAGACCGAAAACGACGGAGCCTCACCCGTCGAACCAAACAGCACGATGCCATCGCAGCCCGATGCGAGTAGCCCCACACAGTGGTCCACCAGCAGCTTGTGGTCGATGTTCAAAGCTTCGGTAAGTGGCGTCAGGGTCGGAGCCCAAACGCCCGTCATGGGTGCAGTCATGGTCCGAATCTACCGGTTGTTGGGGCTGAACGCCCGCACCTGACATCGTCACGGCCCAAGAGCAGGCATTCGGCGTTGGTCCCAAGACTGTTCGGAGTACATCGACCGGTCAGGAGTGGCACAATCCTGGTCCATGATCGAGCGAAGACACCGACCGAAGATCGGAAGCGGGCACCCTGCCGGTGACTCGACCCTTGACTTCGGCGACCTGAACCTCCACGCCCTTGGACCGGGCGACCAACTGACGTCCGAGTGGGCTGCCGCCGGATTAGCGCTCCCCGACCGACCCAAGATTCGAGCCTACCGGCTCGAACGGATCCGCCAGCAGCTCCGCTCGGCCGGTTGCGACGGAATTCTGCTTTATGACCCAATCAACATCCGTTACGCCACCGACACCACGAACATGTCTATCTGGACGATGCACAACCAGGTCCGGTACGTGTTCGTGCCGACCGCTGGACCGGTGGTCCTATTCGAGTTCTCCAAAGGCGAGTTTCTCGACACCCATTCGGAAGTCGTCGACGAGATCCGTCCCGCCACGTCATTCATCTACTTCTACGCGGGGAATCGCCATGAGGAGATCGCTGGCCGGTGGGCCAACGAGATCGTTGACCTGCTTGGCGACTACGGGGGCGGTGACCTGCGCCTGGCGATCGATCAACTCGAACTCGATGGCATCCGGGCTCTTGAAGGGCTGGGCGTAACATTGGTCAATGGCCAGCTCCTGATGGAAGAAGCCAGGGTCATCAAGTCGGACGACGAGATCGTCGCCATGCGGTGTGCGGTCCATGCTTGCGAAGCAGCTGTCGCAGACATGCGCGCCGTCTTCGAGCCTGGCGTCACGGAGATGGCGCTGTGGGCGAGCTTGCAGGAGGCGAACTTCCGCCGATATGGGGAATGGATCGAAACCCGCCTTCTTGCCTCAGGACCACGCACGAATCCCTGGTACCAGGAAGCCTCCAGCCGCGTTATCCAACCCGGTGACCTGGTCGGATTCGACACCGACCTCATCGGGGCGTTCGGGATGTGCGTAGATATGTCACGGACCTGGCTGGCGGGGACCACGAAACCAACCGGTCAGCAGGCGACAACCTTTGCAATGGCCAATGAACAGATCGAACGGAACACGGAGTTGCATCGGCCCGGGGTAACTTTTGAGGAGCTCACGTTTAAGTCGTGGTATCCCCAGATCGACAAATTCAACTTCTACACGTGTTTATCCCATGGCGTCGGGCTCTGCGATGAGTACCCGACCATCGTTGTACGCGAATCCTGGGACTCAACAGGTTATGACGGCGTCCTCCAACCGGGCATGGTGATGTGCGTGGAGAGCTTCGTCGGCCCCAAGCACGGTGGAGAAGGCGTCAAACTCGAACAACAAGTCCTGATCACCGAGACCGGCAATGAGCTTCTCACCCGTTATCCCACGGGCCTGACCAACTAGGCGAGACAGAGGGTTCGGATCATGCCAACGGCATAACAACCGGCCCGTGATCGACCGCTTCGAGAAACTTCATCAGATCCGCGGGGGCGATGGTCGTCGTCTGATCATTGACAAGCGGATGGAAATTGAGAAGCGACTCGGCCAACAATGCCTCGTCAACCACGACATGCACACGCCGATCAGCGTCGTTCATCACAGCGAACGGCGTAACCGCCCCTGGCAGAACGCCCAGGTGCGCCATGAGTCGTTCCGGACTCCCGAACGATACGCGACCCGCCCCGATTCGGTCCCCGAGGTCCTTCAGGTCGAGTACCCGATCCTCCGGACAGACCACCAACCACATATGTCCCTTCTTGTTGCGAAGAAACAGGTTCTTACAGTGACCGCCCGGTAGGTCCCCCCGGAGCGCCTTGGAGTCTTCCACGGTGTAAAGGGGCGGATGGTTGACGGTTGTCGTGGCGATGCCCAATCCTTCGAGATACGCAATCAGGCCGTCCGGGAGATTCGCTGCTCATCCGAGGACGGCTCGACCGGTTTCATCGAAAGCTACGCCTCCGGAGGCCACTTCCCAGATGTGCCCGTCGGGATCCTTGAAATACCCCGAATACCCGCCCCACTCTGCCCGCTGGGGGTGCTTGAAGACGAGCGCACCGGCCCGGGCGGCCGCCGCTATGAAGTCGTCGACGGCCTCCGGGGAAGCGACGTTATGGGCGAGGGTGACCATCGACCCACCGGGCGGCGGTACCTCTATGCCCATATCGGCCGCCAGATCCTCGTTGGTGACCAGTCCCAACGCCAGCGAGTAGCCGGCCTGCACGAAAACGACGGTGTCAAGATCTGCGATGAGTTCAAAACCGAGACCATCGCAGTAGAAACGCCGGGACGTCGCCACATCGCCGACACCAAGTGAAACCAGGTGGACCTGCTGTTTCATGCGAACGTGATCACACTCGTGCCAAGCTGGCCGAACGATCCCATCGACGGCAACTCCTCCGGAACTTCGTCCAGGGTGAGCGTCTTCCCGACGAGGCGTGCCGGATTCACTTTGCCCTCCTCGATGAGCGAAAAAATGTCCGCATACCCGGTGGCTGGCATTCCATGACTGCCGTAGATCTCGAGCTCAAGCGATATGACCCGGCTCATCGGAATCGGCAGATTGATACCCGCTTCCAACACAAGACCAATCTGAACATGTCGGCCCCGCTTGGCAAGACACCGGATCGAGTTCTGGGCCGTCACAGCTGAGCCGAGAGCATCCACCGAAATCTGAGCTCCCCCGCCTGACGCTTCCCGAATGACGTTCACTGGCTTTTCGCGGATCGCGTTCACCACCACGTCGGCGCCTAGTTCAGTCGCCAGTGCAAGTTTGTCGTCGTCAAGGTCGACCGCGATTACCCGGGCACCGAACGCTTTCGCAACCTGAATGGCCGAGAGTCCCACTCCGCCGGTTCCGTGCACCGCCACCCATTCCCCTGCCTGAATGTTCGCCCGATCCGTTAGCCCGTGATAGGCCGTCATGAACCGGCATCCGAGTGCCGCGGCAGCCACGAAATCAATACTGTCGGGAAGCCGAACAACGTTGAAGTCAGCCCAGGGTACTTGGACGAAGTCCGCCATCGACCCCCACCCGGAAAACCCCGGTTGGTACTCGTTGTCGCAGATGTTGCCGAATCCGGCCGAACACGCACCACAAACCCCACATCCGCACGAGAAGGGAATCACCACCCGGTCGCCGACCGCCCAGCCAGTCACTTCCGATCCGACACGAGCGATCACCCCAGCCATTTCATGACCGGGTACGTGAGGAAGTTTGATCGACGGGTCGTGTCCCATCCATCCGTGCCAATCACTCCGGCAGACGCCGTTGGCTCGCACCTCGATCACGACACCGTGGGCGAGCGGCTCGGGCCGGGCGACCATCTCGACTGTCAACGGGCCCTGAAAATCCTTGTACGTCACAGCTCGCATCATGGTGGCTAAACCCTACCGCCCGCATCGTGGTCCTCACGACGGGTTCGGTTAGATTCGCCTGATGGACCTTGACCTCAACTACGTTCGATCTCAGTTCCCTGTCTTCGCCACCAGCACCAACACGGAGGCGTTCTTTGAGAACGCCGGTGGATCGTATGCCTGCCTGCCGACCATCACTGCTCTGAATGACTTCTACGTCAATACCAAGGTCCAGCCCTATGCGGACTACGCCGCCTCTGCTTCAGGGGGACACGCGATGGATCATTCGCGTCAGCGATGGGCAGATGCGCTGGGCGTTGACTTCTCAGAGGTGCAGTTCGGTCCGTCGACCTCAATCAACACCTACGTCCTTGCGAACGCGTTCAGGGCAACACTCAAGCCAGGCGATGAAGTTGTCGTCACCAACCAGGACCACGAGGCCAATACCGGCGCCCTCCGACGAGCAGCCAAGGAAGCAGGAGCGACCGTGCGGGAGTGGCGGATCGACCCTGAAACCGGGTTGCTGGATCCCAGTGGTCTAGCCGACCTGGTGGGGGACAAGACCAGAGTCGTCTCGTTTCCGCACTGTTCGAACATCGTTGGTCAGGAGAACGACGTAAAAGCCCTCACCTCCATCGGCCATGCCGTCGGAGCCCGGGTAATCGTCGATGGCGTTTCATACGCTCCGCACGGGTTCCCCGACGTCGCCGGTCTCGGCCCGGACGTATACCTATTCAGCCTGTACAAGACCTATTCGGTCCATCAGGGCCTCATGGTTGTCCGCCGAAGCCTGCTCGAAGAACTTCCCAATCAGGGACATTTCTTCAACGAGAACCTGCCTACCAAACGCCTTACGCCGGCCGGTCCCGATCATGCTCAAGAATCCGCCGCGGGCGGTGTCCTCGACTATGTCGAAGACCTGGCTGTGCATCATGGCGTAGCGGGACCATCACTCCGGGATTCGGTAGCCGCCGTCGGAGGCTTGTGGCAGACCGCGGAAGACCGCCTCGCCCAGCCGCTTCTGACCTGGCTGGCAGAACACCCCAAGGTGAGACTCATCGGGCCATCGCAGCAATCTGGACCCTTGCATCGGGCTCCGACCATTGCCTTTTCTCCATTGGACCAAACCGCCTCCGAGGTGGCGAGCAAGCTTGTCGGCCTCGGCATTCAGATCAGTTCGGGAAATTTCTACGCGTATCGGGTTCTTGACGGTCTCGGTATTGATCCCGACCAGGGTGTCGTCCGCGCCTCAATGGTCCACTACACGTCAGGCGACGATGTTGCCCTACTCATGGCCTCCCTTGACCGGGCTCTTGCATGACAAAGACCGCGACCACCGAGTCGACCCAGACTCGACTCGTCTGGACCTTCTTTTGGGTGGTAGCCATCGGCCAAACGGCCTACATCCTCGCCGCTACCGTCTCATCGCTGGCAGGTGGAGAACTGGCTTCGACTCGCTGGAGTGGGTTGCCGTCGGCCTTCGGAACGGCCGGGCTCGCCGCCGGTGCCATGGTCTTTACGTGGGTTGCCGTCAGGTTCGGCCGGACGGCTTCATTCACTGCCGGGTACGTGACAGCTGCCGCCGGGGCGGGCATCGCCGGTTACTCCATTACGCAGAGGTCTTTCCCTCTGCTGTTGCTTGGCATGGTCATCCTCGGTCTCGGGCAGAGCACCTCGCACCTGGCTCGGTACGCCGCCGCCGACCTACGGCCGAGCAAACGACGGGCCACCACCATCGGCATGTTGGTCTGGGCGGGAACGATCGGAGCAGTGCTGGGGCCTCGTGCCTTGAATCCGGCCGGTAATCTGGCAATCTCGCTGGGTTTCGAGGACCTCGTGGGGCCGTACCTCACCGGTGCCATTCTCTTCGGAATCGGTGCGGTGGTATTCGCAGTTCTGCTGCGACCCGACCCGGCCAAGCTCGCCATTGACGACGAAATTGAGACCTCAACTCGGATAAACGAGCCCGTCCGCGATCGCTCAGCGCTGCTAGCTACCAACCAGACCCAGCTGGCTCTGGTGTCCATGGGACTCGGTCAGGGTGTCATGGTGCTCGTCATGACCCAAACTCCCCTGCATCTGCGGAGAATCGGTGAGGGCCTCGACGTGATCGGGAACGTGATGACTGCCCATACCCTCGGCATGTTCGCCATCGCCCCTCTTACGGGTTACCTGGTAAAACGACTCGGTACTCGCGCCATGATCGCGCTAGGTGCGGCGGTACTGATTGGATCCTGTGGGATGTCCTTCGCCGGAGCCGATCCTGCGCGGACGGCCCTGCTACTCCCGGGCTTGTTGCTGCTTGGCATCGGGTGGAACTTCACCTTCGTCGCCGGCAGCACGCTCTTGATGAATGACCTGGCATTCCAGGAGAGAACCAACATCCAAGGTATCGGGGACACTCTCACCTGGATTGTTGGTGGCAGCGCCAGCATCGCGTCGGGCTTCGTGGTCAGCGGCACGTCGTATTCTTCCCTCAGTCTCATCGGAGTGCTTCTCTCGCTCATCCCGATAGCGGCCCTGATGTTCTGGCATGAGCGCGCCACGGTGGCGGTCTGACGAATGACCCAATCCCTGCCCTACATCGGACGCACTCGATTGAACGAGCTGGTCCCCATGATCGACGCCATCGACGCACTCGATCGAGCCTTCGCTGCTGGCATCCCCGCGTTGCCGGTTCGAACCGTCCATGACATCCCCGACGGTCAACTGCTGATGATGCCTGCCTGGTCTGGTCAGGGAATCGGCGTCAAACTCATCACATACAACCCGACGAACCACGACCGTCCAACCGTCCAGGGCGTCTACGTCCTCTTCGAATCGGGAACTACTTCACCACTTGCGGTCCTCGACGGATCGGCCATCACCGAACTTCGGACCGCCGCGGTCTCTGGAGTAGCCACTCGCCACCTCAGCACCACCGATGCGAGCCGTTTGCTCGTGTTCGGATCCGGAGTTCAGGCCAGGAGTCACATCCGCGCCATGCTGGCGGTGCGGCCCATCGCACATATCGAGATCGTAAGTGCCAACCCGGCTAACGCCGTCGGGTTGGCGACCGAACTTCGTGAATCAGGCATCGACGCTGTGGCAATCGATCCGAGCGGCCTCATAACGGCCGATATTGTTTGTTTGTGTACAACGAGCCCAAATCCGGTCATGACGACCGGCCAGCTCCCCGCCAGCGTCCACATCAACGCCATCGGCTCGTTCCAGCCACATACGCGCGAAGTGGACTCACGAACCGTGTCCTCGTCTGCGGTGTATGTCGAGGACCGCATTGCCGCCATGGACGAGGCCGGCGACCTCATACAGCCCGAGGTCGAGGGCGCCTGGAATCGGTCAGAGATAGCCGCAGACCTGCACGAACTCGCCGGAGGCGAAGCTGAAGCGGTTGGCGGACGAACTCTGTTCAAGGGGGTCGGATTGGCCTACGAGGATCTGGTAATCGCCCTAGCCGCCTATCAACGGTCAACGGACACGAACGATGCATCGGATCGTTAGGAACGCTTGGCGTTGGCGATCTGCCAGCCGTCCCGACTGGCGGCATCACTGCTGGGTGGGGACGGACCCAACGGATCGATGTCGCCGGTGAGGGTCGGCGCCCGCTTGCGACCTCCTGGTCCTGAAGACGAAATACTTCTGGAGGAAGTAGCTCGCCAGGAACAGAGAAGCTTCGGTAACGAGCTTGGCCAGACCGATCATGATCCCCAGCCGTTCGTAGAGCAGATAGAGGATCGTGTAGTTCGCGATCAGAATGCCGATCGCGACGGTCCCATAGCCGGCGATAGCGGTGGGCAGCGAGGTGCGCCCCGCCGGGTCGAATACATAACGCCGATTCAGCGTGAAGTTGAGAGTAGCGCTGGAGATACGGGCGCCAACGACGGCCACCGCCAGGCTGCCAGTCATCGCCATCAGCGCCAGCACAAGCACGAAGTCGACGACGGCCGCGGCAAGCGATGAGATGCTGAAGCGAACCAACGGAAGATACACCCGGATCGAGTCAATCACAGGACGGAAATGCGACGACGCGTTGTCGTCGATGTAGACCGTAACAATCGGTACTTCGACGACCTCGATAGCGCTCCGCCTGGCCTCGAGCAGCACATTGAGTTCGTATTCGAATCGGTCACCATCGATCGACACCAGCCAGGACAGGAGCGATGCTGGATAGCCACGCAGACCGGTCTGCGTATCCTGAAGCCGGAGGCCGCTGGCCGCTCGGAGGGCTAGACGGGTCGCCGCGTTGCCGAACCTGCTGCGCAGTGGGATTTCGCCGGTGAAGCTCCTGGCCCCAAGGACGACGTAGTCGCCCCCAGCCCGGAGCCTGTCTGCTACCGCAAAGATGTCCTCAGGTGTGTGCTGACCGTCGCTGTCGGCGCAAACGACGTCTTGGTTCGGACAGTGCGCGGCGATGTAGTCGAAGCCCCGCTTGAGCGCGTATCCCTTGCCTCGATTCGGATGGTGCTCGATGACGGTGGCACCGGCGAGCCTCACCTGCTCGAACACCGGATCGAAGCGTGGATCGCTCCCGTCGTTGACGACGAGGACCTGGTGCCCTGCGGGACCAGCGGTCAGGGCCTCGATGAGATCTACCAGCTTGTGGTCGGGTTCGTAGGAAGGAACGAGGATGATCACGACACGACCTCCGATTCCACTGCGATGTAGAGAATGTCGCTTGTGCCGCGCTCCTCGCCCCTGCCAAGGGGGTTGTTGACCAGCTCACCGTTGAAGTACATCGTTGCCGAGCCACCACCGTCGAGGTTGTACGCCTCGGTTGCCCCAAGCTCAAGAAAGATCTCCGCAAACCCGGTCATGGTGACGCCGTCGCTATATCCGGGGCTGCGCCCGTCGACAACCACAAAGACGAAGTGGTTCTCTCCGATGATGCCGATGCCTGCTCGGGGTTGTTCACCCTGGATTGAATGGTTTCCGAAGTTGGTGTCGATCTCGATCTCGTCGATGCCGTCGACAATCTCGCCGTCATTCACCAGTGCAGGCCCGAACGACATGGTGTTCCAGACACCGGCGGCGAGGAGTTCGTCGGCAGTTGTTGTGGTCTCGTCGTAGACCTCCATGGTCCCGTCCTCGTAGATAGCGAGACCGACACGGGCGCCGTCGTCCCGGTACACAACGCCGTTGCGGATCACGATCCCGGTTTCCCGGAACCCGTAGTAGTCGCCGTTGATGGCGAAGATGGCTCCGTAGTACTCGGCCATCTCGGACGTGTCCTCGATGATGTTGGTGCCGAACTGGTTGTTGGCGAAGCCTGCCCGCAGGTCGGTTGCATCGGACAGCTCGACATCGGCGACGTAGTAGGTCACCGTGTCTGTCCCGCTTCCGGTCACAACGGTGGAGATCTCGATTGAGATATCGCCGTCGGTGAAACTGGTATCGGTGAGCACTACCGGATCGGTCGGCGCGGCTCCTACGGGAATACCGTCGACTTCGGACGTGTCGGCCGCAGCCAGCGCGTCGCCACTTGCCAGCGAAAGTTCATAGGCGGTTACGTCTTCGAGTTCGACGTGATCGATCACGAATCGATCCAGCGCCCCCAAAGCGACCGCTCCGACAACGGCAAGTACAGCGAGGACCGAAACCAAGAGCCTTCGGGCCTTCGGCCTCTTTCGACCCGTCGACCGCGGAGGATCGGAATCGGGCGCCAGCGAGGCTGCCAACACCCTGGTCGGCGCCGCCGACGGCGTCGAGGTGAAGGATCGGTTGCGGAAACGTTGCATTGTCATCTCCTGGATCGTGTACTCACATCGTGAGTGACCAGGCTGGGAAAACACTGTGCAGTGCCCATGAAGTTGATGAGATTCGTACAACCAGCCCGATTCTCCCTGCAGATCCCCCGGAGGTGATGTGCCGCAGCTCAGACGCAAGACATGCTGCTGACCCACGCGAGCGTCCACGATTCTGAGCCAACTCGAAGCCGCCACTCAGGGAACTCCCAGGATGATGACGTACCTTTGAAAGAGCCGGAAGCAAACGGGCTTGCGGTCATGCAAATAAGGGACACGAACATCATGAAAAAGCGCACAACTCTCGCGATCTCGGTAGCCGTGGTTCTGTCGATGCTGGCGGGCTGCAGCACAGCCGTAAGCACTTCAGGCGGCGAGGAGATCGTCGCCGCCGGCGAGGAGATCGTTGCCGGCACCGAATCCGAAGCAGCTGTGGACACGACAGAGGAGAACGCCGGGACCCACGCCAGCGCCGAATACGCCTACGACGAGGCGGACGTCATTGAGATCTCTCTGGGTGCCACGATCACCGCAGATTCCGACTCGGTTGTCGTCGACGGGACCACCGCAACCATTGTCGAGCAGGGTACCTATCGCATCAGCGGGACTGTCGCCGACGGTGATGTTGTCATCGACGCCGGCGACAGTGCGGTGGTCCAGCTCATTCTGGACGATGCCGGCATCACGAATACCGATGGTGCTGCGATTGCCGTCACAAGCGCCCAGACGGCGATTGTGATCCTGGCCGACGGCAGCACGAACACGTTGACCGACGGGGCCGTGTACGTCCTGGCCGAGGGTGAGGATGAGCCAAACGCCGCCTTGTACAGCAAGTCTGATCTCACCATCACCGGTGAGGGGTCGCTGGTTGTCTCCGGCAACTACAACGACGGCGTTGCGAGCAAGGATGGTCTGGTCATCGAAAGTGGTGACATCACCGTTGTCGCCGTGGACGATGCTATTCGCGGCAAGGACTACGTCGTCGTGAACGGTGGAAACATAGACCTCACCGCCGGCGGCGACGGGATCAAGTCAGACAACGACGAAGACCCCGAACGCGGGTACGTCCTGATTGCCGACGGCGAGATCAATGTGACCTCAGGCGACGACGGAGTGCAGGCAGCCACCGACGCCCTGATCGCTGGCGGAATTCTAACGATCTCCGCCGGAGCTTCCGGCGTAAGCGAGGACGCCCGAGGAGTCCAAGGAGACGTGATGGTAGTGGTCAGCGGAGGCACGATCATTGTTGACGCCGTTGACGATGCCATTCATTCAAACTCGACCGTCACTATCGATGGGGGTGACCTCACGCTGGCGACGGGCGACGACGCCATCCACGGTGATTACGTTGTGACCATCGATGGGGGGTCCATCGTCATCACCGAGGCGTTCGAAGGGATCGAGTCTGAGGTGATCACGATCAACGACGGATTCATCGATATCACATCCTCCGACGACGGGCTCAACGTGTCGAGCGCGGATTCAACCGCTACGACCATCGACGCGCGCGGCGGTCCCGGTAGCGAAGCTGTCGGCGACTACTACATCTATATCACCGGGGGCACCACCGTGATCACGGTCACCGGTGACCTCGCTGAGCAGGGCGATGGTATCGACGCAAACGGCCACGTCGAGATGTCCGGCGGTGTAGTGGTGGTGAGTGGCCCGACGGACACCCGCAACAGCGCCGTCGACTACAGCGGAGGTTCGTTCGATGTCTCCGGTGGTGTGTTCGTCGGCACGAACATCAACGGGAGAAACTCAGAAGGCGTCGGCGCAGCATCAACCCAGGCCTCGATCTACGTCACGTCGAGTTCGGTGATCGATGCGGATGCGGTGATTCACATCCAGACCACCGATGGGGAGGGCCTGGTCACCTTCCAGCCCGCCAACGAGTTCGACGTAATCGTGTTCACCTCACCTGATCTCGTGCAGGGCGAAACCTACGAGATCTATGTCGGTGGGTCCGTGAGCGGCGACTCAATGACAGGGCTCTACGAAAACGACGCCTACACCCCGGGCACGCTCCTTGGGACGACGACCGCGAGTTAGACGGCCAGCCAGCAGCGCCGCTTCGGAGCCCCGACCTATCTGGGCGGGGCTCCCAACGATGCGGCCTGCCGCCTGGTTGCCCACCTCGGGTTCTGGCTTGTGAACCACTCGTAAGCGGTGTCCTTGGCCGTGCCGAACGGCGTGTCGTACGCAGTTGTTAGCCTGCAGTTGTGAACGTCTCCGACCTGATCGACCAGATCGACGCTGTACCGAACGGCCCTGACGTAGTCGCGTTCTTCGACATGGACGGAACGGTACTTGCCGGGTTCACGGCATTTGTCTTCGCCCAGGAGCGAATGAAACGTCCCGACCGGGCGAATCTCGGCGTAGCCGCAGTGGCGGTCCGCTACCAGGCGGGCAATGCGACCTTCGAAGAACTGCTCCGAGCATCGACCAAGGCCCTCGCTGGAATGGCTGAGACGGATATTGACGACCTCGCCGATCGACTTTTTACCGAAACGATTGCCGCCATGATCTACCCGGAAGTCCGGAGACTGATCCGGGCCCACCAGCGACGAGGGCACACCGTCGTCGTGCTATCGGCCGCAACCACCATGCAGGTGAGACCGGTCGCCAGCACCCTCGACGTCGACGATGTGATCTGCAACACGCTCATCGCTGCCGACGGCCACGTAACGGGCGAGGTGGCTGAGCCGATCATCTATGGCGAACAGAAAGCGCTGGCGGCCGAAGCGTACGTGGCCAAGCGCAAGGCTTCGCTCGCAGATGCCTTCTTCTACACGGACGGCTACGAGGATCTACCGCTCCTTGATGCCGTCGGGCATCCCCAACCCCTCAACCCGGACCGCAAACTTCGCAAAGCCGCCGACGAACGAGGCTGGATGCCAACTGACTTCGAGAGCCGGGGCAGGCCCACGAAGACGCAGGTCGTCCGCACGATCCTTGCCCAAGGCAGCGTCATGACGGCAGCAACGGCCGGACTGCTGGCCGGGGTTTTGAACCGGGATCGACGCCAGGCCATCAACCTGATGACGTCCACCTGGGGAGATCTCGCCGTAGCCCTGGCCGGGGTGAACCTCGATATCAGCGGCGAGGAGCATCTCTGGTCGCACCGCCCATCGGTGTTCATGTTCAATCACCAGAGCAACTTCGACGGGTTGCTGCTCATGAAACTGCTCCGGCGCGACGTCACCGCCGTGGCCAAAGAGCAGCTGAAGGCGATGCCCTTCGTTGGCCAGATCTTCGAGTTCGGCGACGTGATCTTCATCAACCGGTCGGACCATGCCGCTGCCGTCGAAGCACTCCACGATGCCGCCGTTCGTATTCGAGAGGGACTGAGCGTGGCCATCTCACCGGAAGGCACTCGTCAGGTAACCCCGACGCTTGGCCAATTCAAGAAGGGCGGGTTTCACCTGGCCATGGAAGCCGGGGTCCCCATCGTGCCGATTGTCATCCACAACAGCCTCGATGTACTGCCCCGCGGTGGGCGGGTGATGCGCCCTGCCACGGTCCGCGTTGATGTTCTCGAACCGATCCCGACCGCCGACTGGACCGTCGCCGACCTCGCCGACCACGTCGAGACGGTCCGTCGCCAGTTTGAAACCGCACTCGGGCATAGCTAGCCGGACTTGCGAAGCATCCAGACAATCTCGGATGGGTAGCGCTTGGCCCACTCGGCTGGAACAGCAAACGGGGTCCCTTCTGCATGGTCGGGAGCCCGCAGCTCACGAAAATCGAGGACTTCGAGGCCGCAGGTTCGAAAGAGCGAAAACCAGTCTGAGATGGGAAGGTTGAATTCGACGCCTCCAGGATCGATCTCGACGTCGGACCAATCAAAGATATGTTGACCGAAATACGGCCGGACCAGCGTGTAATCAGCCGGTGCTCCATTCAGGGGATAACAAGTCGTGACGATCGGTGAGTTGGTCAGAAACGACAGGTGGCCGCCAGGCTTCAACAACCGCACGGCTTCCGGTATCCATCGGTAAGGGTCGCACCACAGGGCGGCACCGTATTCGCTGGTAGCGAAGTCGAAGGACTCGTCTGGATAGGGCACTTGCTCGGCGTTCCCGTGAATCCACTCAATCTGCGAGCCGTACTCAGTCGCCAGCCGTTGGGCGGTAGCCAACTGATTCTCAGCCATGTCGATGGCGACTACCGCAGCCCCGCGGCGCTCCATCCAACGCGACACATAGCCGGTACCGCACCCGAGCTCAATGGCCCGCAACCCCACCATGGTCGGAGGTAAGAGCGAGACATCGGCATCACCGATTCCCCATTGGCCCCACTCGGGGAGTTCCGCTGCCCAGGATCTTTCGCCAGCCGCGACCCAGTGTTCGGCATCCTCATTCCAGGTCTCACGATTCAGCGCGACATAATCAAGATCTGGCCGAACCATATTTGTCACCTTCCGGGCGTCCCGACTATCCCTGCGTGTCCGGTAGTTTATGGCCCTTATGGCTGACGAGATGGACAATTTACTGGCGACCTACCAGTTCGCCGAGGCAGAGTTGCTGTTGGCGACGCTTCCCGAACCGGACCAGGAGCCAGCCGCCAAACGGCTTTCGTTGGCCCGGCTGGCCTGCGAGCCGGCCGCCAGGAGGCGCAGCAACGCCATCCAGTCGGCCGCCCGGAACCACAAGTTCGAAGTGCTCATCGAGTTGCTCGACGACCCGATGACCGCTCCGCTTCTCTCGGTGCTGCCGATCGAACTCCAGGACGCTGCCGAGATCCAATTCGCCGCCGCACAGTCCTGGCGATCACGCAAAATCGAAAACCACCAACGCCGCCTAGCTGAGGCTTCGGAGGCATTGGACGCCTATGACCTGAAGCTCGCCCGATCGCTCATCGGCAGCGTCGAAGATAGGTATCTGTCAGACGACGGACGCGACGAGCGAGATCGGTTGCTGCTCGACCTTGAGGCCCGACACATGGAAGCAGAAAGCCTCGATGAGACGGCCCGGAAACTCGAAGAGGAACTCCGACCGAAACGATCCAAACGCTGGTGGAACCGCGACTAGCTCGTGAGCAGCGAGACCGGGATATCAACCACTTTGGCTCGCACGTACTCACCGAGCCCCTTAGCTTGGGGGTCAAGCCGCAACGACGAACTTACCCCATCGCCCATCAAACCGTGGATCAAAAAGTTGACTGCCCATAGGTTGGGGAGCTCGTATCGGTCAACCTCGAGCTGATCCAACTCTGGCATCAACAAACGTAACTGATGGATTGACAGGAAATCGGCCAACCATCCGAACCCGGCTTCAGACCGTGCGTACAGGCCGATATTGGCCGACCCACCTTTGTCGCCCGAACGGGCCCCGATCAAGGACCCGAGCGGAAGCGGTACGGTCTCGCCATCGTCAGACCAACCGGTGGCTGCCAGGCTCACCTCGATGGCCGCACCGGGCACCGGGTCGGTCTCCTTGACGGAATACGTTCGCTCGCCGACAGTGACTGTCTGCTCAATGTGCTGTCTCTCGATGCTGGTGGGCCAGTAGCGGGCGAATTGCTGCGCTCCTGACGGAGGAGCCAGGGCAAACATTCCCGGGATATTGCCGAGCACCGTTTGGGTGGCCGCGTCGGCGAAGGCTCGGCCAACCTTCGACTCGTCGGGTGAGGAGACGGACAGTTGCCAGAAGCTCACCGCCGATCCGTTGGTCCCGGGATTCACTTGTTCTGCGCCGATGGTGGTTTCGACGACCTCGGCAAAATCCGAAGCTTCAAATGGAATCATCGCCCAGATCTGCTGGCTCACGAGAGAAGCTTTGAGCGGCTGGTTTAGTCCGGTAATTCCGACTGTCATGGTGTTGCGGTAACCGCCGGCAGTCGCCGCAGCCACTTTGAGTGTTGAAGGCGGGGCCTCGCCCCCAGTTCCTGAAATCTGCACCCGATCCACACCGATCTGGTCAACCTGCACCGTGTCAAACCGGGCCGTTACGTCAGGTCCCAGGTAGGCCGGGCTGCCAATCTCATAAAGAAGCTGACTAACGACCGTTTCACGCGTGACCGCTCCACCAGTCCCAGGATGCTTGCCGATAATGGCACTCCCGTCTTCGGCAATCTCTGCCCATGGGAATCCGGGATACCTGAGGTCGTCGATCTCGCCAAAGAACGAATAGTTCCCGCCCGTCGCCTGCATTCCGCACTCGATGACATGGCCGGCAACCACTGATCCGGCCAATTGGTCATAGTCGTACCGACCCCAGCCATGCCACCAGGCCGCGGTACCCGATACGAGGGCGGCGTCCGTGACACGACCGGTGATGACAATATCGGCCCCCTGGTTCAACGCTTCGGTGATTCCCCAGCCCCCAAGATAGGCATTGGCCACCACAAAAGGCTGATTGGCCGATTCCCCGGTTTGCGCATTTACGAAGGCTTCATCGGCCCTCAACTCAGCCAATCTGTCCACGAGATTGTCACCCGTTATGGCGGCCACTACCGGTTCTCGTCCGCGCTCGGCGGCCACCGCTTGAACCGCTGCCGCACAGCCATCCGGGTCGAGGCCGCCGGCGTTCACGACGACCTTCACGCCACGATCGAGAACCATGTCGAGAACGTCGCCGAGTTGAGCAACAAATGATCTGGCGTAGCCGCCATCGGGCTGGCGTTGCTTCGTCCTGGCGAGGATGAGCATGGTGAGTTCGGCCAGGTAGTCGCCGGTCAGCACGTCGACGTCACCGCCTTCGAGCTGCTCACGCATGGCGCTCGCCCGATCACCGTAGAACCCTGAGATGTTGGCAATCTTGACAGGTCGCTTCACTCAGTTCCCTTCCACAGTGCGAACTGTAACGGGCGCGGTTGACAGGCGACCCAACGGGAACGGCTGATTCCCCTTTGACCTAGACGGCCGTGCGCCCCCGGAGGGTGCGGCCCACCAGTACGACGAAAAACAAGATGACGGGCAGTATGGCCATCGTGGCTGACCCGGATGTTTCGGCGTGATAGCTGATGAGCAAGCCCACAACGACGCTCAAGGCACCGATCCCTGCGCTGGTTGCCATCATGGCCGGAACCCGACGAACCAACAGAGCTGCGGTTGCCGGCGGCCCGACCAGCAGACCGAAAACCAGAAGCGTGCCGACAGTCTGAAACGACCCGACGATCGCAAAGGTGATCAAGCCGAGTAGGACGACGTTGGCCAATCCGGGTTTCATTCCGAGCAGTTGCGCCTTCTGGTCGTTGAACGCCAGGGCAAGAAACGGTCGGTACATGACGACCGACACCACGAGGGCCAGACCAGCCAGCCAGGCCAAGCCCACCACATCCCCGGCAGTTACTCCCAGGACATCCCCGAACAGCACGGTCGTCAGTTGAGACGCGTAAGTCGCCGACCTTGACAACACAATCACGCCCAACGCCAGCATGCCGACAAACAACAATCCGATGCCCGTGTCCTCATTGAATGTGGTTTGACGATGCACGAAATTGATGCCGCCAATCATCACCAATGCTGCCAAAGCGGCACCGAGCAACACGTTGAAGTCGAACAGAATGGCGATAGCAATCCCGGGAACGACGCCGTGGACCAGGGCGTCGCCCAAAAAGGACATACCCCGAATAACTACCCAAGTTCCCACTACGGCCATCGCCACAGCCGCCAGAATGCCGCCCACCAGGGCGCGCTGCTGAAACCCAAGCGCGAATGGTTCGAGCAACCAGGCAATCACGAGGCGGGCTCCGCAGGAGTTCCTAACCCCGCCACGATACGTTCAGCATCGACCAAAAGGAGCGAGATCAGCGAATCGCCTGGCTGGCCCGCCGGAGCAATGGACTCAGTCAGTAATTCGACAACTTGCACAGGCTGGGTCGTCTCACCGGCGATGGCGAGAGCCAGTTCACTGGACTCAGTCGTCTCCGCGAAGATGGCCGGAACTGCGAGTTCGTCGATAATCCGCACCAGTTCTGCGAGTTCGGCAGACGATGGGTTGGCCAGCGTGGAGCCGCCAGGGATGATGACGCCAACGACTTCGAGGCCGTAACGGTCGGCGAAATATCCGAACGAACCATGATTTGTGACCAGTTTGCGTTGGTCGGCGTCCAAACTCGCGATGAGGGCTGCAATCTGCTTATCGGTATCGGCAAGCCGATCGGCGTACACATCTGCATTCGCGGACCAGTCGTTCGTCGTGTCGAGCGTCGCCAGGGTGTCGGCTATGAGGCGGGTGGCGTCAATCATGCGAACCGGATCGAACCAAATGTGCGGATCGGGCGTGCCATCAGGAAAAGACCTGGGATCGACCGAGGGACCGAGCTCAAGGACCCGGGTGCCGTCCGTGGCCGCATCGTCGAGAGCCTTTGCGATGGACGGTTCCAAACCCAGCCCGATCGCCACCACGAGATCGGCGTCGCGAAGTTCGGCTACTTGTTTGGCGGACAGCTGAAACTCGTGCGGGTCACCTCCGGATGGGATCAGGACGGAAACCTCAGCCTGATCACCGACAACGTTGGAAACCACGTCCCCGACGATGGAAGTTGTGGCGATGATCCGCAAGGTGTCCACTGGTTCGGCCGGCTCGGTCGAGCACGCCGAGCCGGCCATCGCCATTACGGTCAGGAGTACTGAAAACTTGTGGATAATGATAATGATTCCTATTCTCGTTAGAACGATACCCACAGGTGGCCAACGTGGCAAACACAGAGCAACTCGTAGTCCAGCGGCTGACCGAGTCCGGCATTCGCTACTCGACAGGGCGCAGAGCCGTCATTCAGGCTCTGTCGGCCGCCGACGGACCTCGATCTGCCGCCGAGCTTCATCGCGACCTCGCTGAAGCTGTCCCCCTGTCATCGCTCTACCGCTCTTTGTCGGTTCTCACTGACGCTGATGTCGTGACCATGCATCACGGATCGAAAGGCGTCACCCGCTACGAACTGTCCGAGTGGCTCACCGGCCATCACCACCACCTTGTTTGCCTGTCGTGCGGGACGGTTGACGACATTACTCCCCCGCCTGACCTCGAAGCTGACCTGGAATCGGTGGTTATCTCGCTTACCGTTGCGGGCCGGTTTTCGCCAAAGGGGCACGCGCTCGAAATCGAAGGTTTCTGCTCGGAGTGCGCATGACCCCGGCCGTTTCAGGCACCGGGGTAAGCGTTAACTACGGCCCGAATGTGGCGCTTGGCCCATCTGATTTCGTGATCCCGGCCGGCACCATCACGACGCTGATTGGGCCCAACGGGTCCGGAAAGTCGACCCTCCTTAACGTAATCGCCGGACTCGTAGAACCAACGACGGGTTCAGTCGTCATGGACAACGAAGGCCGCACCCGGCTTTCTTATGTTTTACAGAGCACCAAAGTCAACGAAGCATTGCCCGTGACCGTTGCTGAAGTCGTGGCCATGGGGCGCTACTCACGTACGGGATTGTTAGGCCGGATGAACAGCGAAGATCGGGCGGCCATCCAGACGGCGATGAAGCGTATGGGAATCGAAGATCTTGCCTCGCGCCACCTCACCGAATTATCAGGCGGTCAGCGCCAACGAGTTTTCGTTGCCCAGGGACTCGCCCAGCAGCATGATCTTTTACTCCTCGACGAACCACTTACCGGCCTCGATCTCACATCGGCCAAGGCGATCGACGACGTCATCCACGACGAAAACAGCCACGGTTGTACGGTGATCATCACCACCCATGACCTCGCCGAAGCTCAAGCCTCCGATTGGGTCGTACTTTTGTCGGGACGCGTTATCGCGTATGGCCCGCCTGACGAAGTGCTCACTCAGGAGCACCTAAGCGCCGCGTATGGGTCTCTTCATGTTGAGGGTGGACAGGTGTTCCTGGACGACCCGGCCCATCGTGCCTCCGAGAGCCGACACCACCACGGCGAGCGACAGATTCATACCGAATCGGACCGTTCGGACTTGCACGAATAACGCGGGTACGATGAGTGGATGTGCCGAAGCATCCTTACCCTCCACAACTTCGAACCACCCGCCACGTCTGAAGAAGTGCGCGCCGCAGCCACCCAATACGTTCGCAAGCTCAGCGGGTCACGGGTTCCGTCGAAGGCGAACACCGAGGCGTTCGATCAAGCAATCGAAGAAGTAGCCGCCGCTACGGAACGAATGCTCAACGCCCTCGTAACCACCGCGGCGCCTCGTGATCGCGAAGTCGAAGCGGCCAAAGCCCGGGCTCGCTCTGCGGCGCGGCGCTAGCCCGTCCTTCTAGACCGTGTAGGAGTCGTTCCAGTCGAGCGGTATCAACTCGATACCGGCAGCCTTCAACGCACCACCGGCTAGGTGTCGAACGGTCTGGCGCCCAGACTCAGACAAGTAGAAATCGTGAATCGGGATAACCTGGCTTGGACCGAGACGTTTGGCAAAGGCGACCGCTCCGGTCATGGATCCCCAGGGCATCATGCACGGAAGCGCCAAAATGGGCGCGGATATCCCTGGCTCATGACTGTCCCCGGGATGAGTCAGCACGCCGTCGATCGTCCAACTGCGATTCGGAGGCTGCATCCCATTGGGAAGCACGCCGTGCATCACGTCTTCATGTGACACCCCGTCAGGGTTCTCGACTCCGACTTCAATGTCGTGGGGTCTGAGCAGGTCGGCAACAGCCTGGTTCCCGAAAATCTCGACGTCCTCACCACGATCTATCAGCCAGCGGACAAACTCCGGTTTCACATGGTCAGCGTGCTCATGCGTAATGAGGACGCGTTGCACCTCGCCCAGATCGTCGAGGTCTACGAAATCAGTGTCGAACGTGAAGAAGCCAGGGTCGAACAACGTGGTGCCGTCTTCGGACGCCACGGTAAGGCAAGAATCGGCGAGTCTGCTGATGATCGTCATAGTGCGACGCTAGCCGAGGTGACTCCCGAAAAGGCGGTAAGCGACTGGCTCGGCTAGAAGCGCCTGTATCTGTCAGGGCTAATGTCTTCGCCTATGGCAAAAGAGCTTCCTGCTGTTCAGCTGAAAAACGTCGATGTCGTCCGCTCGGGTCGCAAGCTGCTCAGCGACATCTCGTGGACCATCGAAGCCCATGAGCGGTGGGTCCTTTTCGGCCCAAACGGTTGCGGAAAAACCACCCTGCTTCAAGTCGTGTCTTCCTACTTGTTCCCCACCCGCGGCGCCGTGACCGTGCTTGGGGTCACGCTCGGCGAGTCCGACGTTCGCGAGCTGCGCAAACGAATCGGGTACGTAGGGCCCACCCCGGCTCACCTGGTGCGAGAAGGCTACGACTGTCTCGAAATCGTTGTGACCGGCAAACACGCTTCTTTTGTTGATACCCGCTGGCATACCTATGAGGAAGCGGACTTCAAACGAGCGATCGACCTGCTCGAATCACTAGGTGCTGGGGCGTTTGTTCATCGCACCTTCGACACCATGTCCGAGGGCGAGAAGAAGCGGATCCTCATCGCTCGGGCCCTCATGGCACAACCAGAACTTCTTCTGCTTGATGAGCCAAACGCCGGATTGGATCTCGGAGCCCGCGAACGGCTGGTCCGGTCCCTGGACGATCTCGGGCGGGATGCCGGCATTCCAATGGTCCTGGTGACCCACCATGTCGATGACATCCCCGGATCGTTCACGCACATCATCATGCTCAACAATGGGGAAGTGATCGCCTCAGGAGAGATCAAGGAGACCCTGACGTCGCAAGCTGTTTCGGACACGTTCGACATGCCTTTAGTGGTCTCATTCGAGGCCGGGCGGTTCCGGGCGACCGCCCCGCACAGCTAGTACTGTCACGCCATGCTCCCGCAGATTTTCGTTCGATGGGCCTCCCGGCTTCGACTCCCCTGGCTCACCGCCGTCGTCGGGTTCCTTTTCGTTGCGGACCTGATCATCCCCGATTTCATTCCCCTCGCCGACGAGTTGGTGCTGGGTCTCGCCACGACATTGCTGGTGAGATGGAAGAAGGAACGCGGCGCCGACGAGATCATCGACGTAACTGAAGTTCCCCCGCCAACCCCCGGGCCTAGCGCCTCGAGCGACCTGGCACGCCGATAGCCGTCGGCGGAGCTTCACCTAGAATCAAGCTTCAGAGAATCCCAGGAGATCCAGCTTTGCTCACCGTTCTTTCGCCAGCCAAGACGCTCGATTACGACTCCAAGCTCCCCACCCGCAAGTTCTCGACGCCGAGAATGACCGAAGAGACCCGCGAACTGGTGAGTGTGATGGCAACGAAGTCTCCTGCCGACCTGCGCGGTCTCATGGACATCTCGGACGAACTCGCTCAGCTCAACTACGAACGCTTTCAGGTATTCGAGCCTGAGTACAACCGGGCCAACAGCCGTCCGGCGGTGATTGCCTTCAAAGGCGACGTGTACATGGGGCTCAATGTTGAGGAGTTCAGCGAGCGAGACTTCACCTACGCCCAAAAGCACCTGCGCATCCTGTCCGGCCTCTACGGAGTCCTTCGTCCGCTCGACCTCATGCAGCCGTATCGCCTGGAGATGGGGACTGCCCTCAAGACCGACCACGGCGACGACCTGTACAGCTATTGGGGTGGCCGGATCACCAGCTCACTTAACGCCGACCTGGCCAACTATCGCACCAAGGTTCTTATCAATCTGGCCTCTAAGGAATACTTCACGGCCGTGCGGACGTCTGAGCTCGAAGGCAAGATCATCAGCCCGGTCTTCCGTGACTTCAATCGCGGCGAATACCGCATCATTTCGTTCTTCGCCAAACGCGCCCGCGGTGAGATGGCCGCCTGGATGATCCGCAACAAGATCAAGTCAGTGCGTGGCCTGAGAGACTTCGACGGCATGGGATACGAATACAGCCCGGCCCATTCGACGTCGACCCGCCCGACGTTCATTCGCGGAGCCGCTTAACGACCAACCGCCCAACGAGGAGAGATTCGTTGGGCGGCATAAGGGCCGGAGGAGGTGGCCCGTGGTCTTGTTTGCTTGTGTATAAATATGATCGGCAAAACTAGAAACCACCTGAGGGATTTATAAGATTTCAATGAGTAAGTCGTGGACCGAGTTTTCCGAAGAATCCCCCGATCTGGCTACTGCCATTCGTACCCGGTTCGAGTCGCATCTCCATCACGTAATCGCCACCGTGTCGGCTAGCGGAGCCCCACGGGCCAGCGGGACGGAAATCCGATGGTGGAACGACAATGCGTGGCTCGGTTCGATGCCCGGTTCACGCAAATCGGCCGATCTGAAGGCAGATCCCCGCTTTTCTATTCATAGCCATCCCGACACCAGCGAGTTGCTGGAAGGCGATGCCAAGCTGGCCGGTGCTGCCGTGTTGGTTGACGATGCCGCGGTTCGGCAGGCCTACTCCGAGTTCATCGGCCACCCCGGCGACGATCCCTACGACCTGTTCCGCCTCGAGATCTCGTCGGCCTCCCATGTGAGGGTTTCCGATGACAAAACCCACCTGGTCATCACCTCGTGGTCAGCCGACGGCGGTACGAGGGTGATCGAGCGGACATAGCTCAGCTCCCGGCACTAACGGAGCCACTTCTCGACAAGGTGCTCGTTCCGGCACGTCCGGCTAATGGACGGTCAAACGACATCGGATTCAGACGCCTTCTCAACGATGCAGCGACACAACATGACCACCTGGTCGGTCCCCCAGCGGAACGAAGTGGAGCGCCGCATCAGTCCCCCAGCAGAACGAAGTGGAGCGTCCGGCGTCGGTTCCCGAGCGGAACGAAGCGTGGCAGACGGCAGCGTGACCTGCGGTCACACAGCAGAACGGCAAGCCGTTCTGCCGACGGACTGGCAGCGCCAGTCGCGTGGGGGCTCGTTCCCAGCAACGGCACGTCCGGCTGGACGGGTACACGCATCGGATTCGGACGTCTTCCCAACGATGCAGCAAACGACGACCTCACCGGTCGGAACGTAGTGGAGCGTCCGGGGAGAAGGTTCCTGCGGCCGGAGCGGAGCGTAGGTCGGAGGTAGAGGGGCTCGTTCCCAACTAGGGACGCCGGCTTATGGATAGTCGCAGACATCGGATTCGGGAGCCTTCTCAACGATGCAGCAACCACCAACAGAGCGACCACCTGGTCGGTCTCCCCAGCGGAACGTAGTGGAGCGTCCGGGGAGAAGGTTCCTGCGGCCGAAGCGGAGCGTAGGTCGGAGGTAGAGGGGCTCGTTCCCAACTAGGGACCGCCAGGCTTATGGATAGTCGCAGACATCGGATTCGGGAGCCTTCTCAACGATGCAGCAACCACCAACAGAGTGACCACCTGGTCGGTCTCCCCAGCGGAACGTAGTGGAGCGTCCGGGGAGAAGGTTCCTGCGGCCGGAGCGGAGCGTAGGTCGGAGGTAGAGGGGCTCGTTCCCAACTAGGGACGCCCAGCTGAAGTCGTTGCCCGGAAGGATCCCGCGGGTTGGTCGTCCGTTCGGTAAGAAATCTTTCGAGTTTCGTTGGCGGTTTGGGCGTTTTCGGAGTGTTTTATGTCACTGGTGGGTCGTATTGTTGGGGAATGGAAGACGATAGTTTGCGATCGGTTACCACCGACCAACTCGAACAAGATTTCATAGCGGACGAACGGCTTATCGGCCGGCTGCGAGCCCGCCAAGCGATCCGCCTGGCCGAACTCGACACCCGCCAGGTCCACCACGGCGACGGATGCCGGACCATGGCCGAATGGGTCAGTTCCCGAGCCGACGTGTCCGCCCACACGGCCAAACGGCTCGTTGCGGTCACGAAACGCATGATCGACCGTCCCGACCTCCTCGGATCACTTGCTGCCGGTGACGTGTCGTTTGAACGAGTCGAACAGATCGCCCGCACCACCCACACCATCGACGACGTCGCCCACCTCGACATCGCCTCGGTTGCCCGGCTGGTCGCCAAAGAAACCCGCCTGACCCGCCATGACGAACAAGACGCCCACGCCGCCCGGTTCCTGACCATGCAACCCAACCTGGACCAGTCACTGTGGAAAGTGTGGGGACAGCTCGCCGGACTCGACGGGGCCATCGTCCAAGACGCCCTGTTCGCCCGAGCCGACACCTTCCCCACCGAATCCCACCAAGATCTCGAGGGCGACCCGCAACGCTGACGCTCTCGTCTCCATCGCCCAGGACTCCCTCACCGCCACCAACCCGGACGGTTCTGCCGACGCGGTGGCTGACCTGGTTGTGTTCGTCGACACCCGCCAAGGCCAAACCACCAACGGATATGTGCCGGCCGGACCGATCGTCGGACCCAACACCATCGACGAACTATTGTGCACCGGCTCCGCCGTCGATTACGTCACCCTCAACGCAGACGGCGAAACCCTCAACGTCGGCCACAAATCCCCCAAGATTCCCCGCAGGTTCCGTCGGGCCGTTCTCGGACGTGACGACGGCTGCTGCGTCGACGGCTGCACGTCGCGCTACCGACTCCAAGCCCACCACGTCATCCACTGGGCCGACGGAGGACCCACCAACGCCAACAACCTCGTCACATTGTGTTGGTTCCACCACCACGTGATCATCCACCAACGCGGCTTCACCATCAAACCCGACTCACCCCGAACCCGACTCCGCCTCCAACGCCCCAACCGAGCCCCACCCGACTGAACCAGGCGGCGGCTATACCCGGTGCCGCCGCTGACAAGTCCTACTTCTCGCACTCAAGCGACCACCCCATCCGGTAGCTATCCCCAAACCCAAACGACGATTTCGCCGCCAGGCCTCGATCGGACGCCGTTCACCCGCGTCCAACAGCCGTCCTCGATGTTCCAACTCCACATTGGTGTCCTGCGCCGCTGCCGGCGACCTCTCGTTGCTGCGGATTCGAACCCTTGACAAGCGGAACTCCACCTGGCAAGCTCACACATAGACCGCCATCTATATGTGACTAGCTAGACCGCAGTCCGAAACGGAGTTTCTCATGTCGAATCCAACCGTAGTCATTGGTGCGGGACCGATCGGTCTCGCTGCCGCCGCGCATCTTCTCGAGCGCCGAATCGACACTGTGGTACTCGAAAGCGGGGCCAACGTCGGGACATCCATCCGCGAATGGGCTCACGTACAGCTCTTCTCCAACTGGCGATCGGTGGTCGATAGTTCTGCTGTTCGACGACTCGAAGCGACCGAGTGGACCGCACCTGACCCGACAGAGTTTCCAACCGGGGGCGAGTTAGTTCACGACTACCTCGAACCGCTTGCCGAAACCATGGCCGACGTTGTTCGGTTTGACCACCGGGTCGCTGCTATCTCCCGCGACGGGATTGACAAGGTAGTTACGAGTGGCCGCGAAGCGGTCCCGTTTGTGATCCGGGTCGACACGCCAAATGGCCCACGGGAGCTCAAGGCAGACCATGTCATCGATGCGTCAGGAACGTGGGGAAACCCCAACCCCATAGGCTCATCGGGCTTGCCCGCCCATGGAGAAGACGAACTCGCACAGCACATCGAGTACGGGATGCCAGATGTCCTTGGCCGATTCCGGTCCCGCTACACCGACAAACGCGTCCTGGTCCTTGGTGCCGGTCACTCGGCGGCCGGCGTGCTCCTCGACCTTGCCGACCTCGAGGCTATCGCTCCGAGAACTCGACCCATTTGGGCCATCCGTAGGCCAGATGCAGGAAAGGTCTACGGTGGCCTGGCTGACGACGAACTCGAACAGCGTGGCAAGATCGGCTCACAGCTTCGAGACCGTGTCGAGTCGGGGGCCATTGAGCTACGAACCGGATTCCGCGTGTCCGAGCTGAAACTAGGTCGAGACGGCATCGAGGTGACCGGCCTGACCCCGGGCGGCCAGTCGAGCCCATCGATCATCGTGGACGAGATCATCGCCGCAACGGGACAACGACCGAACCCGGCCATAACTCGAGAGCTGAGGCTCGATGTGGACCCTTGGCTCGAGGCTCCGCGTGCATTGGCTCCGCTGATCGATCCGAACATCCACTCATGCGGCACGGTACCGCCGCATGGAGTGAGCGAACTCTCCCATCCCGAACCTGACTTCTACACGGTCGGCATCAAGAGCTACGGACGGGCCCCAACCTTCCTGCTCGCTACCGGATATGAGCAGGTTCGCTCGGTCGTCGCTGCAATTGCCGGCGACTGGAATGCCGCCCGCCGCCTGGAACCCAGCCTGCCTGCCTAAACCGGGCCAAGTGTTAGATCAAAGCTCGCGTGGCGAGGCATTGCCTACCCGAATGATCGAGAAGCGGAGCGATGACTCGGCCACCCGATCAATGATCGGCCATAACGACTCTTGAACCATCAGCTGCCCGTCAGCGTGCTCGATCTCATCTTCGAGGTTGGAGATGAGATCCACACCGATCGGAACCTGGGACATGGCCGACACCCGATAGCCGGCCGCCCGGTCCTGGAGCTCAAATCCATCGGGAGCAAACTCATATCGAACAAGGTCAACTGATCGCAACCGATCCAGCCACGCCGCTTCAATGACGAGCACTCGGCGAGCGCCATTCGCCAGTGACTCAAACCAGGCTCGATCAGCATCGGTGGTCGAATCCCAAGCTCCGAAAGTGACACGCGGACACTCTCGAGGGAACAGGTAGTTGACGGCCATCTCATCGTCGATAGCCCACACCAATCCATCGATCGGACCGAACACCGCGATGTCCGGCTCCTCCGAGAAGTGGAACAGCCTCATGTCGTGTGCCTATCGGCCCATCGTGTAGAACTCTTCGTTGGGTCGCATGTTGGTGAGATGGGCCATCCGGTTCGACAACCCGAACAGACCCACAATGGCTCCCACATCCCAGATGTCGTCATCGTCGAGGCCGTGTTCCTTCAATACATCCCAGTCGGCGATCGTCACCGTCTCGGGTCGCCGGGCAAACCGTACTGATATGTCACAGATAGCCCGCTGGCGATCATCGAGATCGGCTTTTCGCCAGTCGGTAGCTACCTGATCGGCGAGCAATGGATTCTTGGATCGGATGCGGAGCACCGCTCCATGAGCGACGACGCAATAGAGACAGCCGTTGGCCGAACTGGTCACGACCACGATCATCTCGCGGTCGGCCTTCGATAAAGCTGACGTCGCCTTGTCCATGAGCGTGTCGTGATAGGCAAAAAAGGCGCGAGCCTCGTCAGGACGATGAGCTAGAGCGAGGAATACGTTCGGTATAAAGCCGGTCTTCTCGGCTACCTCGAGAATTCGAGAACGCAGGTCTTCGGGGACGGAGTCGAGGTCGGGCACAGGAAAGCGAGAGATCATGACCCAAGTATGCCAGCTCAGGCGCCGGCCACCCCGGCGACGAACAATCGTCTGAACGGATACAGGGTGACTCCTTGGGCGTCGGGCGGATAGGCAGCCAGTATCTCGGCTTCAATGGCATCCACAAACTCCTGCCGTTCTTCGCCCAGCACCCCAAGATAAGGTCTGAGCGCAGCACCTTCTATCCAGCGGGCGACCGGGTTGGGCCCACGAAGGCGCTGGTAGTACACCGTTTCCCAAACGTCGAGCTCGGAACATGACGAACCGAGCAACTCGACATAGCTCTCGGGTGCGCCGACCCGGACGTCGCTCCAGAGCGGTGTCAGTCGCTCCGCCCACCGCTCGTTGTGTACAACCCGCTCGATGGCGCGATGATCCGGTTCGGAAAAATTGCGCGGCATCTGGATGTAGAAGTTCCCGCCAGGGGCGAGTTGGCTGATCAACCGAGGTAAGACCACGTCATGGTCCGGCAACCAGTGCAAGGCGGCGTTCGAAAAAATCACGTCCGGTGGGGTTGACGGATTCCACGAGGCAATGTCGCCGGTCTCAAACCGAAGATTGACAGGATCGGTGCTGGCGTCGCGATCAAGCATCGCCGGGGAGATATCAAGCCCAACTACCTCAGCCGATGGATACCGCCGGGCCAACTCAAGGGTGATTCGTCCGGTGCCACATCCCAGGTCGTAGACAAGGCGCGGTTCCAGGCCAGGCATGGCCGCCAGCAAGTCCTTGGCGGGCCGCTCCCGATGCCGGCGGAACTGCTCGTACAGCTCAGGATTCCAGTCCATCCAGCCACTCTACGCACGAATTTGGCCGGAGCCCGGGCAGCCTAGAATCGGCGCATGGCGATCATTGCGTTGGCAAACCAGAAGGGCGGCGTCGCCAAGACCACGACGGTTCATGCGCTTGCCGAAGGCATGGCGGAAATCGGCCAATCGGTCCTGGCTATCGACCTCGATCCTCAGGCCAGCTTGACCTACGCTTGCGGCATCGACCCCGAGGCTCTGCCGGAATCGATCCACGATGTGTTTGTGAAACGCACCGACCTGGCAGACGTGGTTGTCGACGTCGGTTCCTTCAACTTGGCTCCTTCGAACATCGACCTGGCCGGCGCAGAAATACACCTGATGACCAAAACTGGCCGCGAGTTCATCCTCGCCAAAGCGCTCAAGAAAGTTGAAAGCGACTACGACTTGATCATCGTCGACTGCGGACCATCGCTCGGCATCCTCACGATCAACGGCCTGACGGCTGCCAACTATGTGGCGATCCCGTTTCAAGCCGAGACGCTGTCGCAACGCGGAGTTGGACAACTACTCGAGACGATCGACGATGTCCGCAGCTACACGAACAGCGACCTTCATATCCTCGGGGGCATTGCCACTATGTTCGACGGTCGAACGAACCTGTCGCACCAGATGGTCGAATCGATAACCGCTGACCACAAGCTGGAACTGCTTGAACCACCGATCCCCAAGTCGGTACGGGTCGCAGAAGCCCCCGGATTCGGCCAGTCTGTGCTCACCTATGCCCCGCGTTCCAAGCCGGCCGTCGCCTATCGGGAACTCGTCCAAACGATTCGAGGCAAACTGTGACCGACGGCAAGAAGGCTTTGTTCGACTCCTCTACCACTTCCAACCGGTCGAAAGCCGATGGCAAGGATTCTCTGTTCTCGGCGTCAGATCGGCGTGGCATCACCGTTGAGTGTTCGCGATGCGAGGCCACCAACCAGAGCGAACTGGTCGACACGCTCGCCAGGATCAGCTGGTTCTCAATTTGGATCCCGACCAAGAAGTACAGCCGTTGGATGCTGTGTCCGTCCTGCCATGAGCGTGCCTGGGTCAAAATCCGGTGGTTTGATTGACGCATCGGGTCGTGATCGTCGGAGCCGGATTCGCCGGGCTCAATGCTGCGAAACGCCTCAAACGTGCCCCGGTCGAGATCACGATCATCGATCGAGCCAACTACCACCTGTTCCAGCCCCTCCTGTATCAGGTCGCCACCGGCGGCCTCTCCCCCGCTGACATAGCCTCCCCAATCCGGTACATCCTTCGACACCAATCGAACGCCCGGGTCATCCTCGATACCGTCACCGACGTCGATCTAGAGGAGCGACTAGTCGTCACCACGACCGGCCTCATCCCCTACGACACACTCATCGTCGCCACCGGCGCCACGCACCACTACTTCGGACACGACGAATGGGAAACGGCCGCCCCAGGACTCAAGACACTGAAAGACGCCACTGGCATCCGGGCTTCGATTCTTGAAGCGTTCGAACTCGCCGAACGCACCGACAGCGCCGCAAATCTGACCTTCGTGGTGGTCGGTGGAGGACCCACGGGCGCCGAGATGGCCGGGACCATCGCTGAGATGGCTCGTGATACGCTCCGCAGAGATTTCCGTTCGATCGACCCGGGGGCGGCCAGAGTCATCCTGGTGGAGGCCGGGCCGCAGGTGTTGCCAACCTTCTCTGGCGAACTGCCAGCCAAAGCGGCCAAGCAGTTGAAGGACCTGGGCGTCGAGGTTCGAACTGGATGGCAGGCCACGGAGATAATCACCGAGGCTGTCACGGTCACCGACGGCTCGCAAACCGAAACGATCCCCACCCACCTGGCGGTATGGGCGGCGGGGGTCAAAGGGTCAGACCTGGGAGCGCAGATCGTTGGGCCCGATGGCCTCGATAGAGCAGGCCGGGTCATCGTCGGCGACGATCTCACCATTCCTGGACACCCGGAAGTGTTCGTTCTCGGCGACCTCGCCCATGCGAAATCTGCAGGCGAACAGGTTCCGGGGGTCGCCCCGGCGGCGATTCAGGCCGGAAAGTATGCCGGCGACGCCATCAAAGCCAGACTCAACAGCTCTCCGGTGCCGCCTTTCGTTTACCGCGACAAAGGCAGCATGGCGACGATCGGGCGGAAGTCAGGCGTTGCCGAGATCGGGAAGCTGCGCCTCCATGGATGGCCGGCCTGGATGGCCTGGCTGGCCATCCATATCTGGTTCCTTATCGGCTTCGAGAATCGGCTGTTGGTGGTTACCCAATGGGCTTGGAACTACGTCACCCGCAACCGGAGTGCCCGGCTTATCGTGCGATACCGGGACTAAGCGTCTGCCTTTTTGGCTGCTTGCTTCCGGTCTGACTCGGAGCGATGACGCTTACGAACCCGGATCGACTTGGGCGTGACTTCAACCAGTTCATCGTCGCCAATCCACTCGATCGCCAGTTCAAGAGTCAACACCTTGGGAGGCGTCAGCTTGATGGCGTCGTCAGCGGCAGCTGAACGGATGTTGGTCAGCTGTTTGGGTTTGGCCGGGTTGGCGGGAAGATCCTGAGGTCGTGATGACTCTCCGATGATCATTCCCTCGTAAACAGGGGCGCCAGGACCAACAAACAACGTACCGCGCTTCTGAAGATTGTCGAGGGCAAATCCGGTGGTCTCGCCGGAGCGGTCCGAAATCATGGCCCCACCTTGACGGTGTGGTAGTTCGCCGACGAGAGGCATCCATCCGACGTGGCGTTGGTGAACCATCGCCGTTCCGCGGGTGGCGGTCATCATCAACGATCGGAAACCCAACAGACCTCTCGCCGGCGCCGTCGCGGTGATGATTGTTCTACCGGCATCGCCGGGTGCCATGTCGAGTACCTGGCCTTTGCGAGGTGCCAACGTTTGGGTCACCGTGCCGATGTACTCGTCCGGGACATCGACGACCGCCTCTTCGACCGGCTCCTGCTTCTTCCCATCGATCTCACGAACGACAACCTCTGGCCGGCTGACCTGTAGCTCGAAACCCTCGCGGCGCATGGACTCGATAAGGACGGCAAGTTGCAGCTCGCCACGTCCAGCTACTTCGATGACCTCAGGCGACGCAGTCTCACCAAGCTTGATCGACACGTTTCCGAGAATCTCTTTCTCGAGTCGATCTCGGATTTGGCGTGATGTAAGGAACTTGCCTTCCTTGCCCGCCAGCGGCGAAGTGTTGACCCCGAACGTCATCCGTAACACAGGTTCGTCGACAATCAGGCGATCGAGCGCTACTGGGTTGATCGGGTCGGCCAACGTGTCGCCGATCTCGACTTCCGGGATTCCGGCCACAATGAACAGGTCGCCGGCGGTGCGTTCAGTCACGTCGATACGCTGCAAGCCCTCGAACCCCATCAGGGCCGTGAGCCGCTTCTTCATCGGAGCTTCATCGTCGCGTCCGTGACATACCGCTATCTGGCTGCCAGTCTTCAGGGTTCCCTGGATGACCCGGCCGATGGCCATCCGACCGAGATAGTCGGACGCATCCAGACTCGAAACGAGAGCTTGGAGCGGGGCGTCAGGATCGCCCGTCGAAGAAGGAATGGTTTCGAGGATGGTGTCGAGCAGTGGACTGAGATCGCCATCAGGTGCGGGCATGCCGATGCCTGCCACAGCCAGACCTTCACGGGCGATAGCGCTCACGATGGGAAACTCGATATGGTGTTCGCCGGCGTCAAGGTCAAAGAACAGTTCGTAGACCTCGTCTACCACCGCGGCCGGACGCGCATCCGCACGATCGACCTTGTTGATCACAACGACAGCTGGCAAGTCCAACGCCAGCGCCTTCTGCAGAACGTATCGGGTCTGAGGTTTTGGTCCCTCAGCAGCGTCGACCAAAAGCAGAACGCCGTCCACAAGTGCCAGCGCCCGTTCGACCTCACCGCCAAAATCGGCGTGACCCGGAGTGTCGACGATATTGATCCGGACGCCCTTCCACTCCACCGAGGCAGCCTTGGCAAGGATGGTGATTCCGCGTTCACGCTCCTGATCATTCGAGTCCATGACCCGGTCATCAGGGCGCTCGTGAGCTGCGAAGACGCCGGTGGTCCGGAGCATCGCATCAACGAGGGTGGTTTTGCCATGATCGACGTGCGCGATCAAAGCGATGTTTCTAAAGGAAGAAGCAGACATGCGGCCGGGAATAGTAACGGAAACCCGCCCGAGTGAGACATTGACTATAAGCCACCGTCGACCACCATCGGACCGGGCCCGCCGTCGATAAGCAGTGGGATCAACGCGGGTAGCGCCGCCGGGCGATCCGCGCGTCCAGCAATAGTCAGGTCCGGGGGTCCGAGAGGGTGTCCTCAGCGAACCCCCGGATCACAATCGGCTACTTGGCGGTCACGACCAGCTTCTGGGTGTTTCCATTATTCAGTCGATAGGTAATCGTGTACGTCCCGGCGACGTCGGCATCGGTCGTGAACGTCGTCAGCAAGACCCCAACCGGGAACTCGCTGATGGCCGTGATGCCGGGCCACGACGGGCCGCCGGTCGCGATCCCGTAATCGTCGGCTCCAGCAGGTGCGTCGATCCATACTTGACCCACCGTCTTCTTGCCCTGGACCAAGCGCCCGTGGGTGAGACTGGTCATGGCAATGTCGACTCCGAGGAATGGAGTGAAGACGTCATCAAGCACCGAGCTACCTCCATCCCACAGGTACAGCCCGACTGGATTCGCTGGATCGCCCGGGGTTACCGACTGGTAGATCGCGTTGTTGAACGGCGGTGGTGCACCGCCACTGAAGACGCTGACCGCATTCACACTCGGTCGAGCCTTGGGCAGAATGTGCACCGTGCCGACACCTGTATAGGTTGCCGCTGAGCCCGGATCTGGCTGGATGACCAGATCCACGTCATACATGCCGGGCCCCGGGTTGCGGAACGAATTCAAAAGCAAATGGACCTGCTTGAAACCTGGTCCATTGTCGCCGACCAAGAAATCGGCCGTGAGCGTGGCAGTGACCGTGTTTCCGGCGGTCGAGGTCACCCAGGGGAAAGCCGGGGGCGGAGCGGGTGGACTCTGGGGCCACCCCTGGAGCAGAATCGCCGTGTTCGTCCCGACCTCGGTGTTCAAGAAGGCCGGTGGCAGCGTTGCGGTCACGGTTCCGCCCTCAAGCATGCTGATGCCTTGAACACTTGGGGCGATATCACGGAAGGTCAGCACGAAGTCGGTAATCGCTCCGGCCGTCGTGCCATCCGGGGTAATCGGCGCCTTCGTAGTTGTGATGTCCAAGTGATAGTCGGCCACTGCGGCGGATATCGGGATCAGTGTCACCAGTAAGGCAACCGATAGTGCGATAGACGAGAAACGTTTCATTTTCCCTCCAAATTTGCGAACCCCAAGGACATGGGGCAACCCCATCTGGGCAGGTCGGATCTGGGGAGAGGAAGATCGAAGAACGAGGCCCGATCCAGTTGAAAGGTCACCAGAAGTAGATCACGCGCCTATGAACAACGCCGACGAACTGTCGCAAAACCGACGTTCGCAGCATCCACTCCCAACTCGCTTGGCGCGCCCTAGAACATCTCCTGGCAATACGCGGCGACATCGCACCGCAACATGTCCCCGAGCAGAGCGATGGCCTCAGTGGTACCTGTGAGACGACCAACGCGGGCCAGTTCGAAGGGAGATCGGTCGCCCAGATATGCCGAGGCGAGCGCCGCTACGTCAACCGACACATCCGGGTCATCCTCAACTACGTCACACAATCCCCGTCCGGCAGACACCGTAAGGCGATAAGTCTTCTCGTTCCACGGACAAACCGGATCCGCCACGGCCAGGGTCACGGTGCCATCGCGCTGATACGAGCGTTCCTGGAGGGCTGCCCGAACATCAACCAGCCGCAAGTACAGAGCATCGCTGACTTTGCGGGCCGCCAGCCGGGGATCCAACAACCACCAGTCGAACGGTCGGTCGATCGGATCGTTCCAATTAACGACCTCATCGACCAGATCGATTTCGGTGAGGAACTGCCAGACAGCGCGTTCAGATATGTCGTCGGCCCCGAACGCCTCCGACAGCCTCACGATCTGGCGACCCTCGTCATTCCACTTCGCACGGAAAATCGCATAACCCACATCGACGCCATCCACCGATGCAACCAGGCGACGATGGGCACTCCAGCCTTCCCGCCGGTCCGGCGGATCTGACAACAACCCTTCCCACCAGGAGCCGTCCCTGGTGAACATACCGGGGCGGCGCTGACGCTCCACATCAAAGAGATCCGGGAAGACTTTGAGCGCCTCGTCTGAATCAACCAATCGGAACTGGTGACCTGATGCGGGCGCACCGATAAACATTCCCGGGCGTACCGTCAACTTCAGATCATGGTGACGGGCTGCCAATCCATAGCCAAAACGACCATAAATGGCAGCCTCGGAGGCCCAGAGGGTCGCCAGTGGCTCGCCCCGTTCTAAACAACCGGCGAAGTGTTCGACCATGAGGCGACGAGTGATGCCTCTCCGCCGGTGCGTCGGCAGGATGGCAACGCCGGTCACCCCGCTAGTTGGCAATTGCCCACCAGGAATGGTGGTTTCAAATGGGAATGAGCCGAAGGTTGCGACCAGCGTGGCGCCGTCTCGGGCAGTCGTGGACCGCTCGAGCCGGTGCCGGCGTTTGGCGCGCTCCAATTGCTCCGGTGAGGTATCGGCAGCAAACGCGACTCCCATGGTCGCGAACCACTCGTCGAATTCCTCGGCTGCCACCGGTCCAGTCGTGATGCTCACCTCACGCAATCTAAACCCGGAGCGTCGACAGGGCCGGACAATTATCGGTAAGTCGTTTCTGTCACTGTGAACCATTACCGTGTCAACGATGGAAGTAGAAGTAATTCGATCGGCTCGTCGCCGAAAGACCATCCAGGCCCGGCTCGAATCGGGGGTCCTCAAAGTGATGGTCCCCGATACCTTGACCGCCGAGCAAGAAGCCCATTGGGTTGATGTGATGCGGACCAAGCTCGCAACCAAGACGACGACAACCCCCGGGCTTGAGGATCGGGCGGCACGACTTGCCGACCAGTACGACCTCAAGCGTCCAAAGACCGTCTCGTGGTCGACCCGCCAGAACCACCGGTGGGGATCATGCACGCCCGCCAATGGGAGCATTCGTCTGTCGTCGCGTACTGAGAGACTTCCCCGACTGGGTGATTGACTACGTGCTGATCCATGAACTGGCCCACCTTTCGGAGTCCGGCCATGGGGCGGCCTTCAAGGCACTTCTCGCCCGCTACCCGAAGGCCGAACGCGCTGAAGGCTATTTGATCGCCAAGACCGAAAACCCCACCTAAGTCGCTCGTAGAGTCCGGGCCCGAAACCAGGCGTACGCCAGGACTGCCCAACTGACCAGCAGCACCGGACCTAAGGCTTCAAGGGTGAATCGCTCAGCGAGCACGCCGACCAGCCACGGCAAGAAGGCCGCACCCAGCCCGGCCACCGCCAACTGATACCCGACAGCCGCTTCCGTCCCGTCGCCCCCTACCTGCGCCGGGGTGAGCGACACGAGACCGGGGAATACCGATGCCATACCCAGTCCCAGTATCGGGAGTCCGGCCGCTCCCCAGCCAGCCGGATTCACCCAAAGGATCATGGTGCCAACGAGAATCATCAGTATTGAGGCGTCAATCGCTGACTTAATGGAAACCCGCTTCCCGAAGAACCCCATCCCGAGACGCCCGGCAGTCAGGCCTCCCCAGAACAGACCAACCCACCAGCCAGCTGCGGACTCATGCAATCCCCGCTGTTCGAATAGGAGCGTGAAAGACCATTGTCCGGCGGCAACCTCCATGCCGGTGTAGAAGAAGAACGCCGCCAAGGTGGAGGCACGGGCAGGGCGTCCCGGCCCACTACTGGCGTCGACGGGTACGACCTTCCACATGGGCGACACCCCCATCGCCGTAGCGAAGAGGATCAAGCCCACCGCGGCCAAACCAACAAACGCCCAACGCCAGTCGGGCAGCACCGCGACCACCACCAGCGGCCCCATGGTCGCTCCCAACCCGAAGAGCCCGTGCAATAGGCTCATGGCTCGTAGTGACCGGAATCGGGCGAAGTACGAGTTGACGCTCGTGTCGAGCGAGCCGCCGCCCAGCCCACTGAGAAACCAAGCGAAAATGACGGTCGGCCAGTTCGGAGCGAGAACAAACGTCACGAGCGCCAATACGCCAAGTCCAACGGCTCCGACCATGGCTCGACCAATCCCCAACCGCGCGGTCAGGCGCGGTGCTAACAACGACCCGGCGATGTAGCCAATCGTCAGTGCTGCCGTGAGAAGTCCGAGTCCCGATACGGATAGATCGAACTCGCCCCGCAGCGTCGGCCAGCTCGGACCGAGAGACCCATCGGTGAATCCCAGTTGCGCAAAGGCCGCGAAGCCAAATGCCGTCAGCAGCCAGACGACTGGTTTGCGCCTATTCGACGACTCGGTCACATCTGAACTGTCTGAAAAGGGACATCCGCGATGGACCCTAACGGGTGAACGCTCAACCCCGGTCGTCGCGTCCACTAGGTTCTCTAGCGGGAACCAACCTGAGGAGATCCATGAGCGACGCAACCGTCCGGGCACGCGCCAACGACATACCGGTATATCAGTTCGATTCTCTTGCGTGGACGAGTCCAAAACCGCTGTCCGAGTCGCGGGTAGCTGTGGTCACCACCGCCGGTTTGACGACCGATTCAGCGAGCCTGTGGTCCCAATCCGACGAGGGATTCACGGTGCTCCCCCACGGCACGACCGATCTTTCGTTCGCTCACTTCAGTCCCAATTTTGATCGCTCAGGGTTCAACCTGGATGTCAACACCGTGCTGCCCATCGATCGGCTCGACGAGATGGCCGCCGCAGGCATCATCGGGTCCGTCGCCGAGCAGCACATCTCCTTCATGGGCGCTCAGGCAGATCACAACCTGGCAACGATGCGCCTCGACACCGGGCCCGCCGCCGCTCAGCTTCTCCGTGAAGACGGCGTGGATACAATCCTCCTCACTCCCGTCTGACCGTTCTGTACGCGTACGGTCGGTACGCTCGCACACATTCTGGAAGCACAAGGTTTCGCCACCGTCGCACTGGCTCTGGTTCGGGGCCAGATCGAGAAGTCCGCCCCGCCGAGAGCTCTGTATGTCGAGTTCCCCCTCGGACGACCACTCGGCAAACCACTCGACCCTGAGTTTCAAACGTCCGTCATCAGCGCCGCGTTTGATCTGCTGAACGAACCGGCGGGACCGGTCCTGGTCGATTTTCCCATCGTTATTGAAGACGCCTCGGCAGAGATGTTCGCGTGCGCGATACCGCCCAGGTTCAATCCCGATCTGCATCCGGCGGTCGATGAGGCGCTCGGCCTGCGCGCTGCCTATAACCGCACAGTTGAGAAATACGGTCGCACGAGTGTCGGTCGAACCGGCACCGCCGATGACATCCCCGACCTGATCGACGTGTTCATCCAGATCAGCAACGGCACGGTCGTCGAGGAAATTGACGTACCAGGAGGCGATCACATCGCCGTTGCCATGGACCTGCGCTCCTACTACGAGGAAGCCGCCCTCTCACTGTCTGATCATGTCCCAGACGCCCGGCAAGCAGAAAGCTGGGTATATCGGGGAACCAAACTCGGTGAAGTGCTGCACAGCGCTCAGGCCGAGCTGAAGGCGGCGGGAGTTGACCGTCGCGATTGGTACTACGTGATGCCATCGACGCAACAACGCGCTGACTAGGCCTCGGCGGCCTTCGTGAACATCGCCGCGACCAACACCGCCAACGGGATGATGGCAGCAAGCGCCAACGCCGGCCCATAGGCTCCGGTTATGCCGAACACTACAGACAGCCCGAACGGACCAATTGCAGTTGACGCAACGTTGGTGAATGTCCCGAATCCCTGAATTGCGCCGATATGCTCGGTGCCGAACCAACGTGGCGGCAACGCGCTGCTTACGGTCCGCGCTGCACCACCGGCCGCCCCCAGGAGCACCGCATAGAGCAGGATGTCTCCGGTGCTCTCCAGGATATTGACCATCAAGAGTGCCGATCCGAGCATGGCCATCGCTGCCATGATCAACCAGCGACCGTGCACCCTGTCGGCCATCGCACCGAAAGCCAGCCCGGCGAGCGAACTCCCGATGACCTGGGGAGC
>CAWKAG010000057.1:0-37157 GCA_963847455.1 uncultured Acidimicrobiia bacterium
ATTCGTAAAGGCTTCGAAGCTCGCCAGGCGTTCATCAACGTGAACCTGCGACTGGTCGTGTCCATTGCCAAACGGTATTCGAAAGCTTCCCTCCCCCTCCTCGATCTCATCCAGGAAGGCAACCTCGGGTTGATCCGAGCGGTCGAGAAGTTCGAGTACCGCAAGGGATTCAAGTTCTCCACCTATGCCACCTGGTGGATTCGCCAGGCCATAACCCGGGCCATCGCCGACAAGGGCCGCACGATCCGGGTGCCCGTCCACATGATCGACACGATCAGCCTGGTCCGCTACACCGAACAGCACCTGTTCAAACATGCCGGCCATCCCCCCACCACCGAAGAGATCGCCCTCGAAGCGGGAATCTCGGCTGCCAAGGTTCGCGAAGCCAAGAAGTATGCGCCCGAACCGATTTCGATTTTTGAGCCGGTCGGCGAAGACGATGCCGTCCTTGGGGACTTCATCGAAGACATGGCCGCCGAAGCACCGTTCGAAGCGGTTGCGGCGGCGTTCCAATCGGCCGACGTGCAACGCTTCCTGCAACGACTGACCGAACGGGAGCGGATGGTCCTGGAGATGCGGTACGGCTTGAACTCGGATATTCCCTGCACCCTCGATCAGGTCGGCCAACATTTCAGCCTCACCCGGGAACGGATCCGTCAGATCGAGTCGAAGGCGCTCGCCAAGCTCCGGCACCCGTCAAGCCCGGCGAACCTGCGCCGACTATTCGCCGGCTGAAGCACTAACTGCTTCAGAGGTTCACGCGGACTTGACGAGCTGCCAAAGCTGTTCACGGTCAGCTTCGATCGGAGCGTCTGATTCGTCTTTGCGGGGTCGTCCTCGACCTCGCCGACGATAGAACGGCAGTCCATCCCAGAAGATGACCCCGCCCCACACTCCCCAGTCCTCGCCGTTTTCCAGGGCGATTTCCAGGCATTCGATCTGGACCGAGCATTGCGCACAGATGGCTTGAGCTTTCGCCAGATCCCGGACATCCTCCGAGAAGAACAGGTCAGCTACGTCGCCAGGTACACAAAGTCCTTGCTCATATAGGTTGATCATGTTGGTTATCCCTCTGTCTTACCGACAACCAACCAATAAAAAAGCCGCCGGTATGTTTCGGCGGCTCCTACAACGAAAAGGTGTACGTTTACAACGCGTGGAGCCGCCCAAGCGCGTTGAGGCCCGTCGGGACGAGGGTCCCGAAGGAAGATGCAACGGTGTGAATCATCTTGTTCATGTTTGGTCGGCTCCTTTCCTACAAATCGTTGGCGGAATAGCTCGTGGACCCACGGTATAGGATCGCCCGACACCGAGTCAAGCTAATTTCCGGAATTTTTTCCGTGAATGCGATCGGCGACCTCGGTGAACACTTCGACGCCGACCTTGATCCGCTCGTGTGAGTCGGCTGCCTGCCACGGATCCCACGAGTATCCGGACGTTTCGAGGTACTGATCCTGGAACGCCACGACGATCCCGATCCGATCAAAGTCCTCGGTGGTGACGGCGCCGTCAGAGCCGATGCGATAGGCCTGGCGTGACGACGGGTCGGCAATGCCGATCGCCTGGAACGGGATGCGCAGTTCGATGACGCTGGCCGAGTCGGCCCACATCGTGCGCGAATCGAACTCCGGGTCAGCCGGGTCCGATGTGCCGTAGCGGAGGGCACCGGCTTCGAAGATCTCGGCGAGGAATTTCTGGCCGGTGGTGGGGATGGTTTGGGGGCGGTTGATGATGAGCCGGTGTTTGTTCCACACCCCACTCCCCTCGACCACGTCGGCCTTGTCGACCTCGATGTAGCCGAGGTTGACGCCGTATTGGATGGCGAACTGGTCGTTCGAGGCCCGCAGCCACGCCTGGGCTTCGGCACCGGGGCCGATGGTGATGGCGTAGTCGGAGCCGTCCGGGGCGTCCGGACGCGACGGCAAGCCGTCAGAGCCCCCTGAGAGCACGTCAAACCCGATGGTCACCGGATCGGTATCCCACGCATAAGTCCCGTCGACGAACAGTCGCAAATAGAGATAGCCCTCGTCTTTCAGCGCCCGGACCTGCCGAACCCCTTCGGAGCTCTCGAGGATCACCTGCGAACCGTTCTCTTTCCACTCCTGGTCGTCGCCATCGATAATCACCACCGGCGCCAACCCCGGTTCGACGGCCACCATCCCGAAGTGCGCCTCGTTGGTCCACGGATTCATCCAGAGGGACCGCCGACTGCGGGGCAGTTCAAAATCGATCGTGTTCCAGGTGAACTTGAACCACTCGTCGACCCATTCGAAGACATAGCCTCCGGAGAAGCCGAGCTGATAGAGCATGTCGAGCATGTCGGCGTTCATCTCCATCATCTCTTGCTCGGAGTGATCACCCTGGTCGCGACCTTTCGGACCGAAGTGAGCCGAACCGGCCGACGACGGAACCCCGAACTCGTTGACGACCACCGGCATGCCGGCGTGGTGAACCCGCAACGCAATCAGGTAACCCGCGTACGGGTCGGCGCCTCCCCGGAACTGGCAGTCGGCAATTCCCGGCTGATACCGAACGAAGTCCGGGTAATAGGGGTAGGCGTGATAGCTGGCGTAAAAACCGCCTGGCCAGGCATCTGTGGCGGCCACGAAGTTGGCGTCGACGCCCACCTTGTCCTCGAGTTCGATCGGCTCGTCGGGATGCGCCAGCGGGTCGGCGGTCGGCCAGTTCACAAACGACAGGGGCATCGTCAGACCCCGCTCGGCGAGTCCAGTGGCCAGATGGTCGAGCATGTCGGCAATCCAGATTTCGGTGGGACTGGCTCCGGCGAGACTGGAGAAATACTGGCCGGTCTGCGCTTTCATGCCGCGGTTCTTGGTGTCCGAGGCCAGGGTCGCCACCGGGTCCCATTCGACCCCAAGAGCCCACGAATACAACCAGGGAGTGATGTCGGCGGTGTACGTACCCGAGGCGTGGCCGGGTTGGTCGGGGATGGTGATCGTGCCGGTGACGGCCCCGATGGAATCGTCGATCTCGGACTTCATGTCGGCAACGACGCTGGCCGCATGCAGGTCCTGACCCTTGACGAAGTCCTCTTCAGGAATCCACACCCCGTGAATCACATAGAGCGGAGCATCCGGGTTGGCGGTGTTGTAGGCGACTAGTTCCTCATAGAACTCGGGTGGATGAATCGTGTAGATGCGCACCGCCCGGAACCCCATCGCCGCCATCTGCGGGAACCAGCGCTGATAGTCCTCGCGGTCGAGGGCCAGTTCGCCGGGGGCGTGATTGGGAACCGTGGCACCCAGATTGACGCCAACCACAAAGGCCGCGTCGGATCCCACGGTCTGGAGAAGCAGATCGGTGCCCTCGACCCTGGCGACCCGGCTCAACCCGTCCACGGTGTCCGGCTGGGGCGCCCACGAGCCAGTGTGCGGGGCAGGGGAACCATCAGTGGGCAGTGCACAGGTCCGGGCGACGGTGTCCTGAGGACGCGTCTCCTCGGTCGTGCAGGCACCAACAAGGAGCAGAAGGGCTATCAGGAAGGCTGGTTTCACCGAGAGCAACGTACCAGCGACCCGGCCCTACCTACGGCTTTTGGGCTCAGCTGCTGGCGATGAGGACGTCGAGTCTGTTCGCGCATGAACGCTTCGCCACGCTCGCCAGACCACCCGGCAATCACTTCGCCATCGGGTGCGAACAGAAGCGTGGTGGGCGTTCCGGACACGCCGAGAGCCTGCCAAACGGTCGCCTCTTCGTCGTATCCCCAGACGATTCGTCCCGACGGGATCCATTCGTCAGCCCGAACGCCGAGGAGATCGAGTCGGGAGCTCCCACCTAGGGCCAGGAAGGTGACCTGACCTTCGTAGTCCGCCGAGACGGTTTCGAGCAAGGGCAACTCCCTTGCACAGTACGGTCACCATTCGGCCCAGAAGATGATGTAGAGCGGAGTGTCGATTTGGGCCGTGTCGAAGGTTGATCCGTCGTCCAGAACGACCGTGAAGTCGGGGGCGTAGACGACTCCGTCGACCTGTTCAACCGCCCCGGTAACCGTGGCAGGGCCGTATTGCAGGCTGGCCGCTTCTCCGGCGCCACCACTGCCACAAGCTGCGACCAGCACGAGGGCGGCGCTGATCCATTTGAGTCGTCCCATAGATCCTTCAACCGGTGACGACTACCGATCATTCCGTTTCGGGTTGGATTGACGGATTCTCAACTCTTTCTGAAAAAATACCACTCTGCGCGTTCAGGTTTTTTTGGGCTTGTGCCGATAGAGAAGTACTGACCTACCGAACCACCTCATGGGAGATGAAATGCGCAAGATTGCAACCCTGGCCCTGGCCGCTGCCCTATCCATCGCCGCCCTCGCTCCGGCTGCCTTCGCCAGCCAGGGCGACTGCACCGGCAAAGACTTCGCGGCCTCGATGAAGGTCGCCGCTCAGACAAGAGCCTCAAGGGCGCCAGAGAAGAACGCTTGGGCATCTGATGAATTGCGCTGGCATCGTCGAGGAAGCGCTCGCCGTATCATGACCTGTGTGGCTTCTTCGGCTGCCCCTAGCCGTAGGCTCGGTTCAAGATTGGGCCCGACTTCGGTCGGGCCCAACTCGTTAAGCCTGTTCTAACCAGCCGTGCTCGCCGGCTAGCTGCTCGGTCGCCGGCGGGCCCCATTCCACTCCGGCTGCGTAACCAGCCAACTCATGAGCCACGTCAAGTAGGGGTTCGAACACCTCCCACGAACGTTCGACTTCGTCGGCCCGCACAAAGAGCGTCTGGTCTCCGTCGATGACGTCACCGAGCAACGTTTCGTAGGCGTCGGGTAGATCACCGAACGCTTCGGCGTACGAGAACGTGAACGCCTCGGTTTTCAGTGGCGCGTTGTCCCCTGGTCCTTTGACGTCAAAGAACAATTCGAAACCTTCGTCGGGTTGGATGGTGAGCATCAGGACGTTCGACTGAGCGTGGCCGGCGTGCTGGGGACCGAACAGCGAAATAGGGGCTTCTTTGAAGATGATGGCGATCGATGTGGTTTTAGCCGGTAGCCGTTTGCCGGTCCGCAGTCGAAACGGCACGCCTTCCCATCGCCAGTTGTCGATGAACAGTTCCAATCCCACAAACGTCTCGGTCGAGGAGTCCTGGCCCAGGTCATCGGTGTAACCAGGGACTTGCTCCTCCCCCACCGTCGATGCCGAATACTGCCCCCACACAACCCGTTCCGGATTTATCGGTCGGATCGACGAAAGCACTTTGACCTTCTCATCCCGGATGGCACCAGCTTCCAGACGAACCGGCGGTTCCATTGCCACCAGCGTGACCAGTTGCGTGAGGTGCGACTGGACCATGTCCCGCAGCGCTCCTGCCTGGTCGTAATAGTCCACCCGTCCCTCGACCCCGAGCGATTCGGCCACGGTGATCTGGACTTCTTCGATCCGGTCACGGTTCCAGGCACCTTCGAACAGCGCATTGGCGAACCGGAACACGAGCAGGTTCTGGACGGTGTCTTTGCCGAGGTAATGGTCGATCCGGTAGATCTGCTCTTCTTCGAACGCCGAATGGACCAGTGAGTTGAGTTCACGTGCCGACGCCAGGTCGTGACCAAACGGCTTTTCAACCACCAGCCGGGTCCAGCCCCCACTGCGATTCAGCCCGGCGTCAGCCAGTCCCTGGACCGTCGATTCGAACACCTGGGGCGGCAATGCCAGATAGAAAGCCCGGTTCTCAGCGGTGAGCGAGTGTTCGTCTTCGATTGATCTGATCCGCTCAGCCAGCGTCTCGAAACCCTCCCCGGTGCTCTGATAATGCAGGCAGGCACCACACCACTTCTCGGCGTCGTTCGGGTCAAGCCCGGCGGCGATCAACGCCTCCGAAGCCTGCGCCCGATATTCGTCATCGGTCATCGGCGAGCGCCCTACGCCAAGCACCACCGATCGTCCGCCGAAGCCTTCCCGGTTTTGGAGCTCGTAGAACGCCGGGATCAGTTTGCGGCGCGCCAGGTCACCGGTCGCTCCGAAGATGACGAAGAGATGGGGTTCGGCCTGGCTATCGGACATCTGGTCGATCACCGTCGAAGCGGCGTTCCCTCATACGAGGGCGGATCGCTTTTCTTCGATGGCACCCAGCAGGCCGTCGAAGGCGTCGATGAAGGCCTGCACGCCATCGGTCTGGAGTTTGTCCGTGATGGCATCAAGGTTCACCCCTACCGCCGCCAGTTGTTCAAGCACCGCGTAGGCGTCGTCGACATCTTCTACGAGGGCGGCAACGTCGGCCGATCCGTGATCGGCGAAGGCGTCGAGCGTGGCCGGCGGCAGCGTGTTGACGGTGTTGTGGCCGATTAATCCTTCCACGTACATGATGTCTGAGTAGGCGGCGTTCTTGGTTCCGGTCGAGGCCCACAGCAGTCGCTGCGGAAAAGCCCCTTTGCCCCATTGCGCTTCGAAGTCGTCGCCGAACAGTTCGAGGTACCGCTGATAGGTGACTTTGGCGTTGGCTATGGCGACCTTGCCGAGCAACGGGGCGGCGGCGGCGCCGAGTTCGGCCAACTCATTGTCAACGGCTGTATCGACCCGGGACACAAAGAAACTGGCAACCGAGGCAACCCGGGAAGGATCTGCGGCCTTTTCGATGCCCCGTAAATAAGCATGCGACACGGCTTCGTAGTCGTCCATGGAGAACATGAGGGTCACATTGACGTTGATGTTTTCGCCAATGAGGGTTTCGATGGCCGGGATGCCAGCTTTGGTGGCCGGGACTTTGATCATGAGGTTGGGACGGTTTACCGCTGACCACAGGCGGCGGGCTTCGGCGATGGTGCCGTCGGTGTCGTTAGCGAGCGTCGGAGCTACTTCCAGGCTCACGAACCCGTCTCCGCCGTCGGTCCGTTCATAGACGGGAGCGAGAATGTCGGCGGCAGCCTGGATGTCCTCGATGGCGAGGTGCTCGAAGATCTCAACCGGCGTCGCCGTGGGGTTGTCGGCCACGAAACGTTCGATGTCGTCGTCATATTGGTTCGAGCCGGCAATGGCCTTCTCGAAGATCGAAGGGTTCGAGGTCATGCCCCGCAGTCCGTCGGCGACCATGGCGGCCATGTCGCCGTTTTCGAGCATGTCGCGCCGGATGTAGTCGAGCCACACCGACTGTCCTTGAGCTGCCAGTTGTTCCATCGCGGAGGTCATACGGTTCCTAAGTCAGAGATCCCAACCATCTTACGTCACCAGCAGATAATCCGGCCAAAGTCCACGGTCGAAGTGCTCTAAGTTTCTGGCGCGACCAACTAGCGTTGCGCACCATGCGTACGTTGCTCGTCCTCCGGCACGGAAAGTCCGATTGGGATGCCACCTTTGGCTCCGATGAGCAGCGCCCGCTTGCCAAACGCGGCAAGGACGCTTCCAAACGGATCGGCGTGTTCATCACGAACGCCGGTGTCGCTCCCGATATCTGCTGGACGTCGCCGGCCATCCGGGCCCGCGACACCCTCGACCTGGCTCGCAAGGCCGGTCATTGGGAGGCCTCGATTCACGAGAACCGGTTGCTCTATGAAGGCGGCGTTTCGTCGATCATCAACCTGGTGCGCGAAACCGACCGAAGGGTTTCGACCGTACTGCTCGCCGGTCACCAGCCAACCTCTTCGAATCTGGTTTCTTCGCTCATCGGCGGCGGTCGCATCCGCTTCCCTACCGCCGGGGTGGCATGTATCCAGTTCACCTCGGCCTGGAGTGACATCGGGCCCAACACGGGTGAGCTTCGCTGGTTCGTGATTCCCAAAATGCTCGAGTAGACGATGGCGTCACTCGCGCATGTGGAAGAGCACATTGACCATCTTCCAACCGTCTGACGTCTTGGCGAGGTGCACGAAGTCGAGGTATTCGGGCGAAAGCAACCGTGCCGTTGCTATGTCGCCTGCCACCTCATCCACATATATCTCGTACGCCGGATCTGTCATTTTTCCGCCGCCTTCGGCGGTCATATCGACCATGCGTTGCTTGGTCACCGGACGCAATCCAGCCTCGCCCTGGTCATCGATGACCGGTATCCGCTTGACGAGGTCGTCGTGGAGGGCGCGATCCATTCGCTCGGTATCGCCTCCGTACCAACCCTCGATATAGTCACGCAGCACCGCTTCGATTTCAGACGTATCGGACGCCGTCTGCTGAGGATGTGATGATGACGCCATGGTGCTCCTGTTCTGGCGTATCAACGACTCTACCGGGACGGCTCAGATGAGACTTGTCCAGTTTCTTGTCGATTTGCCTTGACCGTTGACCACTCTCCGTGATATACCTGGGTCCTGCGGCGGGGGTGGTAGGCGCGAAGAGGGGTTCTTGCGTGAAGCGTCTTGCCATTCCTACCGTCCTGTTATTCCTCCTAGTGTCCGCCCCGGCCTTCGCGTCTTCGTCTAACTCGACCCTCCCGAACGGAAGCCCGATCGACGTTACCGTCGACGCGCCCGCCGACGGGACCGAGTATGTCGTGTCGTCACCGTCGGGTACCGTCGACGTCGATGTGGTGGGCACGGCTTCGGTCGGGTTCGGGAATGCCGACGCCACCATCGTGTATGTTGTTGACGTCTCGGGGAGCGCCAATGACCTCACTGCTAGCGACTGCGGTGGCGACCAGAACGCCGATGGACTTGTCAACTCGATTCTCGACTGTGAGATCGCCGGCGTCGTGGCCCTCAATCAGGCCGCCATCGCCTCCGGCTCCGTCGACGAGGTCGGGGTGGCTGCCTATGGCAAAGGAGCCGTCGTCGCCGATATGACTCCCCTAGGTGGCGACGATCCAATCACCGCTCCCGACGCCGGGCCAGGCGACGTGGCGGCTGTGGTCAAGTCGATTACCGCCCAGGGCGGCCTCTTCGGCCGGGCCGGCCCCGGCTTGTTCACTCCCAAGGACGCCGACCTGGCGGGTACCGATTTTGCCGCCGGTCTCGTTGCCGCCAAACAGATCGTCGATGCCAGCAGCAATGGAACCAACATCGTGGTGTTCCTATCCGACGGGCAGAGCAATTCCGGTGGTTCAACCTTCGACGACGATCTGGCCGCCCTGGCCGCGACCGGGGCGATCGCTCACACCTTCGCCGTCGGCGCATCCTCGGATTGTGTCGGCGGAATGGCCGGCACTCTCCAACACATCGCCTTCACGACGGGGGGAACCTGCACCGAAGTCACCAACCCGGCCGACCTTGCCGAAGTAATTTCCGGCTTCTTGGCATCGACGCTCGACTCGCTCGAGTTGTCGGTCGATGGCGGAGCAGCCACTCCCGTCCCGAGTGGAGACATCGCGCCCACCCTCCCCCACGACGGCCCAATCTCGGTCAACTACACCACACCGGCCAACGATCTCGGCGTGGGAGCGCACTCCCTGTGTGTGACTGCGTTCGGATACGATGCCGGCGGCATCGGCAACAGTGGACCCGCATGCACGAACGTGTCCGTGTTCGCTATTGAATTGAACCCGCCACACGCAGAGAGGGAGCTAGGAGTGGACACCTCCTACACCGTCACCGCCACCATCTTCGGTGAGACGAGTTCCGTTGACGGCCGCATGGTCACGTTCACGGTCATCAGCGGCCCGAACGCAGGCACCTCCGGCAGTTGTACGGTGGCGGTCGACTGCACCACCGATGCAGACGGGAAGGTGTCCTGGACGTACTTCAACTCGGGCGCAGGTGGCACCGACACCATCCGGGCCTGCTTCACCGTCGCCACCCCGACCGGCCAAACCGGTTGCGACACGGCTACGGTCCGCTGGGCTGACACCACGCCCCCGCTCGCGGCCTGTTTGCCCGGCCCGAACCCCCACGGCAAGAAGATCCCGCCGGCCGGCAACAGCAGCCTCCCCGGTCCTAAGGGCGGCCAGAACGAAGACGGGTTCTACGACCTGATGGCCGAAGACCTGGTCGACCCCAACCCGATTGTCTACGTGGTCGATCAGGGCACGGGGCATGGGTTCGGCCCGTATCCTGCTGGCACGATCATCAAGTGGACACAGGCACCCGGTGCTTCACCGTCAGAGAAGAAGATGGGCAGCACCAAAGGTCAAGCCGGAGCCGTCGATTATCACCTGAAGGGTAAGGGGGACTTGCTCATCTATGCCGTCGACGCCTCCGGAAACGCTTCGAACCCATTGGTTTGCCTGGTCCCGCCGCTGCCGAAGTAGAAGGACCGATGTCGTCGCTCTCGTAGGGGGACGGAGACATCAAGCAGCGGCGCCGCGATAACCGGCCCCCACCGACGTAGTGACCGGTGGGGCCGGTTGCGCGTTGGGGTGACTCTTCCCGCCGAGACACGAAGCACCAGCAGACGATCGGAGGCAGACCTAGGGACCCTTATCGGCGAGGCGGCTGACACCCGGTGAGGTCTGATCGAACGGCGGCCTCGCCGAATCGCCGTTGATGGTCCGGCCCGAACGTGGTCTCGCCCTATGATCCCGACATGAGATCTGATGCCCTGGCCCGACGCCTCGTGACGATCCCGCGCACCGCAGCTCTGTTCGTTGGCTTGACGATCCTTTTCCCCGTCCTCGTCGTTCTTACCGTTGGTGTCGACCTGGTCCGAGGGCTGCTGACGAGAAAGCCGTGGATCGCTACCCGGCTACTCGCCATCGGTTGGGTGTATTCGACCGGACAAATGGTGGTCATCTTTGTCAGCGGATTCCAGTGGCTGGTAGCGCTGCCGTCCGGAAGCCAGCGACCGGCCAAGCTCGCAGAGGGGGCCTACGACCTGCAGGCCTGGTGGGTTCGGTTCATCGTTGGCGCGATGGAACGGGTGCTCGGCCTGAGCTTCGAGAGCACCAACAATGATGTCGTGGCTCCCGGGCCGGTGATCGTGCTGTTCCGCCATGCCAGCATCGTCGACAACCTGCTCCCCTATGTCTTCGTCTCCGATCGCGCCGGGATCCGGTTGCGCTGGGTGTTGAAGAGGGAACTGTTGTCCGATCCGGCGTTGGACATCGGCGGCAACCGGATGCCCAACTACTTCGTGGACAGGCAATCCGACTCGTCCGAGCAGGAAATAGCCAATATCGCCGCCTTGGGATCGAATCTCGACCCCGACGAAGGCGTACTGCTGTTTCCGGAAGGAACCCGGTTCAGCAAGGCCAAGTACGAGGAGCGCATGAAACGCCTGTCCGAAAGCTCGCCGGAACTGTACGAGATTATGAAGGGCCACGATCACGTCCTTCCCCCACGAACCGGCGGCGTGCTCGCCCTGCTCGACTCGGGAATGGACGTCGTCTTCGGCATCCACACCGGACTCGAAAGTGTGCGTGGTCTCAAGGAGATTTGGCAGGAGGCGCCGGTGGGTCGCCGGGTCAAAGTCACCTTCCGCAGAGTGGCGGCCGCCGACATCCCCGTCGCTCAGACGGACCGTATCAGTTGGCTGCACGAGGAATGGGCCCGGGTCGACGACCTCATCGTCGCCCTGCGCACCGCCGACCCCTCCTAGCTCATCGCCTCCGTTACTCCCCTAGCAAGCCGTCGAACGCGGCGACGAACTGCTCAAGGGCCTGCGCACCCTCGATCACGGAGGCCTGGCCATCGAACAACACCACGAACGTCGGCGTCGTGTTGAAGATGCCGGACAGAGCGTATATATCGTCAAGAACGCCTTCGAGCGCGGCACGGCTGCCGAGACACGATGCGAACGCTGCTTCGTTCAGCCCAATGCCGGCGGCGAGACCGGTCAGCGCGTCGTCCGGAGGATCGACCGACCACTCTTCTACCGACTCGAACAGCTTGTCGCGCATCGGCCAGAACGACCCCTGCTCGCCGGCACAGTCAGCAGCAGCCGCAGCAGCCGGTGCCTGGGGATGAATCTGGAGCGGGAAGTGTTTGAACACCCACATGGCCTGACCGGTGTCGACGTAGCGTTCTTCGAGCAGCGGTTGCACCTCGGTGGCGTGCCGGCGGCAGAACGGACATTGGAAATCGGAGATCTCAACCACGACCAGCGTCGCGTCTGGATTACCGAGATAGGCGTCGCCTGCCAGGGTGTAGCCGGGTCGATCGGGGTCGGGGACCAGACCTTCGGCACTGGCCCACAACGGAAGGTTGGCCGTTTCGGGCGGTGGCTCGGCGGCCACCACCGGCACCTCTCCGGCGATCACGGCGTCCAGGACGGAGACGAACGTGTCGAGCGACTGCGCACCGACGATGTCATAAACGTCGTCGGTGCGATTGTCGACGACCTGAAAGCTGGGCGTTCCAGAGAATCCGGCAGCCCGCCCCTCGGCGACTCGCTTGTCGACCATCGGGACGGTACGACCAGAATCGACGCAGGTTTGATAGGCGTCGGAGTCGACACCGATTTCCTCTGCCACGGCAGCCAGAAAGTCGGAATTGTCCGGCACCGACGACCACGCCGCTTGTCTGGCGAACAGGGCGTCGTGGTAGGCCCAGAACAGCACGGCCCCTTGCTCGGAGACGCACAGGGCCGCCGCATGCCCGGACGGGGCGGTGGGATGCAGTTCGACCAGCGGGAAGTCGCGGAACACCAGGTTCACCTCACCGGCGCGGATGTACCGGTCGATGAGTTGCGGCGTCGTCTGGGCGAAGTGCCGTCCACAGAACGGGCACAGATAGTCGGAGAACTCCACCAGCGTGACCGGGGCGTCGGGATCGCCCAGATAGGCGAATCCGTCGTCGTTGAACCCGACCTCCAATCCGTCGTAGGTGCCCGCAGGATCAGCGGCAAGACCGGTCAGCGTGTCAGTGGGTGTTTCGTCCGATTCGGGGCAGGTGCCGGCTTCGACGCAGTCCAGCCCCGTTGTGTCGCTTGAGGGCACCTCCGGAGCACCCGCGTCCAGAGTGGTGGTAGGACCTGTCCGAGTGGTGCAGGCTGCGAGCAAAAGAGCCAGAACCAGCAGGCCTGTCAGCCAACCGGGATTCACATGCCGTCGAGATACCGCTTTCACAAGCGCCAGCCTACCGGCCATCCTGGACGTGTCGGCAGTCGGCGACCAGTCACCTCGGCCACCGTATTCGTTTTCCGATCGCACCCAATACTTGGAATCGACTCGACCAGCGTGGAAGAAATGCGATTCTGATAACTCGCCCAAGGCGCCCTGGCGCTAAGCGTAGGATTCTCTGAGTCGATCGACCCCCTCCCGGAAGGAGACCTCCGGGACGTAGCCGAGTTCGGTTCGAGCCGCAGTCAGATCGAACCAGTGAGCAGTGGCGAGTTGTTCGGCGAGGAAGCGGGTCATGGGAGGTTCGCCGTCGGGTCGGAATCGGGAGTAGAACCATTCGGCGGCTGACCCGGCCGCATAGGCGATCGGGGCCGGAGATCGTCTTCGTGATCGGCGGCAAGCCGGCGGCCCCAATCAGATCATTGACGATGTCGCGGATGGGTCGTGGTTCGTCCTGGGCAATGAAGTAGGCCTTGCCCGAGATCGGACTGCCAGGAGCGAGTCGGTCAAAGGCATTGAGGTGAGCGGCGGCGGCATTGTCGATGAACGTCGTGTCGACGATGTTGGATCCGTCACCGACGAACCGCACCTTCCCGGCGCGGGCTCGTTCGATGATCCGGGGAACCAGCTGCGTGTCGCCGGGACCCCACACGAGATGCGGGCGGATCGCCACCGTGGCGAACTCGTCGTCGGCCTGGCCGAGGACGTACTGCTCGGCGCGGGCTTTGGTGTCGGGATAGGGGGCAGTGAAGTGGTCGGGATAGGGGGCCGATTCGTCGACGCCTTCGACGTCTCCCCCACCGTGGACGACACTCGGCGTTGACGTATATATAAGGCGCGTCACGCCAGCAGCTCTGGCGGCGTCGACAACCTTGTGTGTCGCGACCACGTTGGAACGTTCGTAGTCGGCCGCCGATCCGAACACCCCGGCCTTGGCAGCAACATGGAAGACCCCATCGCAACCGGCGACTGCTCGGGCGGCGACATCGTCGTCGGCGAGGTCGCCCCGCATCACTTCGACACCCTTGCTGACCAGGGACGGGTACTCGCCGCGGGCCACACTGCGGACCTGCCAATCACGAGCGAGAAGTTGGTCGATGATGGCGCCTCCGACGAAGCCACCGCCACCGGTAACGAGAACTTTCATCCGAGCCGCTTGGTAGCCCAGACGGCCAGAGCCGGTCGGTCGATCTTCGAGTTGTGCCGAACGTCGGTCGGGAACCCCTTGTGGGACAGAACCTGGACGACCCGATCGGCGTGGACGGCGGGAGCCTCGGGGTGGCCGATGACGAATTCGAGGATCTCGTCGAGGACGGTGTCATCGTGCCCATCTTCGAGCTCGACGCAGACAATGAGTTGCTGTTCGCCAGGGGCACCGACCCCGACCAAGGCAGCTCGGGCCACGGCCGGGTGCTGATCAACGACGGCCTCGACGGGCACGGCCGGGATGTCCTGGTCGGCGGCCCGCACCCGGTGCGAACGACGTCCCCCAAACCACAGTCGGCCTTCTTCGTCGAAGCGGCCGAGGTCGCCCATCCGGTGGGCCACTTCGCCGTCCCAGGCCAGCTTGGCCATAGCCTGGTCGAGCGGACGGTCGACATATTCGAGACTCACATTGGGGCCTTTGACGACGATCTCACCATACGATCCGACCGGAACTTTGGCGACCGAGTTCACGTCGGGAACCGGCTCATCGATGACCGGGATGATCGTGACATCGATGCCGTCGACGGGACGACCAATACAAATGCCGGCGTCTTCGATCGTGGCGAGTTCGGCGCTGTCGATGGTTGCCACCGGCAGCGCTTCGGTAGCGCCATATGGGGTGGCGATCACGGTGCCGTCAGGCACCATGTCGAGGATGCGCCGCTGCACATGGCGACGGACCGGGGCGCCGGCCGAGAGCACCAGGTTGACGCCTTCGAGCTTGTCGCCGGTCGCTTCTCCGTACCGCCCAACCCGGTCGAGCAGGGCGGGAGACCCGAACAGCAGATCGGGTTTGAACGCATCGGTCATCTCGATGATCCGGGTCGGGTCTACGTCGCCCGGTTTCGAAAAATCCATCCGGGGCAAGTACGTGGTGAGGCCCATCAGCGGGCCGAGCAACGCGAAGGGAGCGAAGGTGGACAACGATTTCATGCCGCCTACGAGGCCGTACATGGCGGTGATCATGTCGACCTGAGCTCCGAAAATCTTGTGGGTCATGATGACCCCTTTGGGAGGTCCCGTCGACCCGGAAGTGAAGACGATGGCGGCCGGTTCGTCTTCGGCGAGCAGCGACGGAACGATGGCGGTGCCACCCCGCATGAGCGCTCGCCCCCGGTCGGCTACGTCATCGAGGGACAACGTGCCCTTGTTGATCCGGCCAGCGGACACGACGGTGGCACCGGGAGCCCACCGGTACAGGGTGCGAGCGGCCAACGCGGTGGGAATGCCGACAAAACCGGTTGGGGCCGTCTCGTTCAGTCCCTGGGTCACCGACGCCAGGCCGAGACCCGGGTCGATCAGAATCGGAACCGCACCGGCCCGCATGAGACCATATCCGGATTCGAACATGCCTTTGCCGGGAGTGACCATGAGGACTACTCGTTGACCCGCAAAACCCAGGTCCACGAACCCTGCCGCCAGTTCTCGGGTGCGGTGTTCAAACGCTCCGTAGGTGAAGCCCCGGAACTTGCCCCGCTTGCGGTCGGCGGCGACCACCGCCAGTTGGTCGGGGTGGGTCGCCGCCCACGTCGACATCCGATCGGTGACGGGACGGGTCATTGCAAAAAGGTGGCGATTCTCGGAATCAGATCGGCACGTTCATCATCGAGCACAAGATGATTCGCCGCCCCGTACCGGACTACTTCGGCTTCGGGGAAACGTCTGACGAACTCGTCGAGATAGTCGGCGTTGAACACGAAATCCTTGGTCCCCCACGCCAGCATGACCGGTTTGTGTTCGAGCAGCTTGAGGTTTTCGCTGATCCGGGCGATGACATCGTGGGTGCGGTGCTCGGCATTGACGGGAATGTCCTTGACGAACTCGTAAACCCCCAACCGTCGTTTCCAGGAGAAGTATGGTGCCCGGTAGCCGTTTCGCTCATCGCGTGACAGGGCGGTGGTTACGGCAATTCGCACGGCTCCTTCGACAAAAGCGTTGGCTCCCCTAACCACGGTTTCGCCGCCGGCCGAGCGGGCGGCCAGGAGGGCGGCGGGGATCTTCTGACCGCCGGGCGGATGAAAACCGGCCGAGTTCATGATGACGAGTTTGCGGATTCGGTCCGGGTTGTCGACGGCCCAGCCCAGGCCGATCGCCCCACCCCAGTCGTGCATGACCAGATCAACCTGGCCGTCACCGGCGACGGTGTCAATGAACTCGCCAAGGTCGGCGATGCGCCGCTCCAACGAGAACGGATATTGCTCCCGGGTCGGGTGAGTAGAGAAACCCATCCCGATGTGGTCCATGGCCAGGACGCGATGGTCAGTGGCCAATTCGGGGATCAGGTTACGGAAGTAGAACGACCAGGTCGGGTTCCCGTGCACGAGGACTACCGGGGTGCCTTCGCCCTCGTCGACATAATGCATCGCAAGTCCGCCCACGTCGGCACGGTGACTGGAGAACGGATATAGCTCGGAGGGGAAATCTTCGGGTAGCACTACCAGATAAGTTCGTAGGCGGCAGCGTTGATTCCGCTTCCCATCCCCATGAGGATGACCCGATCGCTTTCGGACAGACGACCAAGGTCGTCCTGCATCGAGAGAAGCATCGGCACCGACGCCGGGCCGGTGTTTCCGAAGTTGGGGAAGATACGGGGAACTTTGTCCGAGTCGAGTTCGAGCAGGTCGCTGACCGCCTGAGTGTGGACTTGGGAAATCTGATGGATCGCGTACATATCAACGGTCTCGTCCTGGAACCTGAACTGCGAGAAGGCTTCCTGCCAGGTCTCCTTGGCGAGGTCGAGTCCGGCTCGTAGTAACCCGGCCGTGTCGGTGCGCATTTCGTCTGGCTGGCCGACGCACAGCTGGTTGTGCTGGGTGTTGGCACGACTGAGACCACCGATGAACCGATGGGGCGAATCGACCAAATCGCCATTCGACACGACCATCGCCGCGGCACCCGAGCCGAGGGTCAGGGTGGCGAACTGCTCACGGAACATCTCGGGCGTGGCCGCGTCAGAGTTCAGTCGGGCGATCGTCGATTCGATCGCAAACCGCGACCCTTCTCCGTTAACAATAAGGCCATGGTCGATTTCGCCTCGTTCGACCATCGCCGCCACAATCGTGATGCCGTTGAGAAAGCCAAGGCAGGCGTTGCCGACGTCGAAGTTCAGAGCCGTATCAGGAAGCCCGAGCTTGCCGTGGACGATGGAGGCAGTGGATGGCTCGATGTAATCACGACACACAGACGTATTGATGATGATGCCGATATCGCCCCGGTCGACGCCGGAAGCCTCAATAGCCTTCTCACCGGCCAAAGCAGCCGCATCGGATGGGAGGACGCCCTCTTCCCAGAATCGTCGTTCGTGAATGCCGGCGAGCGATTGCAGCAGTCCGGGCGTCGCATGGAGCCGTTCGTACGATTCTGCGAGTTGAGCGTCGATTTCGTCGGAAGTCACCACGATGGGAGCGTGGGCATGCTCAACGCTCGTGACCGCGATGTTGTTATAACGTTGATCTGCCTTGGGCACCAGAGGGGGTCCTTCTCGGGGCTAGTTAGTTCGGGTCAGGTGAGTGTATCGGACCGGACGCGCTTTACACGATCCGGCGATCACTAGCCCAGCGGGCGAGTTCGTATCGGCTCGACAACTGCAGTTTACGCAGTACCGCCGAAACATGCGTTTCAACCGTCTTGACCGAAATCGACAATCGGGTGGCGACCTGTTTGTAGGTGTAGCCCCTGGCGATCTGGCGGAGCACCTCGCGCTCGCGGGTGGTCAGCTGATCGAGTTCGGGATCGGCTATCTCGGGAGCCGACTCAGCGAAGGCATCGAGCACGAAGCCAGCCAACCGGGGCGAAAATACCGCGTCCCCATTGGCGATTCTTGATATCGCATCGACGAGGTCGGTGGGTGAGATCGACTTGGTGACATACCCTCTCGCACCGGCCCGGATCATGGCGATCACATCTTCGGCTTTGTCCGAGACCGACAGAGCGAGGAACCGGATATCGGGATCATCGGCAGAAATATTCTTGACGACGGCCAGTCCTCCCCCGCCTGGCATGTGCACATCGACCAGAACCACGTCGGGGGCGAGGTCGCGAATGGCGGCGATCGCATCGTCCACATCGGATGCCCAGCCAACCACTTCGACGTGGTTTTGGAGTTCGGTCCGCACACCGGTGAGGAAGAGTTCGTGATCGTCGACCAGAAAAACGCTTGTCATTTGTCCGAACCTAATGGCATCGACAGGTGAACTTCGGTACCCGAGTCGATCTCGCTGGTCACTTCCGCCCGGCCGCCATGACGTTCCATGCGGCCGACGATCGAGTCGGTTATTCCGTGCCGGTCACCGTTGACCGAAGCCACATCGAATCCGGCGCCCTGATCGGAGACGTAGACATCGACCTGATCGGCAGCAGTCTCGGCGTAAACCGACACCCACTGCACACCGGCATGGCGGGCGGCGTTGGCGGTGGCTTCGCCGGCGGCCCGCACCATGGCGTCGAGGGCCGGACTGAGAAGGGTCTCGCCCACCGTGACGAGTTCTACGCGCACGTCGTAATCTCGTTCGACCCGGCCAGCCATGGACTGGAGGGCAGTGCTGAATAAGGCCGAATCGGTGTCCGGGTCGGCTTCGAACAGCCACTGGCGCAGTTCACGCTCCTGGGCCCTGGCCAGGGTGACCATCTTGTTGGGATCGTCGGACCGCTGAATGAGCGCCAGCGTCTGGAGGACCGAATCATGCAGGTGGGCGGCAACTTCGGATCGTTCTTCGGAACGGATCCGGTCGCCGCGTTCCTCGTTGAGTGCCGAAACCAGCCGGACGATCCACGGGCCGACCAGCAGCATAAGTCCGGCAACCGTGATGAGCACCGCCAACAGCGGCAACCCGAGCGGTGCCAATGAATCGCGGGTCACAACGAACGTCGCGACGCCGGCAAAGAGTACAAGCGTGCCGACGATCATCCTGCTCAGCGGCGGCCGGACCGCCCCATCGGTACCGGGAGCCAGCCACGACGACAGCCGGTGGTAGTTGTCGCCTTTGTCGAGGATGGCAGCCAACCCGAACGAAATGAGACCGAACGGCCAGACGACCGAATCGCCGAACCACAGATTGGCGGCCCGCAACGTCATAAGAGCCGCGATCAACATGAGCGCCAAACCGAGCTTCTGGGAACGTCCAATCGACCGCTTGTTGCCGACGTCGACGTTGTTGACCGTGATGGCTACGCCGATGACATAGGCGACGATGCCGACGCCACCCGCCAGAGCCAGCACCACAAAAGCCGCCCGGACGTAGGTTGCAGATACTCCGAGCGATTCGGCCACTCCGGCCGCGAAGCCAGAGAATATGCGGTCGTCAGATCGCCGGTACAAGGCCGGCAGGGTTGCGGTGCGATCCATACAGATGATGATGGCACGGAGTAGCGTCTGCGCCAACGAGGTATCCCCCTGAGAAAAACCCTGACCCTCAGGGTTTTCGGCGGGCAATACCCAATAGTCAGGCTGGCGGCCATGCCCCACGATATGGACATGAACAACTCAACAGAAATGGCGGCACCGGAGCGTGAACCCTCACCCGACGTGTCGTATGCCGGACTTGTCCGGCCGGTCAACCGGCGAATCATTGCCGGCGTCGGCAGTGGTCTTGCCGACTACTGGAATCTCAGCCCATTCCTGATTCGGGTGGCTTTTGTGCTCCTGGGAGCCGTTGGCGGCCTCGGGCTCTTGCTGTACGTGGCGGGATGGCTGCTCATCCCCAACGACGACGGCACCGAATCGATCGCCGAAGAGGCGCTTCGTAAGGCCCGGACCGGAGAATCTCACGCCGGGATCATCCTCATCGGCCTGGCGGCTCTCATCGGGATCTCCTCGATCGGAGGCGTCGATGGCGGCCTGGCCTGGGCGGTGGCGCTCGGGGTGGTGGGCTACCTGCTGTACCGGGGCGATTTCGGTCGGGGCGATGACCCCAACAACGATGCCACCGATCGTCGGCCGGCGCGGGCCTACCGGTCGTCACCTACCGGTTCGGCGGTCCTCGACCCTCAAGAAGTAGGCGGACCGCCACCTCCGCCAGGATCACCGCGCCCAAGCCGTCCACCCCGCCCGCCCCGTGAACCGAGAAAACCACGGGAACGTTCGATGCTGGGTCGGCTGAGTCTGGCGGCCGGGTTGATCACCCTGGGCGTCATGGCGTTGTTCGACAACGCCGGAGCGGCCATCGAGTTCCGCCACTATGTCGCAGCGATGCTGGTTGTGGTCGCGGCAGGCCTGATCGTCGGGGCGTTTGCGGGCAGGGCCCGCTGGCTCATCATGGTTGGGCTTCTCCTGTTGCCGGCTGCGGCGGTTTCCCGCTGGGTTCCCGGCGACGCCTGGCAGGTTTCGGTGAACTCGGTTGACGCCTTACGTATCGACCCGACCACCGTCGATCAACTCGAGGGCTTCTACGAGTTCGGGACGGGCGATGTCGTGTTCGACCTGCGAGACCTCGGCGGGGAATCGTTCGACCTTCAGGTTGAAATGGGTGCCGGCGACCTGCGGGTGCTCCTGCCGGATAATGCTGGCGACACAAACATCCGACTGACCATGGGGGCCGGCCAAATCACGGTCGACACCGGCGACGGACCTGCACCTCAAGTACAGGTTGAGGTTGGGATCGGCGGTATCAACGCTCCCGGCCCCGACCAGGGTGGCTTCGGTCTCACCTACCGCGATGCCGGCGGCACAGCCGGCGACATCCGCGTCGAACTTGGCATCGGCCAAGTAGACATCACGAATTAGGAGTTGATGATGAAACGACACCCGATCGACTATTTCTCTTTGATTGCCGGCCTCGGTTTCGCAGTCGTGGCCGCCTCGACGTTTGCAGACCAATCATGGTTCGCAACCGGAGCCTGGAACGCCCGGTGGTTCGGCCCCTTGATCCTGATTGCTCTCGGATTGGTCGTCCTGGCCCCGAAGCGTTCCGCAGTGCTCTCGGATCAGCCGGCGTCGGCGTCGGAAGTAGATGCGGATCTCTTGGCCGCATCGCACGAAGAACTGCCCGACCCGCTCGCCGACGACCTCTAAGCCAGTAACAAGGAGAGGCGGACCTCCCTGGTCCGCCTCTCCTATTTCCCCCGTTTCGGGTGGCCCGACAAACACCGGGTCGGGCCGACAGAGCGGAATCTCTCCTGGGAAGTCAGATCCCGCTCCACCCCCATAATCGCAACTGTACGACCGGGCGCTGAACCAACACTTAACGGCCCTATAAACATGGGAAGCCTCTACCGTGCAGCCATGCGGTCCCGACTGATGTACGCCTCGGTGTTGACGAGTTTGCTGGTAACCGCCTGCACGCCGGAGGCACTTCCCCTCCCCCCGGCGGAGTCGACCACCACGACCGAAGCGGGCTCCTCGCTACCTTCGACCACGGTCGTTGCTCCAACGACTTCTCGATTCACGACAACGACCACGGTGCCGCTTCCTCCAGTGGTTCCATCCGGATCTCTCGATAGCGGCACCATCGACAATCTGGACGCTTTGTTCGAGAGCATCAGCGCCAACCTCGACCGTGACGCCCTCCGGAGTCTCGCTTCAGCCAACGACGTGCGGGTGGCCTGGTTACTCGCCGACCTCCTACGGTTCCTATTACCTGGTTCGGCAAACCAGGATGCCGTCGACGCTTTTGAAAGTCTTACCGGAGCACAAATCAGTCAGGCACCGGTCCCCTGGGTGGCAGCCAGCAATCTCCTCATCACCTGGGACATACCCGCCCCGCCCGATTACGTGAGATGGAAGGGGCAACTGTTCTCGACGATCGACGAGCGGTGGGAGCCGTTCTTCGAGGACAGTGCATCCATCGACTACCGGCTGCTGTCATGGGGTGGGGTTCGCCCGGACGATCGGCCGCTCGGCGATTTCGAAGCGACCTGCCGGGGTGGTTGCATTCCTGCCCTGGACGGCCCAGGAGTGACCGATGCGGCCGGCGGTGATTGGTATCCGGACGACCGGCTTGTATTTGGGGTGGCACTCAACGGCGAAGCCCGTGCCTATCCGAAGAACATCATGGAAGTCCACGAGATGGTCATCGACACGGTGGGAGGCGTGCGGATCGGACTCCCCTACTGCACGCTGTGCGGGTCCGCTCAGGCCTACGACCTCGAGTCGGTTCCGACAGGCATAGAGCCCCCGGTGTTGCGGACTTCTGGCCTGCTGGTTCGCTCCAACAAGCTGATGTTCGACCTGAATACCTGGTCGGCCATCGACACCTTCACGGGTGTGGCCGTGTCTGGTTCGCTCCATGCCGCAGGAGTAGAACTGACTCAGCTGAGCGTCGTCGTTGCAACCTGGGACGACTGGAAGGCTGCCTACCCCGAGACCACGATCGTCGCCGAAGATGGTGGGATCGGGCGCACCTACGAGCTCGATCCGCTGGGCGGTCGTGACGCCAACGGGCCGATCTTTCCGATCGGGGCCGTCGACGATCGGCTCCCGGTCCAGGCCAAAGTCCTCGGCGTCGAAACCGCAGATGGATCGTACGTGGCCTTCCCAACCGTCGACCTGCGGGAACAGATCGCCGCTGGCGAGGCGATCATGTTTGGTGACATCGAGGTGGTTGCCGAAGCCGGAGGTTTCCGGGCTCTCCAGAACGACGTGGAACTCGTCAGCCATGAGGCGTTTTGGTTTGCTTGGTCACAGTTCCATCCCGAGACGGGGCTATGGCAACACGGCCTCGAGGGTTAGCGACCTACCTAGCAGCGAAGATGTGGACCGTCCAGAGCAGCCCGGTTTCGTCGATCCAGGCGCCAACCCCCACATGGGTGAAACCGCCGTTGGTGATGTTGGCAAAATGACCGGACGAACCGGTGAAAACGCCGTAGAGCATCTGTGCCGTGCCGCCCGAACCGACATTCTCGGCGCGGGCCGTCCAGCTGCCGTCGATGCCGCCCATACCGCTGTGGGAGATCGAACCGGCTAACGCCATCTGCTCGGCCCACCATCTGGCGTATCCATCAAGGCCACCGTCGCGAGAAAGTGCCCCTACCCCGGCTGAAGACCTGGTGCCGTTGATCAGCGCCAAGAAGGTCGACTCATCACCGCCCGACACGTAGCCGCCCGCAGGCGCGGTGGTCGTGGTGGTCGCAGGAACTGTCGTCGTCGTCGTGGCCGGCGGCGGGACTGTCGTAGGCGTGGTGTCCCCATCAGATGGAGGTGCAGGGGGTGTTGTGGTCGGGGGTGTCGGGGCGGCAGCCGCGTCGGGGGCCTCCGTGAGCTCGACCGGTGTCGTGGCCACGGTCGTTACGGATTCGTCGCTCTCCTGGCTATCGAGGTTGATCGGCCCCTGCAACTGATGTAGTTGACTGTCGGCCATCGCCAACAAAGCGTCCGGGTCTTCGGTAGTGGCTAGCCCACCAATCGAGCGCCAGTCGCGCGTGGTGACCGGAGCAATCGGGATCGCAGCGAGGGCAGTCGCCACATAGTCGGACGAAATGAGAGGCCTCGGTGGGACGTTGACGAGAACGGCGACATGGCTCGCAACCTGGTGTTTGGCAACGATGCTCTGGGATTTGGGGGCAGCTTCAACGCTGCGAGTGGCGATACTGACGGCACCGACCGCTGCGATCAGAACGGCCAGCAGGGTTCCACGCAGCGCTGCGCCACCGAGGAGAGATTTCATTAGCCAGCTTCTCTACTAGGGGGTTGAGGTCACCCTAGGCATGTCCGTGTTCCTGAACCCAATTCAAGGAGAACTATTTTGTGACTGTGCGTGAAGGATTGTCGCGATCGCTTTCACCACCGACAGTGTCGAATCCATAATCGTCAAACCGGTTGGCAGGACGGGCAATGCCAGATCTTGCGGGCCGCCGCAGCGTCCAGCCGGATCGGCGTGCCGCACCGGTGGCACGGCAAGTCTTCGCGCTGATAGGCGTAGACACCCTCTTCTCGCGTGAGGCCGACCCGGGATCGGACGCCGATGTCATGGGGCTTGACGGTGAGGATGTCGCCGAGTTCCACCCCACGCCGAAGTTCGGTGACCGCCAGCTTCCAGAGTGCCATCGCCTCGTCAGGGGTTAGTTCATTGGCGGGCCTGGCAGGGTGGATCCCGGCCAGGAACAGCAGCTCGGCCCGGTACACATTGCCGACTCCGGCGATCACCGACTGGTCCAACAGGGCGGCGCCGACCGGAACCCGCTTGTGGGCGAGACGCTCCACAAACTGGTGACCCCGTCGGGGCATCGAAATCGGATCGGGTCCAAGGTCGCGCCTGATGGCCTGCTCTTCATCGGGCGTGATCACTTCGCACACCATCGGGCCAGCCAGGAACACTGACGCCTTGGTGGATTCGAGAACCAGTCGGGTAGCCGGAGTCGGAGTCGGGGCGGGTCCTCGATGGATCTGGAACTTCCCGATGAGGCCAAGATGGATATGCAGTCGCAGGTCACCCTCCCACCGGTAAAACAAATGTTTGCCGTGAGCGTCAAGACTTTCCAGCGAGCGGCCGTCGAGGAGCGCCGCGCCGTCACGGAAGCGTCCCTGTGGCGACTCAGCGCGGATCGGCTGGCCTAGTCCGAGAGCGGCCGTCTGCAGGCGCACGTTGCGATGGGTGACGTGGCCTTCGGGCATAGACGCCCACTTTACTGTGGAGGTGGGCTACCAGGTCAGGGTGGCCGAGACGGGCCGATGGTCGGAGCCTTCGACGTGGGATACCGACGAGTCGACGATTCCCAGACCGGAAGAAACGAAAATGTGATCGATTCGCAGGCAGAGCAGCGGGCCATACCCATGCCACGAGCACGCCGGGACGATGCCGTAGCCGGCCGGTTGCAGCTTCAGCTCAGACCGGATCCGCTGAAACGCCGACGAGTACACCGTCGTGCTGAGATCACCCATCAAAATGACGTCGTCGGTCTCGGTGGCGATGCGGTCTTTGATCGTTGCCAGGAGGGCGTTTCGTCGGTCGCGACCGGTGTGATTCTCCGGTGACGGCAGGTGGGCCAGATAAACAACCACCCGCTTGTTCGGAGCAACTCCTAGGACTGCTCGCACGAAGGTGCCGGATCCCCCGTCGTCGTAATACTCGGCGTCGGCGATCTCGAACCTTGAGACGAGACCAACCTCGGTTCCCGCTGCGGTGCAGTCACACGCCGTCAGATAGGTGTACTCGGCGCCCATGTTGCTGGCAATGGCATCAAGCTTGGCCCGGGTGATCTCCTGGAGACCAATCACATCCGCCTGATCCAACCGGGGGGCGTCGGCACGGGTAAAGAGGGTGTTGTAGGTCGTCACCTTGAACGTGTTCGACGTCGGTTGCACCATGCCGGGATCGCTCCACGGAGATAGGAACAGGCCAATCAGCGTCGCCGCAATCACACTTCCGCCGACTGCCCGGGCGAGGATCTGCCGTTGGCGTCCCCATGCAATAGCGGCGATGTGGAGCAACAGGCTGAGAACGTAAACCTGAGGCAACAAGCTGACGATCTGCTCGGTCACCGAGGAGGAGATAACCAGCGACACGACGAGCATCCCCTGGACGAGCAGTGCCAGCGCTGATGAAAGTTCGCCAGCACCACCTCGCCGTTCCCATAGCTCGCGGCTCGTTACCACCAGGTTGTTAACCAGCTCATTTCGGGCCTGCGAGTCCCGTAGCATCTGCATCGACAGCAAGCTACAAGACTGGATGCCGTATGCGATTGAGGGAACGCCGAAGTACCGGTCGTCGTTACCTCGCCATGAGATCCGTCCTGCTCATCGCCTTGATCATCAGCGCTTGCCAGTCGACCACGGTCGACGTGACCGTGCCTGTCGCACCAGCGCCGACCACCGCTGAGACGACCAGCCCATCGGCTCCGATTCCGCCCTCATCAACCTCCACGACCCCACCCGTGATCGACAAAACGTCGCTCTATCCGTATCAGTCGGCAGCCGGGATAGCCGAAGCACTCAGCACCCCGCTGAACCGATCAGAGGACTTCGATTGGGGCCTCGACTATGTGAAGTGGGTCGTGGGATGGGATGAAGCCGTGTCCTATGACGGGACGGACGGGACCGACCAGTGGGGCACGTTCTATCGTTCGAGCCAGGACGACACCCTCTACGTGCTCATGCGAGTCCTCGGCCACAACCCCCAAAACGAGACGGTCGTTGGCATCTATCAAGCAACCACCTTCTTCGACGCAAATGGGTACGACGTCACGCTCGAGCTGCTCGAAACGGACGATGGCTGGGCATTGGAGCTAACTCCTCCCCCGGCCGACAGCCTCGACTTGCCACCGGGAACCGTCGGCGAAGTGTTGGTCCAGTTCGAATCAGCGTCCTTTGAGAGCGACCTGGCAGAGGGAACGACCACCATCAGGATGCGCGATGAGCCGCACACCTGGGGCATCCTCCAAATTGCCTACCGCGACCCAACCGGCCACATCGTCGGCTGGCATGCGTTGGTCATCGACCCATAACCGGACTGTTAAAGTCGGTCCAACATCAACGTGAGGACCGACGTGCAACCCAACCCACTTCACGACCGCTTCGAGTCCGGTGCGACCGCCCTCGGCGGGTGGTTGACCATGCCGTCGCCGATCGGGGCCGAGGTCATGGCCGGACTCGACCTGGACTACGTGGTCGTGGATATGCAGCACGGACTGATCGACTATTCCGACAGCCTCACACTCCTGGCGTCGATCGCCGGTCACTCGGTGACCGCACTAGTCCGGGTTCCTTGGAACACCCCTGACCACATCGGCAAGGCCCTGGACGCCGGAGCTATGGGACTGATCGTTCCGATGGTCAATTCAGAAGCCGAGTGCCGTCAGGCCGTCGAATATGCCTCATATCCGCCCCACGGTCGCCGAAGCTATGGACCTGCGCGGGCGACCATTGTGGAAGGACCCGAATACTTCGACGAGGCCCAAATCGCCATCATTCCGATGATCGAGACAACCGAAGCGCTCGCCAACCTCGATGCGATCCTCTCGGTGGATGGCATCGCGGCGGTGTACGTTGGGCCGGCAGACCTGGCGATCAGCATGGGCTTCAAACCGGGATCCGATGATCCGGCGTTCCTGGCGGCGCTCGACTTGATCGTCACTCGATCGGACGCTCATGGCGTTGTCCCGGGTATTCATGCCACGACCGCCACCGCGGCCGATCGACTCAAGCGGGGTTTTCGGATGGTGACGGTCACAACCGACCTCGTGGCCCTGCGAACCAAACTGGCCGAAGACGTCAACGTGGTGCGAGCGGGTCTCGTCAGCGACCCAACCCAGCCCTATTGAGCGTGAAGATGAGCGACCAACAGCACGTGGTTCTCACCGGGTTCATGGGCACCGGCAAATCGACCGTGGGAAGACACCTTGGCGGACTACTCGACAGAGAGTGGGTCGACACGGACAAATTGATCGAATCGCGGTACGGCCCGATCCCTCAGCTATTCGAAGCACACGGAGAAGCACACTTCCGCAGTCTCGAACGCGAACTGGCTGAGGAATTAGCCGCACGATCTGCTCTGGTCATCTCCACCGGCGGGCGGATGATGCTTGATCCCATCGTGCGCCAACATCTCGAACCAGTCAGCCGGGTCTTCTGCCTGGTCGCCAGCCCGGAAAGCATCCTGCGCCGGGTCGGAGGTCAGCACGGAGCGGCCCGGCGTCCGCTTTTGGCTGGCGACGACCCCCAGACCCGCATCCAGGACCTGCTCGCCGAACGCTCCCCCGGCTACGCCGAATTCGAGGCGATCGATACTGATGACCGCACCCCCGCTCAGGTCGCCGAAGCCATCACGTCGGTTCTTTCGTATTGATGGGACCACGACTCAAGTGGACCGAAGACGGCGTCGATGAGTGGATGGACAACGAAGTGGAACGACCGTGACGAACCTGCAACAGCGGTGGAGCGACCTGCCGGCGCGTGTCCGCGGATTCCTAACGTGGTTCGGGGTCTTCGCAGGTCTCGTGCTCTTGAAACGGGATGCGCTGCTCCTTCCGGCCTCCTGGGATGAGAGCTGGGCGGTCCTACCGGGCGGTTTTTGGCTCGCGGAGAACAACTTCGACGTGGTCGGCCTCCTGCGAGAACCGCAGTGGTTTCAGAATGGACCGGGCACCTACGCGCTAGCGCCGATCACGTGGATGACCGGGATCATTGCTTCGCTCACTACCACTACCCCATCCTTCTTGGTCTCGCTGCACATAGCCCACATGGGTATAGGAGCAGTCGGCCTCCGCGAGGTATTCCGTTTCGCCCGCCCGGTCTGGTCCCCTGTGGCGGCAACCGGACTCGTTGCGGTCACAGCCATCGTGCCTGTTATGAATGCCCAGCTCGGGTTCATGTACCTCGAAACGCCGATCTTTGCTGTTGGAATGTTGGCTATCAATGCAGGGTTGCGTGGCGACTGGGCTCGCGCTTCGCTCTGGGGGGCTTTGGCCACCTCATTCAAGGGCAGCGGCATTCTCCCTCTCACCGCCGTTGTGGGAGGGATGCTGATAAGCCAGGGAAATCTGAGAGCTCTGCGGAAGGCTTTCCTCACAATGCTGCCGGCGCTGGTCGTGGGACTGCTACCACTCGTATTGGAGCAGCCCTTGGCCGAGGTGGAACGGGACCTAGGGTCGGTGTTCCTCGTCTCTGCGCTCCAACTCGTACGGATGCCCGAACTCGGCATTGCTTTGGCTTTCGCGATCATTTTCGCCGCTCTGCCCGACCGCGCGAACCAAACGCAAGATAGCCAAGTGGAAACTCGGCTCAGAACCTTCACCTGGCTCATCCTCAGCTTCGTCGGTTTCTACACGTTTACCATCATCTTTCTAATACCGCTCTACGTCCTTCCTCGATACTTCATCGTGATCGTCCCGTTGACATTCTTCACTGCATGGGAGGTCGTCCGAAGACGATTCGGCCCATTACTCCCGGGTGTGTTGGGCCTGTTGCTAGTTACGTCGATGATCGCAACGTCATCGAGCGCTCTTCTCGGTGACCCCAACGATATAAGCAGCGTTGGACTCGAGTCATCCAACGAGTACGTACCCAGCCTCATACTCGCGAAGGAGGTGCTTGACGGCGCCCTCGATACTGGAGTGACTGTATACGTCATCCGCAACATGTGGTTCCGTACGCAGTATCCGCGGCTCGGGTACGTTGAAAGCGTCCCGAGTAACGTCCAGCTCGTCGACGACATCGACAACAACAACTTGCCGAACCGATTCGTCATCGTCGACAAGGCAATCGACCTGCTACCCGATGAAGTTCGTCAGAGCCTTGACGACCGCACATCCTTCCATGCTGAGATCGTCGAGTTTATGCACGACGGTCTAACGTCCGGTTTCGTGATCTACACCAAAGCCACGGACTCATGACCGATCCGGGTGACGATTAGCAATCAACCCCAACCCGGTTCGCTGGCGGGCTCCATTCTCCGCGAGAGCGCTCGGATAACTGAATAGCTGCCATTTCGAATGTCGGCATGAACCTACGGAGAACCACGAACATGCCGAGCGCAGCGGATGCGACCCCAAACCTGCACCCAAGCCAACCGGGCAATAAAGTGTGGTTTCTGTGACAAACGTGCAAGATCGATGGAACCGGCTAGACCCCGTCTGGCGTGGATTTCTGACCTGGCTCGGGGTCTTCGCAGGTCTCGTGCTATTGAAACGGAATGCGCTGCTCCTTCCGGCCTCCTGGGATGAGAGCTGGGCCGTCCTACCGGGCGGTTTTTGGCTGGCGGAGAACAACTTCGACGTGGTCGGCCTCCTGCGACAACCCCAATGGTTTGACTACGGACCAGGCACCTATGCGCTGTCACCGATCACCTGGCTTACGGGCGTCCTCGCTAGCGTCGCCAACTCACCGAGACAGTTCCTGACCCTTGCTCACCTTGCGCACATGGCGATCGGCGCTGTCGGGCTTAGAGAGGTATATCGATTCGCGAGGCCAGTTTGGTCGCACGCTGCTTCTATCGGCTTGGTCGTGGCGACCGCGATGGTTCCGGTGATGAACGCACAACTCGGCTTCATGTACCTTGAGATCCCGATCTTCACTGTCGGAATGCTGTCGGTAAACGCGGCTCTCAACGGTCAGTGGAACCGGGCAGCTCTCTGGGGAGCGCTCGCCACTTCATTCAAAGCCAGCGGCATCCTCCCGCTCGGCGCCGCCGTGGCGGCCACCTACTTAGTGCAGCCAACGTTGAAGTCCGCTCGCCGGTCCCTGCTGGTTATGGCGCCGTCGATAATCGTCGGAGTTCTCCCTGTCATCGTGTCCGATCACGCGGGCGGATTCGATCGCGACCTGCAAGTCGTGCTCTCTTCGTCGGCGACACAGCTCCTTCGGATGCCAGAGCTCACCATTGCGTTGACGGTGGCCATCGTGTTTCTGACGCTCCCTGGCCGCGATCGGACAACGGATCGAGAAGAACTGAGCAGCCGGATTGCTACATTCACCTGGCTCGGCATCCTCTTCGTCGGCTTCTACGTCTTCACTGCACTGTTCGTGATCAGGCTTTTCGTGTTGCCTCGATACTTCATCATCCTCGTACCATTCGCCTTGTTCGTGGCTTGGCAAGTCAGCGTCCAACGGTTCGGTCGAGCCACCTCAGGAGCCCTCGCGAGCGCCCTCCTCGTGCTGATGATCGTGAACGGTTCGGGTGCCCTCATGCCTGGCCGCGCCACTGCCACGAGCGTCGGGCTCGAATCATCGAACGCATATGCAGAGCGGTTGCTACTCACCCACGACACGCTTTCGGGCGCGTTGGCGACTGATACTCCTGGTCTATTTGTCGTCCAATCTGTGGTTCAAGACCCAGTACCCGGGGCTCGGATACGTCGACGCCGTACCCTCAAACGTGCACAAACTCATCGACCTCGACCCGAACGATCTACCCGACACCTTCGTAATCGTCGAAACCGAGTCAGATCAGCTAGCAACCGAGTACTTCTCTCTCCTTGATGGGCTTCGACTGGACAGCAGGATCACCGAGTTCCACCGGGACGGTTTCACTTCTCGTTACGTGACCTTCAGCCAGCCTTCCGACTAAAGCAGCTTTGCATCGAAGCGGCTCATGGCTTCACAGAATCGGCTTACATCTCGAACCGCCTCGAGGAACCGGGCTGGTTGTTCGACGGCGGGATCGTCGGCGCACTGCTCGACGATGTGGAGTGGCCAGCCGTAGTGACTGGCGGCCCGCTCGGCCACCCGAACCGGGACCTGCAGGTCGTCGCGACCCCAGATCAAGCTGATCGGAACAGCTATCGCCTTGAGATCGGACTCTGCAATCGCGGGCATCCCGAAGGTCGACATCAAACTGCGTAGAGCCGCTTTGGCCTTCGGAAGCTGCGCCCACTCAAGCCCGTAAGCCTCGAGCATATCGAGATCGCCTTTCATCTCTTCGCGGAGCCCGGCAAGGTCGACCATGCAGCGGTCCATCATGGCTCGCTGGGTACCAACCGTGGGCCTGATGATGAACTTCGCGAGAGCGAAGGCGAACTTCGGGCTGGGCCAAAGCTTCGCAAGACCGTAGGTGTCGACGAGTACCAAAGCAGCCAGTTTTTCGGAATGTGAAGCGGCAAACCGGGCCGCGATAGCTCCACCGAGCAAATGGCCCACCAGGATCGGGGGTTGATCGCACGTTTCACCGATCAGTTCATCGAGCCACCTGAGTACCCGATCGGCGTCGAGTCCGGCCGTGGGCAGGCCTGATTCGCCGTGACCGGGCAGATCCGGGGCTATCACCCGATAATGCTTGGCCAATTCCGGGATCACTCGCATCCAAGTACCGGCGAACTCGCCCGGGCCATGCAGGAGAACCATCGGGCGCCCCTCCCCGGTTTCGATCAACGCGGTTGGGATGCCCGCCAGTTCTACTTCTCGGTCGTCGACCGCCATCCGGGCCAACAGAGCACGCCTCTTTTTTGAGGGTTGGTTGGCAACGGTTTTCTTCTGCTTCCGAGTGTCGGTCACGATTTCCCTCCTTGGAAACGGGCACCAGACCAACGTATCCCGAAAAGACGAACCCTTCATCGGCGGAACCACCCAATTTCAGCCGTCGACCGAATGGGTGGTATCACCCACTTAACGTGTCAGAGCAGGCCGTGCTCATGGGCATACGTGGCGGCGGCGGTTCGAGTCGTGACCGCCAGCTTCGAGAAGATATTGCTCACGTGCCGGTCGACGGTACGTTCGCTCACAAATAGCTCCGAGGCGATCGCTTTGTTGGTGGCACCACTGGCGACCAGGCCGAGAACCTCCAACTCGCGGCCCGTCAACCCGGCATCGGGAGTGCGGCGATCGCCATCGAGCTGTTGGTCGAGCCACTCGAGATCGGGGGTCGCGCCGAGTCGACCGAATTCGCTCCGGGCCGCTTCAAACTCAAGACGGGCAGTGTCATGGTCACCGATGTTGTGGCAGGCGAGTCCAATCATCGCCCTGGTTTTCGCCATCTCGTAGGGAGCTTCGAGCTCCTGCCAACCGCGTAGAGACGCTCGAAATGCGGCAACCGCTTGAACGGGTTCGCCGGTCCGCATCAACAGAGTTCCTCGCTCGTAGTGCGCCACAGCCGACAGCATGGTTGATGGATGAGCGTCGGCTAGTTCGTCGAGTTGCTGCGAGGCCTGCCCGGCTGCGTCCACCTCATCGAGGCTGAGGAGGATCTCGATGAACGCCGGCAGGACCCGCGCCCGGTCTACCCACTCGTCGGACTCGCCAAGGACCCGGGAAAGGGCCGCCTTTCCGGCCGCAGGATCTCCTTGCGCAGCCCGCAGCAGCGCGTAGCCGGGCTGGGGTGACCATCCCCACCGGCTGGCTTGTCGATAGGCCTCCTCAGCCTTCACCAAGTCTCCGGTTAGGCGGTACAGCTCTCCCTGCCGGTAGTACGCCTGAGCGACCGGAGCTTGATTCATCCCGTCGATGAACCGTCCGCTGGCCCGATCGGCCTCGGCGAGCGCATCCTCCCAATCGCCACGCATCTGCATGACCTCCGCCCGATGGGTGAGACATTGGCCGGTGAACGCCACCATCTCTGGCTGGATCCGACACCATTGGCTGAGTGCCTCGGTCCATTGGCGCGCTCGACCGAAGTCGAGGACCTCGTGACAAGCCTCGATCACACTGCAATAGATGATCCCTGTCACGATCGGCGACAACCGGTCAGCGATCACCGCCACCATGGCTTCGTCGAGCAGGTGCAAACCTTCGAGGGTGTTGCCTTGACGCATCAGCGCCCGCCCGTGTCCGTGTACGGCCAGTGCCACCAGGTCGAGCTCATCGAACCGTCGACCGATATCTATCGCCTGCTTCGCGGCGGCGACCGCCCCCTCGAAATCGCCCATCTCGATCGCACTCAGTACACCCGTGAACACGAGATAGCCCCGCTCGGCATTCTCCTCGTCGACGTCTTCAAGGGTCCGCCCGGCCCGACCGAACCAACCGGACGCAGGCCCCATCTCGCCGCGCAACGCCAGGTTGATACCAATCCAGACGGCGTCACGGACCGATGACAACAACTCGCCCGCCTGAAGGTGCAACTGATGGGAGCGCTCCAGACCGGCGACCATGTCGTCGTCACGTCCCAGCATGTAGGCCGCCGTCGCCATCAGCCTTAGATCCTTGGATCCGAGTGGCTCAGCCGAGTCCGCATTGGTCAGCAACAGGAAGGCGCGCTCCAGGAGCGAGCCTCGATCGCCCGTCTCCCTTCTTCAAGATCTGCTGATCGAGCGGCCATGGAATCCCTCGCGCTAATCAATCAACCCGCCACCGGGAGGGCCGGATATCTGCCAATCCTATCCAACCCGGGAATTGCTAGCTGAGGTCAAGGGGAATCGACCCATCATCACGGTGATACCGCTCGTGTGAGGCGATGAGCTGATCCCAGCCTTCTGGATCCTCGACATCAACGGCGACCAGATGCCGACTGACCGGCGATCCGTTCTGATCCAGCGTTCGAGCCTGCCGGAGCAAGGCCGCAGACTCGTCGTCGATGCGACGGTGCTGGGCAAGATGCTCAGCCCACGACACGGTAAGGAAGACTTCGCTCAATCGATGGGGGTTCTCGGCGTTTCGGTACAAACGCCACCGATAGGCACCGGTCCGCAGCCGCACCAGGCGCACCTCAGCCATCATTTCGGCGAAGGCATCCAGGTCTCGGAATTGACGTCCCAGGTGTTCACCACCATCACCGGCCCACCTTCGGTATCGGCGTGGTCACCAGTCGGCACGTCGGTAAATTCGGGGGTTGAAACGTCGGCCAGCGCCGGGATCTTCAGCCGAGGGACGAGCAAGGCCAGCAACAATGACCCGACCGAGAACAGCATCATGGTCCGGCCGGCTCCGATGAGATCGGCAGAAGCGCCGGCAAGAATGGACCCGATCGGCAGGATACCGACAAAGGCCAACGAATACAGGCTCATGGCCCGGCCGCGCACCCACGATGGTGCCATGAGTTGGGCGGTGGCGTTGGTGGTGGTCAACGTCCACACCCAGGCCGCCCCGGCTACCAGAAGGGCGACCATCGACCACGCGATCGAAGGTGCGGCGCCGACCGCGATTCCGGCCAGCCCGAACAGACCAATCGTGGCCGGCAACGAATAGGCACCCAGGCGACGCACGATCTGTTCCCGCAGGAACGCGGCCAGCAAGGCTCCCAGACCCATCGCCCCAAGCATCAGACCGTAAGCGGCTGCCGACCCACCGAGCTCCTCGGTTCGAGTGGGCAGCACCGCCTGGAGTACCGCGGATGTCATCGCGAACAGTGCGGCGAGGAGAAGCAAACGCCGGAACGCTTGAGTGAAGCGGGCATACCGAACTCCGAGGGCGATGGCGTTGGCGACAGAACTCGATTCCTTGTCGGACGTGGCAATCGTTCGACGCATGACCACGAGAACCCCGATGACTCCCGCATAGCTCACCGCGTTGAGACCGAACGCCAGCTCGGGGCCCGACGTCGCCACAATCAGCCCACCGAGCGCCGGCCCGACCGCCCTCGCCACATTGAACGCGACAGAGTTGAGCGCGACGGCGCTGGCGACCATACCCCGGGGCACCAGATCGGGAACCATCGCCTGCCAGGCGGGCAGGTTGAAGGCCATACCCACCCCGAGGAGGAGCCCGAGGGCGAGGAGCAGGCCCGGGCCAATCTCCCCGAAACGACGTCACAATCGCCATGGCCGCAGCGGCTGATCCCATGATGATCTGGGATACGAGCAGCAGCTTGGCCCGGTCGACGAGATCCGCAAGAGCGCCGGCGGTCAGGGCCAAGAACAGCAGAGGCAACGTCGTCGAAGCAACCATGAAGCCAACCCAGGTGGCGGATCCGGTCAGCTCCAGCATGAGCCAGGATCCGGCTACTCCCTGAAGGAACGACCCAACATTCGAGATGACCGAGGCGATCCACAGCGCCCGGAAGTGTCTAATACGAAGTGGTGCTACTGCCTGGGACATTCGGCCAGTCTATGCCACACGAGGACCGTGCCCATCGGCGGCGGTTTGGGCTCGGAAGTCACCCGATCTGGGCCGCCGGTCCAGACGTCGCTGGGCCGGCGAAAGCCTGAGCTATCTCCAGCCAGTCGATGGCGAGCGGTGTAGCCAGCCAGGCTGGTGTCGTTTACATGCCGGCGCTGGGTCACCACCAGGCAGAAGTCCATTGCTTCACCGGTGACCGACTGTTTGGCATCCTCGTGGCCGAAAGCCCATATCGCCCCGGACGGTGATGTCAGTTCCACGCGGACCGGGTCCGTTGGAGGCTCAAGACCCCGATTGGCATATGACCAGCCCCTCGTGAGAAATCCGAGTTGAGCAATGTGGACGAGACGATCGGTAGCGGGTCGGGTTGCTCCAACCGCGTCGGCAATGTCCTGGCCGCGTGCCGACGTCTCCATGAGCCGTGCCGTCAGGAACGACTTCGCACCCATGGCCGGTCCGTACCAAGACACCCGTTGGCCTTCATCGAGTCCGAGTGACGCTTCGGCAAGGCGCTGGCGGTGCGTTCTCCAGGTCCCGAGCAATTCATCAGCGGTCATCCGGCGGAATGATCCGAGTGTGAGGTCGTCCATGGCTTCGTCGCCAGCAGGGACAACCGCCAGTAGTTCGCCAATCATCACAGTGAACGCATCCCGATCGCTAATCGCAACCACGGCAGCTCCATCAAAGTACGTCAGATGACCTATTTGATCGGCGACCGACCAGCGAACACTGGGCGTTGGAAGTGATTCGATCGGCGTTAGGCCCGTAACGATTGCGTCGAGGGCCTCCTGCTCGGCAATCAGGTCCCGTCGAATTGCAGCTAAGTCCATAGGTATCCTGTCCGGCCAGGCGGCTGTCCCATTGTGAACAGAGAGTTCTCCACTTCACAAAGTAGCCCGCACCACCCGGCTGAAGCGAAATCGGGATCGAGTCGCCGACTAGTTTACGATTCGTTACGTCCAATCCTCATCGCCGACCGACGGAGCCTGCCATCGACGTCATCCCGCTTATGTTGGTGCTGGCATTCTGCGTTGCTCCACGCTTCCTGGAACTTGATCGTTAAGAGCAGCCAGGACCGCCTTATCGCCGGGTTCGCGGCAGGCGGCCTTCGGGGCACTCGCCGTCGCTCCGGCGCTCTTCATTTCCGGAATCCCGACCGAGGTCTGGCCAGCCATCGTGTTGTCGAGCTTCATTCACCTCGCTTACGTATTGACGTTGATCACCGCCTACGAGCACGGCGATATGTCGCTGGTCTATCCAGTGGCCAGAGGTACCGCCCCGATTCCGGTCACGTGGCCGCAGCTCTGGGCTCGACGACGTCCCGGGCGGATGGGGCCTCGTGGCCATCGGCTTGGCCGTCGTCGGTGTCCTATCGGTCGGCCTTGGCCGCCATCGGAAGGGCGCGGGTTGGGCGTTAGTCGTCGGCGCGATCATCGCCGCTTACACGCTGAACGATGCAGCTGCGGTGCGTTCCCTCGACGCAGCTCTCCCCTACACGATCGCAACATTTTCGGGCCGAACGCCTGCTCCTGGTCCCAGTAGTGCTGTGGCGCCGTTCGCTATCCGAAGCGATGACCAGCCTGCGAGTGGAATGGCGGCGCCACGTTTTCGCAGGCATTGCTTTGGCTGGGCGCGTACGCCCTCGTTCTGTCGGCCGCCCGACTCGCCCCGCTCGGGTTGGTGGCGGCATTCCGGGAGACATCAGTCGTCTTCGGCACGCTCGGCGGCCTTTGGTTCCTCA
>CAWKAG010000058.1:0-83199 GCA_963847455.1 uncultured Acidimicrobiia bacterium
CCGGGGCGGTCGTGTCGGGTACGACGACTGAGGTGGGTGGCACCGTCGAGGAAGGAGTTGAGGCAAGGGTGAACGACGCAGACCCGGTTGAGCAAGCTGCCAACGGCAACATCATCACGAACGCGACGAGAAGTCTGGTTTTAGTGGGCATCCGACAATATTAGGACAGCCGGCGACCGAGCTAGCCGCACCGATCAGGCACGCTTTCCCCGGTCATGATGTTGACGATGGTTTCGGCCGAGGCTCCCGAGGTGTAGGTCACATGAGCGTCGATGATTCCAACGTCCTGGACCTCGAAGACCTTCGCTCCCCAAGCGCATACTCCCGGGTCGTATCCGTGCCCGAGGCCTGACCAATCATCGCTCCAGCCGTCGGTGAGGTCGCCGATGGCTATGACAGGATCGGATGGGGCTTCGCCAACAAAGACAGCTGCCGGATCCGGCACGACCAATCTGCCGATGTGGTCGACCGCGACGTTCGGACTCCCAACAATCACCAGCCGATCGGCCGCCAGGTGATCGTCAGCCGCGGCCCGGGCAGCCAGAACCGAACCGTAGGAGTGAGCCACAACCGTCAAGGGAACATGCGGCGTTTGAGCGGCCAGCCCATCGACGAACGACACCAGATTCGGGGAGCCGACCTCGGCTTGATCCCCGAGAAGCGGTTCGATATTCCAGCCGATCGCCGGAGCGTCGTACCCAAGCCAGGCCACCATCGCAATCTCCTGGTCCATGGATCTGGCTACCGACACCAGCGACCGGGCGTGAGAAGCTACGGCCTCGAAAGTCTGCAGTTCACTGCCGATCCCCGGCACAAAGACACCGATTCCGACGGCTTCGTCGACGTCACCAACCACTTCGACGAGTTGCCCGTCACCGGACGGGTCAAACCAAATGAACGTGCGCTCGGACTCGATCCAACCTTCGAGTCGCCGGAGTCGCTCGACCGCTTGCTCATCCGATTCCCCCGACAACTCCGATCGAAGGCGATCCGCCTCAATCGCCATGAGGCGTCGGGTGGCCACTGCTCGCCATGTCAAGGGTAGGCCGTCCGTCGCAGCGATTACGCCCGGGCAGCGCTCCAGGCCATCCGCCGTCCGATCTCCGCCGGCAAGGCGGCGGCCAGCGCCGCCACCTGGGCAGGAGCGAGGTCGTCAAGAGCCGCCACCCAGGCTCGTTCGTTTGACACCGATCGCCTGAGCAGGGCGTCGAGACGCGGATCGTTGTCAGAGCCGGGAAATGTTTCAATCTGCCGCCAGAGATCGAGCAGCTCCGATCTCCGACCCCACGCCGCCGACCACCGATCGGCACTGATCTCGCCCAAGAAGACCGCCCGGCGGACCAGATCTTCTGCCCGCTCATCGCACCCGACCGACACCGAACCGAGGGCTCCTACCGAGTTTGACGACCGGTGAACCCTTGTCAGGGCCTGAGGCACCCCAAGGGCAACGGCTTCCAAGTCGGCCGCCAGCCGAGAGAGCCATCCGGCCAGCGAAAACAACTCATCCCGATCAAATCGATAGCTCATCAAGGTGCGCAGAATAACGTAAACAAGCATCATATATCAATAGACCCCACAGGGATGAAAGACGGGAAGCGGGCCCGCCCCTGATAGGTTGACAAGACCATGACCGAACTTGATGACTTCCGTGCCCAAAAAGATGCATTCTTCGCAACCCCCAACTCCCCACTTGACCCCGGCGTCGGGTTTGACGGACTCGCCTATTTCCCCGAGGCCGAAGCGTTGCGATTTGAGGCTCCGATCGAGCCGTCACCCGGAGGCGAACTCACCGTGGGGACCAGCGACGGCCAGAACAGAATCTATCAGCGAGCCGGGATCGTTCGATTCAAGGTCAACGGCACGGACGTCCAACTGACGTTGCTCCATCACATCGGCGACGACGGGTATTTTGTGCCATTCCGGGATGCGACCTCGGGAAAGGAGACCTACGGAGCCGGCAGATACCTCGATCTCGACCTGGAGGAGAGCGGGATGGTCTCACTTGATTTCAACCTGGCCTACAACCCGTACTGCGCCTACTCGGAGGCGTACTCATGCCCGCTCCCGCCCACCGAAAACTGGTTGAACGTGCCTATCGAAGCTGGCGAAAAGAACTACGAACCCGTTACGAATTGACCCATCGCGAGATGGCCGCAACCATCTCGGCGTGGTGAGTGAGTGGGCCCTCATGGCGGGCACCGACCAGTTCGAGGACGACCGATCCATCGATCCGGCCGGCGAGGTCGTACTGAGCACCGGTGGGTACAAGTTGATCATGTGTGTTGACAACCACGAGGGCCGGAACCCTGATCGACCCAACCCAGTCGCGCGAGTCGAAGACCCGTGCGGCGAACCCGGCAGCCCAGTAGGACTCGGGATCTCGTCCGATCGACTGAAGCCAGAAATGTTGGGCCTCGTTGGGGGTGATCGCTCCAACCCGTTCAAGATACTTCGTGCGGACGTAGGAGACTTCCGAGCGCGTGACCCGCTCAAATCCCCTGGCCACGTAGAACGCCAACCAGCTGAGTACGTCGCCAATCGACCCGCCGATAGAGACGTGCGCCGCCGTGCCGCCCAACCCGATCTTTCCGACAAGGTCGGGACGCCGATGCGCCAACTCCTGGACGATCATCCCGCCCATCGAATACCCGAAGACTGCGACGGAGGCCAGCCCGAGCGTATCGAGCAGCCCGGCGAGGTCATCGGCGGCATCGGCAATCTCATAGGAACTGCGAACCGCATCCGACTTGCCGGCATCACGATTATCTACGGCGATAACACGAAATTCCTCGGCGAGCGCCGGCAGAATTCGGGCGTAGATTACGTTCGAGGCATCTCCCCACCCGTGGACCAGCACGATCGGGGTGCCATCTTTGGGACCGGCTTCGCGAATAAACACTTCCCGGCCGTTGACAAACACGGTCCGACCAGGGATCGGCATCGGGTGAACCTGATTGGGTTCGAACGAGGGTCGCAGCTCCGGTCCGAACATCCGCCAGAGCACAAAAACGGCCGCCAGCTTCTTCAGGAAATTCATCGGAGGTCATCCCTGGCAAAGACGAAGTCCTCAACCGGTTGGCCGCCAATCAGGTGCTCGTCGATGATGCGGTCCATGACCGCCACCGTGACCGAGTGATACCAGACGCCTTCTGGATATACGACGGCAATCGGTCCCATCTCACAGATACGCAAACAGTCGACCTTGTTTCGCAAGATTGAGCCGGTACCGGCGACCGCCCCGGTCGGTGGCATTGCCAGCTGGGCTTGCCAGACCGGCGGGGCGCTCGTGGCGCCAGCTTGTTTGAGCCGGGTCTTGAGGTGACGCCAGACCTGGTTCGTTTCCTCAATGGGTGCACACTTGGGGGTGGTCTGGTCGGCACAGAGAAAGATGTGTCGTTGAATCTGGCCGATCGACAGCGCCTCGGCGATCAATGCGATTCGGTCCGTTGACATGGCCGGGAGTCTAGGAGTGTTAACGAACGAGGCGGATCGCAGCTGAGTCGCCGCTCTGGATCTCGCCGATGACGGCGCTTTCGTAACACTCGTGCTCATCGAGTCGATCGAGTAGATCTTGCGCTTCGGCCGGGGGAACGCAAATCAGAAGACCCCCGCTGGTCTGGGCGTCGGCCAACAGCTGCATCCAGAAATCTTCTACATCGGACGTCACGTGCGGCGCAACTGCGTCGAGGTTGCGCTGGCTCCCACCGGGGAAGAATCCCGCTTCCAGGAGTTCTTCGACCCCGTCCATCATCGGGACCTGGTCGACCTCGATCAGGGCACTCACCCCGGCGGACGTGAGTAATTCCCTGAGGTGACCAAGCAAGCCGTACCCCGTCACGTCCGTGCAGGCATGGGCGTTGACGGCCGCCATGGCAAGCGAGGCCCCGGCGTTGAGTTCAGCCATGGTCTCTATGGCATATCGGGCCAGGTCGTCGTCGACCTTCCCCGCTTTGAGAGCAGTCGTGATGATCCCGGTACCGAGCGGTTTGGTGAGGATCAGCTGATCGGCAGGACGCGCACCGGCATTGGTCTGCAGCCGACCCGGTTCGACGATGCCGGTTACGGCGAACCCATACTTCGGTTCGGGGTCATCTATCGAGTGTCCACCAACAACCGTACAACCCGCCTCCTCCATTATCGAAAGGCCACCTTCGATGACTCGCTCAAGAACGTCGAAACCTATGACCCCGCGCGGCCAGCCGATCAGTTGGAGAGCGGTCAGCGGGTCCCCACCCATCGCGTAGACGTCCGATAGCGCATTGGCGGCTGCAATTCGGCCCCAATCGAACGGATCGTCGACAATCGGCGTAAAAAAATCGACCGTCTGCACGAGCGCGTCGCCCCCAGGCGCCATGAAGACACCGGCGTCGTCGGCGTACTCGATTCCGACGATCAGGTCAGGATGTTCGGTGGCAGGAGAACCATGCATGGGGCGCAGAACCTGCGCCAACTCAGCTGAGCTGAGTTTGCAAGCTCAACCGGCGCCGTGGGAATAAGCGGTCAACCGCTCAGACATCGATTCCCTTCCTGGACGGTCTAAAAACCCGTGCCGGTCTCTGACTGTCTCCGGAAGTCACTTTCGAATCGGCCGATCGTCTCAGCGGCTCGATCAAGCAGCTCGTCTACTTCCTGTTCGGCATAGCCGCGCATGGAAATAGAAAAGACCTTGCGTGCAACCTCGGAGGCGTCAACAAGCGGCGACGGCCTTCCCGTCTCACATGCGTACAACGTTCCCGAGACCCGGTTGATGAACCGGTCTACTTCCTTCAGGTTATAACCCCTGAACACCACCGTGAACGCCAGACCGGCAGTTTCGTCGGAAGTAACTGGTTTAAACCGTTTTGCAGGGATCTGTTCGGTAATCGGCAAGGATCGTTCGTAGGCACTGATGATCCGGGCGGAACGCTCAAGAAAGTCGTCGACTTCTTCGTAGTCGTAGCCACCGGTTACCCACGGGAACCCGATCGAGCGGATGTCCTCGCTGGTCGCCGGCAGACTCTCACCGAGGTTACGTTCGATGACGAGGAGTGAAGCGGCGACCCGCCTGCGCATATGATCCACCTCGCGGCGCGCGTACCCGCGACCGGTCCTCAAGAATCGTTTTTTGGCCGCCTCCGTTGCGGTCAGTGCCAGCGCAAACCCCTCCGTTGGGTTCGATCATAGAACTACACGTATGACATTTGTGGCATTCGGGCCAAGAACGAGTACTAATCTCGTCCAAATGGACAAAGAGGAAACCACCTGGCTCACCCCGACCACCCATGAACGGCTTAAGGCCGAGTATGCGGAGTTGACCGGCCCAGGTCGCGTCGAAATCGAGGAACGAATCGCTGAAGCACGCAGCCACGGCGACCTCAGAGAGAACGCCGACTACGACGCAGCGAAGAACGCCCAGGGCATGATGGAGGCGCGGATTCGCCAGCTCCGCCACATTCTTGAGAATGCAGAGGTTCGGGAAGCGTCCGATTCAGGCGTCGTCGAGGTGGGCTCCATCGTCACCGCAGAAGACAACGACGGCGACGAGTTGGAATTCTTCGTAGCCACACCGGAAAACAAAGTTCGCGGCTACATACTGGCGTCGCCGTCGTCGCCAGTCGGCCTGGCGTTGTTGGGCGCTGCCGTTGGTGACGAGGTCACCTATGAGGCACCAGGCGGCAGCTTCAGTCTCAAAGTCAAAGGCATCAAGCCGTACCAGGGATAGCCGGAGGAGGAAACCATGGTCAAGTTTCGTCTCAGAACTCCGCGCGAAATCGCTACCTCGTTGCGCGCTCGCGCCAGGACCGAACCCCGCGAGGTTGAAGGATACCTCGACAGCCACCTTGAGGAATGGACAACTCTTGCCGAGGCCGATCCTGCCGATGCTGCCGACATTCTCGAAGAACTTGGCGAGGACGCCGCTTCCGACCTGCTTCTGGAGCTGAGCAGCGAGGGTGCTGCTGAAGTCCTCGACGAACTGCGCAGCGACCTCGCCATAGACCTCGTCGAACGTTTCACCCCGCAAGCAGCCGCGGACATTCTGGCCGCTTTGTCTCCCATGGAAGCTGCCGACATCATCGGTCACCTCGATTCTGAGCAGCGCAATGCCGTGCTCGAGATCATGTCCGATGACATCTCCAGCACGGTCGAATCGCTCCTGCAATATCCGGCCGACTCAGCTGGCGGGCTGATGACGACCAAAGTTGCCGCCCTTCCTGTCTCCATCACAGCAGGTGAAGCCATCGAAGCGGTTCGCAAAATGCACGAGGCGCTCGAGGACCTGTCCTACGTCTACATCGTGGACGACGACCGGCGCCTCCTCGGAGTCCTGTCTTTTCGTGACCTGGTGTTCAACGCCACCGGTGTCGGACTGGAGGAAGTGATGGTCGCCCACCCTGTCACGGTCTCGCCGTTTACCGACCGTGAGGAAGTCGCCGAACTCACCACTCGATATAACTTGTTCGGCCTGCCGGTCGTTGACACCCATGACCGCCTCCTCGGGATGGTGACGACCGAGGCCGTCATCGACGCCGTCCAACAAGAGGCTTCAGAAGACTTCGCCACGGCGATGGGCGCCGGTCGATCCGAAACCCCCTACTCGTCGATTCCCCATTCGGTCCGCAACCGGTTGCCCTGGCTGGCCCTCAACCTGGTCCTGGCCCTGGGAACCCTCGAGGCGATCAGTCGCCAGTCGAGCATTATCTCGGACCTGCCAGTGCTGGCAGCCCTCATGCCGCTGGTGGCGACTCTGGGCGGCAACGCAGGCGCTCAGAGCCTGGCTGTGACGATTCGTGCTCTCGCAACCGACGACGTTCCCCGGTCCGAGATCCCGGGCATTCTTGGTCGTCAGCTCGCCATCGGCGCTATTTCGGGCGTCGTGATCGGCGGTCTGGCGTTTGCCGTATCGCTGATGCGCGCCGATGTGGCGGTGGCCGCCGTCGTCGGGCTCGCCTCGTTCACGAACCTGGTCGTCGCAACCTCGGCCGGGTCGGGAATCCCCCTCGTCTTCCGAAGTCTGGGATTAGACCCGGCGCTGGCCTCCAACATCTTTGTGACGTTGATTACCGACCTGGCTGGCTTCGGCGGATTCCTCGCCATGGCCGCGGTGTTGCTCTTCTAGCCGAACCAGGATCACGCAGGAAAATCGATAACTTCGGCCCCGCCTGATCCCTGGTGGATCCCGACGAGAGCCGCAGCAACCTCAGGATCAAAGTCCGTACCGGATCCGCTGGCGATCTCGGCCAGAGCCTCGGCGAACGTGTGGCCTGGTCGATCGGGGCGGTCGGACTTCATGGCTTCGAAGGCGTCAGCGACGTGGGTGATACGTCCGAACAGTGGAATCTGCGACCCGGCCAGCCCGTCGGGGTAGCCGGTTCCGTCGAAGCGCTCATGGTGGGCGCGAACCGCTGAGGCGATCTCGGGGCGGGTGGCCTCCACCACGAGGTTATACCCGTGGACTGGGTGCTGCCTCACGGCTTCGGTCTCGGCTTCGGTGAGCCTGCCGGGTTTCATCAGGATCGACTCGGGTACGCCGAGCACACCGACGTCGTGGAGGAGCGCTGAGACCCGTAATCGCTCGAGATCGACAACGGAAAGCCCCAACTCAAGCCCGAGCTGGACGGAGAGATCTGCCACCCGACGCGAACGGCTCACCAACCGCGGAGCCTTGAGACCCAGCGCGGCCAGCAGGGCGCTCACCACCGGTCCCATCGACCCAATGAGCTCAATCGAACTGATGTCTCCTCCGACCAAACGGGTGCAGTTCTTCCCGGCGTGTTTCGCTTCGTACAGCGCCCGATCGGCTGCCTCAACCAGGGCCGTTCCATTGGCTGCGTGATAAGGATGAACGGCCACACCGAGACTGATCGCCACCGACCCAACTGTCGGCAGACTCAGCTGGCTCACCGCCACTCTGACCCGCTCTGCGGCGCGCATGGCCCCGTCAATGTCTGTTTCCGGAATGATTAACGCAAACTCTTCGCCGCCAACCCGGCAAGGCACGTCGGATTCGCGAACGGAGGACAGAATGGCGGCTCCCACCGCTCTGAGAACTTCGTCACCGACCGAATGACCGTAGGCATCATTGACAGCTTTGAAATCGTCGATATCTGCCATAACGACCGCCAGGGGGCGGTCGTACCGTCGCGCCCGCTCCAACTCTTCGACCAATCGTTCCCAGAAGAATCCATGGTTCTTCAATCCGGTTAGCCAGTCGGTGATCGAGACGGCTTCCAGACGCGCCACTGTGGCTTCCAGTTCGTGATTACGTTCCAGTTCCGCTTCGTAGCGGCGCTGGATCTCTTCAAGGAGCGGACGACTCGCCTCGGTCGACAACATCCCAGAACCCGAAGACACCGCCCGGACTGCCGCGACAAGATCGTCGAGCTTTCCTTTGACGATGAATGCGGCCGTACCGGTGGCAACCATCTCAACCACCCGGTCGACATGCGAAAACGACATCTGGGCGATGACATCGAGGCGGTAGCCCAGCAGATCGCGCAGTCGCCTGGCCGTGGTGTCGGCAGTCATCCCCTCGACGCCTACGTCGATGATGGCGATAGTCGGTTGTGCGGTCCGGGCGATGGCCAGCGCTTGCTCTCCGGATCCGACGGAACCTACGACCTCTATGTTCGCCGCAGTCAACGCCTGTTCCGAGACAGCCCTGGCAGTCGCATCCGGATCCACGATCAGGATACGCGAGCTCATACTCTGTTTATCGGCACCAACAGTGGCAAAGTTGACCGTTATCAGGACCCGAGCGAGGCCTCACCCATCGGTTCGTAGGGGCCACGGAAGACCAGCCGGATACCGTCGACCAATTCGACAAGCAGATGCTCGTCGAGCAGCGCGGCGTCTTCGGCCAACGCCGCGTCGCTGTTGTAGCGAGCCGCGGCATTGACGGCGGCAATGTCCGAAACCACCCGCACCGACTCCGCTTGGGGGTAATCCTCCACGACGTCGCGCATCAGATTCTCCATCTCGTCGAACGTATATTCCTCGTTCGGAACCACCACGACGAGGGACTCGACTCCGTCGGCCGACGTGTTTTGAAGGGCCACCTCGAAACTGATCGGATCCACCGCCAACGGGACAGTTCCGGTCGTCTCAGTCACGGTCGTCGACGGATTACTGGTAGCGGGGTCACTCGCGGTAGACCCCGTAACGGAGCCTCCTGCAACGGTGCCACCGACGGTGGTGACCAGCGTGGTGGTGCCTGCTGCATCGTCGCCACGATTGCAGGCGACGCCTAACACCAAGAGCAAAACGAGCAGTACGATGTTAATTCTCATGGGCTCCTTAACGAATCCTGTAACAGTTAGGTTCCCGGCCCGAAATGACGATAAGATGGAGGAATGCGGGGGCCGCAGGAAGTGGGTTTTGGGAGTATGACCAGGTACATCGGGATTCTGATGCTGACGGCGTGGTTGCTGGCGTTACCGGTCGTCGCCGGTGCCCAGGCGACGGGCACCGACAGCGACGCCCGGGCGATGTGCGATCCCGTCACACTCAGTGACCTGTTCCCCGAACCGATCGAGCCCGAGCTACCTGAAACGCCTATTTCGATCGGCGGACGTGACCAGGCTCCGGCAACCACCACAACGACGACAACCGTTCCCGAGCCCGAACCAGCTGTTGATTGTCGGCCGTTCGTCTATGAGATGGGCTCACCGGTCGCCAAGGCTCCCATAATCATCTCCGTCTTCGGCGACGACCGACCCGATGGAAGAAAACACCAGGGCGGCGATGTGGCCGGGCCAAAGCTGATGCCCGTATATTCTGTTTCCGATGGGGTGGTTTCCTACTTCGGCGGAGAGTGTTGCAGCCTGGCCATCCGACACACCGACGGCTGGACCAGCTACTACATCCACCTGAACAATGACTCACTCTGGTCAGACGACGGGCTCGGCTGGGGCATTGCCCCAGGTCTGGAACTTGGTACACCCGTAACCCGGGGGCAACTCATCGGCTGGATCGGCGACTCCGGAAACGCCGAAACCACCGTCCCCCATATACATTTTGAACTGCGGATGCCCGACGGTACTGCGGTTGATCCGGTTCCATCCTTGCAAGCATCTCAGTCGACCTCGACATCAACGTCAATGGCTCTCGCCGAGGCCAGCTCAACACCGATCGTGGTGGAGTTTGACGCCACGGTCCGCTTCTCGTACCCATACACCGACGACGACAACACCCACTACGAAGCTGCCATCGGAGAACTCACCGCGCTCGGCATCATGACTGGATGTGGCGTACCGCTCGGTTCTGCGTTCTGCCCCGATCTGCCGGTCTACGGCGCCGACGTCGAAGACTTCATACGCAACGCCTACGGTCTTGACGTTTCGGCCAGCGACATCGTTCGATACGACCCGCCGACCGGTGCCAAAGCGTTAGCCGCAATGGTCAGCGTTTTCGATTGCGGGATCGGTCGATATTGCGACAGCGAACCACTCACCGCCGGCGGCGTGGCCCAGATGTTTGCTGCCATCGGCGAAGCCCAACCTCTCCGTGGCGGACCATCGGTCCTTGGCCTGGCCGCCTGCGATCTTCCTCTAAGCGACCCCGATCAGGTGATCACCCGGGCAGAGTTCGCGGCAGCCGCCGCCAACCTGCTCGGTCTGGCAACCGAAGTGGAGTGCGGGCCCGCCAACTGATGAGGGAACCCGGACCTACCGTGCCGGATCGACCTCAAAACCGGCTGCGACCAGGCTGGCCCGGAAACCGGAAGCCAGCTCGGCTGTTACAGGACCTGCCGCAAAAGACTTGTCTCCTACCCGCACGATCGGCATGACTTCTTTGAGGGTCGACATCGCGAAGACCTCGGTAGCCGCGCCAAGACGACTCAACTCGAAACGTCCCTCAACCGCCGCAAGGTCGATCACGTAACGCCTCGTGATCGAGTCGAGGATGAACAGGTCCAGTGAGGGTGTCTCGACGACTCCGTCAACCACCCAGGCGATCGTGAAGGTCGGACCCTCCAGTAGGAGCTCGTCGTCACTTAAGAGGACGGCGTCGTCGAAGCCCCGCTCCCTGGCCAACCTGCTGGCATTGACGTTCGGGCCATAGGAAAGCGTCTTGGCCCCGGCAAGCTCCCACTGGCGCCCCGCCGGATGCCAGGGAGCGCGCATGGGCAGAAGCGCCAACGCAGTGCGTCTTGGCGGAAGCGGTTCGGTCATCACAATGACCACCGGAGGCGCCACCTCGGAATCTGGCCCACCTCGAGTCGCAATGATCCGCACGATGCCGTCGCCAGCGACCGCAGCTGCTCGGGCGATCCAACCTGCGATCTCGTCGAGTTGTGGGATGTCGAGACCGAGCGCCTCGGCTGAGCGTTCCAGCCGTTCTACGTGCTCGGCAACGGCAAAGGGATGTCCGGCGTACGACCGCACCGCCTCGAAGCAACCATCACCGCGCACAAAGCCGGCATCGTGAACCGAGACCGTTTCGGACTCGGACCGCACGCCATTAACCCAGACAGCCACTACCCACCCCGATACTTGGAAGTGATCGGCAGTCGGCGATCCCTCCCGAAGGCTTTGACGGAGATCTTGACTCCAGGGGCCGACTGGCGGCGTTTGTACTCATTGCGGTCGACGAGGCCGCCAATCCGACGTACTACGGCTTCGTCATAGCCCTCCGCCACGATCGAACCAATCGACCGATCCTCCTCGACGTAGCGCTCAAGAATCGCATCGAGAATCGGATACTCGGGGAGGCTGTCCGAGTCCTTCTGATCGGGACGTAACTCGGCAGACGGAGCCTTGTCGATAATCGACTGCGGGATCACTTCCGAGCGAGTATTCCTCCAACGCGAAAGCGCATACACCTGCATCTTGAAGACATCCTTCAGCACGGCAAATCCGCCAGCCATATCGCCATAGAGCGTCGCATAGCCAACGGCCATTTCAGACTTATTGCCGGTCGCTACAACCATCCCGCCAAACTTGTTCGATACGGCCATGATCAACGCACCCCGAATCCGGGCTTGGAGATTCTCTTCGGCCACACCGAACTGTGTACCCGAGAACACCGGGTCCAACGCCTTGAGATGGGCCTGGAAGATGTCATCCATTGGAATCACATCGAAGCGGATTCCCAGACGGTCAGCCAGATCCTTCGAATCGTCGACCGAACCGTCACTAGAAAAACGTGACGGGAGCGATATGCCCCACACGTGTTCCGGGCCGAGGGCGTCGGCTGCCAGGGCGGCCGTCAGCGCCGAATCGATGCCACCCGACAAGCTGATGACTACGTGCTCAAAGCCGTTCTTGCGGACGTAATCTCCGAGCCCGAGTGTCAGGGCGGTGTATAGCTCTTCGAGCTGGCCCATCGGCGGGGTCAATCGGGCGGGTGGCTCAGGCGGCGAACCACCGAGCGGCACGTCGACCACAAATCGATCTTCAACGAATTGCGGAGATCGGTGAAGCAGCGTTCCGTCGCCGTCGACAACCACCGACCCACCGTCAAAGACCAGTTCGTCCTGACCCCCAACCAGATTGACGTAGACGAGGGGAACGCCGGCCGCCCTGGTCCGCCCGATCAGCATCTGCTCACGGCCCGCTGCTTTGCCGAAGTCATACGGTGAAGCGTTGATGTTGATGAGTAGTTCCGCACCAGCTGCCGCCTGCTGGGCCGGCGGACCGTCGGCAATCCAGATGTCTTCGCAGACAGACACGCCGACCGCAAGGCCGAACATCGTGTGCAAGTCAGCCGGTGCGCCCCCGCGAACGAAGTAGCGGTTCTCATCAAACACGCCATAATTCGGTAGCAAGACCTTGTGATAGGTCCCCACAATTTTGCCCTGATGCAAGATGGCCGCCGCGTTCGCCACCTTCCTCGAATTGGCGTCGTCGGGTTCCTCGTCTGCCTCATCGGCCCGGTCGACGAACCCAACTACGGCAACGATGTCACCGACGTGGTCGGCTATTTCCTGGAGGGCATCGAGATTGGCCGAAACAAAACCATCACGGAGCACGAGATCTTCGGGCGGGTAGCCAGAGATGGACAGCTCAGGAAACACGACCACCTGAGCCGATTCGCCCTTGGCCCAGGCAACGGTCTCAATGATTCGTTTGGTATTGGTTTCAAGATCCCCAACTGTCAGATTCAGCTGGGCACCGGCGATCCGGATGTGGTCCACGGCGCAAGCCTATCGCGGCTCGACGCCATGCGGGTTCGACCCCTCGTGGTGGGTCACTAAGATTGACGCTCATGTTCACCCTCCAATCAGATCTTGTCGACGCGGCCGTCCGCTTACGTCGCGATCTGCATCGCAATCCCGAACTCGGATATCAGGAAACCAGCACCACCGAAGCGGTCGCGGCCGCCCTGGACATCCCCGGCATTTCGCTCACGCGTCGATCTGGCACCGGATTGATTGCCGACGTCGGATCGGGCGGTCGCAGAGTGGCGTTCCGGGCAGACCTCGACGCCCTTCCAATCAACGAGCTCACTGAAGTTCCCTACGCCTCCACCGTGCCGGGCATCATGCATGCCTGCGGTCACGACGCCCACGCCGCGATCGGAGTAGCGATTGCCCAACATCTCGCCGCCGTCGACCTGCCAGGGCGAGTCCGTTTCATCTTCCAACCGGCCGAGGAAAGTTTTCCGGGTGGTGCCAAACCGCTCGTTGCCGAGGGTGTTCTTGAGGACGTCTCCTCCATCCTGGCGTTCCACATCGACCCAAGCCTCGAGGTCGGAAAGATCGGTCTCAAAGCCGGCGCCATTACGAGCTCGTCTGACCGGTTCGAGATCACCCTGTCGGGTCCCGGTGGGCACACCGCTCGCCCGCATGAGACCGTCGACTTACTGCACGCCGCCGGTCGCATGCTTACCGACCTCCCCGCCCAATTCGCCAGGAGTATCGACGCGCGAATCCCGGTCGCCATGGTCTTCGGCCAGATCGCCGGGGGCGCCGCCGACAATGTGATCCCGACCGACGTAACCATGTCGGGCACGTGTCGGGTCCTCGACCAGGGAACCTGGGAGACGATTCCCGAGCGCCTCGAGCGTCTCGTGCAAGCCATCATTTCGCCATCAGGAGCCATCGCCAAACTGACGTACACCCGTGGCATAGCTCCGGTAGTCAACGATCCTGCGACGCTGGCACTGGCCGCCGCCGCGATCCAGAAAGAACTCGGACCCGGTTCGACAACCAGTACCGACGCCTCGATGGGGGCAGAAGACTTCTCCTGCTATCTCCAGGAGATCCCTGGCGCTCTGTTGCGCCTTGGTGCCTGGGACGGTTCGTCGGACAAGACCGCGTTGCACTCGGCCTATTTCACGCTCGATGAACAATCGATCGAGATTGGCGTGCGGGCCGGAGTGGTATCGCTGCTCGGGCTTCTCGCCGCCCCGTGACGAGCGATTATCCGCTCCCAGAAGGCTTGCCCGCCCCGGTCGACGATGGGGCGGCTGATCATCTGATCGGGCGAGCAATGCCCCGGCTGGCGTTCTCCTCCACCGGAGGCGATGCCGTCGATCTGGCAACGCAGCCCGGCAGAACGATTGTCTATCTCTATCCGAAGACCGGTCGACCAGGCGTCGAGATGCCCGAAGGTTGGGATGCCATACCTGGAGCACGCGGCTGCACACCGGAATCGTGTGGGTTTCGCGATCACTATCAGGACATCATCAACGCCCGGGCTTCCGTGTTCGGATTCTCAAGCCAGGACACTGCCTACCAGTCGGAGATGACCAAACGCCTTGAGTTGCCCTTCCCGGTCCTTTCGGACCCGGAATTCCTGCTGGACGGCTCGCTCAACTTGCCGACGTTTGAGGCGGCTGGCGAACGGCTCTACTCGCGGCTCACGATGTCAATCCTGAACGGCTCGATCGAGCACGTCTGGTATCCGGTCTTCCCGACCGACACGCACGCCGAAGTCGTCGTCGACTGGCTCGCTGCTCGTTAGAGGTCGATGCAGGGTTGGCGCCGGCATTGCTCCCCTGAGACAGAGCGACCGAGGGAGTCCCGCCGAATCGGGCGACCCCGACGGCCGGCCATGGCAGGATGTCGCCATGCCAACATCGCATCGTCCGACTGCATGGGTCCTGAGTGCCCTCATCATCGGCACGGTCGCGGTCGACCCCTTCGGATTCGCGCCATTCGGTCCCATCAAGTGGGTGATCGTCACAACCGCCGCTTTCGGGGCATTGTGGCTGGCGATGGCCGCCAAGTTGCCGGTTCATCGCCCGAGCTTGCGGGGATGGCTGGCGTTCCTGTCGTGGGGCTTGTTCGTGAGTGTTCTGGCTCTCGATCCGGTGCACACGTGGATCGGAACGCCTGATCGCCGCTTGGGGCTGGTAACCATTGCGGGTTTTATGGCCGCCTTCTTGGCCGGTCAGAGCTTGCGAAGTCGCGGCATCTCAACGCTGAGCCACAGCTTTGTTGTCGGTCTTTGGATCATGGTGGTGACTGCGGCGTTCGAAGCGGCCGGAGCCTTCTCTGCGCCTTTCGACTTTCCGGGAAGTCGACTCGGTGGCCCATTCGGAACTCCCGCCTACCTGGGAGCGGCACTCGTACTGTTCCTTCCCATCGTCTTCGCCGTCGGTCCATCGCTCGAAGGCCGAGCGTGGCGGATGGCCGCCCGTTTCGGCGCCATCGGAGGAGTCGTGGTGTTGCTCGGCACCCAGACGAGGGGGGCGCTGATTGGCGGCGCTGCCGCCGCGGCTATCACCTACCCGGCATGGGCCAGATGGGCAAGGGTCAACCGGACGCCACTCGCCGCGTTGGTGGTGGTCTCCGTCGCCCTGCTCTCGTTCTCCAATCTGGGTAGTCGACTCGTTGACGCAGCGGATTTCGCCGACGGTGCCGCAGCCGGCCGCCTGGCCGAGTGGTCAACCGGCATCGACGCCATTGGCACCTCCCCGCTTTACGGGGTGGGGTTCGAGGGATACCGGGTGACGTTTCCTCAAGTTGTGGACGTCGACTACGTCCGAGCCTACGGGCGCGAGTTCGCCACCGATCGTGCTCACAACGGACTGATCGATGTCACGATTTGGACCGGCCTGGTCGGCGGCGCTTTCTACCTTGCCGCCATGGGCTTTCTCCTCCGGCGCGCCTGGCAGGCGAGCCGGCTCGGGGATTCATGGCTGGTTGGGTTCAGTGGAGCGCTGGTCGGTTATGTCGTTCAACAACAATTTCTGTTCCCGGTCGCCGAACTCGACGGAGCGTTCTGGGTGACGGCCGGGGTGCTGGTTGCGCACACCCAACCGGCGATGGCAAGTCGGACCCTGCCGCGCACGGCGCGCTTTGTGGCGCTGCTACTAGCCGCTGGGGTCGCGACGTTCGGCGTCACCGACCTGGCGGCCGACCATCTCGTGAAGGGGGCGTCGAGTGAAGACCTGAGCGGCTACGAGGCCGCCGTCAACCTCCGACCGGAGTCCATTCGCTATCAGTTGTTGGCAGCCAACGCCAACCCCAATCTCGAACCGGCGATCTACCACATCGAACAGGCTCACGCCGTCTCCCCCGGCGACCCGATCATTGCAATAAGGCGAGGCGAGCTCTTGTCGGTTCGAGCCGCCCTCACCGGAGCTGCCTCCGATATCGCAGTCGCCCTGGCGGCTTGGCGAGAACTCGGCTCTACGGACGTCAACCACCCAACGGTCCAACTAGCCCTGGGCGCAGCCGAGATCGTGGCAGGAAACGAGTCCGAGGCCGAGGCCGCCTGGAAACAAGCAGAGGTCCTGGCTCCCCTGAGTCCGGAGCCCGCTGGCAATCTGGCGATCTTGTATCGCTCACAAGGCCGCTACGCAGAGGCGGAGGTTGCGCAGCAGAGATCTGACGACCTTGAGAAAGCGGCCGAAAAATAATGAACCATTCGGGGCACTCCAGCGTTATCGGGCATGGGAGCAAACGTGGCAACATCACCAAAATTTGAGGGGATCGAAGTCGTAGTTGCGCGAACCGCGCATCCGGACTTCCCGAGCTTTTATCAGGAGAACTACCGCAGCGTCACCAAGGCACTCACTGCCACCATTCGCGACATTGACCTCGCCGGCGAAGCAACCGACGAAGCCATGGCGAGAGCGTATGCCAATTGGGCAAAGATCGAGCGGTATGACAACCCGGCCGGATGGGTATACCGGGTCGCCCTGAACTGGGCGATTTCGGTTCAACGCCGCCGCAATCGGCTATCCAAGTTCAAAACCGAAACCGTCAGTGAATCACCCCAGGTGGTCGAACCGGGCTTGTATCAAGCGCTCGGCAAGCTCGACCCCAAGCTTCGCTCGGTGGTCGTGTGCCGGTACCTGTTCGATTGGACCACCGAACAGACCGCCGAAGCCCTCGCCATCCGCACCGGAACTGTCAAAAGTCGCCTCCATCGAGCACTCGAACAGCTCGCCAGCCAACTAAGCCATCTGAAGGACCCCGCATGAGCCTCGAAGACGAACTCCGCCAACACTTCAAGTCAGAACCAGGAACCCTGCCGACCGGCCTCGGCCCCGAAGCCATCATGCGCATCGGCCAAGAGCACCGCAAAAGCAGCCGGATTCGTTCGGGCGCAGCCGGATTCGTAGTCGTAAGTGCGGCCGTTTTGGCCGTACTCGCTCTGCCCAATATCGGCACCGATCGGACCACCGACCCGTCCGACATCCAGGCCGGTCCCAACACCACTCTGGCACCCAGCGGCCCGGTCGGATCGAACCCGATCAACCGCACCCCCATCGAAACCCATACCGTTGATGCGGCCGGGCTTACCTGGACGATCTCGGACCCGACGTTGGCATGGTCCCGGCGCCTCTATGCCGACAGCTCTGGGTTCTACGCCCTGTCGACCGCCCCTGGCACAACCTGGGAGGACGCCACAGAAGCAAATGGCTACCGGGTTCCCGAGGCGATCTACTACTCATCGGATGGGAGCAACTGGACGGTCAGGGAACTCCCGAACGATCAGTATGCGGCTGACTTTGGCGCGAGCGACGGCACCATGTATCTGCTGGGAACTGCTCCAGCAACCAGCGACCCGAACGGGCCGGTAGATCTGTGGATCGACACATCCAGCGACCTCGGCCAGACATGGTCCCGCCAAACCATGCCCATGAGCGATCACAATCCGCCCGAAGGACTAAATGACTACGTCTGGTCTAATACCGCAACCAGCCTGGCCGCCCAAGGCACCACGGTCGTTGCCTCGGTCAGTACGACCTACTGGGTCGATGTGTATCGCCTCGCCCCTGAGGAGTATCAGGTGGACGGGTTCGATATTCGCCAAACCGACACCGGAATGGACATCTTCGACATGAGCGCCGTGCGAGACCTGGAACGAGCCTGCGAGGATGCCTGGTACCACTACGAAACGGACACGCCTGCCGAGGATCGCGTAGATGACTTCGTGCCGGATGCCTGCCGGGTGGTCGAAGACGCCTGGCAAGACCCCCTCAATCTCGTGTATTCGGCTACGTGGGCCGAGTTGGGAATCGGTGACATCGGCCCGCTCTCATACTCGGATTTGTATGTATCCGACAACGGAGCCGCCCCGGTCAAAATCGACACGCCATTCTCCAGCAATGTGCAGGGTTTGCAGTTATCCGCCACGTCGGCCGGATTCCACGCCACCGTGTGGGGCCAGACGTTGACGACAAACCAGGAAGGCTGGGCTTCGGCGTTGTGGACGTCGGCCGACGGTCGCAACTGGTCTCGAACCCCTGTTCCGGAAGGCAGCTACGAGGTAGCTCCGCTCGGATCGATCGGCAACCGGCTCGTCGCCACGGCATACAACGACACCGGCACTCAGGTCATGGTGCTTGACAACGGCACGTGGACGCCGATCAACATCGACGCAAGCCTCGGTCCGGTTCCGGACGGTCGCGACCGGTGGATCAGCCAGGGAGGCGCCGGAGAAGGCGGCGTGTGGCTCGTCGCCCAGACCACCACGTACCCCGAGGAGGGGACGGAACCTGCAGTCACGACGACCATTCCAGAAAGTGGCGAATACGCGGGCGAGCCACTCAAGCTTGACCTTCTTTTCTCGGAAGACCTCGTCAACTGGACGGTGATTGACCTCACCGAACTTCTCGGACCGGAAGCTCCTTCGAACGACTTATGGATCAATCAGATAGTTGTCAGCGACGAATCGGTCTACTTCACCGTCAGTGGCTACAACGCCGAGAGAAACGAGACCTACGCCGCTTCGGTTGTCGGCAAGAAGTAACCCCGCCAGGGTTCCTTGGTGCCCCGTCCACACCCGGGCGGGGCACCCGCATGTCACGGCTGGCTACGGGACGGCCGCGATGACCTCGTCGAGATCGGCGTGGTCTCCGGCGTGATCTTCGAAATCTGCATACAACAATTCGTCGCCGGGACCGATCACCAGCGTTGCTCCCAGTTGAAAAGGACGCCGCCCGGTCTTCTTTTGACGGTGCCCCGCAGCCGTACTCCGAATCCCTGCGGCAATCGCAGCCGGCTTGGCAAGCGAAACGAGTCCGAGTCGTCTTGTCCCTACCAACTCCGCCGCTGATCCGTCCTCATCGAGGAGAACCTCGAAGGGCACCCGCTCATCTTCAATGAATGCCTGGGCGTAGCGCTTTCCGCCCGTACCAATTGCCAGCACCCTGGCACCTGTAGCAGTGACCTCTTCGTACCTGTCGCGGACCTGACCGGCCCGCTCGCGGCAGGTCAGTCAGCCGAAGTGCCTCAGGAACAAGATAACGGCAGGCTGATCGGCCCATCGGTCTCCGAGACGGTGTTCACCGCCGTCGGAATCGATCAGGATATGTTCTCCTAAAGCTGCGACATCAAACAAACTCATGGACCGAACGAATCCATCGGCGTGACATTGTCTTCATCAGGAAGGTCGATGACGATGTTCTCGCCGTAGTCATACATGTCGTACTGCATGCCCAGAACCGGGACGTCGGCTACTCCCTCGTATGAAATCACGTAGCGATAGACGAGATTGTCGTCGCTGATCCAGACATCCACCGGCATCTGCTCAATCCCCGAGTCGCGCAGTTCTTGAGCCGAAACGTCGCCAGTCATGGTCTCAAGATCTTCGACATCAAACAGGATCGTGTAGTGAGTCGTTGATGCACCGCGGATTGTCTCGGTTCCGACGACGTTCACATCTCCTCCGGCGTCCAGGAAGGAGGCCAGCGCGTTGGCGGGGGTGCTGTTGCCGACGCCGGCTATTCCCGCGCTGTCGATGGCGTCGTCACTGGGTAATACAACCCAGTCGGTCTGCACGCCCATGATGGCGAACAGGGGGAACTTCATGTACGCAGTCTCGCCATCGAAGATGAAACGAACGTCAGACAGGTCTCCGAAGGCTGACAGGTCGATTCCCTCGGAAGCGGCCGCCCCCTCGAATGCTTCGCTCATGTCCATCTTCATTTCCATGCGCTCGCTGTTGAAGGCACCCTCGATATAGATCGTGAACGGTTCAGGCAATTCCTCAGATGCCGCCAGCATCATGGTCGCTTCGAAACGCCCTGACTCGGCCAACCCCGAAGCAACCGCCGCCTCGCGGAACATCGCCAGATCATCAGAAGTGGCAGCTTCGACAACGGTCGTTGTCGTAGTGGTGGACTCGACCGGAGCGGCCTGCGTCGTGGTAGTCGTCTCCGGCGCCGCGACGCTATCTCCGGTGGCGGCAGACGTGGTGGTGTCGACCGGTAACTCGGTCACATCGGTGGCGCCACCCCCGCAGGCGACAAGGACGAGCATTAACGCAGTCAGATAAATCAGTTTCACAAGCAAAACCCCCTTCGGCTTGCCCCCAACTTACCCGCCCATCGACGTTATGTCCCGTCGTCAGGGCGCCGTCCGACATTTTTGGAGAAACTCACTCTTTGCGAGGGCCATCCGGGTACCGTCGACCAGTCGACGAAAGGACATCCATGTGGGTACGAGTGCGCGGCCTACTCATCATGATTCGGGTGCTGGCCCCGTTGCTGGCATTCTTGGCGATCTGGTTCGCTACTTACCAAGCCATCAACGCCGTAGAAGCTGCAACGGAGTCATACCGGGTGGCGGTGGATGCCCGGGTCGACAACATCCGCGATAGCGTGTCGGGCGCCACTGACGCCCTCACGACGCTCGGGGGCTATGCGGTCGGGGTCCGGGACGCGGTCGGCAGGCAAGTCGACGCCATCCAGAACATCGGCAATCTGCAGGTGCCCTTGCCGACTGTTCTCGGCTTCGACATCCCCGACATCGACGTAGCGCTCCCGGGCTCGGAGGAAGTCAAACGTCTTACCGACGGGATCGCTTCGGCCGGTCAGTCCCTTGGCGACAACCTGGAAGGATTAACTGCCGTCGGGCAGGTTCCAGGCGAGGTGCGGGCGATCGCCGATGAAACCACCGGGTTCGTAACGGATCTCCGCAACACGGTCGTCGGGTGGGTCAAGGCCATCGCCTGGATCGTCGGATCGTTCTTGCTCGTCTTTGTTCTGACCAGGCTTGGGCGTATGGCGCTCGAACTCCGTCGGGGATGGCGCATGCTCACGACCGGCATGGACATACCTACCGACACGATTGCCGCCCTCATGCGACGGGTGGCTGCACTTGAAGAGCGACTGGCCAGTAGTGGGGTTGCATGAATAGTGCTCGCGGCTAGTGGTTGATGAAGATCTCGTGGGCGGTCCGACTGCCGGTCATCCCGTTGATGATTTCGAGTTGAGCCGCACTCACCTGGGAGGGATGGTCGACCCCGCAGGCTCGGGCCATTCGGCCGAGTTCAAAACGCATCGTCTGGATAAATCGACCGACTCGCAGCCCTTTGTCGGTCGGGTCGAGGCCCCGTTCCAGCCATTTCGAATTGGTCGCCACCCCGGTCGGGCAGTGCCCGGTGTGACACCTCTGTGCCTGGATGCAGCCCGCCGCCATCATGGCTTCGCGCCCGACGTTGATCATGTCGACGCCGAGCGTCATAGCCAGCAAACCGCGGTCGGGTAGGCCCAGCCGACCTGAACCGATCCACATAACCCGGTCGGCCACGCCTCGCTGCGTAAAGACGTCGTGGACTCGCGGGAAAGCGTGAAGGAAGGGCAAGGCTACGTGGTCGGTGAAAGCAAGCGGACCCGCTCCGGTTCCGCCTTCGCCACCGTCAATGATGATGAAGTCGACGCCCCGCTCCCCGCTGACCATCTGATCAGCCAGGCCTTCCCAGAACTCGATCTCACCAACCGCTGACTTGATGCCGACCGGTAGACCCGTCTCGGAAGCGAGCGACTCGACAAAGTCGAGCATCGAGTCGACATCATGAAAAGAGCTGTGACCCGGCGGGCTGTGACAGTCCTCGCCGACCGGGACACCCCGGATCGCCGCGATCTCGGGGGTTACCTTCTTGCCGGGCAGCAAGCCCCCCAGACCCGGTTTGGCACCCTGGGATAACTTGACTTCGATGGCCTTCACCGGGAAGCGATCGACGTTCTCGAGGAACCGACCCAGGTCAAAGTTGCCTGAGGAATCGCGGCAGCCGAAGTAGCCGGTCCCGATCTGCCAAACCAGGTCGCCTCCCTGATCGTGATAGGTCGTCAAGCCCCCTTCACCGGAGCCGTGCAGCGCCCCCGCCAGCTTGGCTCCCTTGTTCAGCGCAGTCACCGCCGCTCCCGACAAGGACCCGTAACTCATCGACGAGATATTGACGAGGGAGGCAGGCGTGAAGGCTTTCGCCCGCTGGCGCGCGCCGCCAAGCACCTTGGCGGCCGGGACGGCCTGGCCTTTGTCGAATCCCATGTCTGGTTTGGGAAACGCCGCATGCTTGATGATGAGGTAGTTGCGCTGGATATCGAGGTCGTTATCGGTACCGAAGCCGAACAGGTTGTTCTGCTGTTTGGCCGATGCATAGATCCACCGACGCTGGTCCCGACTGAACGGCCGATCGGCGTCGTTTTCGGTAACGATGTACTGGCGTAACTCGGGGCCGATCTTTTCCAGCAGGTACCGAATGTGTCCGACGACCGGAAAGCTACGCAGGATGGCGTGTTTGGTTTGGATGAGATCGTAGATCAGCACGGCCAGCAGGAACGCCAGTATTCCAAAGCCAATCCAGGTCCACACGGCGGCCATACTAAGCAGCGACTCGGACCATTCCCGGCACCACTACCACCCGCTCTCCGGTCGGTGTCGTTAACCACGCCGACGCCCAAAAGGGCGTCATAGGCATCGGCGTGGGATATGGGGTGGCCTAGAAATCGACCACCGAGCGAATGAACTCGACCAGTTGCCTGGCAATCGACCGGGCTTCGACAAGCGACCCGTGCGCTTTGCGCAAGTCGGCCCGAGCCGAATCGAGGGTGCTCGTGGCTCCTGGCATCTGTCCAACCTCGATGGCCAGGACTAGATCTGGAACCGGAGCCGCCAGCGCTTGGGCTTCTCCCACCTCGGCGTTGAAGTCATCGAGGAGCTCCCATCCCTCTTCGACGTCCACCCCGTTGGCTTCAAGCCGGGCGAGTACCTGAGCGAACTCGTCGCTGACCCGTCCAGCCTTCACCGATGCGTCAGCCACGGCGTCGGCACCATTGGTGAGCCGGCCCTTGGGGATCTGGAGGGCAAAGATCCAGTGTTCGACGACGACTTCCTTCGCCAGCGGGGCCAGTTCAGCGAGCGTTTCCGCTCGTTCGACCTCAACCCGCAGGTCGGCCAGGCCGTTGCGATGGAACTGATAATCGGAGGTCAGTGTGGCCTTGTGTGCGGCCGTCAGGTGGGCTGAGCCCTCGACCCGCACCAAGGCCGTATCCAAAGCGGTGATCCGCTTATCGATGGAGCGGAGGACTTTCGCCTTGGCGGCCGCCAGGTTCCGATGGCGATCGGTCTCACGATCCGTCTGGGCATCGGTCTGACGATCGGTGGCTTGGTCGGTCACCTGATCGCTCGGGACGGCGTCGGTTGGGGTTTCCGATTGGGCAATTGCCACGCTGGGGATAGCCATCATGAGAGCCGCCAATAGTGCGGTTACGTACAGTTTCATGTCATTCTCCTTGCTCGAAAGCTTGTTCCATGGCAGACATGGCCGATCCGAGCGAACTCAACAGTGCGTCGAGTTCAGCCAGGGCGCCTTCTACCTCTTGTGGGTCGACGGTCACCACCGCCAAACTTGTAGTGGTGGTCGCCTGAGTGACCGGGGCAACCGTCGTCGTGCTGATCACCGCGGATGTCTCGGCGGCCGTCGTGGGTGTCGCCACAGCGCCGACCGTTGTTGTGGTGGCGGACTCGTGTTGGGGCGCTGCCCCTTCAGATACCGACCCCCCGCCCGCGACCCCCCTGGAGACCGTTGTGGCTGAGCCACCGTCACCGGCCAGGTACTGGCCACCGGGCCGACTACAGGCAGCCAAAGCCAGCACCATGGCGACGGCAATTGCGAATCGCATCAACTAACTCCTTTCGTCTCCCTGAACTATCGAGGACGGATATCTGAACGCCGTGATGGGAAAGTCAGAAGTTTGTAAACCGTCAATGGCGCTATATGCGAAAAGATGCATATACTTGGATCACCCGAACCAAAGGCGAGACATGGAATCCCACTCCTACGGCATGACGATCACGACCGACCTTGGAATGGAAGCTGCGGAAACGGCGATTCGATCGGCATTGGCCGACCAGGGATTCGGCATCCTCACCGAAATCGATGTCGCCGCCACCCTCAAAACGAAGATCGATGTCGATCGGGCGCCTTACCGAATTCTGGGTGCCTGCAACCCGGTTCTCGCCAATCAGGCACTCGAGATCGAAGAAGGCATCGGACTGCTTTTGCCATGCAACGTGGCCGTTTACGAGTCAAACGGACGGACGGTGGTGGCGGCCATGGAGCCCGAACTCATGTCGGGGGTGACCGAAAACAGTGCTCTCGCCGAAGTCGCCGCAGAGGCTAAACGACGCCTCGTAACGGCACTTTCGACCCTAGAAGGCTGAATCTCGTTTTGGACAATTGGGATCAGCCCGTAGACTGCCCACAACGGCGGCCGAAGATTGGCTGCTCTTTTAGGAAGTGAAATAGCAATGGCACAGGGAACTGTGAAATTTTTCAACGCTGAGAAGGGCTTCGGCTTCATCTCGCGAGCAGACGGCGAGGATGTCTTCGTCCATTACTCCAACATCGAAGGCGCGGGCTACCGTTCACTCGAAGAAGGCCAAACGGTAGAGTTCGAGATCGGCGCAGGACGTAAGGGCGATGAAGCCCAGAACGTTCGAGTCGTCTAGCGAAATCGTTACAAGATAGAAGGGGCCGCTCATTGAGCGGCCCTTTCTTTTAACGAGGATCAGGCGGACCCAACGTGGTTTCAAGGAACCGGGTAACGACCCCGACCACCGCCCGGGTGCGAGGTGAGTTCACCGCATCAAAGGCGTGCTGAGCGCCCGGCACCTCGAGATACTCGACACGGCCCCCGGCGTGCTCGGCCGCATCCACAAACGCCCGACTCTCCTGGGGAGGGACCAACGAGTCGATCGACCCGTGTACCACCAGCATCGGGGGCATCTCAGGGCGCACGTGGTCGATCGGCGAGGCCAAGCGGTACAGCTCAGGTTTTTGGGCCGGGGTCCCTTTCATCAAAGCAACGGGGATAACCCGCCAGTCGGGGCGGGTCTGGTTGCGGTTCACGAAGTCGAAGATCCCGTAGAGCGATACGATCGCCCCGACCGAGCCATCCGAATTCTCAAACTCCGGCTGGAGCGCGAGATCGTCGACGAGACCCGCCACGGAGGCGAGGTGCCCGCCTGCCGAACCGCCCACCAGGGCGATGCGACCCGGATCAATCCCATAATCGCGACCGGCCGAGCGTGCCCAGACGATCGCCCGGCGAATGGCAACAACCTGATCGAGAAACGACGCGGCAGGAGCCAACGGATACCGGATGGCGCAGACCACCCAGCCACGTTGCGCCAGGTGATGAAACAGGGGCACGCCCTGGCTGTGCGGAGCACCGCCAGTCCATCCGCCTCCATGCACATACACCACCGATGGTCTGGCAGTGACAGCGTCATCGGGCACGAACAAATCGGCCGTCAGGCCTTCGGCGTACTCGACGCCACTGATCAGCTTTACGCCCGACGGAACACTTTCGTGATCGCGACGAAAGCGATCCAGCCATGAGCCTGCCAGCCGGTATTGCTCAGGCACCTCTCCGACAATCACTCGAGTCGCCCACCAGTCGCGGACCACGATGACGGCCAGCAGTCCGATCGAAACGGCCAACAGGCCTAGGCCGATACGTCCGACGGGTTGCTCACCAAGCCCACCCCACCACGCCAACCCGGCGACCACAAGACGGAACACCAGAACCACCGGCGACGCTTCCGAGATCAGCATGGCTGGAAGCCAAAGCGCCGGGAATTTGGCACGGGGATTGGGATTGGACCTCAGCGCATTGATCGAGAACACAACGGCGATCAGGGCGTAGGTAAAGAGCAAGCCAGCAAGCATCCGCACCATTGTGGCATCGCCTCAAGGATGCCGGAACTCCTCTATCGGTCATGGCTTCGAAGAATGCCGATTCCGAGTAGCCTCGAATCACTGGGAAGCACAGGGAGACCGTCCAGATGGCGGCACCACAACACGCGCTCTATTTACCAAGGCTCGTCCTTGATTGGCTGCGCGAAAAACCCCAGGATGCCTCTGGATCGGTGCACGGGACGCTGATCTTCGCCGACGTGTCGGGATTTACAGCGCTCTCGGATCGACTCGCCATCGAGATGGGGCGCGGCGGGTCCGAGAAGGTCACTTCGGTTATGAATGAGGCATTCTCCGAACTCGTTGAGATCGTCTTCCTGGAACATGGCGACCTCCTCCGTTTCGGTGGCGACGCCCTGGTGGCGCTCTTTACAGAAGAACACCACTCGGGTCGAGCCTGTCGGGCAGCCATCGACATGCGTGATGCCATCGGCGACATCGATGCCGGAGATATCGACCTCGACATCTCCATCGGGATCGCCAGCGGAGACATAGATGTCAACCTGATCGGCCATGGGCACCGCGAGATGGTCCTCTCAGGGCCCACCGTCGACGAAGTGATCGGCGCTGAATCCGCCGCCAGCGCCGGACAGATCTTCGTCTCGGCCGTACTCGCCGATGAGATTTCCGAGGTCGCCACCGAACACGAGTCCGGGTTTTGGGAATTGGAAGACGACCCCGACAGCGCTCCCCTACTGGACGAACCGGACGACCTCACGTTCTCAACGGACAATTCGTTCTCCGACTTCATTTCGCCGGACTTCCGGGGCCTGTTGACCCTGACGTTGCAGCAGGGTGAGCACCGGCCAGCTTCGATCGGATTCGTGAAGTTTTCCGGCATTGCCGCCCTCAGCGACGATGAACGGGAGGTGGCGCTCGACCACCTGTTTGCTGCGGTGACCAGCGCCTGCCACGAGTTCGACGTCGCATATGTTTCCAACGACATCGACAAGGACGGCGGCAAGTTCGTTCTCGCTGCGGGGGTGCCGAGGCGAACGGCCGGTGAGGAAGGAATGGCGCTGGCGCTCCACAGCATCGTGTCTCAACCTCACAACCTCAAGGTCTCGGGAGGATGCGCACGGGGGTATGTGTTCTCAGGCGATCTTGGTGCCCCGTCGCGGCGAGTCTTTACCGTCATGGGCGACACGGTCAACCTGTCGGCCCGTCTGGCTGCCGCTGCTCACGGTGGCCAGGTCCTCATCACCGAGGCCGCCCTCGAACGAAGCCGCGGTGCCTTCGACACCAATCGGCTCGACCCGATTTCACTGAAGGGCAAATCGAAGGACATTGCACCGTTTGAGATATTGTCGGCGGAGACGACCGACTCGACGGCCGCCGCAATCCCCCTTTTCGGGCGCGACGTTGAGCTGCGCAGCATCACCCGACTGATACGCGATGGAGTCACCGGTTCCGGGACGGTGATAGCCCTCGTCGCCGCCGACGGAATCGGAAAGGGTCACCTGGCCAAGGCTGCCATGGAAAAGCTCGACCCGGATATCCGCCGCATCACCGTAGCAATCGGGGCCAGCCAACCGCACAGCGCCAACCGAAGTCTCATGGCCGCTCTGCTGAACATCGAACATGGAGAATCCACGCTTGCCCAGCTGACGGCGGCGGTGGAAGGCCACAAACCCGAACTCGCCGAATGGCTGCCTCTGCTCGCTCGCAACTGGTCCATCGATCTACCCGACACCGAAACCACCGCCACCCTCGGCTCCGAGTTCGTCGCAGCTCGGATCGCTCGAGTGTCCGCCGAACTCGTATTGGCCGCCGCCGGCGAGGACCCGACGGTCATCCTCATCGAGGATCTCGATCAAGCCGATCAGCCGTCCCGAGCCTTTGTGCACGAACTGGTAAGTCAGATCCAAGACCGGCCCTGGTCGCTCATCGTCACTTCCCTTACCGATCCAGAATGGGGCTCAGACGCCACCGTTGTCACGATCGACCCGTTCGATGCGCCAACCGCCCAGGGCTTCGTCCGCTGGGTGTTGGGCGACAAAGCGCTACCGGCGTCCTCGATCGCCCTCATCGTCGAACGAGGCAAGGGAAACCCCTACATGCTGAGCGAACTTACGCTCAGCGCAGTCGAAGGCGGCGCCGTTCCCGAATCGATCGAAGCGGCCGCGCTATCAAAACTCGACCGACTCGACCCCCGCGACAAGCAGCTCCTCATGTACGCCGCCGTCTTCGGGACCGAAGCACGGATCGACCTGCTCGCTTCTCTCCTTCCCGAAATCGCCTCGGCCATCGAAGACTCAGAGTCCTGGAACCGGCTAGCCGGATTCATCGATACGTCGGTCATCGGAAAGATCCGCTTCCTCGATCCCCTGACCCGTGATGTCGCCTACGGTATGTTGCCTCAGCGTCGCCGACAAGAAATCCATGAACTGGTCGGCAATGCCATCGAGAAACGAGCCCGGCGGCGTCCAGAGCGTTTCGTCGACGATCTCTCGTATCACTATCACCTTGCCCACGATTGGGATCGGTCCTGGAATTACTCCCGGATGGCCGCCGAACGGGCCGAGCACGCCTTCGCCCTGGTGGTGGCTAGTCGATTCTGGCGCCGGGCGATCGAGGCGGCCGAATCGATGGCTTCCCCGCCTGACGAACTGCCCGAAGCCTACGAGCAGCTCGGCGATGCCCACGAGCGGGCCGGCATGTTCCCCGAAGCCGAGTCGGCGTACGAACGCGCAACGGAGTTGACCGACGACCACGAAACGATGAACCGGCTTTCTCACAAACAGGGCCTTGTTGACATTCGGCTCGGGTTTCCCGACCGGGCCAAAGAGCGATTCGACACGATTCTGGCCCTGCAGGGGACTCCGACTGTCGACCGCCTCGAAGCGATGCTTGGCATCGCCGGCTTGGAAATTCGCACCGGCCACCCCGCCCAGGCAGCCGAATGGTGCGACAAGGTGCTCGACGAGGCCGGTGCCGAAGGGTTTCCCAAACAACGCGCCCGGGCTTATCACATCATGGCGCTGGCTTCGGCCGACGCTGGTCTGCCGGATGCCGAAGAACAAGCGAAACAAGCGCTTTACATTTACGAGGGACTCGACGACAAGGCAGGCGTTTCCAAGGCGCTCAACAACCTCGGTTATCACGCTTTTTACCAGGGCAACTGGGATGCATGCGAGGAATACCATGTCCGTAATCGAGAGGCGACCCAGGAACTCGGTGATCTGCTGAGCCGGGCGCTGGCCGGTTACAACCTGGGCGAGCTGTACTTGGAACAGGGCCGGTTCGATGAGGGTCAGCCGCTGCTGGAAGAGACCCTTGCCGCCTTCCGGGGGGCCGGCCACAAGGTTGGTGAGGCCGTTACGCGGATCGCACTCGGCCGGCTCCACTCCAGGCTGGGGCGCGTTGACGATGCGAACACCATGCTTGACCGTGCGCAGGTGGTTGCCGAGGAAGCCAACGCCAAGCAATACCGCAATGACGTCGCTCTGGCGCGCATCGAAGTCTTGCTGATCTCAGGCGACATCGACGGAGCCTGCGAGATCATCAACAAGGCGATCGAAGTGGGCATTGACGATCCCACCCTGCGCACCCGGCTACATACATTGCAGTGTTACGCCATGTTCAATTCAGACGGGTCGGGCAACACCCGCGAAACGTTCGAGACGGCCCGGGAGTGGGCCGACACCGTCGGCGCACTCCACCTTCGTTATGGCGTCGTCGAAGTGGACGCTCGGCTATTTGGCGAAGAAAACGTCCGGCTCCAGGAACTGGCCGAGCAGCTCGGCATCCGGGCCCGTCCCGTGTTCCGGACCTGCTGACACGGCGCAGGCCGGAATAGTCCTAGGCGAGACCGGTCGGAGGCGGCCGACCGGTCTCGCACAGGTTCTTTAGGACTACTTCTTCTTGCCCGAGTGGATCTTGATGGAGCCACCGCCCAGTTCGGTGGTTCCCTCATCACCGGACGGGTCGGCTCCCAAACCGTTGTCGTAGAGCACGAATTTCGGCCCGTTTCCGGACTGCCAGATCTCGATTCGGAAGGTGTCCTTGTCGAAGTTGTCGTTCGGGTTGACGTCCGCATCCATCGCAGTGAGACGGAACTGAAATACACCCTCGTAGCCTTCCACAACACCAAGTCCCTTGTACTGAGCCTTCTTGCCGGAGATGACCATCCACTCATATGACGTCGACTCGAAGTCGAGGTCGCCGGCTTTCAGTTCGAACGACGTGTTCCCGGTTGGGACCGACGAGCCCTTCTTGTACTTGGACACGAACCCGAAGTGCGCCTTGCCCACGATCGCGGGATCCTCGTTGTCGCCCGGCGTGTACGCCCCGATCGGTGAGTTGAACCAGCCTCCACCGGTTACGAAGCCTTCGGCCGGGTCGTAGACGACGATGTAGCGAAGGACCTCGGTTTGGACGTAACCCCCTATCCCGTGGGTCACGCGGACTGATACGGGGTAGACACCCGTTGAGCCATAAAGGAAGGTCGCTTCGGTTACTTCATCGTCACCACTCGTCGAGGAGGTCGACGTAACCGGAAGGTCACCGAACAGGCCATCACCATCAAAATCCCACTCAACCGAGTGCGGGCCACCTGTATCCGAATACGTAGCCGTGAAGGTGACGGTCGTATCGACCGGTACGATCGACTGGTCGGCCGTCAGCGTCATTGGTCCCTCAGGAACGACCTCGTATGGGACGAGTGTGACTGTCGTGTTGCCAGCCTTGTCGGTGGCCGTCACCTGGGCTACATGAAGCCCGACAGAGTCGGTCGGCAGTGGCGCCCCATTTCCAACGGTGCCCTTGCACTTGGCGATCCCTGTTCCACCGGTGTCGGCGCAGAAATACTGAAGCGGTACCACCGAATTGAGTTCGAGTTTGACGCCTGGGGCGATTGGATTCTCAACAGAGACTGTCGGCGCCATTGAGTCCACCACGACCGTCTTGGTTGTCAGCGACGCCGACGGGATCGTCGGTTGGGCCCGAACGGTGTGGGTGCCGTCCGCCAATTCGAACGGACCGGTGTACCCGCTGAACGGACCAGAGTCGATCGAGTATTCGAGGGCCGCACCTGGTGCGTTGGCGGGGCCGGCTAGAGCGACTTGCGCCGGAGATTTGTAGATGCCGTTGTTGCCAAGGACTCCGCTTACCTGGATTGTGGGAGGCCCAGGAGGCAAGACCTGGTGCATTTCGGCCTTGTCGGTCGATACGACAACCTGCCCATCTCCGCCCAACACCTGGACGAAGAAGTCGACGTTCTCGGCGGCGGTCAAACCGGACACGTTGCCGGTCCACGGACCACTGGTCGACCCGAGCTCAAGCTTCGTCCAGGCACCCGTGGTTCCAGCCTGCTTATACAGGACAACCACCCGCAAAACGCCGGAATCATCTTCGGCTTCGACTTCGAAGTTCACCTGTCCGGCGGTGATTTCGACGGCCGACACCCGACTAATCGTGGGTGGCGTGACATCGGCCACGGAATCTGGAACGTAGTAGACCGTGAGGTCCATCGCATCCCAGCGTTGTTGAGTGCTGGTGCTCGGGAAATACCGGCCTCTTGCCAATAGCAACTGATCAACAGTTCCTCCCGGGTTCTCGAAGCTCGTGATCGCCTGCAAAGCGTTCGGGAAAGCACCGGTGGTCTCGGTCTCGGGTTCGGCCAATTCGTTGTAGAGAATCGGGCGTGCATAGAGCACATCAAAGTTGGGGAGATCCGAAGACGTACCGCCTTCGATGATTGCCCCCGCTGCCCGCAAACTAGCGGTTGTGGGCGTGACGTTGATGAGCTCGAGCGGCTGAACCGGGCGGAACGGAACCGCCAGGACATCATCTGCGACCAGGTAGTCACCGTCGGTCGCTGCGATCTGAGTGATGGCGGCCGAAGCGCTCACAGCTGCCGACTCGAGCCCGGTTCCGTCGGGAGCCGTTGAGACTGTCGGATTCACTGGTGCGCTGATCAGACTCTCATGGAGTCGGTAGAACGGCAAGCCGTACAACGTCGCTTCCATCTGCGACTTGTCGTGATACGGGCTCCACTTGGGCGTCTTGCCGGCCATCGTCTGCTGAGCCGCTACGAAGGCCTCGCCAACCGTGTTACTTGTTTCGATCTTCTGAGCGAAGAGCGACATCAGCTCCTCCGAGTACGCCTCGAAGTCGCTGTCACCGTATCCAAAGCCGGTATTGCCGACGAACACGGCTTCACGCAGCAGCAGCTCTTGAGCCCACTCAGTTACCGGGTCGCCCGCCGCCAAATACGAGTCGGGAGCGTTCGTCCCAGCATGGCAGCCCATCGAGAAGATGATCTTCCCTTCATAGGCGCCTGACGACGGCGGCTGAAGGTCGGCCAGTTGATAGAGGTTCGTGAACGTGTTGGTCAGGTTGCCGGCGGCTGGCAAAGCGGCCGTGTGATCGAAGTGAGCGTTGGCGTTGACGATCGCCGATGGAGAGTCCATCGCACCCTTCAGCACAAGCTTGTCCCAGGTTTCGCTGACGGTCGAGGTGACTGCGAATCCCTGGCTCGTGAGCGAAGCTGCGATCGTTGCCGACGAGTCCGAAAGGAAGTCGTAGCCGAGTACCTGTGCTGCTGGGGCAGGATCCGTGGTCGAGACGACGGTTTCCAGTTCGCCATTCGAAGCCACAAACTGTGCCAATGACGCCAGGATTTCCGCAGGCTGATCGACCAGGCGCCCGGTGGGCAGTTGCGGGATGAACACTTCGCGGTCGCCTTGCGGCACGTATAGCGGGTTCGGGTCCGAGTACGGAGCGTCGGTGAGAACCGTGCCGTCGCCAAGCGCTGCCACGAGCGGGTTGTTGCCGGTGAACGTCGAGCGATACTCACGCTCGTTGGCGACGATGCCCTGGTCCTTGACTCGGAAGAAGGGAATCTGGTCATCTCCGCCCACGATGACAATATTGGCTATGTCTGGATTGGACGCCCGGTAGCTGTCAACCAGTTCTCCAATTGCCGTAGCGACCGCGTTTGCGGCATCGACACTGCAGTTTCCGCTGGCGCCGAGCCAGGTGGTGTAGGCGGCAGCTACGGCCGGATTGCCTTCCACTGGTACGACTACACCGGCTGGAGCGAATCCGGAGTTGTTGACGGCGTCAATCGCATTTAACACGTTGGTGGTCGCCGCAGAACCGAAAGTGTCACCGAACAGTTCCGTGTTCATCAGGTACAAGGTTTCGACGCCAGCCAGGTCGGTCGGTAGCGACCCTGCCAAGCCGTCACCGGCGTTGGCCAAGACGCGCGGGGCGCAGGCACTTGCGACAGGGGCATCGATTACACGAATGCGGCTGACATACACCGATTCAGGCGTTGCTCCGTTGTATCCGGAGATCTGCAAGAAGAAGTCGCCACCTTCGCGCAGGGGCGGGGTAACAATGGCCTCGTTGGCCGTCGACCGATGCAGCGACGCCTTGAAGACTGGCGCGATATCGGTATTGGCGATATCCGCCAGGCTCTCTTGATCCTGTTCCACCGGGTCGATCCCGATCGTCGGGTCGAGCGAGCCATCCACGATGCGCTCTGCCGGGCCACGCAATTCTCCGTCCGAGGTCTGACCCGGTTCAAACAGCACGAGATCCAGGTCAACCCCTCCAGGGTTCAGGTAGGCCTCGATGGTCGCACCTGGCGGAACATTGAGTTTGAACATATCCACATCGTCTTCGGTCCCAATCCGCCCGAGTACAACCACATCGCCGGACACCGCAGTGGCCGTGCCGAAGGTGTCATTGGGTTCCACATCGAGGACAATCGTCGGCGCCGTATCCGTCGCTGTGTAGCCAAGGGTGTTGACCGTCGTTGCTACAGGAGTCGTCGTATCGGCAGTGAACGATGTTCCCAGGTCGAAGAGGATGACCCGGCTCGAGTTCAGCTCAAGCCCGTCAACGATCCATTGAAGCGTATTGCCATCTTCTTCAGGGTCGCTCAGCGGAACGGCGGACGCACCTTCAACACTTATCCGGGCGGAGCCGGGAACGTAGGCCATGCCCGCTGGGAGGTTCACGCTCGCTTCAGCAGTAAAGGCGAATTCAGCTCCGGGGACCAGGCCAGGTTCGCCTGCCATGGTGAAGTCTACCGACCATCCCGTCACCGCGGGGTGCTGCGCAGCGAGCACGGCTGGATCGACATCTTCCCAGCCCAGTTCGCCCGGGTTGAGCAGAGCAAGAAGCAGCTCAAAGACCGGCATTCCAACCCACAGTTCGGCCAATTGGCCAAGCGTCAACTCCGGGGGAAGCTCGGCGATCGTGGTCTCGGGCAACAGATCCAGCAGGGTCGCTGTACCGACGAGGGCAACAATATCTAGTCCGGCTTCAGCGAGGTCAGACAACGGTATGTCACCTATCGCCCCAGCCAGATCCCCCAGCGTGGCGGTGGGGAGAATGAGTCCGAGCTGCTGGAGTTCGAACAGCGTTAACAACCCATTGCCTGAGCATCCCCCTGCGAGCGATCCACAACTGATGATGGCCGACGGGTTGGCGATCGCTCCCAGCTGAATCGCTCCCAGCTGAATTGCCCCTAGCTGAGTACTCGTCGGAATGGCTCCTAGCTGAATCGCACCCAGTTGAATGGCACCAAGCTGCGCGAAAACCGGATTGTTGAAATCGATCGCGCCGAGCTGAATGGCTCCGAGCTGAGTTGAACTGGGGCCAATGGCGCCAAGCTGAATCGCCCCCAGTTGCGTGCTAGCCGGATCGATCGCACCGAGCTGAATCGCACCCAGCTGAATCGCCCCGAGCTGGGTGCTTTCGAGGTCGCCGATAGCCCCCAGCTGGATAGCGCCGAGCTGAATCGCGCCAAGCTGGGTGCTCAGCAAGTCGGCACCCATAGCTCCGAGAGCCAGGAGGCTGTAGCCGTCGAGTTCATCGCCAACGAACGGACCAGCTGGATCGAGCCCAAGTTCAGAACAGTCCAAACCGCTTGCACAAAAATCGGCGACCAGGTTGGCCTTGTTGATGGCCCCAAGCTGGATGGCACCCAACTGAATCGCGCCAAGCTGAATCGCCCCGAGCTGCGTGTTCCCGATCGTTGCCTCATTGGCACCGATTGCCCCAAGCTGGATAGCACCGAGCTGGATCGCACCGAGCTGAATGGCACCTAGCTGCGTTCCCGATGGGTCGATCGCACCGAGCTGGATCGCTCCGAGCTGAGCGAAGTCGAGATCGACCCCCATCAGGGTCAACGCCATGACGCTGTAGTCGTCGAAGCTGTTGCTGTTCGAGGGGTTGATGCCAAGAGCACCGCAATCGAGGTCGCCCGCACACAAAGCGGCGAGCTGATCGCCGATCGCACCCAGCTGAATTGCCCCGAGCTGAATCGCTCCCAACTGAATTGCGCCAAGCTGGATCGCACCAAGTTGGATGGCCCCGAGCTGGCTGGCGGTAACCCCCGACTCGGCGATGCGCAGATCTCGCAGTAGGTTCAGGTTGACGACCTCGTCGATCACCTGCTGGAGCGTGACAGTGTACGACGGCCGACCGGCAAGGGACGTACCGGCCAGGATCGGTTCCCAACCGCCGACCATCGGCACGTCGACGAGTGTGACTTCATCGAGGATGGTTGGTATGACAGTCGGCGACGCCGCTGCGGTGATCTCGTTGGCAGCATCGATTATCGACCCGATGGTCATGTGACCGGCGGCGTCGGCCAAGCCCGATGGCACCCAACTGAATCGCACCAAGCTGGATGGCACCGAGCTGGATCGCACCGAGCTGCGTCGAGGACGGTCCGTCGGTCGCTCCGAAGAATGTCCCGACATTAAGGTCGGTGATCGGGATCACGGATGATTCGCTCGGAGCGGCCAGCTGATCGATCTCGACCGTCAGCTCGGTCGGGATCGTTGTGGTTTGAAGCTCAAATGCGCCTGAGTCGCACGCCGACCCGATCGGACGAGGTTCTCCACGTTGATCGGTTGCGGGGCACTGACCCTCGATCGCTCCGGACCAATTGATGATCTCGTGTACCGCAGATGCCGCACCCGTGCCCGAGGAAAAACCGAAATAGACGGGATCGTACGGGTCACCGTTACCCACGATATCGGCGATATCGACTGTTGCGGAAGTGGTGGCGACGACCGTTCCGTTCGTAACGGAGACGTCCAGCAGGTTTGTGGTGCCGTCATAGGTGATGGTGGCGGTCCAAACCGGCCATCGTCGAAATGACCGTTGAACTGATCGTAGACCAGCGAGGATTGCATGTTGCCGTCGATGTCAATGCCGACGTGGTCGATTCCGGTACCGGAGGTGTCAGGATCGGAGTTCGGGAAACCTCCAGCCTGGAACGAGAACGTGTCAAACTCGACGACTACCGTATCAACGAGGTCACCGATGCCGATCTGGCCGCCGCCAGCACCGAGCGCGGTCGGGACTGGGGGCAATGACGAAGGTGAGTCCATCGCCACTGGATTCGTCGCCGCAACCCTGCGTACGGTGCCGATATCTGGAAGTCGAACGTCGTGGCAAAACCGTTTCCGTCGAGCAGGATCGGTTGACGCCAGAACCCGGTCCCCGCTTGACCACCGCCACTGGTCAGCCGGAGACGATTGGCGTCCAAGCTTGCCGAGCCGTTCGTCAGGATGTTGGCACCAGGATTGAAGTTGGTGTAACCGCCTGGTGGGAACGCCCGGTCGCGTGCCGGACTCGACGGCTCGAGAGCGTGGGTCTCGGTTGGGCCTCCGTAGTTACCCAAGGGCAGGAGTCCCGGATCCACCGGGCCGATTCCCTCAATCGTGTCGCCGTCTCCGACGAGATCGTTGGTGAGCCAGGTGGCGCATCCGTAATCGTCGATGCCGACGACGTTCCGACCCAACGAGATGATCGACGCCGAGCAGTCGGGATCGCCGGTCGCTGACGTGTTGTTGGCGACGATGCTGTTCCCCATGCGGAACTGACTTTCGTCCGTGACCAGCCCGCCGGCAGCCAGCGAGTCCGTATTATTGGTGATCGTCACATGGTTGAGGTCGACGGTCCAGCCGGAGAAGATTCCGCCGGTGCCGCCATTGGGTGCGGAGTTGCCTGAAATCGTGGAGTTCTCGATCAGGCCAGTCGTGCCGCTGTAGATGCCGCCGGATGCCGCCCAGCCCGTCCCGGTGGCGACATTATTGGAGATGGTGGACGCCACGATCTCATACGACTCGCCGCCTCCTTCGAGATAGAGCCCGCCGCCAGTGTTGGCAGTGTTGCCATCGACTGTGACTTCGTCGAACAAGGCGTCGTAGCCGTAGTCGAGCCAGTACACGGCGCCGCCCGAAGAAGCGGCTTCGTTACCCACCAGATCGGATGACTCGATGGTGAGATCCGACGTCGAGTAAATTCCGCCGCCGTCGCCACCTGCGTCGTTGTTGGAGAAGACCGAATTGGTGATCGTGGCGGTGCCGAACGTGTTCAGGCCAGCGCCGTCGCCCGTGGAAATGTTTCCATCGACCGTGGAGGCGTCGAGTGTCAGATCGACCCAACTCTGAATCCGCAGACCCGCCCCGATGTTTGCGGTATTGCTAGTAATGATCGTATCGGTAATGGTGGCTGAGGCCGAGCATTCGACGCACGCCGCAACATTGAATCCACCGCCCGAACCGCCCGTGTTATTGCTTACCGTCGCACCCGTGACGATCAGATCATCACTGAACATCAGTATGCCGCCACCCTGAGCCGCGGCGTTCAAGTCGATCAGGCTCGGCCGTGACTGCGAACTCTCGATGGTCACCGGTGCGAACCGTGCATACAGGCCGCCGCCGAGTCCAGTTGCAGTATTCGAGAGCAAGTGGACGCCTTGAAGCAGCGCGCTACCGTCTTCGATCTTAATGCCAGCGCCACCAACCGACGAGTTGGATTGAATGGTCGAATCGACGACGGTGAGAGTCGCACTGCCCTCAACACCGATACCGCCACCTTCTTGCGATCCATTATTCGAAATCGTAGAGTCACTGATCATCGCCGAGGTCGGGCCACATTCACCGCAGTCAGCGACCCACACGCCACCGCCAGAAGCATCGGCGACATTGGCATCGACCACCGATCCGGCATCAACCGTAAGGGTGGCTCCATCGATAGCGGCGATAGCGCCGCCGTTGGATGCGGTGTTGGTAGAGAGAGTGGTTCCTGAAACTGAAACGTTGGTGTCATTTGCCAGGATGCCGCCACCGTCGGCCGGAGCGAAGTTCAGCGTCAGGTCGTTGAGGGCGAAGTACTCCGTGTCCGTGTCTGTGCCGTACGCGAGACCCCTGGGCACCCACCGAATCCGGTGGGTGCCAGCCGCCAACGTCTGCACGCTGGTCAAGCCGATCGTACTGGTCTCACCGTAGTTGGCGTCGCTGAGATTCAACGGTGAGCCGATATCGCTCCAACCCTCGCCCTCGAACAGCTGCAGTTGCACGTCATAATCCGGGTTGGTGGGATAGGTCAGATTGTGATTGTGGAAGTGCTGGAAGGTCACGTCTTCAAGTTGGACTGGCCCGGTTGATATGAACTCCATATATGGGTAGTTGCCGGTCTCACTCATAAACCGGGTCAAGTGGACCTTGCCCGCCGCTCCGAAGTTCTCGGCGCCTTCGACCGGGTTGCTGCCGCCGCCCGTTTGAGAGACAAATCCAGTTACTGACCCTGTAGACAGGCCAGTTGCGGTTGTGACAGGACCTACGGCTGTCGCGTTCTCGAAGTCCCAGAACAACGCCCCACTGTTGGCGGTGTTATTGGCGACGTCGCCGCCGCTGAGGTCCATAGTGCCGCCGTTGCTTGCAATACCACCGCCGGAAGTGCTCGAGTTGCCAGAGATGGTCGATTCGATGACGGTGACGTCAGCGCCATTGCTATAAATGGCCCCGCCCCAACCAAGTGCAACGTTGTTGGAAAGCGTGGAGTTGACGATGGTCAGGGTGTTCCCAGAATCGATCCAGATACCCCCGCCGTCGTCTGCTGCTTCGTTGCCGTCGACAATGACATTGGTGAGGATAACGTCGTGTCCGCCTCCATCCACGTGAATGCCGCCACCCTGGTTGGTACTCGACCCGCCGGTAATGGTGAGGTTCTCGAAGGTGGCGTCGCCGGCGGTAAGGGTCACGGCGCGGTCTAGTCCTTGTGCATCGACCACCACGCTGGACGGCGAGCGCGCCCGTCCCAATCAAGGTGAGGCCGTCACCAATTGTGATTACCTCGAGGTAGGTGCCGGGAGCGACACTGATGGTGTCCCCCGTGGACGCAGCGTCGATTGCTGCCTGAATGGTGCAATACGGTGCCCCTTCAGAATCGCTGCAACCCTCGTCCGCTTGATCCACCTGCAAGACGGCGGCGCGAGCGATTTCGGGCGGTGGGGCGGCCAGGAGAGTTGCCACCATGAGAAAAACGAGTAGTACCGAATGGACGCGCGTCCAAATTGCCCGATCAGCCATTAAATTTCCCCTTCATTAAGCCCTACCCCCAGTGAAGCACCACCGATGGCCTTTTCGACCCTACCAACCACTGAGAGCGAGGGAAAGGGTCGACAGGGGATTTCTATGCACCCGACCGATGACTACTAGACACATGTAAGGACCGAAATATGCCAGGAATCCTTCCAAGAGAGCTGGCGACGCCACTTTCTGTGGGGCATCGGCTCCGTTCGGGCAAATGACTAGTCATCTAGCGCTTGAAACGAATGAACCTCCAGTTCACCGCCCGACACTGTCGATACATCAGTAGACGACAGATTGCGGGGATAGGGCCATGACTCATCGATTCATCGTCAGAGATGGCGATCTATTTCAAACCTATGTAGGCGAAGTTGTGCTCTGGGGCCAGGATTCAGTCACGGTATATACGGTCAACGAGGACGAACACGGCCATTCACTGGTCTGCTTCCCTTCCGATACCATCGCCCAACACGACGTTCTGGTCTCCTAGGCGAACCCACCAGATGGGATCATCGGTCCCGGGGAAGCATCCAGATCAGCGGGAGCCCCGCGAACATCGCAATGGCTCCAATCAGCATCGCCGTCGATAAACCAAAGGCGTCGCCGACCGCACCAAAGGCGACCGCAGCAATCGACCGGATTGCGAAGTTGATCGACAGGTAGACCCCATTGGCAAGTGCTCTGCTATCGGGGAATTGTTCCTGAACCAGCGCCATCAGCGCCGGGGTAATCGCCAGCAGAGTCAGGCCAACGATCGGGAGCAAGGCGATTCTGACCCAACCATCGGCCGCCAAGAACAGGAGAAGCGAAATGGGGGCAGCGACATGACTGAAGGCCAGCACTGCGCGCCGCCCGACTCGATCACTGATCCAGCCGCCCGAGAAGGCTCCGACCACTCCAGCAGCCTCCACGATGGAAAGCGCCGCGCCGGCGACCCACAGGCTGCTGCCCTCCTCGGTGAGGAATACCGGCAGAAAAATCGTCGCCGCCATCATCATCATGCTGCGTAGCGCCACCAGAGCTGCAAGTACGAGCATCACGCCGCGCATTGCCCGAACCGCAGTTCGCCAATGGACTGGCTCGGTATCACCGCGGCTTCGCAACGGCACGTCACGCAGACGGAAGTGGAGGACCACGGACGTCGCAATGCCCGCCAACGCCAGGAAAGCCATCGACCGCAGCGACATCACGGCCAGAGCGCTCACCACCACCAGCGGACCGAGCGTGCGACCGAGCTCGCCGCCCACCATCCAATACCCCATGCCACGACCCAACCGGTGGCCAGATAGATAGCCAATCGCAACTGGTGCTGTCGCATGAAAGGCTGCGACACTCACGCCCGCGACCAGCAAGAGCAGGACCAGGACCGGGTAGCCGGGTGCCCAACCCAGCAGGCTCATCGCCGTCGCCGTCACACCAGGTGCCGCCACCACGATCCAACGCAAAGCCTTACGGTCAGCCAGATGCCCGATAAAGGCCTGGAGCAACGACGGCAATTGGATGGCCGCCGTCAGCGTCCCCGCCGCCGTATTCGACAACGCCATGGTTTCTATGAATCGAGGCAGGAGGGGCGGGAGAAAGGCGGTGAAAGTGTCGTGCACGGCATGCCCACTCGCGATGGTGGCAATCCGGCCGGCCTCGAACCCGTCCCCGGTCTCTTCAATCACTGTGGGTTCGACCCCGATGCGCTGACCTCCAGGTGAGATTCCAAGACTTTAGAGAGACCGTTCGCCGGCAACGATTCTGCCGATCTTCGGAGGCACCATCGCTACAACGGCGTGGGTGGGAGTCGGTGGCGTCCTTCCTGGACGCCGATCACGGTGACTCCTGAGACGACCAAGCCGGCTCCGGCCACCATCGCCAGCGACGCGTATGCCCCGGCATCTGCGAAGCCACCTCCGACGAGTGGGCCAAACGAGCGTCCGACCGCCATATATGCCTGGGCGTCACCAGCTCGCTCCGATGGATCGAGCGACCGTTCAGACAGCATCACCATCACCCCTGGGACCGCCATCCAGAACGCGAACCCCCACCAGATCATGCCTACGAAATACCACACGGCTGATCCGCCCAGAATCGTGAGGAACGCCGCCGGACCGGTAGTCGCCATCCACCAGCCCGGACGCTTGTGGCGGGTCGCCAACCGGGCGCCGATCAATCCGGCGAGAGCGTTGAAGCTGTACCCGAACGAGATCGCTCGCGGCGACATGTCGAGCAGAGTTTCAGCGGCGGTGGCCGTGAAGATGAACAGACTCGAACCGGCCAAAGACAACAGCAAGAGGCTGAACAGCAGCACCGGATTCGACCGGGATCGGCTCACCCGCCCGGCGCGCGCCGGGGTGCGGATCTCCCCGACTTTCATGATCACCGCCGGAATGGCAATGACCGTCAGGAAGCCCATAGACCCATTGGTCGCCACGATCCGCAAAGAACGCCAGGATCGGCGACCCTATGAAGGCGGTCATCGGACCAGCGGCTGAGATGGAAGCCAGAGACCGTCGATCCCCCATCGCTTCGGCCCACACGATCCACGTGATGGTCCCGGCGGCCGCCCCGGCGATCAAGCGCAAGCCAATCAACATCCAGAAGATGGACATGAACACGGAGGCGAGGTTGGCGAGCAGGAACACGACTGCGGCGATCCGCAGCAGTCGACCGGACGGCGACCGAAACTTCGGAAGTACAAAACTGAAGACGGCAAAGGCCGACACCTGGGCTACGGATATGAGGCCGGCCGAACCCTCCGAGACTGCATAGCGCTCGGCGATCTCCGGGATGAGGAATGGTGTTGCGGCAAACATCGCAGCCAGGGCCACGGCCGCCGCCACCACTGACAGGGGAGCATTGGGCCGGACGGCATAGGCAAGACGGGTTGGCGTAAACAAGCGACCAGTATGGTCGAGATCCTGTCAACTTCTCGCCTTGTCCGCCCCGTTCGACGACAACAACCACAGACTTCGGCCATACTTAGAAGCCGTCTTGGAGAGGAGGCCGCATGACCGACACGCGCGTGCTGGAGGCAACCGGGCTCAAGAAGTCGTTTGGAAACATTCACGCCGTTCGAGGCGTGTCATTTCACATCGGCCTTGGTGAAACCTATGGCCTGCTCGGACCCAACGGGGCTGGCAAAACCACTTCGATTTCCATGGTGAGCGGACTACTGCAACGCGATGGGGGCGAGGTCCTTCTCGACGGCCAGTCGATGACGACCACCTCACTCGGTCCGAAACAAGAAATCGGTCTTGTCCCTCAGGACCTGGCGATTTATCCCGACCTAACGGCGCGAGAGAACTTGCGCTTTTTCGGACAGTTGTATTCGATGCCAAAGACCGAACTCGTCAAGCGAGTTGACGAAGTCCTGGAAGTCGTGGGACTGGCCGATCGCGCCAACGACCGTGCTTCTGAGTACTCGGGAGGAATGAAACGCCGCCTCAATATCGGTATCGGCCTACTCCATCGGCCCAAACTATTAGTCCTCGACGAACCAACTGTTGGCGTCGACCCGCAGTCGCGCAACGCCATCCTCGAGTCCGTTGAACACCTATCGAGCGAGGGCATGGCCGTCCTGTACACGACCCATTACATGGAGGAAGCCGAACGCCTCTGCGACCGGGTAGGGATCATCGACCAGGGCGAGATCAAAGCTGAAGGCACCCGCCGCCAACTCGTCGAGCTGGTCGGGCAGCAGGATCTGATCCGCATTACCGCCACCGGTGTTCACGAACCAGCCCTCGACGAACTGCGGCGCCTCAGCGGCGTGCATTCGGTATCACCAGCGGATGGAACACTCGAGATGCTGGTCGCAGATGCCGGGGCGGTCCTGCCAGAAGCCATGCGAGTCCTCGGAAGCCAGCACGCCGGCGTCACTTCCGTGTCCGTAGAGGAACCCGATTTGGAAGCGGTATTCCTCCACCTCACCGGCAAGGCGCTCCGAGACTGACATGCGACATGCATGGACCATCGCCAAGAACGACCTCTCCCTAAGAGCACGGGACCGGTCCATCTACATCATCGGTCTGGCAGCGCCGCTGGCGCTGGCGTTCATCTTCAATCTCGTCTTCGGCGGCGGCATCAGCGACGTCGGCGAAACCATCACGTTTGAGGTGGGCATCGCCAACGTCGATCAAGGACCCATCGCAAGCGCCTTCGAGGATGTGATCGATTCGATCGCAAGCGACGGACTCCTCGTCGTAACCACCTTCGGCTCGGCCGACGCTGCCCGCCGCGCGGCCGACGACGGAACCGTCGGAGCATCGTTCATCTTGCCGGAAGGCCTGTCGGATGCGGTCCTCGGCGGCGCAGACGCCGCCATCGAAGTCGTCGGGAATGTCGATGCGCCAACGACCACCCAGGTTGCCTCATCGATCAGCGAACAGTTCGGCATCGGGGTGCGCACCGCCAATCTATCCGTGGCGACCGCCCTGGCGACTGGGTCTCTGAGCCCGCAAGAAGCGTTCGCAGCGGCTGGCGAGGCGGGCACGGCCGCTCCCGCTATCGCCGTGGGGACAGTCGAAGCCGCCTCCCGCCAGCTCGACTCAGCTGCCTACTTCGTCGCCGGCTTGTCGATCTTCTTTCTCTTTTTCATCGCCGGAATGTCCATAACGTCGATGCTCGAGGAACGTCGCGAAGGAACGCTATCGCGCCTCCTGGCAGCTCCGATCAACCGGCAAGCGATCGTGGCCGGCAAGTCCCTGGCAAGCATCCTTATAGGACTGGCCTCCATGACCGTCCTCGTGATTGTCTCATCGCTGATCATGGGCGCCGATTGGGGACCGCCGCTGGGTGTCGCCATGCTGATCATCGGCGCGGTCCTTGCAGTAGTGGCACTCATGACGGCAGTTGGTTCGTTCGCCAAGACGCCCGAGCAGGCAGGCAACCTTCAATCAATCGTGGCCGTCACCCTCGGAATGCTGGGCGGCACGTTCGTCCCGATCGCCCAGGAGGGGTTCCTCGCCAAGCTGGCGCTCATCACACCGAACGCCTGGTTCATTCGGGGGCTGGGTGACCTCGCTGGTGGCGGCATCGGCGCCGCCCTACCGGCCGTCGCCGTACTGTTGGCCATCGCGTTGGTGGCTGGCTCGATCGGGTTAGTCATCGCCGGAAGGGCGCTGCAGGCTATGAGCAAGATTCTTGCTATTACCCGGGTCAACCTGCTGCGATTCCTGCGCGACCGATCGACCGTCTTCTTTGTGTTCGTCCTTCCGATCGGGATCGTCTTGCTGATAGGCGCACAGTTCGGTGGGGACTTCTCACCCCAACTGGGCGTCGACAAGCGGGCGGCGGGACCATCGCCGACGACATCGTCGCCCGCCTCGCTGCCGAGGAGTCGGTCACGATCGTCGAGTACGAAACCGAGGACGATCTTCTCCTTGCGGTCGAGCGGGGTCGCCTCTCGGCGGGCGTCTCGGTGCCGGCCGGCATGGACGAGCAACTCGCGGCGGGTAATCCGGCAAGCGTCGGATTCATTTCCCGGCCCGACGGGGTCGGCCCCCAGCTCCAGGTTGTGGTGTCCGAGGCCGTGGCAGGCGCGGCAGAACAGATCATGGCCACCCGGTTCGCGGTCAGCAGGGGAGCCGACCCGGCCGAGGCGGCAAGTGCGGCTGCCGTCGTCGCACCAAGCATCCCCGATCTGACAGTCGAGACGATCGTGGCCGGTGAGTCACTCTTCCCGGCATCGCTCGGCCAATTCGATATCGGCGCATCCAGTCAATTAGTGCTCTTCATGTTCTTGACCGGACTAACCGGGTCGGCAGCACTCATCCAGAGTCGCCAACTCGGGATGACCACTCGTATGGCCGGGACACCTACCTCGATCCGAACCATCCTGGCCGGCGAAGCGTTGGGCCGTTTCGTGATCGTGCTCGTTCAGGGTCTCTACATCATGTTGGCGACGATCCTTATCTTCCAGGTCAACTGGGGTAGCCCGCTTGGGGCCGCCGCCACCCTGATCGCCTTCTCGGCAGTTGGGGCGAGTGCCGCCATGCTGTTTGGAGCAGTCTTCCGCAACGATCAACAGGCAGGCGGCGTGGCGATCGTCGCCGGAATCGGCCTCGCCGCGCTCGGTGGCTCGATGTTGCCGGTCGAACTCTTCAGCGACAGCCTCATCCGTATCGCCCGCTTTACGCCGCACTACTGGGCAAACGAGGCGTTCGCCGAACTCGTACGTCGCGACGCCACCGTGGTCGACATCCTCCCCCAACTCGGTGTCATGCTCGTGTTCGCACTCGTTCTCATGGCCATCGCTTCCTGGCGCATGCGCCAGGTCATCACCCGGGTTTAGCGCGCTCCGCCAAGGACACAAACCTCGCCACTCAGGCGGTTCTGGGTACTGATTGCCGGCATTCGATCGGCCCTTTCCGGCTCTCGCCGCCGGCCCGGTCGGCGTGGTTGGCTTCGCTAGCCTCCCGGGTTACACGACCGGAGGGGTTGCATGGCTGGATCTACCCAAATGGACGGCTTGGACGAGTTCCTCCACGATGCCGGTTACACCGGCGTCGTGTTGCTGAGGCGTGGAGACGACGAGATCTTCACCGGGGCGTATGGATTGGCTTCACCGCGCTGGGGAATTCCCAACACAATGGACATCCGCTTCGACACGGCTTCGATCACCAAGTTGTTTACAGCCGTTGCCGTGCTCCAGCTCGTCGGACGGGAAGTGCTCGACCTCGATGCTTCGATCCACGCCTACGTCGACCTGACGGACACAGTGATTCCGCCGGCGGTGACGTTACGGCACCTGCTCACCCATACGAGCGGGATCGCCGATGATGCCGATGAAGAAGCCGGCGAGGATTATGCGGATCTGTGGATCGACAAACCGAACTATTCAGTTACCAAGACCCGTGACTTCTTGCCGCAGTGCACCGCCGATCCGCCACACTTCCCGCCGGGAGAAGGCTATCGCTACTGCAACTGCGCCTTCATCCTCGCCGGTCTGGCAGTCGAGCATGCGGCGGGGACCTCGTTTCGCGAGTACGTCATCGAACACGTCTTCAAGGCCCCCGACATGGTGCGTTCGGGCTTCTTCGACAAGCGGGACCCCGAGCCAGACGTGGCGGAGGGCTTCGACCCGCGGCCCGACGGCCGGCTCGAGTCGAACATATTCAAATACCCACCGATCGGATCTCCCGACGGCGGGGCGCATGTCACCGCCGGCGACCTGATTCGTTTTATCGACGCACTCCGCGGCGGCGTGCTGTTGACGCCGGAACTGACCGAAGCGTTCTTCACCCCACAGCTGATCTTGGATGACGGCGCCGGGCAGGGCTTCGGGCTTGAGTTCAGGCAAGACACGTGGTGGAAGGAAGGTATCAACGCCGGCGTCAGCGGTGTGCTCAAGCACTGGGGAGAAGCAGACGGGCCAGGGGTCGACGGTGTCGTGCTCTCGAACACCGAGGCGGGCGCCTGGCCGGTTCTTAAGGAACTCGACCGTCGCGCCGGCTTGACCCGAACGGGTTGAGGTGAACTTTGGGCCCGGAGCCGACAAAGACTTGGCGCGTCTTCAACCGAAATTGGTCGTTTAGCGCTTGCTGGACTCTCGTCTAGTGCGGGAGCCGACCAGACCCGTGGCGACGACGCCGCCGATGACGGCTCCAACCACCATGAGACTCGCCGCATAAGGAGCCCACCAGCCCCAGGGCACCGCAATGATGCCGGGGATCGCCCCCACCACCACCCCAACAGCGGTTTGCCAAACGAGTCGCGGGGCCAGACGGGCGCCGATACGGTATCCGACGTAAGGCCCGGTGATGAGGAGCAATCCACCAATCATCTGTGCCGTGAAAGCGGCGTCACTGCCAGGCGAACAGGTATGCCAGTAGCGGTCGCAATTTTGTGCTTGGCTCGTGGCGAGGATGAGCCCGGCCGGAATGAGCATCAAAAGGCTACCCACAAAGCCGCCCGCCATTGGTGACATTCCACCTAGTCCGTGACCGGTGGGCGGCGAGGGCCGATCCGCCCGCAAGCGCGTCATCTCGGAGTCTCTATCCCGTACACCCGGAGCGACTCGAAGAACACTGTCCCCTCGTCTGTCTCAATCCCAAGACCGGTGCTGTCCGGAGACGGGAAAATCTGTTCCGTGATGGCCACGATCCCGCCTCCGGCAAAGACCTCCACCGATGTGGTGTCGACCAGGACCCGCAGATCCAAAATGTGATCGGCCAGATCGAGAGCGGCCAGGCGAGGCCCCGTGTAGCTGCGGTGGATGAGATGGCGCCCGCTGCGAAACCGATCGACCGATAGAGCAGGGCTCCCGAGGTCGAGCACAATCTCGGTTGATTCCCCTGGACCGGTGCGCACGGCCAGGCGCAGCCGCTTAGCGGTGGACCGCTGTAGATCGATCGCGGCAACAATGTCGAGGGCCGACCCTTGAACGGTGGCCAAGGGATTGGAATCCCCGGTTGCCTTCAACGCCTCGAAGTCGACCAAAGGCACACGGTGAGCCTCCAGCTCCGCGACGGGTTGCTGCGTCAGTCGTATGCCGTCGGCGGTGTCGATCAAACCCAGCTCTCGGGGCACGGTCATGGCGCCACGCCACCCTTCCGTCGGTGTGTCCCTGGCGTAGCCCCAGTTGTTCATCCACCCAATCCAAACCTTGCGATCATCGGGGGCCGAGTTCCAACTCTGGGCCGCATAGAAGTCGGCGCCGTGGTCAGCCCAATGAACCGCTGTGTGCGCCTGAATGAACTTGCGTCCGTCGAAGTCGCCAACCCAGTATCGGGTGCCGTACAGAGCGGGCAGGTCGCCGGAATCCACCCCCACCGCCATGACCCATCGGCGCTCACCCGTATTGGCAACAGACAGTTGTGTCAGGTCAGGACACTCCCACACCCTGGCCGAGCCGGGATCAGGATCGAAGGTCGAGGCATATTCCCAGTCGATCAGATCGTTAGAGGTATAGACCCAGACGCTGACACCGACCGCGAGGAGCATCACCCAATGGCCAGTAGCTTCGCCGTGCCACCACAAGATACGGGGATCCCTGAAGTCAGGCACCCCCTCCGGCTGTTTGACCACCGGGTTCCCTGCGTACTTGGCGAACGTATGGCCTCCATCGAGCGAGAACGCCAGACTCTGGCTTTCCACTCCTTCTTCAAGGTGATGGGTGAACGCCGCCACCAACGCGCCAGCGCCAAACCCGGCGGTGTTGTCGACGTCGATGACCGCCGACCCGGAGAATATCCACCCGAGATCATCGGGAGCAAGTGCAATTGGCCGATGCTCCCACACGACCAAATCGCGGCTGGAGGCGTGGCCCCAGTGCGGTGGACCAAACATGTTCTCAAACGGGTGGTGTTGGTAAAAGAGGTGATACTCACCGTCCAGAAACACGAGCCCATTCGGGTCGTTTAGCCAGTTAACCGGAGCGGTGAAGTGAAACTTTGGCCGGGCCGTGGCGGCTTGCTCAGACGGTTGGTCAATCATCAGACCGGCTCAGCCAAATATCGCCCCACGGTGTCGAACAGCGCCGGGGCGGCCTGCTTGAGTGGAATCGGGTCTGAGATCCGACCGGCGAAGCCACCGCGTCCATCGTCCAACTCGAACCCGAGAACCATCCACTGGCCTTCACGGTTCTTGACGGCGCGGGCCGAGTAGATATCCGGTGTGTCCAAAGCGACTGCCCCGGAAGCATCACAAGGGACCGAGCCATTCAGCTCAAGGAAATAGCATCGATCATCGGGGCCGGAGATCGCCCGACGATCGGACGAGAGTTGATCCCTCCCGCAAGAAAACAAGAGGACATCTCGTTCGTTGATGCTGGCTCGTTGGGGAACTTCCATATGACCGAAGCCGGCAGGGCGAGTTAAGGGCAGCCCAACCGTCCAGGACACGAGGTCGGCGGAGGTGGCACGCCCTATCACACCCCGAGAAAACGCGGGACCGCTTCTGGAGCGGGCGGTTATCAACATCTCGTAGCCGCCGTCGACCTGATATACCCACGGGTCACGCCAGGCCTGATCATGCCAGGCATCAAGATCAAGGGTCTCATACCACCGGTCGTCGGTCTCGAGTAGCGGATTGTGGGGGTGCTTCGTCCACGTGGCCAAATCCTCGGAGTATGCGACGCCAATTCGCTGCACCAAACCGTCGTCGCCATGCGAGGCGCCCGTATAGAACATCCACCACCGGTCGCCAGCGCGAATAACGGAACCGGTCCACGTCGCCAGATCGTCCCACTCGCCAGCTTCGCCCGGTTCGAGAGCCATTCCCACCTCTGTCCAATTAACGAGGTCCGCGGACACAGCGTGCCCAACGGTGGCGTTGCGGTGACGTAGATCGGGATCGTCGAGCGACCGCGGGGCTTGGAGAAAGAACAGGTGATAGTCACCTCTCTCCTTGGCTATCCAGAAATCCCAGACCCATCGGTCATTGAGTTCGAAAGCCAACCTACCCCTTGACTCCGGCCGACGCGATGGATTCCACGAAGGCTCGCTGAAGGGCAAGGAAGAAGGCAAGCACCGGCAAGGTGATCAGAGTCAAGTAGGCCATCATCTCGCCTCGCGCTGGGTCAAGCTGTTGGAAGGCCGCTACGGCCGTCATGACAGGGCGAAGGTCACCATCAGGAACCGTCAATATCGGCCAGAGGTACTGATTCCATGCGGCTAGGAACGAAAGGATCGCCACGGTCGCCAGTGCCGGACCGGACAGCGGCATGATTACCCGCCAGTAGACCTGCCACCACGATGCGCCATCGATCCTTGCTGCCTCATCTAACTCCTTCGGGAGCGTACTGAAATACGAATATAGGAAGAAGATAAATATCGCGGACGCCGTGAACGGGACGATCTGCACGATGTAGGTCGACTGCCAGGACGTGACGAACTCCATGTCGGACCAATCGAACCGCGGCAGCTTCGACACAAGAAGCAGCAGCGGGATCACGATGGCATCAAACGGGATGATGAGGGTCGCGATGAGGACGGCCAGCACGACCGGAGCGCCTTTCCACTTGAGCCGAGATAGAGCAAACGCCGCCATCGAGTTCACGAACAGACCGACGCCCACGATCATCGAGGTCACAAAGACGGAGTTAAATATGAAGCGTCCCGCATTGACCCTGTCGAACACTCCTTTGTAGTTATCGAACGACAAGTCACCCACTGGCAAGAAGGCCCGCACCGAGGACATGTCCCGCAGTAGCTGCTGCTCTGGCTTCAACGAGGCGATAACCATAAGGACGATTGGGAACATAAAGAACAGAGCCAGGACAATCATCACGATATAGCGTCCGCTCAGGATTGCCGGCTCCCATCTACTCCCGACCATGCCTCCGCGACGAAGCCCCTTCTTCTTCCCTGGGGAATCTGTGTCCTTCTCGACCATCAGTCTGTCTCCCTCGTCAGGTAACGCTGGATTAACGCGATTGCAAGCACCATGAAGAAGAAGACAATCGTGATGGCATTGCCCAATCCCATGTTGCCCTGGCGGAAGCCTTGCTGAACCGCCTGAAAGATCATCGTCTGGGTCGAATCGAGGGGCCCACCTCGGGTAAGAACATCAATCTGAACGAACAAACCAAAGGCCGCGATTGTGATAGTGATCAACACAAAAACTGCCGTCGACCGCAGACCCGGCCAGGTCACGTTCTTGAATTGTTGCCACCCATCGGCACCGTCGATCGAGGCGGCCTCATATAGATGACCGGGAATCGTCTGGAGTCCGGACAACCAGATGACCATGTGGAATCCAACGGCTTGCCAAATCGACATGACCATGATCGATGGAAGGGCGAGGCGGGCATCTCCGAGATACCCAAGGTCCACTTCTCTCTGCGTTATCAAAGAGAGTATTCGGTTCATGAGTCCCGAGGGGTCAGGGGCCAGAATGAAGCTCCAGAGAATTGCAATGACGACCATCGACGTCACCACCGGCATGAAGTAGATGGTACGGAAGACATTGACACCGCGTATCGGGCGGTTAACGAGCAACGCCAAGATAAGACCCAACCCCCCCTGCAAGGGGGCGATCACCGCAGCAAAGATCGCGGTGTTGATGATTGCCCGCATGAAGGTGGGGTTACCCGCCAGTACGACCAGTTTTGAACCATCCGACCCGGTTCGTGTGAACCATTCGCCGAGCCCATTGAACTGCGGGTAGTCCGGATTGTCTCGGGTAAGTTCCCTAACTCGCTGGTAGGTAAACTCGCCATCGGCATCGAGGACTGGAACGCCGTTCTCTTCAAGCGGCTCAAGCGTCACCCACCGAATATTCAGTAGGTTTTTGTAGTTCTCCAACCCAACGAATTCTGTTTCATTGCCTGAGATGAGGCGTTGATTCGTGGCAGAGATGTAAAAGGCCGAAAAGAACGGGTATAACAAGAATATGGCAATAAGGGCGAGCGCCGGAGCGGCAAACAGCCAGCCGGCTCGAGCTTCCATCTTCCTAGCTCGCTGCGTCGATCCAGTCTTCTTCGGCGAATCCTTTTCGGCAACAGTCATTCCCGCCTCCTATCAACTTGACAGTACCTAGTGCGGACCGGGCCTTGCAGCCCGGTCCGCACGAGCTCAGGTTATATCAACCACCGAGGTCGAATCCGTAGCCTTGGTTGGCTTGCATGTCGGCCTCGATCTCATCAACCATACGGTCCAAAGTCGATACTACGTCGGCACCGTCGGCGATGTCCGCCGCACCCTTCTCGAAGATGAGCGCGATGGTCGTGTACGCCGGTGTGGGCGGCCGGATCAGCGCCTGTGCAGCGGAGATCTCAAAGAAGGTCGACAACGGATCACCTACGTCGTACTTCTCGGTCAGCGGACGCGCTGCCTCCAGACCTGGAAGCACATTCTGCGCATCAGCAATCGCGGCGATATTCTCCGGCGTGAGCGTCGAGTTGATGTAAGCACTCGCCGCCTCCGGATACTCGCACGATGCAGCCACGGCCCACTGCCATGAGGCGCCGCCAATCTTGCCCCCGGCCCCAAAGTCAGGAGCGGGAAGGAAGACCACATCATCGCCGAGGTTCTCGATCGCTCCGTTAGCCGCCCAGATACCATTCCACTGGAGCCCGTAGGTCTCGCCTTCGTAATCAGCCAGACCTGCCTGTGCGAAGCCCTCATCGCGGTTCGCAGGAAGGCGCGGGGCGTAGCCGTCAACGAACATCGACTGCCACCACTCGCCCCAGGCAATCGCCTCGGGTCCGTTGAGTACGCCTTCGGCTTCGACATAGTTGTCACGATTGATCAAGTCGCCACCAAATGACTGCAGCAGCGGGGAGAACCCGTACGGGAACCACTCACCGGTCCAACCCATGCCAAAGTCGATAGCGAAGTCGTATTTACCGGAATCCTTGTAAGCGTCGAGCACGGCTTGGAACTCCTCGCCCGTCCAAGGACTGTCAATCGTTGGAGTGCGAAGGCCCAACTCGTCCAAATCCGACTGGCGGGCGAGGATCGCTACCGCAGCATCGAACTGGCCGACTGAGTAAAGCTCACCGTCCCAATAGCCCTTAACAGTGTCAAGCAGGGCGGCCTCGGTGTCCGAGTCAATAGTCAGAGGCGCCAGATAACCCGACCACGCCCAGTTCGGAGTGTTGGGACCGTCGACGTCAAGGATGCAGGGCAAGGAGTCAGTAAGTGCGAGCGCAACGACAGTGTCGTTGTAGTCGCCTTGCGGAAACGCCTCGTAGAGAATCCAGTACTCGTCCTGAGATTCGTTGTAGTCGTTGATGTAGTTCTGAATCTGCTCGAGCTCGGCAGGGTTACCACCCGAGTGAGTAGCGAGATTCAGTACCTTGCGGCCTTCGGGAACGTCCTCTTGGGATGATTGGGCAAGGGGACCGGATTCGGTCGTGTCGGTTGTGCCCGAACTAGCATCCGTATCGTCGGACGACGAGCCGCACGCCGTAACGAGCAGTAGCAGCGCTACGAGCGTCACTGCAACTCGCCATGTTGAGTTGATCGTTTTCATCGTCTGTCTTCTCCTCCATTGGTTGCGCGCTGTTCCTGCAGCGCCGTCCTTGGTCGAACAAGGCTCCGGTCGTCGGAAGGATGGAACCGCTTCCACAACGGTCTCACAATAATCAGAATCAGATGAGAAAAGCAACAGAACGCGAAATTTATTCTGAGGTCTCGACAACGAGAGCACGCGAGGACAAACACTGGGTTTTAACTGCTTCTTAGGAACCGCTCATCGGGTATTGAACCGAACCAACGTAAACTGATCGGACATGAGTACCGTCCTGATCGCCGAAGATGACGAAGGCGTACGCACTGCGCTGTCCCGAGCACTGAAATTCGAGGGCTACGACGTGGTGCTTGCCTTCGATGGCGCCGAAGCCCTGGAAGCCGTTTCAACGTCCGAACCGGACGTCATTGTCCTTGACGTCATGATGCCCCACATCGATGGGCTGACGGCCTGCCGGCGGATGCGCTCCAAAGGTATCGAGACGCCAATCCTGATGTTGACGGCCCGCCAGGAAGTATCCGATCGGGTGGCAGGACTCGACGCCGGAGCCGACGACTACCTCCCAAAGCCGTACGCCCTTGAGGAGCTCCTGGCGCGCCTGCGCGCCTTGCTCCGTCGCACCGACCATGTCGAAGGCGACACCGACGAACTGTCCTACGACGACTTGACGATGAACCTGTCGACCCGGGTCGTCAAGCGGGGCGAACGAGAACTCGACCTCACCAAGACCGAATTCGACCTGCTGGAGCTCCTCCTTTCCAACGCCGAGATCGTCCTCACCCGAGACGTTATATACGACCGCATTTGGGGCTACGACTTTGAGACGTCTTCAAACTCGCTCGACGTCTATATCGGCTATTTGCGTCGCAAGACCGAAGAAGACGACTCCACCCGGCTCATCCACACTGTCCGAGGCGTCGGCTACGCGCTTCGCTTATGAATCTCCGCAGTCGCATCGCGCTGCTCGTGGCCGGATCCGTCGCCGTCTGCATGTTGCTCGTGGCAGCCATCGCGTTCATATCCACGGTCCGTGAAATTGAGCGCGACGCCGACCGGCAGCTGAGCGCCCGTGCGGAACGGTTCCGACATGAATTCGGACCGAACTCCGAGGAGAACCCTTCGCTTCGGGGTCTGTTTGGCGCCAACCAGCCAATGCAGTACATCGACGACCAGGGGATCCCGCTCTTTACGTACGGGATTGAAGAGCCGCTCCACGTAACCCCGATCGATATTGCGGCCATCGAATCGGGCCGACCGTCGGCGCTTCACACCGAGCAAACCGCGGGCGGCACCTTCCGCATCATCACGGTGCCCTTCGAGAGTGGCGGTGGCCTTATGTTTGCGCAAAACCTGATCGAACAGCAGGCGTTCCTCAATCGTATCCAGGCACAGTTCGTAGTGATCGGTCTCATCGGTGCCGCCTCGGCCGGCCTCATCGCGTCGGGTCTGGCTGCCGCTTCCCTACGGCCAATGGGTTCACTCGCCGCAGCTGCCGAGAACGTCGCCAGGACCCAGGATCTTGACGCCACGATCCGGGTGCGACGCAACGACGAGGTCGGGCGGGTGTCGAACGCCTTCAACACGATGCTCACCGCCCTCGCTGCCTCGCGCAGTCAACAGAAACGCCTCATCGACGACGCCTCACACGAACTCCGAACTCCCCTAACCGCGTTGCGCACCAACATCGACTTCCTGCAACGAGCCGATGGCCTGGAGCTTTCGGAGCGAAAAGATATCCTTCAGGACGTCAACTTCGAGCTTGAAGAACTGACGACCCTTGTGTCCGAATTGGTCGAACTGGCCAAGGACAACCAGACCAGCGACGAACCGATCATGGAGATCGAACTGGGTGCCCTGGTCAGCCGGGTCGCCGACCGAGCCGAACGCCGCTACAACCGCGCAGTGATCGTCACGTCGGATCACACCGTCGTAACCGGCCGACCGACGTTGATCGAGCGGGCCGTGTCCAACCTCATTGACAATGCCCATAAGTGGAGCGCGGCGGACGAGCCAATCGAGGTAACCGTCGCCGACGGCGAGGTGCGGGTACGCGATCACGGACCCGGCATCAGCGATGCGGACAAGGAACGAGTCTTTGACCGTTTCTATCGATCCGACAAAGCCCGCACCCTCCCGGGCTCGGGTCTCGGACTTGCCATCGTCGAAGAGATCGTGGCTTTCCATGGCGGGACCACCATCGTCGAAGACGCCCCAGACGGCGGGGCAATTGTCGGCTTCCGGGTACACGCCGCTGCTTCCTAACAGCCAATTTCCAGTATTTGGTTCTTAGGGTCTTCTTAGGTTCTGTTGCCCGTACGTTTAGACGCTTCCCCCATAGTTACTCTCATGGAAGGCAGCTTGACGACCTCCGCAGAAGACCATTTCGCCACCGCCAGCGACGCCGTCGCCCAGGTGCCGGAACTGATCGCCGTCCGGTTCGCCGACCCATTGCTCGCTCAGGAAGCCAGCATCGCCATGATCAGGCTCGAGCGGCATAAGTCGATCGACATCGACGACCTCGCCATTGTCAACAAGACCGATGGCGGACATGTCCACATTCATCAGACCCGCGACATGGGTACCACCCAGGGTGCCGCCACGGGCGGCATGTGGGGGGCGCTCATCGGACTGGCCGTCGCCGCTCCGTTCATCGGTGCGGCGATCGGCGCTGCGGCGGGAGGACTCTTCGGGAAACTGCGCGACATCGGAATCAATGACAACCAGATGCGCGACCTCGGCGACAGCCTCGCCGATGGCGAAGCAGCCCTCTTCGTTCTTTTGAAGGATTACCAACTCGCCCACCTGCTCGCAGAACTACGGCGCTTCGACGGTCGGTTACTCCACACGACTGTTGATCCCGAGGTTGCGGCCGAACTCGAGGAGGCGCTGGCTTATCAGATTTGACGAAATCACCGGAACGGGCGGTATGGCCCTCCCAGCCTCCCACAAGACCGCCCGTTCCAACCGTTTTACCTGAAAGGAACCAACATGGACTCGACATTTATCGCCAGCCGACCAGCCGGCCGTACCCGTCGCCCCAAGACTTATACCGCTCATAGAGTATGCGCTGACATGTCCTGCGAGACAGTGCTGTCGCGTTACAACAAGCGTGAAGCCTGCCATGTCCACGCTCCCGTCAAGTTTCCCCGCATCCGGGGTCGGTTCGAAGACGCCGAATAAATCGTTAGCTGCGAAGCCAACCTGAAACGCCAGTCGGGCGAACGCATGTGCGTTCGCCCGACTCGGTTAACCGGCTGCTTGGTTGGTTAGCTCTCGACGACGACCTTGGCCCGCATCCATGGATGGGGTGCACAGAAGTACTCGAATTCGCCGACTTCAGTGAACGTATAGGACCACGTGTCACCTTTGGACATCAGGCCAGAATCAAACCCAAAGTCCACGTCCGTAACCGTGTGCGCTTGTGAGTCTTCGTTGACCCAGGTCACGGTGGTACCTACTTTGACGGTGAGTACGTTGATGTCGTAGTCAACCGGAACCTCACTGTCAGCGAACTCGTCTGGAGCGTCGAGTGGCTGGCCGGTCCAGGCGCCATCCACCATCGTCACGACTGGACCCTCCGGAACCGCAGCAGGTGTATCAGGGCTCGCCGTCGCCCCCTCCGTAGAGCCAACTTCGAAGATCTCCGGGTTCGGCTCACCGGACACCGTCACAATCCCGATGGCACCTTTGTCGAACGCTCGGGTAAGTGCGTGGTCCACCAGGATGATGTTCGATGGAACTTGACCCAGGAGGTCAACGATGACCCCGCCACCAGCCGGAACCAGGGTGGTTTGCGAACCACGAATCGGCTGATTGAGCGACGCTCCCTCTGGCCAGACCGAGTCCCAATGTGATCCGATGGGATGGAAGTTCGAGTCAAGGTTGAGTCCGGCAGTTCACGAAGTAGAACCGGGCCCGATCACCAACGTCCATCTGCAGGGCGTTATCTCCGGTCAGGGCTCCCTTGGCACCGTTGAAAACCACCATCGTTGGGTGTTCATCAGTCATCGCCACCCGGTCCTGCGTGTACGCACCCGAATCGGCTGCTGTCAGGTAGTACTCGGACTGGACGATGTAGAACTCCTTGTCGGCTTGGGGCAGTGGAGTTTCGGGATCGACGAGGATGCCGCCATACATGCCGTGGGCAATGTGGCCCGGGACGTCACCGGCTGCGCAGTGATACATGAACATTCCCGGGTACAACATCCTGGCTTCAATCACGGCCGATTCTCCCGGGGCGACCAGCGTATTCTCTGCCCCGCCGCCTTGTCCGGTTACGGCATGGAAGTCGACATTGTGGGCGGACAGGTTTTCCTCAGGGTTGTAGATCACGAACCGGAGGACGTCGCCGACCCGCGCCCGAACCATCGGTCCTGGAGTCCCGGTCAACTGGTCATCGCCCCGGATTTGGTATCCCCAAGTCTCAAACTCGATACCGGTCGCTGGGTCGATGGCCGCGACCTTTTCCACGATGTCGAATTCGACCGTCACAATGGCTTGATTGGTCCGATCGGCAGCCGGAGGAACATTCGGCGCGTACGACACATTGACCTCTTCGGCCGGTGCCGGCGAAAGCTCGGCTTTGGGCGTCAGTGTTGGAAGTACCGACCCGAACTCAGTCTGCACGGGTACCGAAATGGGCTCGGTCGTCGGTGCCGGAATCGTTGCAGACGGCGTGGCCGTCGCTTCCGGCGGCGTGAACGCGGCGAGTTGCTCATCCACGAGCGCCTGCACCACATCTTTGTCTACTGAGTTGTGTGAAGCAAGCAGAACCATCGACACAATGCCAAGGCCCGAGGCGACGAGCACCCCGGCTAGTGCCGCTGCCAAAAGCCAGCCGAGTGCAGGATGCACATGGGAGGGAGCTTCGGGGGGTCGGGTAGTCATTCTTCTCCTCCATTATGTGGATTGGATTGTTCAATAACCGGGCGTTGCCCGAGCGCCTCGACAAGCGCCCCACGCGCTTGTACCCAGGCGTCGTGTAGCGCACATGGCAGGTTTTCATTACAAGTGCTGGTCCTAAGGACGCACTGGCCGTTGGCGGTTGGGCCCTCGACGGCTTCGATCAGTTCAAGGATTGACGGATCAGCGGCCGGATCAATCGTGTAGCCACCGCTCGGACCCCTCCGGGACCGGACCCAGCCCGCACCGGTAAGTGGCGCCATCACATGTTGGATGTGTTGCGGCGTGGAATCTATGGCCACGGCAAGATCTTCGCTGTTACGGGTAACACCGTCAGCCAGGTACCGAAGGGCCCGGACCGCCAGGTCAGTTCTCGGCAGTAGTTCTAATTTCATAATTACATAGTCGAGAATTATGAAATACCCTGCATAGGGCCAAAAGTCCCGAGTTGGCGGCGTCTGGGAATGCTCGGACGATACGAGCATCTCGATTTTGTCGGGCGGGTGCGATATGGTCGAACTATGACGGTCAAATTCTCACCCAAGCTGTACACATTCCTCCACGATCTCGAAGCCAACAACGAACGGGACTGGTTCAAGGCGAATCAGGACACATACGATCAATACATCAAGAACCCCGCCCTCGACTTCATTGAGGCGTTCGGACCCCGACTGTCGAAAATCAGTCCCAATTTCGTGGCAGACACACGAGGCGTCGGCGGTTCGCTATTTCGCATTCAACGCGACACTCGCTTCGCCAAAGACAAGACGCCATACAAGACCAACACCGGGATGCAATTCCGTCACGTAATGGGCAAAGATGTGCACGCTCCCGGCTTCTATCTGAACCTCGAACCGGGCGCCAACTACATGGGCTGCGGACTGTGGCGACCCGAGACCAAAGTGGCCTACCAAATCCGCGAGGCGATCGATGCCGATCCGACCGGGTGGAAGAAAGCGACCACCAACAAGCGCTTTACGGACTTCTTCGAAGTTGGCGGAGATTCGCTAACTCGACCTCCGAAGGGCTACGACGCCGACCATCCGCTCATCGAGGACCTAAAGCGGAAGGACTTCATCGCCTCGACCCGCCTCACCCAGAAGCAGGTGACATCGGCTGACTTTCTGAACGACTTCACCGACCTATGCAAGCGGACCGTGCCATTCATGAAGTTCATCTGCGACGCTGTCAAAGTGCCGTTCTAGATGGTTCACAGCGACGAAGCCCGAATGGAACATGATCGGTCGGCAGTCAGAGCCGCGCTCGGCTACGGCCGCCACTTCTTCGAGTTTTGGAAGAGTGACCTCAATCGGGCGGTCGTGGAGATGGCCGATATCGCTCCGAATATGACGGTTCTCGATATCGGCGCCGGCATGGGGGCAGCGGCCTTCGAAGCGGTGCAGTATGACGGCGTCACCGTGGTGACGATCGAACCGACCGGGTTCATGCGCAACATTCTCAAGGCGAGGGTTGCCACCCGCCGGGTCGGCAAACGGATAGCTGTCCTCAATGCCGGCGCCCAACGCCTGCCCGTCCCATCGGAATCCATCGACCGGGCCTGGATGATCAATGTCGTCCACCATGTCGCCGACCTGGCAGCCGCATCGGCAGAGTTGGCCAGGGTCATCAAACCCGGCGGTCGAATTCTTATCGTTGATGAAGACTTCACCAATGAGAGCCACCCGAAGTACGAGCAGATGAAGGATCGGCACAAGCATCATGGTCGCCACGGTGGTCGCAACGGTGACAGCCACGACGGTGGACACGGTCATGCGACTGCCGAGGCGGGCCACGACGATGGCGTCGAGGACCATCCAATGGCCATCGACTTTGACGCATTGGCCGAGCATCTCAAGACGGCGGGGTTTTCGGAGATACACGTCCGGTACGCAACCCTTGCCGACGTGCCGACCAGACAGGCAACGGCCGTTAGATAGCGATGCCTGGCGACGTCGATCTCTTTGAGGCGCTGAGGTCGCTCGATCTTCCCAACGGAGACTTCGCCGTCTTCGGCAGCGGGCCACTAATTGTTCGCGGAATCATCGACGGAACGAACGACCTCGACGTGATCAGCCGTGGACAGGCATGGAACCGGGCGTGCCGGGTTGGCGAGGTGGAGTGGGTTGACGAATATGACACCGACATCGTGCACTGTTTCGACCACGCCATCACCATCGGCCGATCATGGGGCTACGGCGACTTCGACATCGACCACCTAATCGACACTGCTGAAATGATCGACGGGCTCCCATTCGTGCAGCTCAAACACGTTATCGCCTACAAGGAGATCGCCGGCCGACCGAAGGACCTCGAGCACCTTCGAAAGCTCGAGAAGTTTCAGCACGATCCCATCTAGTAGGCGGACCCCGCTAGGCGTATGCTTCCGCCATGCATCGGCGGTCCGTTGTCTTGCTCATAGCCCTGGCGGGTCTGGCCGTTTCGTGCACCGTCCCAACCGACATCAACACCGAGTCGTCCGAAACATTCTTCGAAGTTGGAGACGTTGCCCACCTTGAGGACCTGGGGGTATTCGTCGTTGCCACCGAGTCGTACGGGGTGGTCGCGTTCGGGGATCACGACCCGCGATCCGACTGTCCTCTCGAATACGCCTCGGCTGAACAATGGACGTTCAGCGACAGCTGCCACGGGAGCCAGTATTCCCTCGATGGGACGTACCTGGCCGGACCAAGCCCCCGCTCGCTGACACCGTTCCCAACTTATGTCTCAAACGGTGAGCTGTTCATCGAGAGCGACCCACAGTTCATCCGAAACCGCGACGGCATCGCAACCGACGTCAGGGAATCCCCGACGTTCCTGGCGCCAGCGGATGGCCCGTAGCTCGACCGTCGGCCGGTCGTGGGCGGCCACGCCGAGAAACGCGCCCGGGCCGGACGAGGCCGACCTATCATCGACGCCATGGCTTCGCGCATTTCGGACACCATCATTGACTGCACCAACGCCTACGAACTGTGCGAGTGGTGGAAGACGGTTCTCGACTACGTCGATGTCGAGGGCTATCCGAACGAGCCGGGTGACGAGGAATGTGTCATCGCCGACCGCAGCGGAAACAATCGGTTGCTTTTCGGCGAGGTCGATGAACTGCGCCGACCCGGAGGACGTATCCACTTTGATCTCGCCCCGACCGATCGCCGCCGGGATGAGGAGATCGAGCGCGTCCTTGCACTCGGGGCGACCGAGGTGGCCGACAGGCGGAACCCCGATGGCAGCGGCTGGATGGTTATGGCCGATCCAGCAGGAAACCATTTCTGCATCGTGCGAAGTGACGGTGAGCGCTAGTCGAGAAGCCACTCGGCGGTCTCATCAGAGGCGCAATGCTCCGCGACGTACCGGCACGTAGCCTGTCGAGTATGTGGGCCCGCGATGCGGCCTCCGCATACTCCCGTCATTGGAGTTAGACAACGAGTGCGCTCCTTGTGGAGACCTCGACGCCTACCGAGTGATTTCCGCGCGCCTCATTCCCTCAGATCGCGTCGAGGATGAGGGTGTTTGGGTGGGCGCCGTGACTGTTTTGTCACGCCATCGGTCAACTGCTTTTTCAAGTGGGGCGGTGCCGCTTCCGATAGACTCCGCGCAGGGTCCGGACCGGGAGAAAAAGCGAATTGCAGCGCAATGTCATTGGAGCGTTGGTTGCGGTGGTTTTCATGTCTGCTTGTCTCGGGAATGACGCCGCCTCGGACACGGTAGTGGACCCCAGGCCAGCCGGGCCTGCAGGACTGATCCAATGGGATGAACCGGATCACGTGGCGAACGTCGGGGGAGGTTGGACCGTCCGAGCTTGCGACGGCCTCGGCAGCTTCATGTGTGTCGAACGCGACGGACTCCAAGTTGGGACGCTTGAGCGGACGACCTTTTCGGTCTCCATCGAGAGTCTCTTCCCGGCCGCTGATGCGGCCCCAGATCTGGCGGACCTTGCTGATGGATTCCACGAAGCCATCGAGTCGGACCAAGCTGAGAAATGCCCCGCCGGCTATGTTTTTGAAAAGCTCGGTCCTGACGCCTTTGTGTTTGCAGGTAGCCCGGGCATCTTTTACGGATTTGTCGGGATGTTGGCAGACGGGGCGCCGTCCGATATGAACCTTCAGTACGCCACAATCATTGGGGCCCAGGTCATCTCGGTTACCGCCGGTGCCTACCAGGGTGGGTGTCTGGGGCGAGATGGCTTGAGCACGCTGAGTACATGGGACTCGATTACGCTGTCGGAATTCCGGCCGTTCCTCGAGGCTGCGCTGCACGATTCACCACTCCCGACATCGGGGCAGTAGGACCAGATTCACGAAGTAGACGTTTTAAGACGCGAGAAGGCCGTCCGTTTGGTGAGTGCGGCCACCTATATAGTTGTCCTATGACCGACACCAACGTGCACCACACGATCAATTACATCGAGATGCCGTCGTCTGATATCGAGACGACCAAGGCGTTCTACAGCGCCGCCTTTGCGTGGACGTTTCAAGACTGGGGTCCGGACTACGTGAGTTTCTCCGGTGCAGGCGTCGAAGGAGGGTTCGAACACGATCCCGACGGCCGCCAACCTTCGACCGACGGCGCCCTGGTGATCCTCTACTCGGCTGACCTGGCCGCCAGCGAAGAAGCCGTCACAGCTGCGGGTGGCACGATCTCCCGACCAGCGTTCGCCTTCCCGGGCGGCCGGCGGTTCCACTTCCTCGACCCGAGTGGCAACGAACTGGCCGTTTGGTCCGAGACCTAGAACGGCTGCTCAGTCGCCTGCCAGAATCGCTTCGATCCGGGCAACAGTGTCCGTCGTTCAGATTGACGCTGGTCGCACCGATCGTTTCGGCGATCTGCTCGGGGCGGGTCGCCCCCGTGATCGCAGAAGAGACCGACTTCGTGCGCAGCACCCAGGCAAGGGCGAGCTGTGCCCGGCTCGCATTCAGCCCGTCGGCAATCTCCTGCAACGCTTTGACCTTCGTACGATTGGCATCGCTGAGAATTCGCTCCCGGAACCCGTCGTTATCGGACAAGCGGGCGCCTTCGGGAAGCCCATCGTCGTACTTGCCCGTGAGCATGCCCATCGCCAACGGCGACCAAACCACGAGCCCCATACCCACCGCGTCCGTGACCGGCATGACCTCGTTTTCAACCCGCTCGCGGTGCAGCATCGAATACTGGGGCTGATCAACGATCGGTGGGTGGAAAGCGTTGTCGTTGGCGAACGCCGCTGCCTCGGCGATCTTGTCGGCGGGCCACTCAGACGTGCCCCAATAGGTGATCTTGCCCGAGTCGACCAGACCCGAAAACGTCGTCACGATCTCTTCCATGGGGACCGTGTCATCGTGACGGTGAGCGAAGTAGAGGTCGAGATAGTCGGTCTTGAGGTTACGTAATGAGTTGTCGATCGACTCGCGGATGTGTTTGCGGCTCAAGCCCCGATCGTTGACGTCGTCCGACATCGGCCAATACACCTTCGAGGACATGACCAGGGTGTGCCGGGGATAGTCGGCCAACACCCGGCCCATCACCTGCTCCCCTTTGCCGAGCGCATATACGTCCGCATTGTCGTAGAAGTTGACGCCTCCCTCATAGGCCACCTGGGTGATCTTCTTGATAACGGACAGGTCTTCAACGGAATCACCGTAAGTTGTCCACGCCCCGAGAGCAATCTCGGACACCTTGATGCCCCACTTGCCAACATTGCGGTACTTCATAACGCCTCCTCGATGAACAACTCACACTAGAACACCACCGTGGCCCCACCCACCCCGTGGTAACTTCAGTCCATGGATCTTTATGCACGTGTCAACATTCTCGCCGGGCGATCGGTCCGGCTTCCTCGCGGCAAGATCGGCGATGCGATCACTTTGGACAACGACCCGGTCGGACGCGCCCTTAGCTGGGTCAGTCAGGGTGCCGACTTCATCCACGTCGTCGATCTCGATGCCGCCGCCAACCGCGATTATCGCAACCGCGACCTCATTGATCGCCTCATCGGCGAAGTTAAAGTACCCGTGCAAGTGGCCGGAGGAATTCGCTCACAAGTCGAAGCGGCTCGTCTCATCGAGTCAGGAGCCTGGCGGGTTGTGATGGGAACCGCCGCCATCGAAGACCAGACCATGGTCTACGAACTGTGCGCCAAATATCCCGAACACATCGCCGTTTCGCTCGACGTCCGACCGAACGAGGAACTCGCAACGAGAGGCTGGACGCAGAACAGCGGACGCTTCCTCGAAGAGGTCCTGTTGGAGATGGCGTCGGCGGGCGCGGCCGCGTTCATGATCTCCGAGGCCGGTCGCGACGCGCTGGTCGAACCGCCGGACAACTCCATGATGCGCGATGCTCTGGCCATCGTCGAGGAACCAATCATCGCCGCCGGCGGCGTTCGCCACCTCGATGACCTCCGATCACTTATGGCGCTTCAGAAACGCGGACATCGGCTGAGCGGTGTTGTCGTCGGACGCGAGGTAACGCACGGACGGTTCACCCTCGAACAGGCCAAAGCCGTCATTGCTGAAGGCGTAACCGAAGAGACCGTCGACCAGGCCATCGACGTCGCCCCGCATATCGCCGATGCCGCCGAACAATTCCGCCGGGTCGCCTCCGAATGCGAACTGGCCGCCTCCGAGGCGCGGACCGCCGCAGTCCGACTCATGGAGATGGATGTCCCTAAGGGCTCGGCTCACGCGTTTGCGGCCCATGGACATCTGAGAAAGGCCGACGGCATGCTCGACGAGCTCGCGACCTTACACGCCGACCGGGCTGTCAACCAGGCGCCCCCGCCGGGTTAGCGAGCAGCAGCTTCTCGAATTCGAGAGCCGTCATATTCCACAATCGTCCCTTCTTCGAGGGCGTCGGCGGCGGCCAGGATGCGCTCAGCCCACTCCATCGCCCACCGTTGATTTTCATTGGTCGCTTCGATGCCGTTGTCCCTAACCAGGGCGTCGAAGAAGACCGACCGGAACGGGGCGTGACCAAGATGGGCCAGGTCCGCTACCCGGGCATATTGACATGACCCACCACTCCCGATTCCGATGAAGGCTCGCCCGGCAGTCCCGGTTGGATGCCGGGAGCGGGCAGGACGAACCAGCTCCCCTTCAACGGTTTCAAACGCACCCTCGGTGCCGACCCGAACAGCGACAAACACTTTCACCAGACCTCCATGACTTGGTCTGATCAACGTATCTCACCGCTGTGACAGAATCCCCCGCAGTCGCCCAAACCTGACGGTGACCTACTTCTGGGGAGCGTTGAAGGCCGGAATTCCGGTGATGACCTGGCCGAGGATCAGCGTGTGCATTTCGTTGGTGCCCTCATAGGTGTAGACCGATTCGAGGTTGTTCATATGACGGACCACCGGGTATTCGAGGGTGATGCCGTTGGCGCCCAACACCGAACGAGCTTCTCGAGCGACCTCTAGAGCCATCCGCACGTTGGCTTTCTTACCGAAGCTGACCTGGGCTGGGTGCAGCCCGGTGGAGTCCTTCAAACGGCCCATCCGCAATGCGACGAGGGTTGCCTGATTCACACCGATCATCATCTCAACCAGCTTGTCCTGAGTCAGCTGGAAAGCGGCGATCGGCGTCCCGAACTGTTCCCGTTCCAGCGAGTAATTCAGGGCGGCTTCGTAACACGCCCGGGCGGCACCAACCGCCCCCCACGCAATGCCGTAGCGGGCTTCGGACAGGCATGACAGAGGACCCTTCATGCCAGACACGCCGGGCAGCATGGCCGATTCGGGCAGGCGGACATTGTCGAATACGAGTTCGCTGGTCACCGAGGCACGGAGCGACATTTTCTTGTGAATCAGGTTGGCCGAGAAGCCTGGAGTATCCGTTGGAACGACGAAACCGCGAATGCCGTCTTCGGTTCGTGCCCACACCACCGCCACGCCGGCGATGTTTCCGTTCGTTATCCACATTTTCGAGCCATTCAGAATCCAGTCGGATCCGTCCCGTTTGGCGTTGGTCTTCATCGAACCGGCATCGGAGCCGCTGTCTGCTTCCGTCAAGCCGAAACAGCCAATGACCTCGCCAGACGCCATGCGGGGTAGCCACTCCTGCTTGTGCTCCTCGGACCCATATTTCCAGATCGGAAACATCGCCAGAGATCCCTGCACGGACACGAGGCTACGAAGCCCCGAGTCTCCGGCTTCGAGTTCCAGACAGGCCAGGCCATAACTGACTGCGTTGGTTCCGGCGCAGCCGTAGCCCTCCAGGTGCATGCCGAGCAAGCCGAGTTGACCGAGTTCTTTGGTGATCTCGATCGGGAAGATGCCCTGTTCGAACCAGTCGTCGATGTCAGGCAGGATCCGGTCCGCGACGAACTGGCGGACGGTGTCCTGGATCATCCGCTCTTCGTCGGACAGTTGCGATCGCAGGTCGAGAAAGTCGAGCGGGTCAGGTTGCGTAGCCATCAGGCCTCCAGAGCGGCATGTCGTTCCGCCAGTCTATTGCCTGACCATGATGCTTGAATCGCCACCGGTGGTTGGTCGGCCAATCGGCGCTCATCTACGACGCCTCGCTGACAGTCCGTTGAACGACCCTCCCGCTGTGGTCTAATTCGCCCTATGCGGCAACAGATCCGAGCGCTTTCCGACGAGCTGGTCACTCTCCAACAGCCGATTCGCATCCTCGACGCGATCGGGTGGGGTGACGACATTGCGGCAGCGTTCTTCGAAGGCGGGCAAGGCGCCCAGCCCGACATCGACGTCGCCTACTACCAAAGCCGCAAACCGCTGCGTTTCGAACCGGCCCAGCAACGAGAGGGTTTCGAGATTCTTCGGTCCGATGTGAGCGCACAACTAGGCGATTCTCCGGTTGCGACGTTGCTGCTCGGCCGCATCCACGAATACCTCCGGGTCATTGATCTTCTCGAAGCTCGCGGGACCCCCGAGTTCGGAGCGATTTCTGCCGAGTTGTACGGCGCCCCGACCGATGAGCTCCATCCCGGTGGCCCTACGCTGGCCGAGCTCGGCACGTTGATGACCGAAGCGCTTGCCAATATCGATTCCGGAGCCTGGGAATCTCCCGAGGGCAGCCTGCACGATGCGCATACCAGCGTCGACCTTCTCAAGGCTCGCCTGGAGGACGTCTGTGGGACGGAGCAGGTGCGAGTCATGATCGACGATGGAATCGTCGCCGACGCAGCCGCCGGGGGTGATTACATCAAGCTGCGAGCCGACGCCCAATTCTCCGAACGTGACCTACGCATCCTGGAGGTTCACGAGGGATGGGTGCATGTCGTGACGACGCTCAATGGCCGCAGTCAGCCATGGTGCACCTTCCTCGGTAAGGGGACCCCTTCGACTACAGCCACGCAAGAGGGCTTGGCAGTGTTCACCGAGATCACAACCTTGTCTTCAACGCCGGATCGTCTGCGCAAAGTCACCCGTCGCGTGACGGCCATCGCCATGGCCTACGACGGGGCCACGTTCCTCGATGTCTATCGCTGGTTCCTGGGCGGAGGCATGTCCGAATCGGATGCCTGGTCTTCGTCGGTGCGAGTGTTCCGGGGTAGCGAACCTACCTGTGGGCCATTCACGAAGGACCTTTCATACAGCCGGGGGTTCCTCGAGGTGTACGACTTCATGCGTCTGGCGGTTCGTCGTGGCCACGTAGACCGGCTACCTCTGCTCTTCGGAGGGAAGCTGGCGGTCCGGGAAATGGGAGCTGTAGCGGAGTTGGTGCGTGACGGCCTCGTGATCGGGCCCCAAATCGTCCCTCCGCATGTAAGTGACCTAAACGCACTCGCGTCGTGGATGGCCTATTCGAATCTCCTCAATCGGATCGACCTGTCGCAGATGGAGCTCCATTTGCAGTCCGCCCTCGAATAGCCAGGGCAGCACCTTCGTCTAGGCCGGGCCATCGGCCATACTGAAACCGTGCCTGCTCTTCGCCTCGGGCGCTTTCGCTTCCCGATCAGCAAAAGCGCCCCATTCGGTTTCGCCGTCGCCGATCTCATTCTGAGTTCGCGCCGCTTCGTCAAAGCGGCCGAATCGGGCGACTACTCCTACCTGCACAGCTTGGAGCGGGCTTTCGCCAGACGCCTATTCACCAGGCTGGACGTGGCACTGGACGTGGCCGGCCTCGAACACATCGATCCCAAGCAGCACTACCTGGTGGTCGCCACACACGAATCATTGCTCGATCCCATCGCCCTCCAGCATCTTCCCCTTGACCTCAAGTTCATCGCCAGAAGCGACCTCCTTTCCGAGCCGCTCGTCGGCCGCTATATCCAGGCTTCGAAGCAACCGATCGTCAACCCTGAGCAAGGATGGCGAGGGATTCGCGATCTCATCTCAGCCGCTTCCGGACTGGCCGAGCGTCACGAACACCTGGTGATCTTCCCGCAGGGTTCGATCCTCGGAATCGAACTGCAATTTCGCGACGGATTGCATTGGCTCGCCGAGCGCCTCGGCTGGCCCATCCTTCCCGTTGTCATCACTGGGAGCCACCGAGTCTGGGAGCATCCGTTTGCACCGACCGTTCGATTCGGCAAGCGCATCAGCCTCCGGATCCTTCAGCCGGTCTCGTGTCACGACCTCGACGTTGCGGCCCTGGAACACACCATGCGCGCCCAAGCCCTATCGGCCACGGTCGCCCCCGCCCGCCGGTTCAACCCGGACCGCGACGGATGGTGGGACGGATTCGCCTACGAGGTCAATCCTCAGTTCGTGGATCTGGCCCGCCGGGTCGCCACTCGTCGAGGCCGCTGATCCAACCACTCGTAACCCAGCTCATTGAACGGGGCACCGAAACAGTATCCGCCACTGTGCCAGAATCGACCCATGCTCTACCCGTTCGTTCTGGAACCGATTCTTGCCCCCAAACCATGGGGTGGCGACCGCTTGGCCGCCTACGGGAAGGCAGTCGCCGCCGGCGATCGAATCGGCGAGAGTTGGGAAATAGCCGACCTGGACCTCGACGCAGATGGAACGGTCCCCTTCGGTAAGTCGCAGGTGAGCAACGGGCCGATGGCCGGCGAAACACTCCGGGGCCTCATGACCGAGCATGGCACCGAACTACTCGGTTTCACTCCGACCTCCACTCCGTTCCCGCTGCTCATCAAACTGCTCGACGCCAGAGAACCTCTGTCGGTCCAGGTCCATCCCACGGCCGACTACGTCGCTCATCATCCCGACACGCACATGAAGACTGAGTCCTGGTACGTCGTTGAGGCTGAACCGGATGCCTTCATTTACAAAGGTTTCAAGCAGGGGACGACTCCAGCCGATATCGCCCGGACCGCGGGCACTTCTGATGTCGTCGACTACCTCCAAGCAGTACCGGTAAGCGCCGGAGACGTCCATCACCTTCCTGCGGGGACCGTTCACGCACTCGGCGCCGGCGTTCTCGTCGCCGAGGTTCAAACACCGAGCGACACGACATTTCGCCTGTATGACTGGACCGCCGAGCATGGCCGAACGGATCGCCGCCTACAAATACCCGAGGCCTTGGCCTGTCTGAACTACGCGGCGCCCCGCGACGTAGCCCGACCGGAGCCCGGCCAGGCAACGCTGCTGCTCGAAACGGACCATTACTGGCTACGGGAACACCGTCGGAACAGCGGTCCCTGGAGGAGTGAGCCGCTCCGCTTCGCCAAAATCCTGATGGTGCTCAATGGGGCGATCACGGTCGGCGACGTTGCCGCCGGGAAAGGAACCACAGTCCTGGTTCCCGCCTCTTCCCCTGCCGAGATCGATGTCTACTCACCAGCGACCGTGCTTGAAATCGGAATCGTCGCTTAGCTATAGCGGCCGTTGGGCAGGGTCGAAGAGGCGGGTTTCATCACGGCCGGCCGCCACCGGAACGTAGCCGGGCACAAGTTGCTGCGGAGTGTCGAGGTACACCTTGGCTTCAGGGACCTGAGCGAACCGACCGTGGCTCCAGCGGATTTCCACATGGCCGTTGACTTCGTGAGGTCGACCATCGAGTCGGTCCTTGAATCGGGCCGTCCATTGCACGACCGGTTGACCGCGCGATAAGTCCGGCGACTGCTCGAAACCCATGAAGTTGTAACGCTCTCGCAGATCCCACGGGGTCGACACCCGGTAACGCATGTCCTGGCCGTCTGCCGACTCCCCCAACACAAAATACGGGGCAGATTGCAGACGAAGCAACCTCCATACCTGCTGCTCCCGCGCCGTTTTGCGCCGAAGTTGGGCCGCCCATCGGGCCGACGATTCAATGGCGACTTCCTCGGCAAAAACCCCGTAGATGCCGGTCATGTGGGCGGGCAACTGGCGTGGCAGACTTCGTTTGAGGACCTCCCGATGGTTCTGTTCGAGGTCGGTCACGAGGGTGGGGAGATCTGCCCCGGCTTCCTGACGAACCGCTTCGTAGAAGGCCTGATACGGTTCGCCGGCTACTTCGGCGAACCAGTCGCCGGTGGTTTCGGTCCGGTCGGACAGGAGGCGATCGAACAGGTTCGACGGCGACGAGTTGGTGAGAATATTGGATCCGTACTTGCACGACACGAGATAGACATGATCGACCCGCAGATCAGCAGGGATCTGTTCGTAGCCGGGCGGGCGATGGCCGCCTTTCCACTCGACGACCCACGGCGGGCGTCCCCGCAAACCCTCGGGGGACGCGGCGAACTGGCTGCCGTTGCGCCACGCCCGTTCAAACAGGCTCGCATGGGCTCCGGTCCGGTAGGCGCTTTCAAGGCGTTCGTATTCGTCAACGCCAACATTGCGCAGCCCGGGGGGGCGCACGCCCAGGCCGTGACGGAGATCGGAGAACCCGAACATCGCCAGTCCGGTAACGATTTCGGTGATTTCAGTTTTGAGAGCGGGCATCGCTACGGAACAGTTTGGTGAACTGGAGTTGGGCACCGATCAGGTCGGTTGGGAGATCTTTTTCGGTGAATATGTGGCGGTACGTGTACACGTCGATCTCGACGCCGCGCAGGTCCATCCAGGCTCGCACCGCGTCGCCCCATCGTTCTTCAAGCAGAGCTTCTCGTACTTGGGCCGCCCCTTCTTCGCCAAGCTCCCAAGCGTGGGTCTGCGCCACGAGCTCGATGGCCAGTACCCGGTGGAGCGTTTCAATGTCTTCGGCCAGATACACATCAGGTGGGTCGTTGGCGACTACCGCATAGGCAACCCCAGACATCAGTCGTCTTCGAGGGGCGGTAACAAGTCAAAGCCCTTTTCGATGTCCTCGTCGGACCAGAACCCTGGCAGCGACACGTCCGCACCTTTGGCGTAAGCCTTCAGCCGGGCGACTCCGGTCGGGTCGAACATCTCGATGGCGTCGAACACGCTCCATGGCCCGACCGCCCGCAGCGCTTTATCGCCAGGACTGTTGGCTTTGGGAAGGTTCGAGGTGACGATAAGCAACTTAGCGTTGGGCTCTTTGGCCTTGAGGACGTGCGCCCGCCCCAACGTCTTCCACAAGGTGTCGGTGCGGATCAGCCCGGGTCGGACCGTGGTGAAAGCGCCCGAGACGTCGACGTAGAAGAGTTGCTCGCCCCCCTCGTCTTCGACAAGGAAGTTGAACTGCACGCCAGCCTTGGGCAGCTTGACGTCTTCCTTGATGATCTTGAACCCGGACTCTTCGAGGACCGCCTTGGCGAGATCCTGGGCTTTCTTTCCTTCCCGGGTGGCACGTTCCTGAAAGTGCTCAGCCCGTTCTTCGTGAGTTTCGAAGAGCTCGATCGGCAGGGGCTCGTTGTCGATCGGCATAAACGCCCGACCGGCCGGACGTCGATGTTTGGTTGCTTCGTATCGTTCCGAAGCGATCTTGACGTAGTCCTCGTCTAGGTCGAACCCAACCGAGCGACGTCCGCTGCGCATCGCCGCCACCATCGTCGTGCCCGATCCCATAAACGGGTCGAGCACCAGGTCGTTCTCGTACGTGTACAACTCGATCAGTCGGCGTGGCAGTTCAACCGGGAACGGGGCGGGATGGTGGACCCGCCGGGCGCTTTCAGGATCGATTCGCCACACGTCGAGGGTGGCTTCCATGAACTCGTCGGTCGACAGCGTGTTCTCGTGCGGATACCCCTCGGTTTCGCGTTGTTTGGCACTCCGGGCCCGGTCAAAGCGGCCCTTGGATGCGACGATGACCCGTTCGGTGATATCGCGCAATACCGGGTTGGCGGCCTTGCGAAACGAGCCCCACGCTACCGAACCGGTCGCACCGTCAGCTTTGTGCCAGATGATCTCACCCCGCAGCAACAGCCCGAGGTCGTCCTGGAGGATCTTGATGACGTCTGCCGACAAGCTCCGATACGGCTTGCGACCGAGGTTGGCGACGTTGACGGCAATACGGCCGCCGGGTTCGAGAACTCGTTTGCAGTCGGCGAACACGTCTTTGAGCATTTCGAGGTATTCGAAGTACGAAGTGGGAATCTGCGGAGTGGGGCCGTGTCCACCGTCTGCGCCGAGCACGGCCTGTTCGTATTCTTTGCCAACGAAGTAGGGCGGCGAGGTGACGACTAGCGCCACCGACTTGTCGGGGAGGATGTCCATGTGCCGGGAATCGCCGTGCACGCAGGGCGGATCGGGCAGTATGAGGGCGGCCGGAGCGGGTCCCAGTTCGTCATCGTCGGACACTTCCGGCGGCGAGAAGCGGGCATAGAACGCCGAGGCATCGTGGTTCTCTCGTTTACCCACTCCGAACGCCGACGTTTCCGTCGCGCGCCGAACCTCGATGTCACTCTCATCAACCATGTCGTCAGGTTACCGCCCCCCACCGACACTTTTCGCGACCTCCCGACCCGGGGGTTCCCGCTCAGCCGAACGTGGGCTACCCGGATGGGTGCGCGTTGGCGACTTCGCCGATAATCCGGGCGAGTTCTACCGGTTTGGACCACATCGGCCAATGGCTGGTTGGCAAGTCGATCCAGGTGACGTTGCGCAACTCCGCAATACCGGCCAGGAAGGCCCAGTCGGGGTTCTCGCGAGCGTACGTTTGGTACTGCTCAGACGTAAAGCCGGTGCAGATCAAGGTGCTGGGAATATCGCGGCGTGCGTCGTTCGTCAGCTCAGCAGTCTCGCGCATGATCGCTCCCGGCTCGGGCACGGCACGCTCGCGGAAACGCTCCTTCTGCGCATCGCTCAGCCCGTCGAGGTTCTCCTCGGCCTCAATCTCTTCCCACACCATCGGCTTCTCTATGCCGTCGAACCCGGGATCGAGCGCACCAATTCCCGGGGCGGAATCGACGTAGACCATGGCCGCGATCTGCTCAGGGAGTCGGTCGCTGGCGGTATAGCCGGAGAAGCCCGACGCGCTGTGAACCACGAGGACAACCGGGGTGCCGGCCGCGCGGACTGCTTCGCAGATTGCGCTGACGTGTTCTTCATAGGTGACTCGTGAACGGTCGGCATCCGCCGACTCGAGGCCAGGAAGTGTGAGGGCGGTTACCTCATGGCGATGGGCGCGCAATACATCTGCGACTTCGTCCCACGCCCATGCGCCAAGCCAGAAACCGGGAACCAAGACGATCGGTGCGGAAGCCATTACCCAATGCTAGTTAATGGAGCTATTCGGCGACGGTCGAACCCTAAACGTCTTTAGCCAGGTGACTGCCTACCGACACATAAACGCAACGTCACGAAGGAGCAAGGAGCCCGCCGGGATGCGGGCAATGTTTACCACTCGGTCCAGGACCCGCCCGTTCCCTGCTGCCACACGGAGGTCTGCGGCTCTTCGGAATAGGCAGCTTCGAAGCCGCTCATCGACGCGTAGTACTCGCCCATGCCAGCGGCATCTGACCAAACATCGACGCCCAGCATTTCGGTCGGGCCGGTTGCCCCGGGCATTGGCACGCTGATGTACACCTGGTGCGATAATTGGCCGAGTCGTCGCGCCTCGGACAATTCTGGCGCCAGGACCTGGCGATCTACCGCCACGGCTTCGGCAGGATCTGAAACCGGCCCTCGGGCAATTCCGACGAAGCGCGCGGTCTTGCCGGTGGTGGGCGGCAAGTCGAATCCGAACGCACCTTCTGCTGGCATCCATACGGCCGCTTCACGTTCCGAGAACATCATCGCGGCGCCTTTCTGGACCTGTTCGTCGGAGAAGAAGGTCATCAGTCCTTCGGCGTTCTTCCACACGTCAATAAAAAGCAACTCATTGTCCTCAGCTCCAGGCACACCGGCGAGTGGCGTGAAGACGTTGTGACTCAAGTCACCCAGGGCTCGGGCGGCCGCGACACCTTCATCAGATCCGGCCGTTTGGTTATGCAAGGCAATGGTGTCTTCCCGAACGGTGGGAATGGTCTTCCCCCGAACGGTCAAGAGGATGTGGGGATCGCTTATCCAGGCCATTTGTCTCTCCAATCATTGGCATCCTCTGTGGTGATGCTCTTGATAGGAATGACGTACAGGCGACCGGATATCTCGCGGTCTTACGCAAAGTTCTCTGCGGCTAGCTCGCCCGGTCGTCGACCGCGGTCGGGAACCCACAGAGCTTGGGCGATCGCTGGATCCAGGAATGATGTGATCGAGACGATCAGCTTGGTCTCGTCGTCCACGTCGAGGACCTGAAGCCCGCTGATCGTCCATTGTCCGCCTGCGGTTGGCATATACGTTGCCACGGCGGTCTGCCCGTTGACGATTCCAGCCTGCATGAGGACCCCGCGACCGCCGGTCTGATCAAAAATGGCGTTGCGGATGAATGCGGTGACGTCGGCCGACCCGAGATACCAGTTCCTCAGTGGCGGCATCGACATCCGCACGTCGTCGCTTACGGTCTCTAGGAATTCAGCGATGTCGGTTAGTCGCCAGGCCCGGATGTATCGCTCGAGAAGCGCCTTGACTTCTGGATCGTTCGGGTTGGCAAGGTTGGGAGTCGGCGTGGTCTGCATTGTCTGGCGGGCGCGATGCAGCAGGCTGTTTACCGCACCAGGCGTCGCATCAAGGACCGACGGCGACTTCGTCAGGCTCGAAACCCATGACGTCGTGAAGGAGCAGCGCGGCGCGTTGGCGGGCGGGAAGTTGTTGGAGCGCCACCACAAAGGCCAGGCTGATCGCCTCAGCTTCCATCGCCGCCTCTTCTGGATTCGCAGAAGCCTCACCCAAGGGCTGTACCCACTCGACGTCTGCGCCGCCCGTCTCCATCGCGCGGCCGATCGCCGACGCCGGACCGTATTGAACAGGGTGACTCTTCGACCGTCGACCGCGCAACCGGTCCAAGCAAACGTTCGTGGCAATACGATACAGCCAACCCTGGAAAGATCCGCGCCCGTCGAACGTCTCGAGCCGCTGCCACGCCCGGACCAGCGCATCCTGGACGGCATCGTCTGCCTCCGGACCGGAACCGAGCATCCGATAACTATGACGAAACAGGTGTGACCGCTGCGATCCGAACAGCTCGGCAAAGGCTGATTCGGAGCCGCTCCGGGCGCGCTGCAAAAGCTCCGCTTCGTCCGGCATCGGCATTGCGCACATGACCCGTCCTACGTCGACATCCGCTCCCTTGACAGTACAGACGAGATGCACAGGTGATAACTCGCGCTCGCTGCGATCTTTGGCAAGTTGCCAGCCAACCTTCCGATTCGACGCGTCGTTAGCGCTCGCGGAAGCCTGGCTAACAGATTGGCCCTTCGGCATTCGCTGAAGCCCGTAAAACCTGTTCAAGAACGCCGAACTCGATCTTGTCGGGAGACGTGTAACGCACCGTGCCCTTCCCGAGCGCGGCATTCGGCAGCTCATCTCGGAATCGGTCCAGCACCGACTTGCGAAGTATGTAAACAGTGATGTGGCTCACCTGACTGGCGAATGCCACCTCAACTTCTTCGCCGGGCCGCTTGTAGCTGGGCATCCGATAATCCATAGATTCTTCGTACCCCGGCAACGCCTCAATGCACAACCTCCGAAGCTGAGCGATCGCCTCGCTGCGTTCTGCCGGGACCTCACCAAGATATGCCGCAACATCGGCCGCGTCACTCTTCATGCTCGTGGCACAGTCATCACGGTTCTCAACCATACCGAACCGGGCGCCGGACCTCAGCGCTGGACAAAACGTGCAGCCCGTGAGGCTCAATGAACCCCTACGGGAATACAGACCTGATGGCGAGGATGAGGCCGATGATGATCATGGGGACGCCGACGATGGCGCCGATCACGGTGAGGCTGATGATTACGCCGGCGATCATCAGGATGAAGCCGATGGCCAACAGGACCAATCGTCCGGCGAGTTTGAAGGGCAGGGATAACAACTTGCTCATCCGTAGGTTCCGATCTTGATGTCGCCCGAGACCGACTTGCAGGTGATATCGACGTGCTTGCGCTCTCCTTCGAAGGGGCTGCTTGATCCTTCGGGAACCTTGCAACGACCTGAGCGGCTGATCAAGTCAATATCGATGATCCGGCCGCGCGGGACGGTCACTGACACATCGCCCGACATGGTCTTGGAGCTGAACCGTGAACCTTCGAACTGGACAACTTTCACGTCGCCAGAAACGGACTTGGTGATGAGGTCGTGCGAGGCGATCTGAATGTCGATGTCGCCAGACACGGTCGTGAGCGTGCAATCACCTTCGGCCCGTTCGACGATAACGTCGCCGGAGGCACTGGCTACGGATATCCGACCGGTGACCCTGCCGAGGTTGGCGTCACCGCTGGCGGTTTTCAGTGAAACGTCTCCGTTCACCTCGCTCGCCCTGATATCTCCAGAGGCGAGACGCACCTCAAGTTCGGCTACGCGGTCGACTTCGACGTCGACCGATGCGCCTGCCATGTCGAGACGAGTCGATGATGGCACAACGAGATCGACATGATGGCTACCGCCGGCGATTCCGCGTCCTTCATACCGGACAGTGATCGTGCTGCCAACCTGCCCTATTTCGAACTCCTCTGCCCTGCGACCGGTGACCATGACTTCGACCACGTCATCTCCCCCGGTCCGCACCGATAGGCGACCGGAGGGAAACGCCACCGAAATCTGCGGGCGTCCGGTTATTTCAAATAGTTCTCGACGGTCGCTCATGTTTCGATCCGGGTCCGCATGCGGCCCGACCCACTCGACGCCTTGCGATACGCCTTCGACGACAGGTTCTTAACGACCCAGGCGTTGACCGAGTCACCTGACTCACCCGCCTGAGATTCAATGATCTCTTTGAGCGTGTCGGGCAGACGTAGCGTTAGCCGGGCTTCGTAGTCACCGGAGCTAAAACTCACACCTTCGGGTTGGCGAATCTGGATGGTGGGGTCGCCGTCTTGCATCACGACCGAAACTTCGTGGTCCGGTAGTTGCGCGGAGACTTCAGTGGCCGCCTGCTGGCCGAGTTCCATGGCAACCTGGCGAATAGCCGGTTGCAGCGCCGTTATAACCGCACTGGCGAGGGCAGCGATGTCTGGATCGTTACCCGCCAGTACGAGTTGGTTGGTTAGTGATGCTTCGACGGAAGCGACCGCAGCTTCGATATCCATATCAGTGGTTCCTTCGGATCTTCCGGTCCTTGCGCACCGCCAGGCGGCTCGGAGCGGTTAGGTGGCGATTGATGTCTGCCAGGCGGGCTTCGTGGATGCCGCTGGCCAGTTTGAGATTCGTGTTGATCATGTTCACCCTCCTTGACAGATGATTGCTGTCTGTCGTGATGTCACAATGATGTCATGATGATGTCATCTTGTCAAGGGCTTGATGAAGATTTCTAAGAAAGTCTGCCGTTACGGGCTAGAAGCAGGCTAGACGGCGGGTTCGATACGCCAGTTATCGATCTTGTTGGCGATGATTTCACGAACTTCGACCACCACTTCTTCGGCCTTTTGACCGGCTTCTCGCAGGATGGGAGGTCCGAACCAGATCCGCACAACCGTCCCGAACGGGATCGGGAACATCTTGTTGGTGAGCAGGTGCCACGAGCCATCGATGGCGGTCGGCACGATGTCGAGGTCGGGGGCGGCCTTCATCAATTGCGCCGCACCAACCGGCTTGAACTCCTTCAGGTGACCGTCACGTGACCGTGAACCTTCCGGAAAGATCACGGCCGACACTCCCCGCTCCTGGCACCGCTTCCCGAATTCGCGGATCACCCGCACCGCGTCCCGACCTGCCGCCCGATCGATGATGGCGTTACCGCCCCGACGCAGGTTGTACGAGACGAACGGGATCCACTTGCTGAGTTCCTTCTTGGCGATGTACTTGGGGAACTGCGAAAACAGAATCCCACCAATGATTGGCACATCAAAGAATGACTGGTGGTTCGAGACGAGTATGTAGGGACGGTCCTTGCGTACTTCCGGGTCTCTTTCGATCTTGAGTCGGACGCCCGATGGCAGGAACGCCCAGATGAGCACCCGCTGCATGACCCCAGCGGCAACTTCGACGGCGTGTTCACCGAAAGGGCGTGACACCCGCAGTGCGACGTCGGCAACTACGAACACCACACCGAACGAGATCAGGGTGGGGATGGTGGTGATCCAATCCCACACCACCAACCAGAATCCGCGCGGCTTTTCTACATCTGACATTCGGCAATGGTAACCGCACCCACTGTCAAGCCCTCCTTCGGCGCTGCGGAATACCGCACATGGCAGGTCGGAACATCGGCTTAGGATGCCGGATGATTTCGACCAACGCCGGCAGCCACCCAGGCCGCATCTCGGCGCGCGACTGGGGCCTCCTGCTCACGATCTCGGTGATCTGGGGATCGTCATTCCTGTTGATCGCCATCGGTCTTGATCATCTCGGCCCCGGCGTCATCGCCACCGTCCGGGTGGCTTTGGGCGCAGCCGCGTTGTCGACCTTGCGCGCTTCCCGGGTGAAGATCGACCGGTCGGACTGGATGGCAATCGCCATCGTCGGCATCACCGGCAACGCCGCCCCAGCTTTGCTCTTCGCCCTCGCGGAGCAATCGGTCAGTTCGTCGATCGTGGGAATGCTGAACTCCGCGGTCGGATTGATCACGCTTACGATCGCATTCGCAATGGGAAACCGCTCGATGACCCGTCGCCATGTTCTGGGGCTGACCATTGGATTGGTCGGAGTTGGCCTGCTGGTCTGGCCGACCATGCAGGGAGCGCGGGCTGGCGTCGTCGGGGTCGGTTGGGTTGCACTGGCTCTGCTCGGGTACGGACTGACCAACAACGTGCTGCCACCCCTGCAACAGAAGTATGGGGGCATTGCAGTGATTGCCCGGGCTCAGATCATCGGCACCGTCGCCCTGCTCCCGTTCGGTATCGCCGACCTCGATGGATCCACGTTCGCGTGGAGTTCGGTGCTGGCCGTCGTCGTCCTCGGTGTGCTCGGCACGGGCGTCGCCCGGGCCATGTACGCCACGATCCTCGGCCGGGTCGGCGCCCCACGCGGATCAATCGTCGCCTATATCATCCCGATTGTGGCGGTCGTATTGGGAGTCACGTTTCGCAACGAACAAGTCCAACTCATCCAACTCGCCGGCCTAGCCCTGGTTCTCGGCAGCGTCCTGCTGACGTCGTCGCGCCTCAAGCAGGGCTAGTACCGACACCCGCGGCCGGGAGCTTTAGCCGAGTTGCGTCGGGTCAATCTGTAACTGCGCCGGACCGAGATCCAGATCTGCCACCTGCCCCGGACAATGACGGCTTGTTTCGACCATCGAACCTACGACTTGTTCAAACACGACCAGCTCGGGACCGTCAGGATCCATCACCCAGTACCGGGCTACACCCAACGCCGCGTACTTGCGGAGCTTACGAATCGGGTCGCTGGATCGGTCCGTGCTCAACACTTCCACGAGGAGCTGCGGGAGCCCGGTAAGTCGGACGTCATCACCACTGTCCTCGAACACGATGACGTCGGGAACGAACTCGTCGACTTGCCCATCGAGTTTCCAACCCCAGTTCTCAGCAACCAGAAACCCCTGCGGTAGCACCGCCTCAATCGCATTCGCCAACCGGCGACAAATGGTTTGATGTCGGACTGTTGGCGATGGGCTCATCACGAGCTCACCGTCGACGTATTCGCCGCGAACGTCGGGCTCCAGCGCCTTGTACTCATCCCATGACATGGGTATGCGCTCATCCACGTGCATGCCATGCACGCTACTTCCCCGATCTATCGAGGTTTCCCGTCAACGTAAGTCGGGAATGTGACAGAAACCGGATCGGAGTGCACGGTCAGCACTCGTCAATGAGCGACCTAGGAGCCCGTCGATTTCCGGAGGATCTTGTCCATCGCCTTGCCCCTGGCCAGTTCATCCACCAGCTTGTCGAGATAGCGGATCTCGCGCATCGTTGGTTCCTCGATATCTTCGACCCGCACACCGCAGACAACGCCGGTAATCAGCGATCGATCCGGATTCATAGTCGGGGCCTTGGCGAAGAAGGTTTCGAAGTCGGTCTTTCTGTCCAACTGCGATTCGAGACGCTTCTGGCTGTACCCAGTCAGCCAACGGATGACTTCGTCGACCTCGGCCTTCGTCCGACCCTTCTTCTCAGCCTTTGTCACGTAGTGCGGATACACGCTCGCAAAGCTCGTTGTGTAGATCCGGTGCTTTTTCTCAATGGTTTCTGTCACCCGAGCGGGCTTGGCCTGGGGACTCATGGCAGCTCCTGCAAGGCCCACGTATTGCCGTCAGGGTCAGCAAAGCCAGCCATTCGGACCCCACCACCGATGTCTGCCACTTCGTCCACGACAACACCGCAATCGACCAACGAATTTCGAACGGCATCGATGTCGTCAACAACGAGGTGCAATCCGCGAATCGCGCCGGGTTGGGCCGAAAGCGCTGGGAGGCCTTTTGTCAGGACAATGGAGCACGAAGAACCAGGCGGCGTCAGTTGGACGACGCGCACCTGGTCGGAAGGCTGAGTGTCGTGATCGACGACAAACCCGACCTTCTCTGCATAGAAAGTGAGAGCATCGTCGATATCGGTCACCGGGACCGGAATGAGTTCAAGTCGCATGTCCATACGAGACTTTACTTGCCGAGACGCGACCGCTCACTGTTGCCCAGCGATGAGCGTCAGCCTCTCCAGAGCGGGACGGACCAGCAGTCAACGCAAGATCGAGCGTTCACGGCCTCCCGAGCGTGCTGCGACCGAGCCTCGTAGCTGCGTCAACTCGAACTCCTCGTTTTGTCATCTGACCTGCCAGGAACCGAGGGCCCGAGACACGGCGGGCAGAGCTGAGCGCCGACGTGCCGTTATGTGCGTGCAGAAGGCTTGCTCTGGGAGTTCGTTCGCGCCACCACCCCACAACGCGATACTCTGACGACATGACTGTCGCATACCAGGTTCGCCGCTTATGGGAACGGGTGCTCTCTGTCGGCTCCTACCCTGGCGAGCCTGACTCGCAACGCGGGCCGCGACGGATAACGGTCGGCGTGGCTGTCATCTTCCTGGTCCTCAATTGGTCGACCGGCTTCAGCGAGTTCTCGGCGGAGAGGGCGTGGCTGGCCGCTTCGGCATGGGCGACGTCGGCGGCCATCGCGGCAGCGTTGTTGATGCTGCGGGCGAGGCCGCAGCGGTTCGCGGCGATCATCAACTCACTGTTTCTGTTCGCGACGGTGGTGGTGTCAGTCGAGACGATCCTCCTTGGCGGCATCCAGCCTTCCTCAGCGCAGATCCTGTGGGGGATCCTCGTCGTGCTGGGTGCGTTGATCGCGCTCAGCCTACGGTCGGCCATGACGTGGTTCGCTGCGTTCCTCGTCGGGTTGACCGCAGGTGCCGTGCTGCCTACGTGGATCGATCCTCTATATGTCGTCGAGGGAAGCGCCGCCGAGTTCGCCGTCAACATTGGCGGCGTGACCGTCCTGGTGTTCGCCACAATGGTGTATTTCGTGCGGCAGCGGGACCATCTCCAGAAGCAATCCGACGACCTATTGCACAACATCCTTCCCGACGAAATCGCCGCCCGGCTCAAGCAGGAGAAGGCCATGATCGCCGACGACTACGAGGCCGCCTCTGTCCTGTTCGCAGATATTGTCGATTTCACGCCGATGTCGGCTCGCATGTCCCCACCTCAGCTCGTGGGGCTGCTCAACACCGTGTTCTCGACCTTCGACAGCTTTGTTGCCGAATTGGGGCTAGAGAAGATCAAAACCGTCGGCGACGAGTACATGGTCGCTTCGGGGGTACCGCACCCTCGATCTGATCACGCGGCTGCTATCGCTCGGCTCGCACTTCAAATCCGCAAACACGTTGAGAAACATGAATTCGACAGCCACAAGATCAGCCTTCGAATCGGAATCAATTCGGGTCCGGTCGTCGCCGGGATTGTCGGAACCCATAAGTTCTCCTACGACCTGTGGGGTGATGTCGTCAACACGGCGAGCCGTATGGAGTCGGAAGGTGTCCCAGGATCGATCCAAATCACTTCAGCCACATACGAGCTGATCAAGAATGACTTCGTGTGCGAGCCACGAGGAACAGTCCGAATCAAAGGCAAAGGAGAGATGAACACGTACTTCCTCATCTCTCTCAACCCCAACGGATAGGCCACGAGTATCGACCTGAACCTCGGGCAAATCACCCGCCCATAACCGGCATTCGGCGCTAGCTGCCGACTGGATGAGGCGCGGATACCGTCACGCGACGGCGAGCTCGAACGCAAAGGGGAGGCCGGTTACCTGTTTGACGCGGCGCTTCCGAAGTCGAGTTGGATCCTCGACGAGAAACGGGAACTGCATCGATCAAGACAACGTCGAACCAATCAATGGATCAACACCCATGACGCCGACCTCGGCGGACATCACAGACCGGAGATCGAGAATGCACCGTGCCCTGACTGCCATGACCATCGTCCTGGTGTTGGTCATTGCCTCCTGCGCAGATCCATCGA
>CAWKAG010000059.1:0-30977 GCA_963847455.1 uncultured Acidimicrobiia bacterium
CGTAAACCACGGGCTGGAGCCGGTTCATATCGCCCACGGAGACCGTATTGCCCAGTTGATGGTTGTTCCTGTGGTCGAGCAGGAGCTGGTAGAGGTTCACGAGCTACCGGACTGGTTCGCGCTCACGGCGGTTTCGGTTCGACCGGGCGCTAAGCCAGTTTGCGGCTCGAAGCGCAGTGCCGGACAGGTAGCGGCTGCAGTTTGCGCTAGAACTGGCCGTCGACGTGAAGCCTTCCCGAAGTCTCTGGTGCCCAGCTAGCGCTGCGTGCCGGTTATGGAGCGGTAGGCCGCATGTGCGCCAAGGATGGTCCGACGCCGGCGGTTGCGGTTGCCTGAAGCGAAATATAGAGTGAGGATCGGTGGGAGGAGGAGCCACGTGGAAATCCAGGAACCGACGGTCATCGAGAGACCTCTCGCGGCAGTGTGGGACTTCTGCATCGTGCATCACATCGAGAATCATCCTCGGTGGGACCCGAGCGTCGAGCTGGAAGCGCCCTCCGATGACCCCATACGGGTGGGTTCGGTCATCACGCGGCGCACCACCCGATTCGGCACCACGACCGAGGGCACCATGGAGATCACCGAACTGGAACCGATGCGCATCATGCGCGTGCTAACGCAGGACGGTCCGATGCGGATCGATGGGTGGATGCTGTTCGAGGCGATCGACGAAGGCACGACGAGATTCACCCGGGGTGGTGACTTCCCCGACATCACGGATGAACAGGCTGCGGCGATCCGCACGATGATGCGAGAAACGAGTGAGACCATCAAGGAGATCATCGAGACAGAGCGGTGAAACGCCGGAGCACCCAGGCGCTTGTGCTGTTCGCGACGGGCACGCCGTGAAACTTCGCACTCCCCTCAAAGCTGAAGCCCTCTGAGCTAGCGCTTATCGGCACGTCGGCGCTCGGTTGTTCCGATTGTGTTCCCAGCCCGTAGGGCCGGCCCGGTCGAATACTGAGGCGGGGTGTCCGACTTTACGAGTGGTGCGGGTGGGCTAACATATCGGCCCACAGGCGGAAGTAGCTCAGTTGGTAGAGCGCAACCTTGCCAAGGTTGAGGTCGCGGGTTCGAATCCCGTCTTCCGCTCCACTGCGATCGAACTTGGTCGAAGTGAAAACGAGGTCTGATGGGCCTCCACATGGCGACGTGGCCGAGTGGTTAGGCAGAGGTCTGCAAAACCTCGTACCCCGGTTCAATTCCGGGCGTCGCCTCTCCGACTTAGGTCGGTGATAATGCCAGTCCCCACGGGCCGTTAGCTCAGGGGGAGAGCGCTTCCCTGACACGGAAGAGGTCGCTGGTTCAAATCCAGCACGGCCCACAACCAGAAACCCCGCTCCCAGAGCGGGGTTTCTTGGTATTCGACTTGGGCCGGTGGTGGCGGTCGGCGGGTTTCGGATTCAGTTACCGTTTAGCGGCGGCCAGGTTCCGGATTTGTCTCTGGAACGAATTGATCTGAATCACATTCCGGGGTGAATCCGTGTCATGTCTTATTTGGGTATCGTGGACTCGGAGCCCGGTTGCACGGAGCTTCCTCTGTTACTTGATCGGGTGGGGCCCAACTGGCCCCTGTTTGAACGCTCCGGTGGGGTCGTCAGGATTGAATCCAGCCTCGGGCATCGACTCAGGTTCGCCATAGGAGGTGGCGCCGGACTGCCACAGTGTGACCGTGATGGCGTCGCCCATGCGAGGTGTACCAGCCCACCGCGCATACACGAAAATGCCACTCCGGCCATCGTCCTTTCGCGTGCCGCCCATAGCGCTGAGAAAGTCGACCTTGTGCGCCTCCGTGACGTAGTTGGTGGTCATCAAGACCGTTGGGCTGTCCGAATCGGTCCCGATGAACGCGCGGAAGTGCGGATAGATGAAGTGGTTTTTGGCAATTCCTTCGATCACAATCTGAAAGGTGCGGGGTTCGAACCGATCGGCCATAGTTGCCCTCCTTCGTCGACGAGGCCTGGAATCAACCGGAAATCGGTGGCACCCGCGTCGCCAGAAAACCTATCACTTATCCCGCTTACGCCGATAGGGCCAAAGGACCGGCGGCGGGCCGATCTCGTGTTTTCGCCGATTCCGAATGGGTAGTTCGCTGAGGAGCGGGTCCGGCTAGGTTCGTGGTGGCCGCAGAATCAGGACCGGCGTCCGGTTCTTGTACTCCTGGTATGCAGGCTCGGCGCCCCAGCGCTTTTCGGCTCGGGTCTCGAGCATCGGTACGCCACTGACCCGGGTCAGTAACAGCACCACGAAGATCGGCGAGATCAAGGTGACCCAACCCCAGCCCGATAAGACCGGCACGGCCATAATCGCAATGCCCGTCCAGAGCACAATCTCGCCGAAATAGTTCGGGTGACGCGACCAGGCCCAAAGCCCGGACGTGATGAACTGGCCTGCGTTATCCGGGTTGCTCTTGAAGGCAGACTTCTGCCGATCGGCCACGGACTCGACCGCAAAGCCGACCACCCAGACCCCGATGCCGACGATCGCGAGCCACCCGAGCGGCTGTCGTTCGGTGCCGGTGATAATCGCCAGGGCTGCTGCCAGGGTGAGCAGTACCCAGAGTCCCTGCAGCGTCCAGGTCATGAAGAATCTCAGCGGGTCGGTTTTGATCCGATCGAACCGGCCGTCTCGCCCGTCCCGCCGCACCCGGCGAAATAGGAACGATCCCAGGCGGGCGGCCCAAATCCACACCATGAGTCCGACGATGATCGCCCGGGCGTCGAGGTCGCCGCTAAGTGCGAGGGCGATCGCGGTGACGGTGAGATAGGTGGCACTCCCGGTCAAGTCGTAATAGTGCTCGGTCTGTGCGCGATTGGCCGGGACGAAAGCCACCCAGTTGATGGCATAGGCGATGAAGCCACACACGGCGAACACGGCGATCGGGCCGACACTCCGGCTTCCGGCACTACCGGCCAACACCACCAATGCCCCGACGACCAGGCTGGCAGTGATGCCAATGAGTGATCTTCGCTTTTCGTTGGTCATCGAATCGACGATAGAGGTGTGGGGTGCGCAGCGCAACGCCGCTTGGGTGGCCAGGAGGGCCCTGGCGCCGCGCCCGAACCCTCTACCCGGTTTGGGGTTGGTGAACGCACTCGGGTCGGATCATCTGTATTCATGACCGCTCCGTATACGTGGAGTAACCCGGTCTCCCGGGAAAGCTAAGGAGGAGAAGAAATGAGACGACTAACAAGTCTTCTGGTTGCCGTCCTGCTGTTGGTACCCGTCGGCGCTTTTGCCGCTGGTGCAGCCCCTGCAGGGAAGAGCAATCTGAGTGTGGTGCACGGCGTCCCGGGCGCCGTCGTTGACGTTTACGTTGACGGTGCCCTGACGATCGACAACTTCACGTATGAAACTGTTGCGGGCCCCTTGGCCGTCGATTCTGGTTCCCATACGGTGCAGGTCATGGCTGATGGAGAGACGCCTACCGTCGACACGCCCCTGTTGGGGGGAACGGTTGAGCTGCCACCTGGTGGAGATGTCACCGCGGTGGCCCACTTTGACGAAGCCGGTAGCTTGGCGCTTTCAGCGTTCACCAATGACACGTCGCTCACCAAGTCAGGTCAGGGCCGTGTTGTGGTTCGCCATACCGCCAAGGCTCCCGCAGTGGATGTGCTGGCAGCCGGTGAAGTCTTGATGGCCACTCTCGCTAATGGCGAGGAAAGGCAAGCAGACCTACCTTCCGCCACTTATCCCGTCACCTTGAATGCAGCTGGTACGACCACCCAGGCCTTCCCCACCACCGGTGCGGTCGACCTGGCGATCCCCTCGAATACGAGTGTCATTGTTTATGCAATCGGCGACCTAGCCGGCGACTTTACCGTCGTCACCCAGGCCATCGAATTAGGAATGGCTGACGGCTACGGCATCGTAACGGTCGTGCACGGCGTTCCCGGACTCACGGTCGACGTTTACCTGAATGGCACCCTGGCGATACCCGGATTCGCCCCTGACACCATCACGGATCAATTCCTTATGGCAGCTGGAACCTATGACATCGCTATCTATGCGGCCGATTCCGATCCGCTTGCGACAGCGCCGGCCATTGTCGCCCCAGGCGTCGTGGTACCGGCCGGTGCCAATGCGACCGTCGTTGCTCACCTGGACTCTGGTGGCATGCCGACAGCCAGTGTGTTCCTCGATGACGTCAGTTCGATTGACTCGGGTAACGCGCGGGTCACAGTGCGCCACACCGCCAACGCTCCGGCTGTTGACGTTCTTGCCGGCGGCACCGTGCTCCTACCCAATCTCGCCAACGGAGGCGGGGCGGGCGCCGATGTGCCCACTGGTCAGTATGGAGTAACGCTCAACGCAGCAGGAACGAGCACCCAGGCCTACCCGGCCACCGGTGCGGTCGATGTCGACCTGGCTGAAGGGGCCAACACCGTGGTTTATGCGGTGGGAACCCTCGGAGGCGACTTCAAGCTCCTCGTCGACGTGGTCGACGGGTTGGGTGAAGCCGGCGCCTTTGGCGATATCGCTAACTCGGTCCACAAATCCAACATCAGCGTGATCGCCCGGGTGGGCGTCACCAAGGGTAAGACGGCCACGACATATGGCCCGAACGATCCGGTGACACGTGGTCAGATGGCCGCTTTCATTCAGCGTGCGCTGGGATTGCCGGGGTCGTCTGTCGATGCGTTCGCCGATGACGATAGTTCGATCTTCGAGAACGACATCAACGCAATCGCTGCGTTCGGAATCACCAAGGGCAAGACGCCGACCACCTTTGGGCCGAACGATACGGTGACCCGGGGTCAGATGGCCGCGTTTATCACGCGGGCCTTCAACTTGACGCCTGGCGGATCAACTCCGTTTAGTGACATTTCGGACAGCGTGTTTGCTTCAGATATTGCAGCGATCTACAACGCCGGGATTACCAAGGGTACGTCAGCAACGACGTTCTCCCCGAACGATCCGGTTACTCGTGGGCAGATGGCGAGTTTTCTCGCTCGCGCACTCGGAATCGGCAGCTAACCACCAAACACAACGAGACACGAAGGGAGGTCGCGAAAGCGGCCTCCCTTCTGTTCGTCCTCATCTCAGTAACCAGTGGGCGGCAGCTCAACCCGATCCCGCGCCATCGGACCGGCATCGTCGTTCGTCAATGGGCACATGTTTGCCGCCGATGGGGGGTTGATGGCGATCTAGGTCTAGCTATCAGACCAACTGAATACCGCGTTACTCGCCGATTCGAGAAGCCACGTCGATTCCGACTACCGGGTGAGGTTGCTCGTTGTAACGGGCTTGCGGCCAGGTCGCGGCGTGTACCGTATGCCGTCATGTTTGAGCACCTAGCCCTAACCAAGCTCGCCGCGGCAACTGTGTCGGCGATGCCGGCCCTAGCAACCGAGGCCGTTGTTGAGGCGACCGACGAGATCGCCTTCGGAACGCTGATCATCGGACTGCTCGGGGGCCTGGCCATCTTCTTGTTCGGCATGGATCAGATGACGGACGGCTTGAAAGTGGTGGCCGGAGAACGGTTGCGGACCATCCTGCAACGCCTCACGTCGAATCGCTGGGCAGGCATGGCGACCGGTGCGGGTGTGACCGCCGTCATCCAATCATCGTCGGTTACGACGGTGCTGGTGGTCGGGTTCATAACCTCGGGACTCATGACGCTTGAGCAGTCGCTCGGTATCATCATGGGGGCCAACATCGGGACTACGGTCACCGCGCAGATCGTATCGCTCAATGTCACCAAATATGCCTTGTTACTGGTGGCCGCCGGGTTCGGGATGACCTTCGTGGCCAAGCGATCCCAACGCGCAGCACAAGGCGCCGTCGTCATGGGCCTCGGGTTGGTGTTCTTTGGGATGGTCGTGATGGGTGATGCCATGGCACCGTTGCGCACCTATCCGCCGTTTATCGAAGCGATGGCCACGATGGAAAGGCCCCTGATCGGCATTGTGACGGCCGCCGTGTTCACCGCCCTGGTCCAATCGTCTTCGGCGACGACGGGCATTGTGATCGTCCTCGCTTCTCAGGGACTCGTGTCACCCGAGGCCGGCATCGCTCTCATCCTGGGCGCCAACGTCGGGACGTCGGCTACAGCACTGCTTGCGGCCATTGGCAAGCCGCGTGAGGCGCTCCGAGCAGCGGTGGCTCATACGTTCTTCAATGTCGCCGGGGTGTTGCTGTGGGTGTTTTTCATCGATCAGCTGGCCGCCTTCGTGGGTTTCTTGGGAGGGGGAACTGCTCGCGAGATCGCCAACGCTCACACGACGTTCAACCTCGTTAACGCGTTCTTGTTCATTGGTTTCACCAGGCAGATTGCTCGCATGGTCGAACGGCTCGTGCCCGACCGATCGGCCGCGGACGAGGCGAAGATCAAAGTGAAGTACCTCGACAAGTCCCTGCTCGACACTCCACCGCTCGCCCTCGATCGGGCGCGACTCGAGCTATTGCGGATGGCCGACCGGGTCCGTGCGATGCTGGCGGAGATCTTGCCGGCGATTCTGACGGGTACCCGCGACGATCTGGTGGCCATTCAGCGCGCTGATGACGAGGTCGATGAATTGCACGGCTACATCATTCGCTATCTCGGCCACATTGGCCAGAACCCGATGACCGAGGTGAGCTCCGAAGAACTCGTCAATCTGATGGAAGCTACCAACAACCTCGAAGCCATCGGTGATCTGATCGAAACCAATCTGGTTTCCTTGGGCTTCGCTCGGATTGAGGAAGGACTGAGGGTATCCCTACCAACCCGCAACGTGCTTCAAGAGTACCTCTCCACCGTCCAAGAGGCGCTGGACTTCGCCATGGTGGCGCTTACTCAGAAGAACGAATCGGCTGCCCAGCAGGTTGAGGCGATGAAAAAAGAAGTCAAGAGCCTCGAACGAGCCGCATCGCTGCACGAAGCCGAGCGACTCATGGTCGATGCGCCTAATCGGGTTGCGTTGTACCGGTTTGAGGTTGACGTCCTGGCCAACCTGAAACGCATCTTCTACTTCTCGCGTCGGATTGCTCGTCTGGCGATTCCGTCCGAACAGCGGTCAGCGCTCTAGTTACTAGGAGGTTTCACGGATGGCGGTGAGTCGATAGGCCACCACCGGTTCGGCTTTGCCTTTGGCCTCGACCGGTTCAACAAGTTCGGCGGTCACGACGTGGCGCACCAGGTCGTAGGTGGTGGCTCCCATGAGAATCTGGCCGGGTTCGGCGGCAACTTCTAGTCGGGCAGCCACATTGACGGCATCGCCGATGGCCGTGTAGTTGCGTAGTTCGTCACTACCGATGTTTCCGACCAACGTCGACCCGGTGTTGACACCGATCCGGAACTTCGGCCAATCGGGTCGATCCTGCACCACTTCGGCAATCGCCTGCTGCATTCGGAAGGCTGCTCGCACCGCCCGAACCGCGTGATCTGGTTGGAGAACCGGAGTGTTGAAAATGGCCATGACCGCATCACCGACGAACTTGTCCACGGTTCCGCCTTCATCGAGCAGGATCGGTACGACGGCGGTGAAGTAGCGATTGAGCAGATCCATGACCTCGGCGGGATGTTGGATACTTTCCGTGTATGACGTGAATCCCCGCAGGTCGGCAAAGAGCACGGTCGTTTCGACGATGGCCCCACCCAGCTGGGCCGTTTCGGGGTCATTCAGCAGCCGGGTCGCCACGGCGGGGGAGACGTACCGACCGAACAGTCCCCGCAGGTCGCGATAAATCGCCAGGTTTCCCATGGCCATGGCCAGATGGTCGGCAAACGAACCGATCAGACCTTCGTCGCTCTCGCGATCGCTTTCGCTCGTTGCAGCAAGAATCCCGAACTGGCGGTCGTGGAAAACTACCGGCACGCCACCGCTAATTGCCGGTCGGCCCTGATCCCCAGACGTGAAGGCAAATCGGATACCGGTGGCGCTGCTCAATGCTTCGGCTCCAAACGTCCCGAGCTGGGTTTCGGTGAGGTTGTCGAGCGGCTGGCGGGAAATGTCGGCCATCGCAGCAAGAACCCCCGACTGCCGGCGCTCGGCAGCCAGAGCGTCAGCGGCACCTTCGAGGATGTCGGTCTGCCCGATCGTAAGTCCGAACTGCTCGCCGAGCGTCCGGGCGGCTTGTTTGGCGTCGTCGGTTGATCCGGCGCCCTCAACAGCCGCCACCAGTTGCTCAAGAGCCTGGCGAAACTCGGATCTCATCTCTTCGACGGTGGTCGCCAATGCCACCGACGAGAACAACGAGGTGGGCCGTCCTTCGCTCCGAAACTGGACCCAGGCCGCGTACGCGACGTATGCGTAACTGATGAGGATGATTATGTGCCAAGTCCACCATGACAGAGCCCACGGCCGCGACAGGCCGACGATCGCCACAACCTCTGCCAGCAGGACCATCGATGTGACAAGAGCGATGGCGACCGGAGACGGGCGGGATCGATAGACGAGGTAGTACCGATAGGCCGCCAGGAGGAACAGGGCCACGCCGACGATTTCGAGCGGTACGAAGAGGTCGGCGAGACCGGATTCGTCGAGGGGCACCCCCAGAGGTGCGATGTCGTTTACGCTCAAATAGAGCCAGGCGGCAGCAACACCGAGCACCACCAGGCTCAGAGCCGATCTGGATCGGATGATGCCGTCAGACCGAGTTTCGGACCACTCCACCGACGACAGGGCCGCCAGGATGGCCGCCACGAACAGCCCAGCTGGCATGGCGAGTGAAAAACCGAGGTTGCTCCCCGCAGCCAGCAGTTTGGGGGTTGCCAGCGCATGTACACCAAAGAAGGCCGCACTGACCGAGTACGACAGCGACATCAGGAGCAGTCGGGCGTCGCGGCGAGCCTCGGCCTCTTTGCCAATCCGCAAGGCAAGTACAAGGTTGCCGAACGCCACGCCAGCGACCATCCAGAAATGGGTCGGGTTGTGTTGCCACGTGGCATCCACCGCGGGAGCTGCCAGCAGAACGGCGACGAAAGCTGGAGCCAGTGCCATATGCACGAGCCACACAAATATCCTTGGCCATGCCGTTGACCGTTCCGACAACAGGGAACCTCCGGTCGCCAACCTACTCACTTCTGCTGATGGACGCGACGGGTTGTCGCTCCCCAAGAAGAAGCGGCCCCCGTTGATGCGAGGGCCGCCTTCCAGAACATTCGAAAAGCGTTAGCCGCCGAGGAGGCCGCCAAGGCCTTTCTTGACGTTGTCCATCATGTCGCCACCGTCACCGGCGTCTGCGCCGCCACCCATGAGACCGTCGAGCTGCGAGGCGATCGGGCCAGGCAGCTTGTCTTTGACGAAACCAATCACCATTCCGACGACCTCTTCGGCTTTTTCGGCCGAGAGGCCGGTCTTTTCGGTGATCATGGCAATGAGCTGATCCATAAGAACTCCTGTGTTGGCGGCCCCGTCCCTTCGAGGGCCCGAATCGCCATCGTAGCCAGAGATCTGCCACCCGGAGGCAACACCGGACCGGGTATCGGCTGGCTATCTTGTGGCCATGGACTTCGATATGCCGGCCGCCGACGATCCGCGTCGTATGGCGGTGCGGGCTTGGTTGGCCGAGCATCCGGAGCCGGCCGGGCAGGAAATCTCGGAGGCTGGCTATGTCGTTCCTCATTGGCCAGCCCCGTGGGGATTGAATGCTGATCCGATGCACCAGGTGATCATTGACGAAGAGTTCGTCCGGGCCGGGGTGAAACGTTTCGACAACGCCATCGGAATCGGATGGGCGGCCCCTGTCATTCTGGCCTCCGGGACCGATGAGCAGCGTGCCCGGTATCTTCCGAAGATATTCAGCGGCGACGAGTACTGGTGTCAGCTGTTCAGCGAGCCCGATTCGGGCAGTGACCTTGCCGGCCTCGCAACTCGTGCCGTCCGTGACGGAGACGAATACGTCATCTCCGGGACGAAGACCTGGACGAGCTATGCGCACAAATCACAATTCGGGATCTTGCTCGCTCGCACCGACCCTGATGTGGCCAAGCACAAGGGGATCTCGTACTTCCTTCTCCCCATGGACCTGCCCGGTATCTCGATGCAACCGATCATCGACATGTCCACGGCTCATTCGTTCAATCAGGTCTTCCTGGATGAGGTTCGTATTCCGGTCGCCAACCGGATCGGTGAAGAAGGCGACGGTTGGCGGCTGGCGGTTGCGACGCTGTTGAATGAGCGGGCGTCACTCTCGTCGGGAGGTTCGCTGTGGGGCGTCGGACCGACCGCTCGGACACTGGTTGATCTGGTCCGCGCCTCCGGCGGCTCGGGTGATCCGATCCTCCGCGACCGCCTGGCCGAGATATATGTTGAGTCGGAAGTTCTGCGGTTAATGCAGTTGCGTATGTTGAGCGCCCGACTCAACGGGCAAACACCGGGCCCCGAGGCTTCGGCACAGAAGATTTTATCCGACGAGCACGGTCAGCACGTCATGCAATTCGCCAAGGACTATGCCGGAACTTCGGGTCTGCTGGAAGGTTCGGGACCACCAGGTGGGGTTCCCATCCACGAGCAGGACGGCCTCACCGAAATCAACTTTCCGCGTGGTGACGCTAGCCAGTTCCCCGACGTCGACCCGATCTGGCATTACGGCTTTGTGTTCCAACCGGCGCTGACCCTGGGCGGCGGAACGTTCGCTATTCAACGCAACATTGTCGCTGAGCAGGCTCTCGGCCTCCCTCGGGAACCTGATGTCCAAGCGGGCCAATCCTGGTCAGAGACGCGAGGGTGGTAGGCATTGAGCGAGCTCGACGTCCACGATGTGATCGACTTCCTCACCGATTTGGTTGGGGAACGTCTGCGGGACCCCCTGGTAGCCGGCTAGTCCCATCCGAGTTCGTGTAGTCGTTCCTCGTCCATGCCGAGGTGATGGGCGATCTCGTGCAGGACTGTGACCCGGATCTCGTTGCGAAGCTCGTCCGGATCCAGGCCGAGGGCCAGGTGCGGTTGCTTGAAAATAGTGATGGTGTCGGGCAGAACGGCTGAGTAATCGTTGGCCCGATCAAGCAGCGAGACTCCTTCGTAGATGCCGAGCAGGTCGTCCCCATGGCTTGCCTGTTCGGGAGATGGCCAGTCAGCAATGGCGAAAATGATGTTATCCATCGTGTCATTCACCCAATCGGGCAAGCTGTCGAGCGCTTCGCCTACGAGCCGATCAAATTCGGCGTCGGTCACAGAGATGGCTTTCTGGTCGTCACCCGGTACAGATTACGAGCAATGACCCCCTCAAGGGCGCGTGGCAGGTCTCACCGTTTCGAAATCTTTATCAGAGGGGCGGGTCTCAAAACCATCTGCGCAGACACGACCCTGACATTCTGGTGTGCAGCGTTGCTCTGAGAATCTTATTGTGGTGGCGGCGGTCGACCAAGGGTCGGGTGCTGGCAACTCGAGGCTGGGCGGAGCGCATGACTAAGCAATCGGACGTCGAACGGCACGGCATGGCGCCTTACTCGCGCGTAGAGAACATCTCGTGAAAGCTCGTCGCGACGAGTCGGGAGTCGGCCCGTGGGATGTGGCCGTCCTGGTTGCCACCATATTCGTGGCGATCGCGATGCCGCTCCGGGTGGTTTTCGACCTACTCGATGTCGGCTGGATGACCGTGGGGTCGACAGTGGCGGCCCTGTTATTTGCTGCCGATGTGGTGATGCGCCTCTCGCGACCAATCGTCGTAGGCGGGCGGCCCGTCAGTGACCCTTCTGTGGTCCGGCGCCACTACCTGCGGACCTGGTTCCTTATTGATCTCCTGGCCGCCGTTCCGTTTGACGTCATCGCGACCGCTCCTGGGTTCGCTGAGGGTTCGGCAGGCCAGGCGCTCCGACTAATGAGCCTGCTTCGAGTGCTCCGCGTGGCACGAATCTTGATATTGCAGCGAGAGTGGCGGGTCCGGACGTCATTCAATCCAGCATTGCTGCGCCTGGCATTCTTCTTCTTTTGGATCGTGGTCATTTCCCATTGGATAGCTTGTGGGTGGATCGCCCTTGACGGACTCGAAGCCGGGCACGCTGAGCTCCATCCCTACCAGCAAGCGCTCTACTGGACGATCACCACGCTCACCACTGTGGGCTATGGCGACATTGCGCCGGTCGGCGGGAGACAAGTGGCGTACGCCATGGTCGTCATGGGACTGGGTGTTGCCATGTTCGGCTACATCATTGGCAATGTGGCCAGCCTATTAGCCAACATCGACGTGCTGCGAGCGCGGCACCTGGGGCGTATCGAAACCATAAATCACTTCTTGCGCGATCGCCATGTCCCTCACGAACTCCAAACCCGGGTCCGCGACTACTACAACTACTTGTGGGAGAGTCGCATGGCAAGCCAATCAGAGATGCTTGGGGATCTTCCAAAATCACTACATATCGAGGTTGCGCTGCATCTGCACCGCAACGTCTTGCGCAAGGTGCCGATCTTCGAGCAAGCCAGCGAGGTCTTCCTGCGCGAATTGGTACTTCACCTGGTGCCGCAGGTCTTCATCCCCGGTGAGACGATTGTGCGTCGCGGCGAAATCGGACATCGAATCTTCTTCATCAATAAGGGTACCGTCGAGGTTTTGTCTCACGATGAAGGCACCGTGGTCGCCACCTTGAGCGACGGTGATTTCTTTGGCGAGTGGGCCCTGCTCAGCAGCCAGCCCCGCGCCAACACCGTCGTCGCAGTCGACTATTGCAACCTTTACGCCTTGGATCGAGACAAGTTTGATCAGGTGCTCGATGGATTCCCAGAATTCGCCTCCGAGGTCCGTCGCGTTGCCGAATCCCGCCGTCAAGATTCCGCGCCCGAGACCTAGCCGTTCGGCGCTTGGTCCGAAGGTCATCCCAATCCGCAACCGGTAGAACCGACTCATGATCGGTAGCAGCTCGGTTTGAACGAGAGTCTGGCTTGGCATCACAGGGGAGCCGAAGATGGGTTGCCTCTAGCTGTGTTTATCGAAATTCAATAAGAATGAATTTGACTGTTTATCAATAATAATTTATTGTTAAACAATAAGAGTTCATCGGTAAGCAAAAAGGAGAAGGTGCCATGAACATGAAGGTAATCAAGATTTCGAAGGTCTCGTTCGATATTCTTTTCTTTTTTGGGATCATCGGAATCGTGCTGATGACGGTCTTGACCGTCGCCTCACCGTTCATCGTTGACGCCATCCAGGAGATCGCCCCCACTGCCCAGACCGGCACGGTCATGGGCGTAGAGTTCTCCATCGACGCAGCCGAGCTGGATGACGCATCGGCCAAACAAGTGGCGTACGCGGCTGGGAGCGGGATTGTTGCTTCGCTGGCGGTTGCCACCTACATCGCTCACCAGATCCGCCGGGCTCTCAAAGCGGTGCTGGTCGGCACGGCGTTCCGCGAAGAGAACTATCAGCGGCTGCGCCGGGTGGCGGGGGCAGCATTTGTACTTGTCCCGATTGGGTGGATCATGGACTCGTGGATTGGTACGGCTGTAGCCGGCGAGTGGAGTCTCAACATCGATCTCCCGCTGGTGACCGTCGCGGGTGGTTTGCTCGCCCTGGCGATCGCCGAGATCTATAAGGCGGGGATCACCCTTCAGGACGAGTCAGAACTGACGGTGTGATGATGGGGATCGAAATCAACCTCGACAGAGTGCTCCTGGATCGCAAGATGACACTCACGGACCTGGCCGAGTCGGTGGGCGTGACGCTGGCGAACCTCTCGATCCTCAAAACGGGCAAAGCCAAAGCGGTACGGTTCTCGACACTCGAAGCCATTTGTCACACGCTCGAGTGCCAGCCAGGCGACATCCTCCAATACGTCGACAACTAGCCGTTATCGCTGACAACTAGCGAACCAACGGAGCTGATCTTCGGATCAGCTCCGTTGCGTTGTGGGTCTATTTGCTGTTTCGCAGGTAGGCGAGAACCTTCTACACTGCCTCCCCACAGCCCGACCCAAAACAGGCTGGGGCGATTAGCTCAGCGGGAGAGCGCTGCCTTCACACGGCAGAGGTCACTGGTTCGATCCCAGTATCGCCCACCCATCATCCAGCCCATGAGCAGTGGGTCTTCGCCACGCCAGGCAAGAATCATCAACCACCGCTTAACGGGTTTAGTCCACGCCTAGCCCGCGTTTGGACCGACTTTCAGCGGAGAGGTGCCAGGTTGCCGAGTCTCCCCGATGTTTGCTGACTCGCGACAAGTGCGTCGAGTGTGTCGGCCGCGGCTTCGTCAAGGCCATCCAAGGTGGCCGTAGGTGTCGAGGGTTGTGGTGGTTTTGGGGTGCCCGAGTCGCGATTGGATTACTTTGGGTGGCGCCCTGAGCGATCAGCATGACGGCGTGGGTGTGACGGAGGTCGTGTAATCGCATCGGTCCACCAACGGCAAAACGCACGGCGGGTAGCCAATCGCGGCGGCGCCAATTGGTTCGACGTAACGTGAGGCCGTCGGCTCCGGTGTGATTACCGAGGACGAGTCTGTGCGGCCTCGCTGCTGGTCGGGTCGAAGTCCTCTAGTGCCGTGTCGCGACCGCTACTGACAATGGAAGCAAGTCAATCATGGGGGTGCCACATGTTCCGCGCAACGATCGCAATAGTTATTGCAGGTGTACTCGTCGGAACCGCAGGGTGTTCCCAGGGCGACTCCAGCAATGCGATCGAGGAGCAACTGGTCGCTGTGACGGCCGAGCGAGATGCTCTACTGGACGCAGCGTCGTCGCAGCGGCAAGAACGCCATGACCGGGCGCTGGCCACCCTCGACGAGCTCAACGCGATACTCAATGATCCCGGGGCGTTCGGCTCGGAAGAAGAGATCATCGATGCGATCGCACGCCACTCGACCGACACCGCCGTGATGGACGACGACGTGTTCGGAGCGGTCAACTACCGATCAGCCTTCTACGCCACACTGTTCGACGGTTCCGTCGACGCTCGGATTGACGCCTACGACTGGTGGGTGTCCGAGGACGGCTCGCAAGGCGGCACACTGTGGATCTGGTACGGAACGAACGCTGCGGGGAACCCGTTCGAGTTGCCTGGGCTGACCCTCACTGAGTTTTCCGAGGACGGACGCATCGAATACGACTTGGTCACATACCCCTACTCTGACGACTACGTGCGCAGAGCGTTCCGCGGCGAAGGGACCCCTACGCCCTCGACCGGGGCCGATCAATAATCGGTCCACCGAAATCCAGGCCTCTGACCAGGGAAAAACGTCTAGCCACGAAAAGAACGTTGGACAACAGCCCCTACCTCCAGCGTTTGGTCCGACTTTCAGCGGAGAGGTGCCAGGTTGCCGGGTCTCCCGATGTTTGCTGACTCGCGACAAGTGCGTCGAGTGTGTCGGCCGCGGCTTCGTCAAGGCCATCAAAGAGGTGGCCGTGGTGATTTTGGAGTGCGCGAAGCGCGATTGGGTGACTTTGGGTGGGCGCCCTGCGCGATCAGCGCTTCGCCGCCTGCCAGGTGACCAAGACACCGCCTCGGGGACGAGGAGTAGGCTCGGTGAGGATATTTGTCAGAGGAGAGGTTATGTCGGCGCCGTTTATCACCCTTACCTTCGGGACGATCGCCGAGGGCAGGCTCGAAGACTTCGAACGTTCGAACCGGGCGATTGCCGAACTCGTTGAGGCCAAAGAGCCGAGAGTCATCGCCTTCCATGCGTTCCTCACTGAGGATGGAGAACGGTTCGCAGGAATGCAGTTCCATCCCGACGCCGCATCCATGGCGTTTCACCTTCAGCTCGTCCGTGAGGCGGTGGAAGACATCGGTGGCTCGCTTCAGATCGAGGAGTTCAAGGTGTTGGGACCGTCCAACGAGATGATCGATGGGATGCTGGCCTCGATGGCTGATACAGGGATCAAGGTCGAGCATCTTCCTGACCACGGCGCCGGGTTCACCAGATCATCAGCCGACGACTAGTCCCGATCGCCGCCATGTCGGCGTGTGTGTTTCATAGCCGGTACTATGCGCTGGACCGGTGGCCCGACCCGAAAGGTTGTCGGATCCGTACGCGGCGACGTGTACGGTTGGCGGGGTCTGATGCCCTGAGCCAATGGCGCTGATTCCCGGATAACGCACGCCGATGTGCCGGTATGTGCAAGCGATTTGTGACTGTTGTAGGGTCGAACCAGTCACGCACCGGAGAGAAGAGCCATGGGCCTGCAACGATCTGTTCTCGAGTGGACTACCAACGACTACGACGCTGTCGTTGACCTGGCACGGCGGATGTCGGACTACATCGAAGCCAACGAGCCAGACACTCTCGCTTTTGAATGGTTTGGAGATGAAACAACCGGAAGGGTGGTCTGGTACCAGGTGTACCCCAACGATGAAGCCTTCATGAAGCACGCCGAGAACATGGCCGAGAGCGGCCTGAGGGACGAGCTACAGAAGGTGCTTTCGTTTGAGCGTCTGATTCTCCTAACGCCGGTCACACATCCTCAGCTGAAGGACATGGCTAAGCAGCTGGGCGCCGTAGAACTGGATGAGGTGGCGGGCGTGGTCCGGTAGACGTTGCCAGCACGCATTAGTCGACACGGCCACGTGGGTCGCAGGGGCGACATTGCGCCTGATCTGGCGAATGGTGCGGGCTTCCAGTCCGGCCACTTTCGGTTGATGAGAGGGCCTCCTACCCGGCATAGGGACCACGCCACGCCTGTGGTGGTCTACCGGTTCACGAAAGACCGATCGCCTCAGCTGGGAACAGATCGTGGGAAAGCTGACTCACAGGCAATCAGAGTGCCGGCCAGTTCGCGTAGGTGGCGCGTTATCTGAACGCGGGTGCGGCGATGAAAAGAACCTGGCTAGTTCTTCGGCAAGGGCCTCTGGGTGGGTTATTGGTGCAGCATGACCGGCGTTGGAATCGCGGCGAGTACCGACGGATCGTCAACGGTGGGTCCTTGGTATTCCCGCAACTGCTGGAACACGTCGAGCAAGTTGGGGACGTATCGCCCTGAAGCTTCGAAGTAGCCAGAGTTGTCAGCGAAGACGATCTCTTCTTCATTGACAGGGAAACTGGCGGCAGCCCGAACAGCCTCGGTCAATTCTCCGCCTGCGGCCAACTCGGCCATACGGGAAATCGCACCACCAAAAGCCTGACGTTCCTGAGGTTCCATCACGCTCCCCATCGTCGGTTCGAAGAGAGCCACTGCGTCTATCGAGTCGGATTCTCCCGCAACGGCCAACGTGGGATTGGCGCCGCCAGACCAACCCACGAGCCCCGTCGGTTCTTCAAGGGAGGCGACGAAATCCACAATGTCAGTGACCCGCCGCCCATAGCTGAGATCCGCGTGATCGCCGCTGAGACCACGGCCCCGCCAACTGGGAAGAAAACAGGTAAACCGGTCTGTCAGATGCACAAGCAGTCCCCGCCAATCAAGGTCTCCATCGCCATAGGCACCGTGCCAGAACACAATCGGCGGCCCCTTCCCGTGCACAGTTCCACCAATACGCACTCCATCAGACCTTGTCCCGAAGTGGGTGCGTTCGGCACTCACGGGCTCGATGATTCGTCGGGAAGAGTGACGATCACCACCAGCATCTCTTCACTGCCTATCACTCGAGTTACGTGACCTTTGCCTGTCGTGTCGTCGACGAGCAGGATCGTTCCTGGTCGAAGGGCACGCACCGTGCCGTCACTTGCTTCAATTTCGCCCTCACCAGCCAGATACACGACCAACTCACGGATGGGCGCGGGATGCCAATCCGCATGCCACCCGGCCGGAACACGAGCAACGAAATAGCCCGACGCTGGTGTCTGTGCGGTCAGGTGCATCGGCCGCGCAGGAGGCAGGAACTCTGATTCCTCGAACGGAAGGTCGACGTCTTCCAGATGAGACTCGCCGTCCTCGTCGGCCCATATGTGCAAAGTAGACGCCATCAATCTGAACCTACCGGAAGAGACGAGGCGAGGTCCTGTGCATGCCGCGCCGTGCGCCGCGATCCGACCGCTGGATCTCTGTCTGGACCCGACTTTCGGAAAGACTACCTGTCGGGTTAGCTGTCTGTCCGAGGTCTGCGCCATGTCTAGGCGGCGGGCGAGCCTGCGGGCTATGTGACGCGGTGACTGAGTCGACCGAACATGCGTCCAGGACTGCCGCTCAAGCCCAGTGAAACCACCTACATATCCACATACCTGGGCCTAGCTCCGGCCGCGTGTCACGCTCCCGCTTTCGATCTTTTCGACGTTGACCTGGACCGGGGGGGGTGTCCCTTCAGACTGTAGTGCCGTCGTCGGGCCCGTCTGCGGTCGGTGAGAGTTCAACATTGCCGGTGGACCCGTCCACTATGACCATTTGGCCATCCTTGAGCCGAGCGGTTGCATCGCCACAGCCGACGACAGCTGGGATTCCGTACTCGCGGGCGATAATCGAGGCGTGGGCCAGGGCACTGCCTACATCGGTCACGACCGCTGCTGCCCGATCAAATAGGTCGGTCCACGCTGGTGCGGTTAGGGGAGCGACTAGGACCTCTCCGTCCTCGAAACTGTCGAACTGCGTCGAATCTTTGACTACTCGCACTCGACCGGTCGCCCGGCCCGGGCTGGCTGGCACTCCATGCACAATGGCAGCGTCGGAGCGTGCGGCACCCATCACCTTGTTTGAGTAGGAGAACATCAGTCTGACCGCCAAAGGGATGTGTCCCACCCACAATGGTGCTGTCAGCCGCGCGGCCCGGGACCGCTCCAGCCGTCTGTGTGCGACAATCGCATTCATGTCGAGCGGCTTCTCGAGTAGAGATATGAGCTCAGAATAAGTGAGATGGAAGACGTCGTCAGCGACTTCGATTGCCCCGGTTTCGACGAGTGATTCGCCGACGCGGAGAACCGCACGTCTCATGACAGGCCAAGGGAGTGCGAGCAGGTTGAGCTGTTTCTCCCGTAACGGTGCGACATGTTGGGCCTCGGCTAGAAGTCGTTGAAACTTGCGAAGCCGACGTGGTGATCCGGCCAGGATCGTCTCGGCGGCGCTTTCGATGTCGTGTCGACGTGTCTTGAGTTCCGCAAGGTTGGACGGACCACCTCCAGGACTCACGGTCGGCGTGGACCAGTCGAGCGTCGCGAGACGCGGCAGTTGCTCCTCGGATAGCTCGAAGCCTTGCAGCAATACCATGTGACTGACGTCAAGGCGCTTCTTGAGATGTTTGTTCCAGAACTGGGCCAGTTGCTGTTCGAACTTGTACGCCGATCCCGCGACGGTCGCGATTGAACCGAAATATCGTCCAGCCGCGGTGGCCAGGTCGTCGACCAGGGCCACGAGCTCGGGGGGCGTTAGCGATTCGACAGATTGTTCCGCTTTGGAAACTGACATCCGATAGCTAGGTAGGACGTTGGAGAGCCAATCGTCTTCATATTGTTGGTAGGCGAATCGAACTGTCTGCGGGAACATCGGTGCCGCCAGCCTCCAGTCCTTCCGCACCCTTCGCAGGATATTGAAAAAGTTGATCCGGAAGGCTACGCCCGGGATGGGTAACCAGTTGAGTGAGTAGTAGTACCAGCCGTTCACCGTTACGTGGAGCGGCTCAGGGGCAACTTGTCCGATCTGTTCGTACAGCCAGTCGTGGAGGCGTCGTTCCATGCGGGGTAAAAGCCAAGACTCGAACAAGGGGGTTACGGGATCGGGGATCCATTCCCCGAAGCGTAGAGAGCGTTGATATACGCCATCAGTCGGGGGATCCCAACTCACTTCTTCCGGTAGCCCTGTAATCGGGCGGGCTTGGACGATCCATAGCGTCTTGCCATCCCATGCCCACTCGACGTCTTGCGGAGCGTCGAAAAGCTCTGCGATCTTCTCGGCGGTCTTTGCCACCCGGACAATCAGACGCCTGTTTGCAACGTTCTCCGGTCGCCGCAGCGGTATCGCCTTTCCCTGGACGATCTTCCATTCGTCGCCAGCCTGCTGTCCGCCGAGCAAGCGGTCGGCAACACCCCGCGTAGCGCTGACAATTGTTGTCGCCCGGTCTCCGGTGATTGGATCGGCTGTGAAGGCAACTCCGGCACATACGGGTTTGATCATCTCTTGTACCAAGACCGGAATACTCTCTCCGTCATGGGAGTGTGCCCCGTCGCGCACCTCTGAGATGGCTTGGACGATTGACTCGGCGGAAACGTCGAGCAGTGACAAGTACCGACCGGCCAACGATGCCCCGGCGCTGTCTTCGGTTACTCCACTTGATCGCACTGCGAAAGGTCCGACCAACCCGTCACAGAGACGTGTCGCATCGAGTTCTTCCAGCCGAGTTTGAGGTGCTACCACCAGTCCGGGCGGAACCGGGAAACCGGCCTCGACCAGTTTTCCCAGGGACTGTGCCTTGCCGCCCGTGACCGATAGGTTCGCCGCGCCGGCTTCCGCCAAAGCCAGGACACCATTTGTCACGATTGGATCCCCCGTAACACCATTCTGAGTGTCCACATCACCTCGTCGGCAGCTTCTTCCGGGTTCAAACCCAGCCGGTCTGTCCATTGCAGGTAGACGTCTGAGGTTGTGAGAACGAGCATCAAGCGCGCCATGTGGTTAATGACGTCAGGTGTCAGGTCCGGTTCGATCTGACGAACCGCCACTTTCATGGCTTCCAGCCGCTCAGGCGTTCCGAGAACCCGCGTTTCGCGGCCGAGCTTTGACGTGAACGCTGCTCTTAGCAGGTCGTCGGTCCTGTCGAAGTGGTGAAACACTTTCCGAACGGTGTCGTCGAGTTCGGCGAGGGTTCCTGGGATGGACTCAATGTGGGTTCCCGTTCGTTTGGCTGCATACGGAACCAGAGCTTTGAGCAACCCGGCCTTGTCACCGAAGTGGTTGTAGACCGTGCCCACCGATACCCCGGCTCTGGACGCGACTGCTGGCATCGAGAGCGAATCGACACCTTCTGCGAGCACTTCGACAACTGCGTCAAGGATTCGGTCCCGTGTGACCTGGGCTTGAGACTCTCTCAACTTGGAGCTGTATTTTCGGACGGTCACTTTTTCCCTTGACTGATCATAGATTGATTATATGATTCATGTAGTGAATAGTCAATGAAGGGTGGTGGCGCAAGATGAGCAGAATATCGAATCAGCTATTTGGAATGATGCTGTTGACGCTCACGTTCTTTGTGATGCTCAGCGTGACCGTGCTGCTCCTCGACCCAGCTGACGCCGCCACCGCGGCGGTGTTGACGCTCGTGTTATTGGGCGCGACGTTTGTCGTTTACCGCTTCGACGCGCTTTGGGCCATTGCTGTCGGGCTTCTCGTATCGATCGGGGCGACCCTAACGGTGTTCTACTTGGCATTCGGCATCTTTCAGGTGTTCAGCCCGATCGAGTTCATAGCCGGACTCCTTCTCGTAGTTGGTTTCCTTTTTGCCACAATCGGAGGCATAGCCGCTCTGGTTCGTCACCGGCGTGGTTCGGCACCCGGTGGTACCCGTCTCCGACAGAGCGTGCTGGTGTTTCTGGGGGTCAGTGCTCTCGTGTCGGTAGGCGGGTTTCTCGCGACGCGGACAACCGTCGAGCCATCGGTGGCAGCAGGAGCGGTGCTGGTTGAGATGCATGACTTCATGTTCGACCCCGGCGCAGTAGCGGTCCCGGTTGGGGAGAGGCTCATCATTCGGAACACCGATGCGTTCGCGCACGATTTCACCCTGGAGGAGTACGGCCTGTACGCCCATGTCGGGCCGGGCAGCGAGGCTGTAATCGACGTGAGCAATCTCACGCCCGGTTCCTATGATTACGTCTGTGACCTGCATTCGTTCGACGGAGAGGGTATGACGGGACTTCTGACGATTCACCCGTGAGGTGCTTTTCGTGATGGTCAGTACTTACTGTCGCCCGTCGGCGTTGTCAGGTCCGGCTCGATCTGAGGTACCGCTGGAGGGATCAGGAACAAGTCCCGACGCTTCAACGGCCGCTAGGGCGGCGTTCGGGTAAAGGTGCCGTAGGTGTCCAAGGTGATCTTGTCCGGAGAGCGGTTCGAGGCGGTCCTCCATGACTATTCGCTGGATGTCTTGGCCATCAGCAACGCAGTGTGGGTGTGGCTGAGCTGGTGCGTTTCTGCTTGGTCGAGGTTGTATTTGGAATGATCGCAACTCGACGTTCCGCGAGTACGACCTGATCGATCCGAGCCGAGTTCCGAAGTGTTTCTCGCTGAGGTCGATCAAGACCCAATCGCCATCTTCTGGGGCTAGCGTCGACCGTGACGGAGCGCGGGTGTGACTGCTGCGCCGATGACTCGAACATGTGCTCCGGTCATGTCCGGGAGAACCACTAGCGGCCAAAAGCGCCAGGTGCTCCTTCTCAGGTGTCCCGTGGACTTTGGGCGAGGGTGGAGGACCTACACTGGCCGGCGGAAGCAGGTGAACGCCTTGGTTGACATGGACGGACCACGCGATGCAGGAACATGCCCTCGATGACCGGCGGTGAGAAGGCAGCGGGGCCATCGCCGCACGACAGCACCGGGCCTCGCCTCGCCTCGCGTGTTGGGTCGCTGGTCGCGCTAACGATGAGCGGCCTCACCGTCGCCACCTTCTCCTTGGCAATAACGGCTCTCCCGAACGACGTCCCCTATCCGTTCTCAAGCGACGTCATCGCCGCCGAATGGCCCGGGGACTACCTGTGGATGTACCCCGCCATGCTGTTGATGCTCCTCTTCATCGCTTTCATCGCGTCGGTGCACGAATACGCCCCTCCGACGCGCAAGATCTTCAGCCTGCTTGGGCTGTGCCTCGCGATCATCGCGGCCGCCGTCCTGATAGGCACCTACTTCATCCAGGTCACGGTGATGCAACCAAGTCTCGAGAAGGGCCAACTCGACGGCTGGGCGATGCTCACCATGTACAACCCTAACGGCGTCTTCATCGCTCTTGAGGAGCTTGGATACCTGCTGATGAGCCTCGCCCTCGCCTGCCTCGCACCAGTGTTCATGCAGAGGAACAAGGTCGAGCGAACCATCCGTTGGCTCGTAGTACTGAGCTTCGCAACCGCGGTCGCCGCGCTCGTCGGCGTCTCGGCGGTGCTCGGGATCGATCGCGGGTATGTCTTCGAGATCATGGTCATATCCATTGTCTGGTTGACGATGGTCGTCGCTGGGCTGCTCGTCGCGGTCGTGCTCCGGCGCGCCGCTGTCCAGCCGACCCTCGCCGGCCACCTCACCGAAGATCGTTCGTGAATGTTCAGCCACGGACTTCGCACCCAGCGTCAGTCCCCACGGTCCGCTTCTGCGCCTGTGCGACCGACGGTTGCGCACGAACTCTGAAACGTTGTGGATGACGTATCCCGGTATCGCCCACCCAGTATCACCCCCTGGGTCAAACGGGGGTTTTTGAGTGTCGTGACGTTCAGTTACCCACTGCGTCCGTCGGCGAGGGTTACGAAGCCGAGTTCTTCGCCGGGCAAGCCGGGACTGGCCGCGATGATCCGGTTGTGTCCTGGCTCGCCCGATACAAGCGTCCACGAAACGCCGCCTGCTTCGGCCTCGAGCCGCTGGTAGTCGTCGGTTTGGGAAGAAGTCCAGTCATCGTAGAAGGCAATGATTGCCTCGTAGTCCTCTGCTGGGAACGTGATCGTGTACGCCCTGAGTTCCTCCGAGTCGGATGTCAGGGCGGCGCTGCCGACGCCAGGTTCGGGAATCGGGAAATCTCCAAGATCTTGTCCGGAAACCGAATCCGCCTGCTGATCTGATCCGGGACTAAGGGGGTCGCTGATGCCGGTCGAGCCGTTCTCGCCACCACATGCGCCAAGCACGACCAGGAAAACGACCACCAGAGCGGGATGGAGCTTTCGTATCGTCATGGCTCCAAGCTTATCCAATTGGGCACTGTCATGCTCTAGAGGATACTTCGATCGGCTCGGAGGTCTCAGCGTTGGGCGGGCAGACCGATTGAGTGGCACGACCCGGCCCTACGGCTCGCTCGGGTCGGATTTTGACACTCGCGGGGTCCGTTCTTGAGCAGAACGAAGGTGGGGAACATGGATAACGCTGAACGAACCGCTAAAACGCGGTCAACTTTCCAACGCCGACTGGCGAATTGCCTCGTCGTGCTGGCACTGCTGGCTTCATCGGTGACGATGGTTGCGCCACAGCCCGCTGCGTTCAATACTGGTCGGGCGCTCGAGGTGTTTGAGTTCAGCTTCATCGCCGGTGATTGCAACTTCATTCTCCCGGAAACCACGGAACACCGAACCAACGGCGAGCTGCTGCTGAGTGGGGCGCCGAGCTGGCCCAAGAGCGTCCTCGCGGCAAAATAAACTCGGCGGTTGAGATGGTCGCGCTGTTCGATGAGCAGCTGCCGATCATCGTCGCCTCAGATGCTCCATGAAGCATAAGAACAGCGCGCAATCCGACGGTTTTCTTGCTTCCTGAACATTCGCCGGCCGCGTCGCGTCCTCCCGGGCGTGACGGGGTCGTTGCGACAGGTCAGCCCAGGCGATCCGCCGTTCGTGGGCTAGATCCATCTGACAAACGACTAGGCATAACGGCCTTGCAGGCTTTTTGACCCGTGCACAGCTGAGCGCGGTCACATCGCCGAGCCGCGCCGACCGCTGGCTCCGGCCTCACAGGCAGATGTTTCGAGCCGGACGAGGTTGGGTACCATACGGCCGCATGGAATGGCTCTCAGATCCCGCAGCATGGAGTGCGCTCGTCGCACTCCTCACACTTGAAATAGTCCTCGGCGTTGACAACGTCGTCTTCATCTCGATCCTGGCGGCGAAGTTACCTGCCAACCAACAGGACCGAGCGCGTCGAACAGGAATCATCGCGGCCGCCGGAATGAGGGTGTTGCTCCTGCTTGCAATCGGCTGGATCATCTCGCTCGAGAACGACCTATTCGAGCTGTTTGGGCGGGGGTTCAGTGGCAAAGAACTCGTGCTACTCGCCGGCGGGCTCTTTCTGATCTACAAAGCCACCAGGGAGATCCACCACAAGCTAGAAGGCATTGATGAACACGGCGAAGCCAAGGTAGCGCCCACCTTCGCCGCGGTAATCGCCCAGGTGATGATCCTCGACCTCGTGTTCTCGCTTGACTCGGTCATCACTGCGGTGGGTATCACCGAGTATCTGCCGGTGATGATCATCGCCATTCTCGCTGCAGTGGTCGTAATGCTCGTTGCGTCAAAAAGCATCTACGGGTTTATCAACCAGCATCCATCAGTCAAGATGCTCGCGCTGGCGTTCCTGCTGCTCATCGGTATGACGCTCATAGCGGAGGGCTTCGGTGAGAAGATACCCAAGGGCTACGTTTATGCCGCTATGGCGTTTTCGATCTTTGTCGAAGTGCTCAACATCGGTGTTCGTCGCAAAGCGAAAGATCCTGTTCATCTGCACGACAAGATGACGCCGGAGCCCGGCTCCAAGTATCGAACCGAATCGGGAAAGGCTCTCCGGGTCTCTGAATAGCTCGGTAAGCGCCGGGCGACGGTCAGATTCGCGAGCCACAGCCAGCTGAGTCCTCACTCGCCGATGCGGTCTTGCAGAGATCCTCCGAGCGCGCCTCCGCATTGACTGAACGAATGGGTGCCTAAATACGAGTCCTGATAGGTCTAGCTTGCCGGTTCGATTGGCTCGGCTTGTTCCTGAGTGCGACCGAGCGGAGCCCATCGAGCCAAGAGAAGTCCAATGATCAGTCCGGCTATCGGCAAGCCGATCACCGACAGGTTGTCCAGTGGGCGGATCGACCACTGCTGCAGCGTTAGGGCCAAGAAAACGCCGAATAGGAATCCGAAAATGGCTCCGAGGACCGGTCGGCCTTTCATCCGTGCTTCTTCCTGGGGATCCCTGCCGCGATCATCCCGATTCCCGTGACAACGGCTCCGCCGGTTGCCCCAGCTCCAAGCGGCGTCGACAACGGGTCGCCCTCAAGTTTGACCATGGCGGTCGCATCGCAGCTCCCACCATCAGCGTCATGAAAGGCCGTCAAGTGATACAGGCCCACGAGGTTGTCGAGCTCGCTTCCGAGAATGTAGATGGCTCCTGGGTTGGTGGAACGGGTGTCGTCGATATTCTCATCAAGTCCCCAGTCGGCGACATTGACGGTGGTTGGGCCGATGACAACTCCGACCGCGCCGAGATAGTTGGTGTTCGTCACCGTGATGCTGCCCGAATAGGGGATCGTCATACCCGCCCGGTTGGCCGGAACGACAATCGGATTGCTGGCCGTATCGAAGCTCGGGTCGTAGGTGATGCCGTCGATCGTTGCGGACCCCTCGCATGGACCGGTGATTTTGGCGAATGCCGGACTAGCGCTCAACAAGAACACCATTCCGAGGAGGCCGGTGATGGCGAACCAGCGTACGGCGGTTCGGTTGGTTTGTCGGTTGAAACCCTTCACGCCAGCCAACCCTACGCGGAAACTTAGGCTCGTGGGAGACCGATTGCTGGGTTCCGCCACGCGAGACGCCGGCGCCCCGCATCTGGCTCCACCTTCGATGTAGCGTGGTGCCGGAATCAATGCACGAACATCTTGGAGGAATCGGATGACTACAGCGAAAGCCCCCACCGTTTCTGCCTATGGCGCGGAGATGCCCGCCGTAGGGTACGGGACGATGCTGTATCCCGAACCGGACCGGGCGGTTGAGTTGATCGTCCACGCACTCGAGGTCGGGTACCGCCACATCGACACGGCCCGCAAGTACGGATCGGAACACTGGGTTGGAGAAGCCATCCGTGAGTCCGGTGTGCCAAGGGAAGAACTGTGGGTCAGTACCAAGGTCACCGAAGAGAACGCGAAGGCCGACGACTTTGCCCGCTCGGTCGACACCAGTCTCGAGACGCTCGGACTCGATTACGTCGACCAGTTGCTCATCCACTGGCCCCAGTCCGCCGTGCCACTCGAGGAGACACTCGGGGCGCTCGCCAAAGCCAAGAACGATGGGCTTACGCGCCATGTTGGCGTCTCGAACTTCACGGTCGCACTGCTCGCCGAGGCAGTCGCCAAATGCTCAGAACCAATCGTTACCAACCAGATCGAATATCACGCCTATATCCGCCAGGACAAGGTGCTTGCCGCTTGTGCCCGCCATGGTGTGATCGCCACCTGTCATGTTCCGCTGGCCCGAGGCGAACTACTTGACGATCCGGTGATCAACGAGATCGCCGCCGCCCACGACAAGACGGCTGCTCAAGTTGCATTGCGGTTTCTGGTTCAGCAGCCGAAAGTGGCGGTAGTACCGCGGGCTCTCGAGTTCAGTGAGATTGACGAGGACATCGACCTGTTCGATTTCGAACTTAGTGAAGAGCAGATGGATCGGATCGGGGCACTACGGGACAGGAATCTCCGGGTCGTCAACCCTCCGGTTCGTAGCCCGGAATGGGACGTCGGGTAGGAACCGGGGCGGCGGCGTGCGATCCGTCAGTAGACGGTGCCCCGACGCTGGTCACTTCTTGGCTTTGGGGGCAGTGTTGAGGTCGACTGCCTCGCGGATCAGGGCTTTGAAAGCGGATGCGTCGACCTCGTCGCCTTCGGCAATGTCGATTGCCCGGCGGGCCTTGCCTTCGAGACTCGAGTTGAAGATGCCCGTGGGATCCTTCAGTGCGGCCCCCTTGAAGAACGTCAACTTCACAACGCTCTTGTAGGTCTCGCCAGTACAGATCATGCCGTTGTGGGACCAGACCGGCGTGCCGGGGGAGGAGGCCTTGGCCCATTTCCATTCCTCGATCACCTCTGGGACCTCTTCGATGATGAGCTGACGCATTCGGCTCAGGGTTGCTCCACGCCAATCTCCGAGCTCTTCGATCCTCGCCGAGATGAGTTCTGAGGCCGGCTGGCCCTGGTTCGCGTCCGAATCGTTCATCGGCTCATCCTAGGAGCACGAAATGTCTTGACTGCGCGCCACCATCTTCGCCATGGACCGATGTGTCAGCTGGCGGCGATCCGCTCGCTTTCACGCTGTAGGCCCTTGGCCAGGCCCCCGATACCTTTGCGCATCTGCGTTTCCGTGTAGCGCTTCATGAGGCGGCCCATCCAATTAGGCGTGTATGAATAGTGGAGGTTTAGCTCGGTACCGCCGCCTTTTTCGGCAATCTTGAAATCGGCCACCGCATTTGCGATTGGCAATTTGAAAGTCTCGTAGAGATTCACGGTGAGCCGCTCGTGAAGTTCGTGTCGCTCGATGCGCTCGTTGACGCCGCCAAAGGGCGCGAAATCACAATGCCGGGTCGACCCTTCGACCACCGCGCCGGCAGACGTGAGTTCGGAGTGCTTGACGCCCGGACTCCACTTGTGGATTCCTCCGAAGTCCTGGAGGACCTCCCATACTCGTTCGACGGGGGCGTCTATCTGGCGGGTGATCGTGAACTCGGTCAACTAATGGCTCTTCCGGTAGATATTGGAGGCAACCTGGTGATGGTCGTCACTATTCCAATCGCACGGCAACTCGATAGCCGGGTTGGATTTCGGAGTCGACGCGAGCCTCGATTTCGGCTGGTCGTGGTCGTGCATGATCGAGCGATTCTCCGGGGAATCGTTGCGTCCCGAGCGTAGGAGAGGCATGGTCGACGAATCGTGCAGCCGTGTCGTAGCATGCAGGCATGAGTACATCCGTGTCGTTCGAAACCACCCTCCGTTCGTTCGGTAACAACACCGGGATCGAGGTACCGCCGGACGTTATCGACCAACTCGCCAGTGGAAAAAGCCCCGCCGTTGTAGTCAACGTCAACGGATACGAATACCGGAACACGGTCGGCGTGAGGAGTGGCACATTTCTCATCAGCCTGAGTGCGGCGGTGCGAGAGGCAACCGGCCTCAAAGGCGGTGACCCAATAGCCGTGAGCCTCACCCTGGCAGACGGGCCACGACCCGTCGATATGTCTGAGGACTTCGGTTCGGCACTCGACGCCAACCCGGAGGCCCGGGCGTTTTTCGATGGGTTGTCGAACAGTCTGCAGCGCTACCACTGCGACAACATCAACGGGGCCAAGACCGAGGACACCCGCCAGCGACGCATTGGCAAGGCCGTAGACCTGTTTCTCGCTGGTAAGCAACGATAATTTGCAGCCGGCAACTGTGGTCGGCTAGTCCGAACGGACGATCTCGAGTCCCAGCCATCCCGCTAGGTCAGCGATTTCGTTATCGACAGCAGCGGTCACCGCTTTGCTGAACGGCTGGTCCTGGTGGATCGCCGCCACCGTCAGCAACCCGGCTCTACGGTCGGCGGCCGCGTCCAACTTTCCGACGAGCTGGTCGTGGTGAAGGATCGGAAGTGCGAAGTACCCCCAGCGGCGCTTGGCGGCAGGCTTGTACATTTCGATGCCAAATTCGAATTCAAACAACTCCTGAGCCCGGGTCCGGTCGTGGATGAGTCGGTCGAACGGTGACAACAAGGCGGTTCGGCCTGAGAAGTCGTCGGTGAGTCGTGCCGGGTCGACGCGCGACTCGCCCTTGACGCCTTCGACGACGGCGGGTTCGCCAGCCTCACCTACGCCGATCGGCTCCACCGGCATAGCTCTCGCTTTGGCCCGGGCGATGCCGAGGGATGCAAGACGCCGCTCGTCTCGTCGTCGAGCCGCCTCTTCGACCGTGGGGATCTCGACGTCGGCCGGGTACGCCCGCTCGGCAAGGTCCCAGATCCGCTCTCGGCCTTGCCGCCCCACAATGGCCACCTCGGCTCGGATCATGAGAAACTCAAGCATCTGCGTGACGTTCCTGCTTTTGGTCCAACCTGTCGACGGCCACGGGGCCACCGACGTGTCCGGGATGTCACGTGAAGTCAACGGACCCGAGTCTTCCAACAGCTTCAGGATGTCCAGCCGGAAGCTGTCGTTGTCCTTAAGCCAGGTCCGATGCTTCTCATATGGCGGCCAGTCGGAGGCGCCGGCCAGATAGAGCCCCAGGTCCCGCATGGGACGTACCAGGGCGTTGAACTCGAATAGGGTTCGGTCTTGCTCAAGAGCTCGGGTGAGATGAGCCGGCTGATAGGACGACCCAAGCCGGCTCCAGGCCACCAGATCTGCGCTTGGCGCGATTGCCGCCGTTGGGTCGAGCTGGAGGAACGTGAGTTGTTCCACCATCGGCACCAGGCCCGGCGGTCTGGCCGCATCAAGCAGCTGGGCACGGATGGCGATTCGCCGAGCCTGGACCTTGGTTAGTTGGTGCACGGACACAGGCTACGCGATGCGCCGGAGGCATACCGGCCGCACGCCCAACCGCGAGCTAATCGTGGACGTGGTGATTGTCCCTTGACGAGCGAAAGGGGTCGCGATATCGTACAACCATATGGTTGTAGAAGCACTCGAAGATGCCAAAGTGGATCTGCTGTTTCATGCGCTGGCCGATGGGACCCGCCGGGACATCATCACTCGGACGATGGCCCGGGACTACTCGGTCTCCGGGCTGGCACGCAGCTACTCGATGAGTTTCGCGGCGGTCCAGAAACACGTCGCCGTCCTCGAACGCGCCGGACTCGTCACAAAGCACCCACGAGGACGTGAACAGTTGGTTCGCGGCAGCCCGGACACCCTACGAACCGCCTACGGACTCCTCGAAGAACTCGAAGAGTTGTGGAGGGATCGCATCGACCGCATGAGCGAAATCCTCGCCGAAACCGAATCAGGAGACGCGCAATGACTGTCATCAACGTACAAAAGGACCCAAAACGCCTCACGTTTTCGATCACGGCAGAGTTTGACGCTCCGACCGAACGAGTCTGGCAACTGTGGGCCGACCCCCGACAACTCGAACGCTGGTGGGGCCCTCCGACCTATCCGGCGACGTTTCTGAAGCACGAACTCGCCGCGGGCGGAACGGTGACCTATTACATGACCGGACCCGAAGGCGACCAGCATCACGGCTGGTGGCGGGTACTGGTGGTCGCTGCCCCCCACCGGCTCGAGTTCGAGGATGGGTTTGCCGACGCTGAAGGCAATCCGATGAGCGAGATGCCTACGACGATAGGTACTGTTTCGATCGAGGTCATGGAATCGGGTGCCACTCGCATGACGATCTCGTCAGTGTTCTCATCATTGCAGGCCATGGACGAGCTCGTTTCGATGGGGATGGAAGAGGGTATGACCCTGGCCGTGGGCCAGATCGACGCGCTGCTCGCCGAGTCGGTACATCCCGTAGTTGGCGCCTAGATCGCCTGGGAATATGGAGAGAAACAATGAGATTGATCGCCAGCGATTTTATGAGCCTTGACGGGGT
>CAWKAG010000060.1:0-43941 GCA_963847455.1 uncultured Acidimicrobiia bacterium
GCGCGATCCCTTGATGGGAACCGACACTTTGGCTGCAACGCTGGGAACCAGCCGGGCTTCGATCAATGTGCACCTGTCCAATCTTGGCAAGAAGGGGGTGATCCTCGGCCGTGGCTATGTGCTCGCCGAGCGGCCCGGCGCCGTCGTCATCGGCGGAGCCAACGTCGACCTCAAAGCTCGCAGCACAGCCCGGGCGACCGGCCAGACCAGCAATCCCGGTCATGCCTCGATGGCGCCCGGAGGGGTGGCACGCAACATCGCCGAGAACATCGCCAGACTCGGTGACCGCGTCTACCTGATCAGCGTCGTGGGACGCGACCCCATGGGCGATAATCTGCTTGACCACACCGCGGCCGCAGGTGTGCGTGTCGAGTACGTGGCGCGGACCGACCGGCCGACCGGGACCTATACCGCAGTGATCGACGTCGACGGTGAACTCGTGGTAGCGATCGCCGATATGGAGGCGACTGCCGAGCTCGGAGCCGAACAGCTCCACAACGCACGGGACGTTATCGCAGCCGCCGGGGTGCTGGTCCTCGACGGCAACCTCAGCCTCGATGCCCTCGAGTACGCCCTCGACCTGTCCGAAGGGGTGCGCACCGTCTTTGAGCCCGTCAGTGTGCCGAAGGCGGCCCGCCTGAAGGACGCCATCGACGCTCGTATCTACGCCGTCACCCCCAACCGCGACGAACTTGCCGCTCTCACGGATCTGCCGACGGTGACCGACCGACAGGTGCGTACAGCGGCCCGAGCCCTGCACGATCGTGGTATCGAGCTGGTCTGGATCCATCTCGGCGAACGGGGCTCCCTGCTCAGCTCCTCCGACCACGCAGTCGAGATTCCGGCTATGCCGACCGCCGTAGAAGATGTCACCGGCGCCGGCGACTCGATGTTGGGCGCCTTCTGCCACGTGCTGCTCCAGGGCGGCTCGCCGGAAGAAGCCGCCCGATTCGGCCACGCCGCCGCCGCTCTAACCATTGAGAGTCCGCACACCGTGCGACCCGATCTCACCCCGCGGCTGGTTCAAGCCGCCCTCGACCAGAAGGACCAAGAATGAACACGCCACACCCCGATCTCGTGCTCACCGATGAGGTGGCCCAGGCGATGAAGGACGGCATCCCCGTCGTTGCACTCGAGAGCACCATCATCAGCCACGGAATGCCGTTCCCACAGAACGTCGAAATGGCGACCGAAGTCGAACGGATCATTCGGGAAGGTGGAGCCGTTCCAGCCACCATCGCAGTTCTCAATGGCCGCCCCCGGATTGGACTGTCCCACGACGATCTCCGTCTCATCGCAACGAGCCCGGACGTGCCCAAGATCAGCACCCGCGACCTGCCCTATTCCATCTCGCAGGGCACCCACGGCGCCACCACCGTTGCGTCAACCATGCGGTTGGCTGCGATGGCGGGCATCTCAGTGTTTGTGACGGGTGGCATGGGCGGCGTACACCGGGGAGCCGAGCGAACTTATGACGTCAGCGCCGATCTGACGGAACTGTCCCGGACCAACGTCGCGGTGGTTTCCGCCGGCGTGAAGTCGATTCTGGATATCGGCCTCACTCTTGAAACGCTCGAAACACTCGGGGTGCCAGTCGTGGCATACGGAACAAACGACTTCCCCGCGTTCTTCTCCCGCATCAGCGGTCACGCAGCCCCGATAACCCTCGACAGTCCCGCCGATCTCGCCGCCCTGATGGCTGCAAAGTGGCGTCTCGGACTGACCGGCGGAGTCGCAATCGTCAACCCGATCCGTGTCGAGGACGAGATCCCAGCGGAGGAGATCGGCGTGATCATCGAGCAGGCCCTCACCGATATGGAGGCACTCGGCATCCACGGCAAAGAAGCCACTCCGTTCCTGCTGGGGCGGATCGTCGAGATCACCGAAGGAGCCAGCCTGATCGCCAACATCGCCCTCGTGAACAACAACGCACGACTGGGCACCCAGGTAGCGCTCGAGTACGCCGCTCTCCAACCGAAACATGCCTGATCTGATCGGCGAGCCCCCACTCACGCTGTCCTGGGTCTTTGGGTCGGCTTCGAAGTAGCCCACCCTCAGTTCCCTAGAAGGAACGCCGATTCTGAGAAAGAATCGCATCGATCCCTAGTCCTACAACCCAAGAGAATCGTCGAGATTCTCGCTCAAGCGGCCCCAAAAACCGGCGATGGGTCTACCAGGGACTTGGCGTCTCGATCACCTACCACAGGGACGGTCGACTGGCACCTATCGGCAGGACCAGGTTCGTGTACTAACGATGGTGTCGGAGGGGGGACTTGAACCCCCACACCCTTTCGGGCACTAGCCCCTCAAGCTAGCGCGTCTGCCAATTCCGCCACTCCGACAAGTGCTGTATTGCGAGCAGAGCGCGGCAGTATAACTCCCCTACAGACCACTGGGTCTAGCCAATGCGAGCATCACCCGTACATGCCCGGGGCCGGGCCGAGAAGAGTAAACACGCAAGGGTGATAAGTGAGTCGCGCCCCCGAGTCCGAATCGTGCCTGATGCGCCACGGTACGTGCGAACAAAAGGGTCGGATTCGGAGCCAGAGCATCGACGTGGCAGCTACATTTGCCCGATCCTCAGGATGTCCGGGATGACCGGCGCCTCTAAGTCAGGAGAACGATCCTATGCAGCGCAAATATGCCCTGCTCGCTGTTTTGACCATGGTGTTTTCGCTGGTACCGGTCGGGAGCGCCGGCGCCGCCGCTAACCCATGCGACACCCAAGTCAACAACACTTATAAGAAGCTGCTCGGCTGTACGACACTCGATGGAGCGCGAGAGCACCAAGCAGCGCTGCAAGCCATCGCTGACGCCAACAACGGCATCCGTACCTCTGGCACACCTGGATATAACCAATCGGTCGATTACGTTGTCGAAACCTTGACGGTAGCCGGGCTGGATGTGACCGTGCAGCCATTCGATTTCCAGACCTTCATCACGCTGAGCCCCACCGTGCTCGAGCAAGTGAGTCCGCCACCGGCCGGACCAGTCGTCACCAACATCATGTCGTATTCGGGAAGCGGCGATACCACTGCTTCCGTGAGCACCGTCAACGCCATAACCGGATGTAATGCGGCAGATTTCGCGGGCTTCCCCGCGGGCAACATCGCTTTGATTAGCCGCGGTACTTGTTCGTTTGCCATCAAGGCAACCAATGCCCATGCCGCTGGTGCCGCAGCCGTCATCATCTACAACAACATCCCGGGTACACTCAACGGCACGCTCGGCAACGGATTCGCGCTCAACATCGGCGTGACCTCGGTCACCCAGGCAGTGGGACAACAGCTGGCGACAACACCCGGTCTCACCATGCGCCTCAAGACGGACACGTTCCGAGGAATCGCCACCACCTACAACGTCATCGCTGAAACGCCGTGGGGTAACCCCGACAACGTCGTCATGGTCGGGGCGCATCTCGACTCGGTCAACGCAGGTACCGGGATCCAGGACAACGGTTCCGGGTCGGCTGCCATTCTCGAGGTGGCCGAAAACATGGTCAAGACGAATGCGCGTCAACAAGGTGCGATTCGCCTGGTGGGGTGCCGAGGAGTCGGGTCTCGTCGGCTCGACGTTCTACGTCGAATGACTTGAGGCCAAGCCGAGCAGGACGAAGATCGCCCTCTATCTGAATTTCGACATGATCGGGTCGCCAAACCATGTGTTCTTCGTCTATGACGGCGACGACTCCGACGGAGTCGGCGCCGGCCCGGACCCGCCGGGTCGGCTCAGATCGAGAAGGTGTTCGAGACCTACTTACGCCAAGGCGGGTAACTCGTTGAAGGGCACCGACTTCTCGGGACGTTCCGATTACGGTCCGTTCATCGCTGCGGACATCCCCTCCGGTGGGCTGTTCACCGGCGCCGAGGGCATCAAGACGGCCGAGGAGGCCGCCATCTGGGGCGGCACCGCCGGGATCCAGTACGACCCCTGCTACCACCTGGCCTGTGACACCTACGACAACATCAACCTGACGGCATTCGACACCAACATCGATGCTGTGGCGTTCTCGACACTTACCTATGCCTATTCCACACAGTCGATCAACGGAGTACCGGGAAAAATGGTCCCCGGCTCCCCATCCGGCCGTAGTGGCGGGGGCAACGCAGCCGGATACCCCGGTGGCGGGTCCGGCGGAGATCATCACGATGATGCCGTAGCTGAGTAAAACCGTTCGGCCGTTCGAAGGGGTGCTCCGGCGCCCCTTCGACGCGCCGGTGCGGCATTGTCGGTTTGCCCAACGAACCGGTCCACCACCGCCGATATCAAGATTCGAACCGCCCTCAAACGCGAACCGGATAGTCCTACCCCCGCTGAATCGCCCACTGGGAACGTCGGCGCAGCCAAGTGATACGACCGCCGGGGGGGACTCGCCATCGCCGCCAACTCAGAAAAGATCCACAACACGGCAAGTCGGAGCCACACGCCGGTTACCTGACAGGTCGCACCCTGGTCATGGCTACGGTTTTGCTAGTGCCGTTCCCATCACACCGAGAAAACCGTGACCGATTAGCCGGCATCGACGGGCTGAATAGGTCCTCCACAGGGCACACCTGGCTGGAGATCGGCACATCCCCCGGGGATCAGCCAAAGATCGGCGTTCCAGGTGATCGGCACTCCGAAACGGGGATGGTCATAGCCGCCGATACGGACTGGGTCGTAGGCGGCGCCGCTCGATGTTTGCCACAGCGGCACCACGACGACGAGGTCCAGTAGCTGTCCGTCGATCGACTGAAGTGCGGTCTGTAACCGGCTGAGGTCCATGATCGCGTCGAGGCCGGCGATCTCGTCGACGAGCGACTCAGATTCAGTGTTTGACGACCACCGATAAAAGTCCAGTCCATCACGGCTTGGTGCTGTCCCAAACCACGACTGCAGGTCCCGGGCGGCGCCGATCGGGCCAGGGGTTAGGGTCCAGGCCCACTCCGCAACCTCGAACGATCCTTCGATCACCGCATCCCGGAAGAACAGGCCAGGGTCCTGGAGTTGCGGTTCGACCGCCACTCCCCTGGCTGCGAGCTCCCGCAACGCAATGCCCGCCATCTGGGATCGGTCGAGCGCCACCGTCGTGGCATACACGACCGTCGGTGGCTGCTCGTCAAAATTGCGATCCAACTCGGCAGCGACGGTATCCAGGGACGGTTCGAGGATCGTTGGCTGATCTGGCGCGGCGGCTCGGGGCCACGAGCTACCCACGATCGATGAGGTTGGGTAGAGACCCGTGCCACCGATTTCTGATACCAACTCGTCGTCGCCCACCACCACGGCCACGAGGTCTCGGAAGGCGCCCGAGCTGACCATCGATCGTGGATTGGCCGAGAAACGACCCGCCCCGAACTGGAAACCGACGTGTTCCCATTCTTCTCCTGGAGCGAAACTGACCAGAAGATCGGTGCGGTTGGCGGCGCTCCGGTAGTCGCCTCCCAGGTCGCCAACGGACAGCACCTTCTCGGTCAAACCGACGAGCACGTCGGTCTCTGCCAGATAGGGAACCACCAGCAGACCGTCCAGGTAGGGGAGGTCGCGTCCTTGATCATCCACCCCCCGATATTGGGGGTTCCGACGTAAAGCCACAGAACCGTCTGCCTGAATGGTGCCAGGGATGAATGGCCCGGCCGACAACCAGATCCGATCGTTCCAATCAGCGAACAGGTCGGTGCCCTCAACCTGGTGTCTGGGCAAGATAACCTGAAACAGACTCAAATAGTCGATCGACGGCTCGATGACCGTAAAGCGCAATACGTCGTCCGATGCTTCAGGGGCGGAGACCATCTCGTACAACTCCCGCAGATCCCGGTCGACCCGCCGGTCCTCGGCGAGAAGTGCGGCGGTGAAGGCCAGGTCGTGGCCGGTGATCGGCTGGCCATCCTGCCACCGGGCTTCAGGACTCAGCCTCAGTAGAACGGTCACTGACCCGTCATCGTTGGTGGTGAGGCCGCCGTTCTCGAAAGACGGAAGCTCGCTGAGAACGCCCGGTTTGAAGTCGTAGGTGGCCCCATCGAGAACAAAGGCCGACGCCCAGGTAACAGCTCCGATTGCATCACCCAGGCCAGATCGTTCGATGAACGGGTTGAGGGTCGTGGCAGGCCCAATGATACCAACGGTCGCAACACCCCCGTACGGATCGGCTCCCCCCGACGTCGATCCTAGAGTTGCCGGGGTCGTCACGACCGCCACGGTCGTTTCTACCGGCGTGGAAGCGACAGATTCTGTGGTTGGAGGAGCGGCTTGCGTCGGCGTTGTGGCAACGATCGTGGTGGAACTAGCCGAGATCGGCTGACCGTCGTTGCCTCTGGTGAACGTGAGGATCACAATTCCGCCGACAACGGCGGCGATGACGAATGGGATCCACCGCCCCCCGCGGCCCATGTTCTTGCTACCCGAGCAAGATCGCCAGGGCGATGGTCGTGATGGTGAAGAACCCAGCCGAAATCACTGTCAATCGATCCAGGTTTCGTTCAGCAACCGTCGATCCCCCACCGCCAGATGGCCCCATGCCTCCTCCGAACAAGTCGGACATCCCGCCCGATCCTGACCGAAACAGAACCAACGCGATGATGATCAACGAGACGAGGACATGCAAGATGCCTACCGTCCATAAAAGGATGTTTGCCATGATGAGTTCTCCGGAGAAAGTCGGCGTGGATTCCCGCGCCGACGCAAGTATGGGCTTGGTAGCCGCTTAGGTCAAGTTCGATCATCCCGCCTGGCGAGCTACGGCTTCGGCAGCCGCGGCGATCGCCTCGGGGTCACCGAGGTAGCCGGAGCTGACGACACTCAGATCATCGTCCAACTCGTACCGCAGCGGAGCTCCGGTGGGAATGTTCAGTTCGGGAATCGCTTCGTCACTTATGCCGTCGAGATGTTTCACAAGGGCTCGCAGACTGTTGCCGTGCGCTACCACCAGCACCGAACCGGACGTCCTCAGATCGGGAACGATCGCATCGTGCCAATACGGCAACATTCTTTCTACGACATCTGCGAGACATTCAGTCGCAGGCAGTACATCAGGCGAAAGTTGCTTGTAACGACTGTCATGAGCCGGATGCCGTTCGTCGGATGGTTCGAGGGCCGGAGGTGGCGTGTCATAGCCTCGCCTCCATTGGAAGACCTGGTCGGCCCCATGCAGCTCGGCGGTTTCTTTCTTGTCGAGGCCCTGGAGCGCTCCATAGTGGCGTTCATTGAGCCTCCAATGGCGTCGAACGGGGAGCCATGACCGTTCCATCACATCGAGAGCGATGTTGGCGGTGGCGATAGCCCTCACTTGCACTGAAGTGTGGAGAATCTCTGGTGCGACGTCCTCAGAGGCCATGAGGGTTCCGGCCGCGGCGGCTTCGGCTCGGCCCTGTTCGGTGAGCGGGACGTCAGTCCAACCCGTAAACCGGTTCTCGAGGTTCCAGGTGCTCTGACCGTGCCGGAGTAACACAAGTTCGTAGTTCATCGATGTCCTTAGATCCAGTAGCGAACGATTGAAGCGAAAGAATCGGGGTCGAGCGAGGCGCCACCAACCAGCCCGCCGTCGATGTCTCGTTTAGCCATGAGCGCTGCGATGTTGCCAGCGTTGACGGAACCTCCGTACAGGATCCGCACGTGCTCTGCCGCGTCACCCCATCGCTCAGCGAGAGCGGCCCGGATGGCAGAGATAACCTCTGCGGCATCCTCGGGGGTGGCGGTCCGTCCCGTCCCGATTGCCCAAACTGGCTCATACGCAACGACTGTCTTGGTTACGGCATCGGCGTCCATGCCATCGAGACCGCCCATCAATTGGGTCGTAACGACCGACAATGTGTCACCGGCTTCGCGGTTTTCGAGCGTTTCGCCAACACACAGGATCGGGGTCATTGAAGTCGCAAGTATGGCCTTGACCTTCTTGTTGACCATCACATCCGTTTCGCCGAACAACGCCCGCCGCTCCGAGTGACCGGCCAACACATAGTCGACCTTTAGCTTGGCGAGCATCTCGGCCGAGACCTCACCCGTGAAGGCGCCAGATTCTTCCCAATGGCAATTCTGTGCTCCGAGGCCGATTGGAAGCCGGTCCGCTTCAATAACGGTTTGCACAGATCGCAGTGCGGTAAACGCCGGTACCACAACAACGTCTGCGCGCTCATAGTCAGCCAGGTCAAGGCGATAGCTCAGTTTCTGGACGACTTGGATCGCCTCCAGATGGTTGATGTTCATTTTCCAGTTGCCAACGATCAAGCTTTTACGCGCCATCGACCCACCTTTCCAGTGCAGCTATACCGGGCAAATGTTTGCCCTCCAACAATTCCAATCCTGCGCCGCCCCCCGTCGAGAGGTGACTCGGGGCGTCTTCGAGCCCCATCTGGCGTAACGCCGCCACTGAATCTCCCCCTCCGACAACCGTAAACCCTGGGTGATCTACAAGAGCCCGGGCGACCTGCTGGGTTCCTTTGCTAAAGGACTCCCACTCGAATACCCCCATCGGTCCATTCCAAAACACGGATCCCGATCCGGCCATTACTCTGGCGAACTCGCCGGCTGTAACCGGTCCTATATCAAGCCCAATCTGATCGTCAGGAATACGATTGCGTTTGACCACCTGCGCTTGGGCGTCCTCGGCGAACCGGTCTCCCACGACGATGTCACTCGGCGTTACGACCCGATCTCCGTTCGGCCCACGCAAGACGTCTGCCAGTTCATCTTCGAGGCCTTCCTCGTACAACGAGTTGCCGATTTCGAACCCTTCGGCCGCCATGAGCGTGAAACACATGCCACCGCCGATCAGCATCATGTCGACCTTCGGGAGGAGCGCCTGGATCACGCCGAGCTTGTCCGAGATCTTGGCGCCACCCAACACGACCGTGAAAGGCCGGGGAGGATCGGTCAGCAGCGTCGAAAACGCTTCCAACTCGTCCACAAGGAGAGGTCCGGCAACGGATAGCACGTGCTCGGCCACGCCGGTCGTCGAGGCGTGAGCCCGGTGAGCGGTTCCGAATGCGTCGTTGACAAAGACATCACATAACGCGGCCAAGCCCGCCGAAAGAGTCACGTCATTGGCGGTTTCGCCGACATCGAACCTGGTGTTTTCCAGTGCAAGCACCGCGTTGGCCGGCGCAGCCATGATCGCGAATTCGATCTCCTGGCCGTACAAACCGTTCAATTGGGCGATCTCGAACCCGCCCAGCTCTCCCAAGCGGGCGGTCACCGGTGCTAGGGAGAACTCAGGATCGACCCCTTTGGGACGTCCGAGGTGGCTAGCAACCACAACCTTGGCTCCGCGAGCGCGTAGTTCCTGGATCGTCGGAAGGCTCGCCCGCAGCCGAAAATCGTCACCAACGTGGCCATCGTCAATTGGAACGTTCAGATCCGACCGAAGGAGAACCGTCTTTCCGGCCACATCGACGTCGTCGATCGTCAGATACCGTTTCATCAAACCCCTATCAACTTTGCCAACTCGAATCCCAACTTTATTGAATCGTGCTGGGGCCACTCGGCCTCGTCATCGCACAAATCCCCGGCGACCACCTGCCATCCGAGCAGGTCCGCCCGATCCACGGTGACCTGCGTGAGTCCTTCCGGAACCCTAACCGGGCCGGCGTGGGCGAGAACCGAACCGACCACCTCCAAGCCCCCCACGTTGCGAAGCGCCGCAACGTGAGCGTTCGCATCAAGCCCCAGCGTCTCAGCGTTCTGGGTTACGAGATTCATGACGTAGACGACCTCCGCCGCCGAAAGGTTGATCGCTTCGGCAACACCCGGCACGACCAGGTTGGAAATGAGCGATGTGAACAGCGATCCAGGGGCAAGAACGATCTGGTCAGCTTCGACAATCGCATCCAGAACGGCCGGGTTCACGTGGGCGGAAGCTGGTCGTACTTCGAGTCGCTGAATGGTGCCGGGAGCCGTTGCGATGGCCACCTGCCCCGAAACAAGCCCCTGATCGGTCTCGGCCCAGAGTTCGAGCAGTTCTTCCGACACCGGGTGAACCTGTCCATTGGCACCAAGCATCTCGCCACACAGATTCAACGCATGCACAAAGCCCCCAGCGATATCCGACAACGCTGCCAGGATCATGTTCCCAAGCGAGTGGCCGGCGATATCGCCGTCCTCGAATCGATAGCCGATCAGCTCGCCCCAGATGGACGGTTCCGGACTGAGAGCCAACAAAGCCCGCCGGATGTCACCCGGTGGCGGAATGCCCAAAGGGCCGGCGAGTCGTCCCGATGATCCTCCGTCGTCGGCAACCGTAACCACCGCGTCTATTTGACCGGCGTAGCCCTGGACGGCGATGAGGGCCTGGGCTAGCCCGTGGCCGCCACCAATCGCAACTACTTTTGGTCCGTCGGCAGCCAGACCGAGGAGCTCCATCTCGGTTTGTGCTTCGGGTTCCAGGGTCACTTGTCTTTGTCCCGATGATGGACCGATACCGCAACGTCCGACTCCTGAATCCGCCTGGCCAGCTCTGCAGCGATAGCCACCGAGCGATGCCGGCCGCCTGTACAGCCGATCGCGATCGACAGAAACGATTTACCTTCGGCTTCGTATCGAGGAAGGAGGAACTCCAGCATGGAAGTGGCGTCGTGCAGGAATCGTTCGGCGTCGGCGTTCCCGAGGACAAAGTCACGGACCGGCTGGTCGGTTCCCTGGAGTGGACGCAGCTCCTCTTCCCAGTGCGGATTAGGCAGAAACCGGACGTCGAAAACCAGGTCGGCGTCGCGCGGGCTTCCGTTCTTGAACCCGAATGACCGCACCGACACCCGCATGTCACGCTCCCAGGAAGCCGTCTGAAACTCGGCCTCCAGGCGGCGTCGGAGATCATGCACAGAATAATCCGACGTATCCACGACCACATCGGCCCAGGCCCGAAGTTCGGAGGTCAGCTGGCGCTCGGCTTCGACGCACTCAACAATGGTGTCACGGTTCATCGGGTGCGGGCGTCGATTCTCCTCGTACCGGCGGATCAGAACCTGATCGTCGGCGTCAAGAAACATCACAACCACCGATGCTCCCAGACCGCGCAGCTCGTAGATGGGGACCCGGATGTCGTCGATAGTGTTGCCATCGCGCAGATCAAGGACGAGGCCAAGGTACTCACGTCGCTCCGGGACTTCCTTGTGGCGCATGAGCTCAGGGATGAGGGCGGGCGGCAGATTGTCGATGACCGAATAGCCAAGATCTTCCAGCGTTTTGGCGCTGGTGGATTTTCCGGCACCGGACATCCCGGTGACGACTACTACCTGCGGGCGCTCTTCCACAGAATGACCTTTCGCTTCGGTGTGGCTCATGGTAATCGGCCAGCCTTGCCGGATCGATACCGACCCTGCCGTCAGCCGTGCAAAGCGTCAAATACGTCACGAGCGACGGCCGCCGGGACAACCTCTTCGAGTTGGCCGACCGACGCGTCACGCAACCGCTTGAGACTGCCAAAGGTCCGCAACAACGCCTTCTTCCGGGATGGCCCAACCCCAGCGACGTCATCGAGCAGTGAATCGACCATACGTTTGCCACGCAGCGAACGGTGATAGGTAATCGCGAATCGATGCGCTTCGTCGCGCACCCGTTGCAGCAGATAAAGGGCAGGCTCGTCGCGGGGGATGCGCACGGGCTCCGAACTCCCCGGCAGATAAACCTCCTCCATGCGCTTGGCCAGGCCGGCAACCGGGATGTCCAGACCGAGTTCATCGAGCACCTTGACCGCCCGCCCCAATTGCCCCAGCCCACCGTCGATGAGCAGCAAACCGGGCGGATAGGCGAACTTGCCCCGTTCCTCGGTTGGGAGTTCTCGTTCGATGAGGTAGGCCGTGAACCGGCGCCTCAGCACCTCCTCCATAGAAGCAAAATCATCCTGCTGATCGACCGTCTTTATCTTGAATCGCCGGTAGTCGGATCGACGGGGCAGGCCATCCTCGAGCACCACCATTGATGCAACCGTATTTCGCCCCTGCAAGGTAGAAATGTCAAAGCATTCAATGCGCAACGGCGCGGCCGGCAAATGCAACGCTTCCTGCAATGAATTGATGGCTTTCGCTCGGGCGTTCGGGTCGGATTGGCGTTTCAGACGATGTCGCCCCAACTGCTCGCGGGCGTTGATGTGGGCCGTTTCGAGCAACTTGCGCTTCCCGCCACGACGGGGCACCCGTAGTTCAACCGGACCACCACGGCGCTCCGAGAGCCAGGCCGTCCAGACATCAGGATCATCCGGCATGCCATCGAGAATTACCAGTCGGGGCGGGTCCTCCTGGCCGTAGCGTTCTCGCAGAATGTTGCCGGTCAGTTGCTCTGGGGATACGTCCTCGACTTTGTCGATGATCTGGCCGAATCGACCAACCACCCTTCCCCGCCGAACGATCAAGATGAACACCGAAGCCTCCAGATCTTCATCGGCGATCGCCAACACGTCGAAGTCCTCGGGACGTTCACTGGCGATCTCCTGGCGTTCGATAGCCTTCTCAAGGTCACGGAGCCGATCCCTTTGCCGGGCGGCCTGTTCGTACAGTTGTTGTTCGGAGGCGATCAGCATGGCGCTGCGGACTCGTTGGAGAATCGAATCCGAATCTCCATTGAGAAACGCGGCCAACCCATCGACCAGCTCCCGGTAGTCGTCCGGGTCAATCGCACCGACGCACGGAGCCGAACACTTCTCGATGTCGGCCAAGAGGCACGGCCGTCCGCGGGCTTCATGGAGTCGGAACTTGGAATCGGAGCAGGTCCTTATCGGGAATGCTTTAAGTAAGAGGTCAAGCGTGTTCCGGATGGCGTAGGCGTGCGCATAGGGGCCGAAATGCTGATCCCCTGCACGTTTCTTGCCCCGCCGCACTTTGGCAGCCGGCCATTCGTCGCGGCGGGTGATGGTCAGATGAGGGAATGACTTGTCGTCCCTCAGGCGGATATTGAATCGGGGCTTGTGCTTTTGAACCAGATTGAACTCGAGCATCAGCGCTTCGACTTCGTTGGCCGCAATGATGAAATCGACACTCTCGGCTTCAGAGACCATGAGGCGAGTACGCGCTGCCAGGTCTTTTGAGAAATAGTTCAGGACCCGCTTGCGCAGCGATTTAGCCTTCCCGACATAGAGGACCTGTCCGTGGGCGTCACGGAAGAGGTAGACGCCGGGAGCGTCCGGGATCTCTGCAGTCGGTGGCCGGAGCATCTCTAAATCCTACCGACGGGCCCAACGCACGCCGATAAGGCGCGGCAGCCCGGCATCGGGCAACCCACCAGCATCGAGCGGCACCTCGCGCAGTGTCGTGAGCGCAAAACCGGCGTCAGCAGCCACGGTCAGCAGCTGACCGAGGGGGCGATGGATGAAGGTTACCGGTTGCCCATCTGCGTCCTCGATGGTCGAGCCTTTGTCTAGATAGGTCCCCGCCCGCCAGAACACTTCACCATCGGTTGGATCGACCACCGACGCTGAGCCAGGGGCAGTAACGAATGGATGGTTGAGTACTGCGGCCATCCATCCACCTGGCCGTATGACTCTGGCTAGTTCTGAGAAGATCTCATCCGAGAAATGCTCGAATGACAGCACCACCACGGTTCCATCAATCGACCCATCGCGCAACGGTATCCCCGGAAGGTCGACTCGCATCACCGGCGCCACCCGACTCGCGTTGGCAAGCAAGGTCGCGTTCAGGTCACAGCCGATCGGATGCAGCTCACCGCCCTTGATCATGGCCATGATTCGTCCGTTGCCGCAGCCCACGTCGAGCACGGTGCCCCGGTCAGCCGCTACGAGATCCAGAAGGAGCGGAACGACAACGTGTTCGTAGGTGGGGTCGGATTCGAGCTCCGTCAGCCACCAATCAGCGAGGTCGTCCCATTCGCGATTCACAGCAGCAGGGGTCGCAGGTACCGTCCCGTAAACGATTCTTCAACATCGGCCACTTCTTCTGGAGTCCCCTGGGCCACGATCTTGCCGCCCCCGGTCCCGCCATTCGGTCCGAGGTCAACCACCCAATCGACAGACTTCACCACGTCGAGGTTGTGTTCGATCACAACGACCGTGTTGCCGGCGTCGACCAGGCGTTGGAGGACGCCTAGGAGCTTGCGAATGTCCTCGAAGTGCAAACCAGTAGTCGGTTCGTCAAGGATGTAGAAGGTCCTCCCGGTCGAACGTTTTCCGAGCTCGGAGGCGAGCTTGACCCGTTGTGCTTCGCCACCCGACAAGGTTGGCGCAGGTTGCCCGAGCCTGACGTAGCCGAGGCCGACGTCGAACAACGTCTGGAGGATTCGGGCGATCTTGGGCTGGTGGGTAAAGAACGACAGGGCCTCTTCGACGGGCATCTCAAGTACGTCGGCGATCGACCGGCTCTTCCATTGAATCTCGAGGGTTTCGCGGTTGTACCGCCGCCCCTTGCAAGTCTCGCACGGGACATACACATCCGGCAAGAAGTGCATTTCGATCTTGATCGTGCCGTCGCCCTTGCACGTTTCGCATCGACCGCCCGGCACGTTGAACGAGAAGCGACCTGGTTTGTAGCCCCGGGCCTTCGCCTCATTGGTAGACGAGAACAGAGTGCGAATCTGGTCGAAGAGCTTGGTATATGTTGCCGGGTTCGATCGCGGCGTGCGACCGATCGGCGATTGATCGATATTGATAACTTTGTCGATATGTTCGACCCCGGTGATCTCCTTGTGGCGGCCGGGGGCAATCCGGGACCCGTACACGGCCTGATGCAGGCCACGAGACAGGATGGTTTGAACCAGCGACGACTTCCCACTGCCAGACACCCCGGTTATCGCCGTAAAAACCCCGAGCGGGAACGCCACGTCGACACCCTGGAGATTGTTCTCCGATGCTCCGAGCACCTCGATCGCCAGGCCATTGCCGATCCGCCGCTCGGGCGGGATTGCGATCGAGCGCTTCCCGGATAGGTACTCTCCGGTGATCGATGCCTTACTGGCGAGGACCTTTTCCAGGCTTCCCTGGACGACGATCTCACCCCCGTGTTCGCCAGCGCCGGGACCGATGTCGACGATGTGGTCGGCAATTCGGATGGTCTCCTCGTCGTGCTCTACGACAATCAAGGTGTTCCCGAGATCGCGCAGCCTGATGAGTGTTTCGATCAGACGTTGGTTGTCACGCTGATGCAACCCGATCGAGGGCTCGTCGAGAATGTAGAGGACACCAACGAGGCCCGACCCGATCTGGGTGGCCAATCGGATACGTTGGGCCTCTCCCCCGGCCAGCGTCGCTGCAGAGCGTCCCAGGGTTAGATAGTCGAGGCCGACGTCGATTAGAAAAGACAGTCGCTCGCGGACTTCCTTGAGAACCCGCTCGGCAATGACAACCTGCCGCTCATCAAGGGTCATGTCGCAAACGAACTTGTAGGCGTCGCCGAGCGACTCAGCCGAGACCTCGGCGATCCCCCGACCTCCCACGGTTACCGCCCGGGAAATCGGGTTGTAGCGGGTGCCATCACAAGTCAGGCAAGGAACCTCGCGCATGAAGTCCTGATAGAACTCCCGGGCACCGTCGGATTCGGCCTCCTCGTGTTTTCTACGAACGAACGGGAGTACTCCCTCGTATGTGGTGTAGTACTCCCTCTGCCGACCGAATCGGTTGGCGTACGAGATCTTGATTCGGTCATCACCGGTGCCCTCCAGGATGACCTTCTTGGCTTTGTCGGAGAGGGTGCCGAACGGGGCTGTCACGTCAAACTTGTATTCAACGGCGAGACCCTCGAGGAGCCGCTGAAAGTACTTTCCGCGGTGCCCGTTCCACGGGGCGATGGTGCCATCGACGATCGGCTTCTCAGGGTTGGGGATGACAAGATCCGGATCAACCTGGAAGCGGGTCCCGATTCCCGAGCACGCCGAACATGCCCCGTATGGACTGTTGAACGAGAAATTTCTCGGTTGTAGCTCCTCGAATGAGATGCCGCAGGTTGGACAGCTCAATGCCTGAGAGAAGGGCGACCGTTCCGTGTCGGTCGCAATTATCAGAACACCGTCCGCCAGCCGGAGTGCCGTCTCGACGGAGGCGGCGAGCCGCCGCTTGATACCCGGCTTGGAAACAAGCCGATCAACGACGACCTCAATCGTGTGCGTGAAATACCGATCGAGCTTGATGTCCTCGGTTAGGTCCACCACGTCACCGTCGACGATCGCTCTGGCAAAGCCGTCGCGCGCCAGGTCGCCGAGCAGGCTTTCGTACTCGCCTTTTCGCCCTTGCACAACCGGCGCCAGAATCTGAAACTTCGTGCCTTCCGGCATCTCGAGGATCTGATCGACGATCCGTTCCGGCGATTGACGTTTGACAGGAGTTCCGTCATTCGGACAGTGCGGTATGCCGATACGGGCCCATAGCAACCGCAAATAGTCGTGAATCTCAGTGACGGTGCCGACCGTAGAACGAGGGTTCCGACTGGCGGTCTTCTGATCGATCGAAATCGCCGGTGAAAGGCCCTCGATGAAGTCAACGTCTGGCTTGTCCATCTGACCGAGGAACTGACGGGCGTACGCCGACAAACTCTCGACGTACCGGCGCTGCCCTTCGGCGTAGATGGTGTCAAAAGCCAGGGAGGACTTACCCGATCCGCTCAAACCAGTGAACACAATCAGCTGGTCACGCGGCAGTTCGAGTGAGAGGTTCTTCAGGTTATGGGCACGGGCGCCCCGAATAGAAATGGAATTAGCCGACACGACGACCGATTGTACCGGACGGACGGATTACCAGATCGGGTCGTCCTCTCGGACACCGAACCACTTCGTCATCGTTTTGCATCTTGATCCTGGCGGAGGTCTCGCTTCAGTTCATTCACTTCATCACGCAGGCGCGCCGCGTATTCGAACCGTAATTCTGTGGCGGCCTCGTGCATCTCTTCTTCGAGACTGCGGATGAGACGTTCAAGGTCGTCGCCCTCCAGATCCAGCGGCGCTCGCTGTTGTAGTTCCCTCGCACGCCGATCAACTGATGGCGAGTCGGAGCTTTGTAGCAGCTCAAGAATGTCGGAGACCTTCTTGCGGATCGTCTGTGGGTCGATTCCGTGCTCTTCGTTGTACTTCGCTTGTACGGCCCGGCGACGCTGGGTCTCGTTGATGGCGATACGCATTGAGTCAGTGACCTGATCGGCATACATGATCACTTGACCGTCCACGTTGCGGGCCGCCCTTCCGATGGTCTGAATCAGACTGGTTTGTGAACGCAGGAATCCTTCCTTGTCCGCATCAAGGATGGCGACCAGGGACACCTCCGGTAAGTCGAGGCCTTCTCGGAGTAAGTTGATGCCCACCAGGACGTCGAACTCCCCCTTTCGCAGCTCCCGGAGGATCTGAACCCGTTCCAGGGTGTCGATCTCCGAATGGAGGTAACGCGCTTTCACACCCATCTCCAGGAGGTACTCCGTCAGGTCCTCAGACATCTTCTTGGTCAAGGTGGTGACGAGTACCCGCTGATCTGACTCGGCGCGCTGGTGGATCTCCTCAAGCAGGTCATCGATCTGTCCCTTGGTGGGCTTCACGATCACTTCAGGATCGATGAGACCGGTCGGTCGAATGATCTGCTCCACGAGCACCGACGACTGCTCCTTCTCGAACGCGCCGGGTGTCGCCGAAAGGAACACGATCTGATTGGCCTTCTCGATCCATTCATCGAACCGCAGGGGCCGGTTGTCACGAGCTGAGGGAAGTCGGAAGCCGTGTTCGACGAGCACATCCTTGCGGCTGCGATCACCTGCATGCTGTCCGCCGATCTGCGGGACCGTCACATGCGACTCGTCGATGATCGTCAAGTACCCATCCGGGAAATAATCGAGCAGGGTGTAGGGGGCCTCACCGGCGACGCGACCGTCCAAGTACCGCGAGTAGTTCTCGATGCCTGAGCAGAATCCAACCTCTCGCATCATTTCCAGATCGTACGAAGTCCGCATTCGGAGCCGCTGTGCCTCGAGAAGCTTGTTTTGCGACTCAAGTTCGGCCAGACGCTCGCCAAGCTCGATCTCAATCGCCGCAGTGGCTTCTTCCATTCGCTCACGAGACGTCACGTAATGAGTAGCCGGGAAGATCCAGATCTCTTTGAGTTCCTCGATCACTTCACCGGTGACGGGGTTCATCCGGATGATTCGCTCGACCTCGTCGCCCCAGTACTGCACCCGCACGACGGTTTCTTCATAGGTCGGGAATACTTCAAGCGTGTCGCCCTTGACCCGGAACTTCCCACGAGTCAGGTTGATTTCATTTCGCTCGTACTGGATGTCGACGAGTTTGCGAATCGCCGCATCCATCTCGTATTCGACGCCGGCCACCAGCCGCACAACCTGGCCAAGATACATCTCGGGCGTGCCCAGGCCGTAGATACAAGATACCGAGGCGACAATGATCACATCTTCGCGTGTCAACAACCCTGAGGTCGCGGCGTGTCGAAGCCGGTCGATCTCATCGTTGACGGTGGACTCCTTTTCAATAAAGGTGTCAGACTGGGGCATATAGGCTTCGGGTTGGTAGTAGTCGTAGTACGACACGAAGTACTCAACCCGATTGTCCGGAAAGAACTGGCGAAATTCGTTGGCGAGCTGCGCAGCCAGCGCCTTGTTTGGGGCGATCACGAGGGTTGGCTTTTGAACGGCCTCTATGGTCCACGCCATGGTGGCACTCTTGCCAGACCCCGTTATGCCGAGCAGGGTCTGGAAACGCTCCCCATTCGTGATGGCGTCTGCCAGTTGGGCGATAGCCGCTGGCTGGTCTCCGGCCGGCTCGAAATCGGCATGTACTTTGAAAGGGGGCATAGATGCCAGCCTATCGGTTGCCTGTGACAAAACTTTCAAGCCAGGCGATCGCCCGCTGTACCTGCTCCTCCAGATCAGCACCCCGGTCGTTGTCAATGACAAAATCAGCTCCGGCGAGCCACTCCTTGCGGGACGGCTGAGCGGCTAGCCGGACAACGATGTCATCGGTATTCATGCCTCGATTGACAAGACGCTCGATTCGCAATTCGGTAGGTGCATCAACGACAACCACCGGTAGCCCGTCCCCGACCAAGCCATCAAGGAATGGCCGCTCGATGCCGACCAGCCTCGCCTGACTTGCTGCGATCCTCCGGCCGATTTCGGCGGCGATGGCGGGATGGGTAATCGACTCGAGAATGTCCAACTGTTGACGATCCTGAAATACGATCGATCCGAGCGCTTTTCGATCGATCTGTCCGTCGACAACCACCTCCGGCCACCGCCCCGCCACCTGATCGAAACAAGCACCGCCAGATGCCAACACCTGGTGGCCTACGGCATCGGCTTCGATCATGTCGACTCCACACGCCTGGAAGAGCGCCGCCACGTACGACTTGCCGGCTCCGATGCCACCACAGAGGACAAAACCCTGGCTACCTTGTTCCATACTTATGCATCGTACCGACCATGTCTGAGTTCTCGGAACGCTGGCTCAATCGCCTGATGGCCGTCACAGCCGGCCTCAACTGGCTGTTTCTCGTTCTCGGGTCTGTCGCAGCACTCATTCAGTTCCCGCGGTCTGCGTGGCCAGCCATCGTGCTCGGCGGTATCTACGTCGTGGCGTTCCAGCTGCTTCCGCGGCGGCTCCTCCTACGACCGATCTGGCGAGAGGGGACCGCAGTTATCGCCACGGGCCTGACCGCCTCCGCCATGTCCCTGACCGGCTCATTCCAATCGAGCTTTCTGCTGCTGGCGATCACCCCTGTCATGCTGGCGGCGCTGTTCGGCGGCTACCGCCTCGGGTTCGCGACTGCCGCCCTCTCAGCAGGAATACTGATCGCCGTCAATGTCCCTCAACAGCAACTGAACTACCCAAGCCTCGTAAGCTGGTTGGGCCTGCTGCTGCTCGTCGCAGCAACGTTCGGCCTCGCAAGGCGTCTGATTCTCGAAGCCATGGACCATGTGGAGGCCCTGACGGAGATAACGGCAGAGACCGGTGCCCGGCTGGAACAGCTCGAGAACACCAACGTCCTCCTCACGCAACTTGTGGCGCTTACAGGATCAGACGACCTATCGGCCGCGAACGTAGGTGAAGCATCGCTGGCCACGATCCGCTCGGCAGTCCCTTTCGACGGTGCGGAACTGTACATGCTCACCAACGACGGACAGACGATGGTCGCCACGTCGGGGATACCGAGCACCCATTCGACCGTAATCGGCGTCAAGACGCCTCTCCGCTCAATCGGCGAACTGCACCTGTTCACAGCGAGGCCACTCACCGACCGTCAGATCGAAGTTGTAAACGAACTGCTCGTCCCTACCGCAGTTAGTTTTGCCAATATCTCAATGCTCGAGGAGATCGCCGCTGACGCGATACGCGACGAGCGGCTACGCGTGGCGCGCGAGTTGCACGACGGTATTGGACCAGGACTCGCAGCCCTTGGGCTGGCAATGGACGTCGCAGCCATGGGAACCAAAGGTGCCCTGGAGGATCAGCTGGTTGGCCTACGCTCCTCTGTCACCGATCTCGTCACCGATATGCGATCTGCCGTGGAAGACCTCAGGGCTGATCCGAACCGGTCGACGCTCAGTGCCATCCGCCGGGAGCTTATCGGAGCAACTCCCCCGGCCAGAATCACCTTAACCGAAGCCGAATTGATACCGCTTGAGCGGCGGGACAACATCACGGCGATCGCCCTGGAGGCTATTCGCAACGCCCGGACCCACAATTCGGTCGCAGCGATCGCGGTGACAGGTCGCATCGAAGGGGCGCATGGTCAGATCCGAATCGAAGACGGCGGAACCGGTTTCGACACGGCAGCCACCCACGAAGGCCGGTTCGGCATCGTGGGTATGCACGAGCGGGCCGAGGCTTCCGGAGCCACAGTTAGTATCGACTCCACGCCTGAAACCGGGACGACCGTCGTCATTGAGTGGGAACCACAATGATTCGAATCCTCATCGCTGATGACCATCAGCTCTTCGCTGAGAGCCTGGCGCTCGGTATCACCGCGATCCCGGATCTCGTAGTGGTCGCAACTGCCTGTGACGGTCGAGAAGCGCTTCAGGTCCTGAAGGAGCAGCAGATTGATGTCCTGGTCGTGGACCTCGAAATGCCGGAGGTCGACGGCCTCACAGTTTTGAGGAGCCAGCGACCTTCGCTGCCGTCGATCGTGGTCACGATGCACGCCTCCGACGAGCAACGCCGCGCCGCCTTTGCTGCTGGCGCGTCTGCGTTTTTACCGAAGTCGACCCCGCTCGGTGACCTCGCGGCAGCTATCCGGGCGGTGAACCTCGGCATGACCCTGCGCGACAATACCACTATAAGTGAGATTTTGAGCAGCCATCGCCAACCAGTTCTCGACGAAATCGCCTCCAGTCTCACGACTCGCGAACGTGAACTGCTTACAAAAATGGCTGAAGGACTGACCTCGACGCCCGAACTTGCGGAGGCACTCTTCATTTCAGAGAAGACCGTAAAGAACCACCTGGCAAGCATTTATCACAAGCTTTCGGTAAGTGATCGTGCTTCCGCCGTCGTTGAGGCCCTCAACCGGGGGATCGTCCAGACGTCACCCTAAATGGGTCGGCCGACCTATGGTAGACCAACGCTCTCGGTGATATTGTACCGGAGTAGTAATCCTCGATCCCGTAGGGGGGTAGTTATGTTCAGCAAACTCATGGTCAAGTGGGCCACAATCAAGGACGAAGCCGGCGCAAGCATGGTTGAGTACGCGTTGCTCGTAGTTCTCATCGCCATCGTCGCCATCGCGGCCGTTACGTTGGCTGGTAATGAGGTATCGTCAGTGTTCTCCGAGATCGGCAGCGAGCTCTCGAGCAGCTTAATCGAGCGCTAACCAGCTAAGCAGGGAGGACTCATGCACATACTGACCAGACTGCTTCGGGACGACCGAGGCGCCAGTCTCGTCGAGTGGGGCCTGCTTGTTACTCTGATCGCAATAGTGGCGATTCTGGCAGTGACCGGGGTGGGTGAGGAAAACTCAGAATTGTTCTCTGAGATTGGCTCAGCTTTCCCCTAGGCAGACGCCCTATCGATAGATATGAATGAGGGACCCCTTCGGGGTCCCTCATTCTCTTTGCTAGGTCACGAGCGACGCCACACGGTGAACTCCTCGTCGGAGATGATCTCCACCCACCCGCCAGTAAACCTCAACTCTTCTACCAGCGGATCTGATCTGCGAACCAGCACTTGGCGGATCCCGTACTCCTGAAAAAACGACCGCCACAGCGGTGTCGCATTTCGGACCTTGACAAGAGAACCAAGGTACTCAGCCGGATAGAGATCAGCCCGGTCATCAAACATAACTCGACTGGGCGGCCCACCCCGGAAGATAAGATAGCCCCCGATCACGTCATCGTGAAACGTGGGGACGTCGGTAAGAGACCCTGCGACAGCGCCACGGGAAACCGGACAGGATCCAGCTCTGAGCTATGGTCAGACTGACAGAAACAGCGCCGCGACGGCCAAGCTGGCCACAAGGGCAGTTGCAACGACGGACGACTCCTCCGACCGTCTCTCTCGTCGGCCAAATCCAGCAGCAAGATACGCCATCAGGACGAGCGAAGCCGGCATGATCGCCCGGGAGGTCGACAATCCGAACACTGCAAATGGAGCAACGACCCACAGATGCCGAGTGGGCAGGCTCCCCTGGGTCGCCACCACATATAAGGCGACCAGCAAAGCAGTGAACGGGAGCACCTGGAAACTCAAGACGTCTGGTGTCGACCATTCTCCGATAAACGCCAGCCCCTCGGAGGAGCGTAGGAACGTCAACAAGATACCCCAAACATGCCAACCGTGGGCCGTGGCTGTGGAAGCCATAACCGTCGCCACCGTATCAACGATCCGGCGCCGATCTTTGTGGGCGAGGCCGTCGAGCACCACTAGCCCGATCCCGAGTACGAAGGAACCGTGCATTGATGCCCACACCCACAGTATGAGCGGGATCGACCACCGTAGGCGCGGGGTGCGCAGCACCATGAGGAGCAGGGCCAGGAGGAAGAAGGATACGACTACCGGACGGGGAGCCAAGTACGGCAGCGCGATCACTTCCAACCAGATCAGCAATGCTCCCGTCCATCGCGCCGATCGCGTGTTCTGATAGATGAGGACACCAACGGCGATCAAGGTCAGTGTGGCCATGATGCCAACAAAAGCGCCAACCCATGCCAGACCATCACCGAACCGCGCATACACCAGCTCGAGCAACCAGGACTGGGTCCGCCAGGGATTCCCGTTGAAGGCCAGGGAGAACGGGTCCGATGTCAATACTGCACCAGTCGAAGCCTGAAGCTCTCCAGCCCGCACATGCCAGAGAAAAGAATTATCTCGTATCGGCTGCCGCACCGCTATAGCGACGCCTAGCCACGGAACCGTCAACCACACGTGACCGACATCCGCCAGGCGCCTGGATCTCACCTGGTAATGAAGTTCTCGTAGATCGAGATAAAGGCCGGACCAAGCAGCACGATAAAGAGCGATGGGAAGATACAAAAGACGAGCGGGAACACCATCTTCACAGGAGCTGCAAACGCCCGCTCCTGGGCACGTTGCCGCCGTTTTACGCGCATCTCATCAGCCTGCACCCGTAGCACTCTGGAGATGGTCACACCGAAGGCTTCCGCCTGCATCATGGCCAGGAGGAAGGACCGAAGCTCATCAAGATCCGTTCGGTCCATGAGGTGTCGCATGGCATCACGCCGGGACACGCCTACCCTCGTCTCCTGAAGCATCCTGAAGAACTCTTCGGCTAATGGACCGGGAACGGTTTCCACCACTCGTGCCAGAGCCGAGTCGAACCCGAGTCCAGCTTCAACAGAGATCACGAGGAGGTCAAGGACGTCGGGTAGAGCCCTCTGCATCGCTAACTTTCGTTCGTCCGCCCGGCGTTGTATCACGGCGACGGGTCCAAACGTTCCCAGAATGGTGAACAGTATCGCCGCCAGGAAGGTGTTCCTACCGGTGAGCGACAAATTCGCAATTAGGAAGAAGTACGCGACGGCCGCAGTGATGATGGAGATTAGATGAATCACCGCGAAGGAATTCGCATCTAGTCGGCTTTGAAGTCCTCCGTGCACCAACTTGCGCTGCACCCAGTTGAGGTAACCAATCGGCGTGAACTTCGCGACGAACTTCCCTGCTCCGAGTAAGACTGGCGCGATCGCCCGTTCCGCGATGGATTTCTTGAGCTGCTCAGACCGGAGCGACTCGCGCCCATAAACCGCCAACCGGTCCGTAGCGGTCAGCCTGGCTTTTGCCACACCTATCCCAACCCACATGATTCCGGCCGCAACCGCCACAAAGACGAGAATCGCTGCTGTTTCAGTCGTAAATGTCATACTTCAATATCCACAATTTTGGCCATCCAGAATATCCCTGCTCCAATCAAGACACCGCCGATGCCTAAGGCTATCCAACCCGTAAGCTGCGATATGAGCGGCTCCAAATAGTCGGGGTTCGAAGCGTACAGGAAACCGAACAGAGCGAACGGTAGGGCTGAGAGAACGAACGCCGAGATCCGGCCTTCAGCGGTGAGCGCCTTCACCTCGCCACGCAACCGGTTGCGTTGCAACATCGTATCAGCGACGGTCTGGAGGACCTCCGAGAGGTTACCACCGACTTCACGCTGAATCTCGATCGCCATCACGGCCCACGTGAAATCCTCTGAGCCAGTGCGGTCGGCTACTCCTTCCAGACCACCAACGACCTGGCGGCCCAGGCGAATCTCAGCGACCGCTCGCCCGAACTCTCGGGCTGTGGGGTCTGGCGCTTCCGAGGCTACGGCCTCGACCGCCTGGAGCAGCGAGTATCCGGCTCGGAGCGAGGTCGACAAAAGTGTCAAAGTATCAGGAAGTTGCGATTCGAACCGGCGTCGCTCTCGTCCACTCAAAAAGTTGAGGATCGCAAACACGATGAGGATCATTATGACAGCGACGACGGCGCCGAGAACAATCCGACGGGTGAAGAGTACAACCATCAGGCCGACGACACCAGACAGAAGCATCGAAGCCGCGATGGCTTCACCCGGGCCGAGAGCAATGTTGGCCTGGGCAAGCGCCGACTCAAGTCCGTGCAGCCCGCCACGGCGACTGGCGGCACTTTCAGCCGACGCCGACAGTCTGCGAAGTCCGGGAATACGCGCCAGGAAGGACTCTTCGCCTTCTGGCCGAGATGCACCGCGCTCGAACTGACGCATCCGCTCCCGCATCCGCTGCTGCTGTTCGTCGCCTCTCGGACCAAAGAGAATCCAGAGGAGAGAAACTACGCCGAAGAAGGCAGCAAGGATGGCGACAAGCTTGAGTGTCCCTAGAGGAGCCGGAGCTGCCGACTCGACGAGCACGCCTTCGGCAATAGTCGGTGAAAGAGGGATTGTTGTAGTGGCGATCACGCGGTCCTCGGGTGTGAGGTAGCCCGGCACGGCTACCGCCGCCGTATCGTTGGCTGCGCCATAGCGAACCAAGAAACGTGTGTCGAGTGGATCGTTTTGTCGGCCTTTGAAGGTGATGACGACTTTGTTGTTGAGCTCACGACGGATTTCGTTATAGAGCGCATCAAGTTGAGCGGCGTCTGACGTCGCCTGATAGCGGCCGCCGGGGCTGGCAAGAGCGATTTCTTCGATCGGCCCACCGTTGAAGTCGATCGACTCAAGTGCAATCCCGAATACGCGAACTCCTTGACCTGACACGGCCTGGGTGACCTGCTGGAGCGTGGCAGAGGATCCGGAGTCGGATCCGTCTGTCAACGCAATGATGTGGGGTTGTAACTCCGAGTCCTCGTAGAGGCGTACCGAGGCGACCATGGCGTCGTAGAAGGCCGTCGCGCCCCTCGGCTCAAGTCCGGCGATAACCGACGTTACGGAACGGGCGTTGGTCGTGAACGGGACCCGAATTGCTACCTCGTCACCAAAGGTAACCAGGGCAATGCTGTCCGATGAGCGCTTATTGTTCACGAAGTTGATGGCAGCGGCCTTGGCCGCGTCGATCGGAGCGCCCTCCATCGAACCCGACACATCGATGGCGAGCACGACTCCCACTTCGACGTTGGTTTCACCGATGGACTCGATGGTCACTTCGCTGGTGTCGAAGACAACGCCCTCTTCGGCGAGTACGATCTGGCTCAGATCAACCTCTGCCACGTTGCGGATCTCGGCAACAATCGTGGTGAGACCGTCTTCGTCGTATCTCGAGGTGTCAACGTCGACGATAACCACCTGCGGTTCGTCGGACTGAGCACCACCCGGAAGGGCGAGCAGCCCGGTCAATAGGAATACGCTGGCGAGCAGCGCTACGAGCCGTCTCATGTGATCACCAGGCTTGCGCGCTCTGACGGCGAGCAAACGGCTCGGGATCAAAAAGGTCGGCCGGAAGATCAATGCCCAAATCCTTGAGGTTCTCGCTGAATGACGGCCGAATACCGGTGGCTTTCAGTTTGCCAAGGAACACACCGTCCTCGGACATGCCCATTCCAAAGTCAAACAGGAACAGATCTTGGAGGGTGATGATGTCACCTTCCATGCCCTCGACCTCGGTGATGTGCGTCACGCGACGGGTGCCGTCGCGGAGACGGGCAACGTGGATGATGAGATCCACCGCTGACGAGACCTGCTCGCGAATCGCCCGAATCGGGAGGTCGAAGCCAGCCATCAGCACCATGGTTTCGATTCGGGAGAGCGTGTCACGCGGCGAGTTCGAGTGGACAGTTGTCAACGAACCGTCGTGACCGGTGTTCATGGCCTGCAACATGTCGAGGGCTTCCCCACCGCGCACCTCACCGACGACAATGCGATCAGGGCGCATCCGAAGGGTGTTGCGGACGAGGTCACGAATTGTGATCTGGCCCTTGCCTTCCAAGTTTGCCGGACGCGATTCGAGGCTCAGAACGTGCTCCTGGCGCAGCTGGAGCTCGGCCGCATCCTCGACCGTGGCGATCCGTTCGGTGGTAGGAATGTAGGACGATACGACGTTCAACATCGTGGTCTTCCCTGACCCGGTACCGCCGCTGATGATGACGTTTAGCCGGCCGTTTACGCAACCGGCCATAAAGTCAGCGACTCGCTTGTCGAAGGATCCGAATCGAATGAGATCCTCTTCGGTCAAAGGATCAACTGAGAACTTACGAATCGTCAGGAATGGCCCACCGATTGCGAGCGGATGAATCACCGCATTCACGCGTGAACCATCGGGAAGGCGGGCGTCGACCATCGGAGTCGCTTCGTCTACGCGGCGCCCTACCTGACCGACGATCTTGTCGATGATTCGACGGAGGTGGGTCGCGTCGACAAACCGGATGTCGGTCCTTGTCAACTTTCCCAACTTTTCGACGTAGATCTGATTCGGTCCATTCACCATGACCTCGGTGACGTCGGGGTCGTTGAGGATCGCATCTATCGGCCCGTAACCGAGCACATCGGAGGCGATCTCATTGATGAGTTGGGAGCGGTCGGCCGACGTGAGGGGCAGACCCTGTTCCTGGTCGACGGCCCACTCCAGCATCTCAACGACACGCAGTCGGAGTTCGGCGTCGCTCATCTGCCGGTCGTAGAGCGTCGGCCCAAGTTCCTCAACAACGCGAAAATGCAGCTTGCCTCGCAGCTCGCGAAACATGCTTTCGCGACGACCATCAGGACGGTCGTCTCCCGCTGTCTTTGCTGCTGCTACCCGTTCAGACAATGATGCCATGGCTGGTCCCCATTCGTAACTCTATTTCCAGCGTCGCTTGGAAACTTTTGCAGATTCCGCGACCTCTCCCAGGATGAGCGCCGCGACCGATTCAAAACCCTTGGCAACCTTCGACCGTGGCGCAGACAAGACGACCGGTCTACCTTCGTTGACCGAAGCCGGCACAAGCCCATCTGACGGGATACTGGCACTGATTTTCATTTTGAGTGATCGCTCGATTTCGCCCTCATCCAGGCGAGCTTTTGCATTCGAGCGGTTGAGTACAACTCTGATTTTCGACGAAGGGAACTTCAATAGCCGCAGTGTCTCGAGCGCCAGCTTGGCGTTCTTCACGCTGGGGAGGTCCATGTCAACGATGAAGATGACGTCGTCAGCTCGCTCAAGGAGCGACAGAAGCAGTTCATCCAGCAGCGATGCCGTGTCGACAACGACATACTCGAATTTATCGCGAAGTCGCGTAACTACCTCGATCAAGACTGCCGTTGATACCTCATCGGCGAAAGCAGGTTCCAGCGGAGCCGCCAAAACCGATACTCCTTCGACATGCTTGGTAAGCAGTGAATCGATGAGCGAGTCGTCAAGTCGATCGATTTCTTGGGCGGCATTGAATATCGTGAGTTTCGGTTCGAGCTGCAAAACCAAACAAACGTCCCCGAACTGCAGATCGGCATCAACGATTGCGACTTTGCCGGGACCCGCGTCGCGGGCGAGAAGTAGCGCCAGGTTCGTCGCGGTAACGGTCTTGCCGGACCCGCCTTTGGCGGATGCCACAGTGATTACGCGACCAGCCTTCGGGCCAACAGGTTGGACCGGTGCAACCGGCGCTATCCGCCGCTTCGATCGGCGTTCGGAGTCCCGCAGGACCTGATGAATCTCCTCTGCAGAGAATGGTGCCTGAATGACGTCTCGTAGCCCGAATCGAAGGGCGGCGCGGAGCAGCTGGGCGGTGATCGTTCCGGTCGCCAGGACGACTGGCAAGTCCGAGTCGAGCTCAAGCAAAAGAGAGAAGGACTCGAGCGCCGCCTCATGGGCGTTCGATGGGCCAAGCACGAGCAGGTCGAGATCACCCGCCTCGACGAGACGTTGGGCATCTGCAACGGTTCGCGCCGTTGTGACTACCCCCTCGAATACGGACTTGGCTTCCGCCAAGAACTCTTCGTCCGAATCGACAACAACAATGTCGTAGTCGTCAAAGCTCACTTACTGACCTCCGAGCAGCTTTTCGAACTCGATGAGCTGCGGGAACAGCGTCGTGAGCACACCGAAATCTGAGAACAGGTTTTCGATGACAACACCCTCTGTCTCTGCTGCCGCAAAATTGTCTGTCGGGCTCAGCGTCAACCATATCTGACCAAAGCCATAGGCGAAAGCGATTCTCTCAGCCTGATCCGGCGTGACCTCAAGGGTCAGCATCGTCCGGGTGCCATCCTCGGGTGCGGCCACTTCGCCTTCAACCGGTACCGCGTTCGGGACGGTTACGACGATCTCGGCGTCCTCGTCAGGCACCAACTCACGACCGACCGCCAGCACGGTTAGCCCTTGGAGGACATAACGGCTCAACGTTTTTGTGGTTTGTGGGATAACGATATCGGGAGTTCCGTCACCATCGGTGTCGACACCCTGGCCGCCGGGAACGGCTCCATCCGTCGCTCCATCCGTCGGAGTGACCTCTCCGAGTCCGAGGCCGTCGACCGGAGTGAATCCGATGAGTTCGACCTCGCCGGTCACGATCATATCGATGCGATCACCGGGCTGAACAAGTTCATTCAAACCCTGGTTGCCCGGGGCGGCAATCGTCATAGCGCGCTTGCCATTCGGGATAACGTCGGCCAACGGGCGGACATCTTCGGTGATCGGTGTCCACTGATCAGAAGTCAAAATCTGGTTCCCAGAGATGGGACCAGCTGCGACCATGTTGTTGAGAACGAACGCCTGGAGATCTGCCTCATTCGTAATGGCGTTGACTGGAACGTACTTCTCGTTTTCCACCGAGAGCACAAACCACTGATTGGCGTTAGCCACAATGCCTTCGGTGCCTTCTGGGACCAGGACCGTCGTCCGATAGACAGCCGTCTCCTTGAGGCCTTCCTTGGCGGCATCTTCAGCGTTGGTCAGCACCTGCCATACGGCAAGCGCTGCCAAGCCAGCGAGAATGATCGCAATTGCGAGAACTACTACCCTTTTACCCACGACTTCTCCTCTTGACACTCCGAATTAGCACGCGGGACAGATGCGCTGATTTGTCATTGACAGCCAAAACCTATCCCCCCTTGATTTCATCCACTTGCGCACGCGAGACGATCCTCGAATACGGTCTTATTAGGCTTGGAGACTCTTCGCAAAGCCAACAATCCTGGCTCGCCGATGTCCTGCGAAAACACTACTACAGGCCAATAACGAACCGATGCTTTTGATTCAGGCCGACCAATTTGGCCCACCCGTTTCAATTACTATCGGCGGCCTATGCCGCGCTCTTTAAGCTCTTGTAGAATTGCTTCAAGAGACGAATCTACGTTGAAGGCGCTTTCGGTCTCCTCAGTCGACTCGGCCTCCCGCTCGAACTCGTGTCGCTCCGGCGGACGGCGCCGCGGGGTGGCCTGCTCAGTGGCAGGCCTTTCCTGATAACCAGGCAAAGCCTGTTTGATGGAAAGACTTACGCGACGGCGCTGATTGTCCATCTCCGTCACCTTCACCTCTACCGGCTGTCCAAGTGACAGTTCCAGTTCGGGCGACTCGACGCGATGCATGGCAATCTCGGAGACGTGGACGAGTCCTTCGACACCATCGCCCACCGACACGAATGCGCCGAATGGAACAGTCTTGGTAACGACTCCGCTCACGTTGTCGCCGACCGAGAACTGGCGGGCGAATGACTCCCAAGGATCCTCCATGGTCTGTTTGATCGAGAGGGAGATGCGTTCGCGATCACGATCCACTTCGAGCACGCGCACCTGAACCTCGTCACCGACCTTGACCACTTCAGACGGATGGTTGACGTGCTGGTACGAGAGCTCAGAGACGTGCACGAGACCGTCCATGCCACCAAGGTCCACGAAGGCACCAAAATTGACTACCGATGAAACCACGCCTGGACGAGCGTCGCCAACCTGCAGGTCGTCGAGGAACGCTTGGCGTTGCTCCGCCTGAGCTTCTTCCAACCAGGCACGGCGTGACAGCACAACATTGTTGCGATTCCGATCAAGCTCGATCACCTTGGCTTCGATCAATTCTCCGACATAGGGATCAAGATCCCGGACCCGACGTAGCTCCACCAGCGACGCTGGCAAGAACCCCCGTAAGCCGATGTCGACGATGAGCCCGCCCTTGACGACCTCGATAACCGGACCGGTCACGGTGCCACCGGCGTTGGTAATTCGCTGAATCTTGCCCCAGGCACGCTCGTACTGGGCACGCTTCTTGGAGAGAATCAGGCGACCTTCTTCATCCTCCTTGTCGAGGACAAGGGCTTCGAGCGTTTCGCCGATGTCGACGACGCTCAAGGGATCGACTGCCTTGCGGATCGACAACTCGCTTAGCGGGATGACACCCTCACTCTTGTAACCAATGTCGACCAGGACCTCGTCATTCTCGATGGCGACAACCACGCCTTCGACAATGTCGCCCTCTTTGAACTCAAGCATGGTGTGCTCGATAGCGGCTTCGAAATCATCGGCGATACTGTCTGGCAGGTCCGAAATACGGGTCGGAACGATCGCAGGGGGACCGTCATAGATGGGTTCAGCAGCGGGTTCCGCGGAGCTGTCAGCGGCTACCGCTCCAGACGTCTCCGAGGTTTCTTCCGTGGAGCTATCTGCGGCGACTGCTTCAGTCAGCCCGACAGCTTCAGGCGTCCCCGAGGCTTCGGATGATTCCGGGTCGGCCGGGGCGGCGTCAGAAAGGGCTGCGGACGCGGTATCAGCGAGATCCGGATCCAGCTCGTCTTCGGTGGCCGCGACCGGGGCGGCGCCTGATAGATCGGCCTCCGGCTGTGTTGGCACTTCTGGAGTGCCGGGGAGTTCAGTATTGCTAGCCTCGACTTCGGTGGTCGTGGGCTCGGGGGTTACCTCGTCCGGGTTGAACGCGGCGTCGTTATCGGTAGACATTGATTTGTTAATTACCTCCAGGAAAGCTCTCGCGGTCTAGCCACGAGGCGTTGGGAAGCCTAGCAGTGGATATTCCCGTGGCCAAGATGATTCACGCCTTGACGTCCGCCAGCGTTCGGCCAACTCCGACATCCACCTTGAGCGGAACCGCCAGGTCCGCCACACCTTCCATCGCATCCACGAGCAAGCTCGTCACGTTCTCAACGTCGGATTCCGCTACCTCGACGACCAGTTCGTCGTGAATCTGTAGCAGTTGTCGTCCGGAGGTACCGGCTAGACGATCTTCGACGGCGAGCATCGCCAGCTTGATGATGTCCGCTGCTGTGCCCTGCACCGGGGCGTTGAGGGCCATCCGTTCGCCCATCTGACGAAGCCGCCAGTTGTCGGACCGAAGTTCGGGGAGATAGCGGCGACGACCGAAGACGGTTTCCGTGTAGCCGACGGTCTTGGCGCCGTCGACGATGGACTGCATGAACGCCTGCACGTCGGGGAACTTCGCAAAATACGTCTCGATGTGCTCCTTGGCCTCGTCCCGTGAAATCTCGAGGCGCTCGGACAACCCGTACGCTTCCATCCCATAGAGCAGTCCAAAATTGATCGCCTTGGCCCGGCGTCGTTGCTCGACGGTTACCGCACCGAGCTCAACGCCGAATACCGAGGCGGCCGTAGCCGTGTGGACGTCTGCAGCCGCCGATCCAAACGCCGCCAGGAGTCCCGCATCTCTACACATATGGGCGAGGATTCTCAGCTCGATCTGGCTGTAGTCGGCCACCACGAACGTTTTCCCGGGTCCGGCGACGAAAGCGCGCCGGACCGTGCGGCCAGTTTCTGACCTGACCGGGATGTTCTGCAGGTTCGGATGGTCTGATGAAAGCCTCCCGGTGGCAGCCGCCAATTGATTGAACGTGGTGTGAATCCGACCGTCACTCGTGATCAGCGGCAAAAAACCATCCACGTACGTCGATCGGAGTTTCTCAAGTTCTCGGTATCGCAGAAGTTGTTCGACGATCGGGTGCTCGAGCTTGGCCAGAACCGATGCGTCAGTCGACGGCACGCCTTTCGACGTCTTCTTGAGAACGGGCAATTCCAACTTGTCGTATAGAACGGTTCGTAACTGGGTCGTCGAATTGACGTTGAAGGTTTCGCCTGCCAGATCGTGGATGGCTGCTTCGAGAACCACCAGATCGGCCCGTAGCGTGTCGCCCAGGTCGACGAGATACTGCCGATCCACCCCAATCCCCCGGGCCTCCATGGCGTGCAAAACAGGTACCAGTGGCATTTCGATGTCATCGAACAGCTCGGTCGAAGCCTGCTCATCGAGAGCGAGGGACAAAGGCTCGAATAGCAACTTCGTGGCGATAGCCCTCCGACCGGCGGCGTCCAGGTTCATGCCGGCAGTGTCGTCAAAATCGAAGGCGCCTTGTGCGGGTTCGTCGACCGCGTCGACACTATCGATCTCAAGATTGAGAAACCGATCGGCAAGCTCTTCGAGGCCAAACGCCCTGCCGGTCGGATTGATAACATAGGCAGCAATCGACGGATCGAAAACAACGCCCCGCAACTCAACGGCACCGAGCGCGCCCATCAGTCCTTTACTATCGTGCACCGTTTTCGTAATCCGGTCATCACCGAGCCAGGCTTCAGCAACTGCCAGATCTCTGAGTACAAAGGCGTGTTGATCACCATCGGCGAAGGCAAGCCCATCAAGTCGACCGCCATCCCAAACTGGAGCGACACCCACGGGTTGCGCGAGATCCAGAACGGCGTTCATCGATGTAATGACGTCGACATCCGGCGTGAGAACCGCGCCGGCGGGCGCCAAACCGCCGGGGTGGACGGCCAGTAGGTCATTCCACAACGTGTGAAACTCAAGCGAATCGAACAGCCGCTTTATAGCGCCCTCGTCCCAGTCAGACCACACCAGATGGTCCGACTGAACGCCTTCGAGCGGCACCGTGTCCACAAGTTTCATGAGCCTTCGGTTCAGGAACGCCTGTTCGCGCGCCTCTTCGAGGTTTTCGCGCAGTTTCGGGGTCATTTCGTCGAGATGCTCGAAGATACCTTCGAGACCTCCGTAGTCGGTAATCAAGCGAGCGGCCGTCTTTTCGCCAACTCCGCGGACGCCAGGCAAGTTGTCAGAATTGTCGCCGCGGAAGGCCGCGTACTCGACATATTGATCCGGCCGGATGCCGTACTTACCCTCGATCCACTCCGCCGTCGCCATGACGATGTCGGAGATACCGCGACGGGTATAAACAACCCGGACATGGTCGTCGACAAGCTGGAAGCTATCTCGATCACCCGTCACGACCAGTACATCAAACCCGTCCTCTACACCTTTACGAACCAACGTCGCAATCACGTCGTCGGCTTCGAACCCAGGTGCTCGAAATTGTTTGATTCCCAAGGCGTCCAGGACCTCGTCGATCAGGGGAAGCTGAGATTTGAAATGGTCGGGCGCCGACTCGCGCTGGGCCTTATATTCGGCGAACTCTTCGGTGCGAAAAGTGGAACGCCCGACATCCCAGGTGACGGCCAGCCGATCGGGGTGATGGTCACCGAGCAGCTTCACCAGCATCCGCATGAAGCCGTAGGCCGCATTGGTCACTTGTCCCGAAGTTGTCGCCAGCTCCTCAGGCAGGGCATAAAAGGCGCGATATGCGAGCGAGTGACCGTCAAGTAGAGCGAGGGTTGGCATAACTGACGATCATAGGTCACCGAGATCGGTCAGGAATCGGGCCCTGCGGATCTCCATCTTTTCGATTTGAGCCTGGGTTTCGCGGACCAGCCGTTCGAATCGGAGCCGGTCGTTGTTCGTTTCGTAGGCGAGAGCTCGATCCTCGGCATCGCCCAGAGCAGCATCGCGTTGCGCATCATCATCGAGATGTTGGTGATAGTTGAGTTCTTCAGTCAGGAGTCGGAGGTCTTCGCGCAGCACAGCGAGCCGATCGTTCATTTTCATGATCTTGCGTTCAATGCGGCGCACGACGAAGATACTATCTCAGCCCACAACGCCGCTAATAGAGCGGCGTCATGGAACCAGCCGGGATGGCGGAATTGGTAGACGCGATGGACTCAAAATCCATTGTCTGTATAGACGTGCGGGTTCAAGTCCCGCTCCCGGTACTCCAGCATGCGCCTTAGACGAACAAAAGAGGCGCAGGCGTTATTTCTGCCACGAAGTCCCTCCGGTCCTACTATTGCTGCTGTTGTTCTGCAGCCTGGCCAGGCAAATCAGGACGAGGCTGCATTGCGTATGGATCGAACCTTGCGCTGCCGATTCGTACTCGCGCTTCAAGCCCTCCGGACTCCGCCGCGCCGTGATAGACGCCCTTCAACGGCATGACGTCTTCGTAGTCCCGCCCATGGCCGATCTTGACATGCTGCTCGCCCACTTCGAGCTGGTTGGTGGGGTCTAGGCCCCACCAACCGAACCCGGGAATGAACACCTCAACCCAAGCGTGAGTAGAGACCTCAACCTCATCCTCCCCGGGGCGGTCGCCCGTCGAAGCGTCGGCTGAGTACAGATAGCCGCTGACATACCTTGCGGGGATGCCAAGAGACCGATACAGCGCCAGTGCCAAGTGAGCGTAATCCTGACAAACTCCGGATCGCTGACGAAAGATCTGATCGACGCTGACCCCAATCTCGGTCGTCCCCGGTTCGTATTTCAACACCTGATGGACCGCTCGGTGAACCGAACCAACGGCATCCATCAACGAGGTACTCGTCCTGACCACTCCCCGACCGAACTCGGCAACCTCCTCCGACCACGCGACATGTGGTGAGGCGGCCAAGAACTCAGCCTCAAGGCTGTCGATTATTACCAGCGGTGGCCAAGTACCGGCGCCGATAGGCGCTACCGCGTGGGAGGTTTCCACAATGGAATCGGCTACGACGGTGAGTCGAGTGTGTTGGCCGACTACTCCAAAGCAATCAACGTTGGTCCCCCAGTAGTCGGTGTGGGAAAGCACACGAACGGGCGGATCGATCCGCACACCATATTCGATCAAACGCTGGCGCTCATTTGAGGCCGGCCGAGCCCGTAGCGCGTTTTGCGACTCACTCACCTCAGCGTCATAGGTGAAGGTCGTCAGGTATCGAATCGACATTCGCATCAGACAGTCGCAAAACTGTATAGAGCCGGATCGCCACCTGATTCGAAGAGGTCCCCGTGGAGCTTCTCTCCGACGTTCCGTATGCCCTCTTCAATAGAGGCGACGAAGTCGCCAAGAATCAGCGACCCATTCGGGCCGAAGTCGGCATACTCGAGCAGGGACGAAACGCGACCGAGCGCGAGCGGAGAAGCCCAGGCCCCGGAGGGTCCGATGTTTTGCAACTGATCCATTGCGTTACGAAGACAGTGCCGAACGCTGAACGGAAACGTCGCCTCTTGGAGGAGGAATCCGATTACCTGATCCCCTCCGGCAAGCGGTCCATACCGGCGAATGAATGCGTGAAACCCCGACACCGACCGCAAGACCGTCATCCACGCGGAGACATCGTTATTGGTGCGATTGACATCGATCATCCGGCACGTCATCTCGGCACGTTCCAGGAGACGTCCGAGGGTGAGGAACCGATACTCATCATTACGGGACATCGACTCGGTGATCGCTCCCGCAATCATTCGACTTTGCATACCGAGTGACTCGTACATGGCGTGCGGTTGCTCGACCATATGCTCCCACCCAGCTGACGCCAAATCGGTGTGGAGCCGGTTGATGGCCTCCAGTAGCTCACTCGGAATCAAGTCCCGAACTGTCAAAACGTTGGTGCGGGACTCGCGGATGGAGCGATAGATCGAGGCGGGATTCTCCAAATCAAACACGAGGAATCGATTAACCGATTCACTCGTCACTTCATCGCCGTATTGCTCACGGAAGGATTCTTCGAGGTACAACGCTCGCAACAGATCGCGCCAGACCTCGTCCGCCGCATCGGCGGGCCTCTCCAAATGGGTGTTGTAGGCCACTTCCAACATCCGGGTGATGTCAGATGCCCGTTCACTGTACCGACCTAACCAGAACAGAGCCTCGGCGTGACGAGACAACATCAGGCAACCGACGCCTGGTCGACGACCCAAGTGTCTTTCGATCCCCCACCTTGGGAACTGTTCACAATCAGCGATCCCTCGCGCAATGCCACCCTGGTGAGTCCCCCGGCCACGACCTTGGCCGTTTCTCCGGAGACGACGAAAGGCCGGAGATCGATGTGGCGAGCACCGATCCCCTCTCCAACGTAGGTCGGATGGGTTGAGAGCTGAACGATCTCCTGAGCGATGTAATTGCGAGGGTTGCTCTCGATCTGTCGCCGAACTTCGGACAACTGCTCGTCGGTCGCTCTCGTACCGATAACAATGCCAACTCCTCCTGCCTCGGCGACAGGCTTGACAACCAGCGAGTCCAGACGATCGAGCACATGCGCACGCTGGTCCGGGTCCCACAGGGTGTAGGTCTCAACGTTTGGCAATAGCGGATCGGCGCCCAGGTAGTAGCGGATGAGTTCGGGGACAAACGCGTAAACCGCTTTGTCGTCGGCAACGCCGTTGCCAACTGCGTTCGCGACAGAAACATTCCCTGCCCGAACTGCCGACATCAGGCCCGGAATGCCGAGCATCGAGGATCGATTGAAGACAACCGGATCGAGAAACTCATCGTCGATGCGGCTATAGATAACGTGGACACGCTGCAACCCCGCAGTCGTCTTCATGAACACCATGTGGTCGTCGACGACCAGGTCCCCGCCTTCAACAAGTTCGACGCCCATGCGTCGAGCCAGGAACGAGTGTTCAAAGTAGGCCGAGTTGAATACACCTGGCGTGAGCACGACGATGGTTGGAGTGTCGACCCCAACCGGAGCCTGAAACCTGAGGGCTTCCAACAGCATCGATCCGTAATCGTCAACTGGCCGAACCGAATAACGCTCAAACAAGAGCGGGAAAGCCCTTCGCATCGCGGCACGATTCTCAATGACGTATGAGATCCCACTCGGCACTCGCAGGTTGTCTTCGAGGACCCGGTACGTGCCCTCAACGTCGCGGACCAGGTCGATGCCCGCAACGACGCAGCGCGGTGCCCCGTTGTTCCCGATCCCGACCGCTTCACGCTTATAGCCGTCCGATGTCTGCACGAGCCATCTCGGAACGATCTTGTCCTGGATTGCGGCCGACTCACCGGCATAGATATCGTCAAGAAACGCATCCAGGGCGCGCGTGCGCTGAATCAGTCCCTGTTCGACAACGTCCCACTCGGTACCGGAGATGATGCGTGGGAGCAGATCGATCGGCCAGGTCCGCTCGACACCGTCACCGGATCCGTACACGGCAAATGTGATCCCGAGGTTACGAAACGTTGCTTCGGTCAAACGGGCACGCTCTTCCATGTCGGCGGTCCCCAACACGGCGAGCCGGTCGGCCAATGGACGGTAATGCGGCCTGACCTGACCTTCGCTGTCGAACATCTCGCAGTACGCGTCCCCGGGTTGATAGTCATCGAGCAGGCCCATCGACAGAATCCTAGGCATGGACCGTCCCGACTCCGACTAGAGACGGGCCTTTTGTGCCTGTGAACCGACCGCGGTTCGCTTGACCATCAGCTGTGGCGCCCAGATCGCCAGAAGGAGAAGGCTGATGGTAGGAATGCGCGACAACGCAATGTTCATCCAAATGGATTCAAAGGACACGATCGGCCGCAATGCCAGAAGCCCAGCCAACATGAGGACTGCTGGATAGAGCTCCCTTCTCTTGCTCCAGTCGATGCTCTTCGCGGCGACCATGAGCGGTGAGATCACAATGACCAGGTAGTTCAGCCAACTTAGTGGCGACAACAACAGGGACCACGCCACGCCGGCGACGTACAGAGCATCGTGATGGTCTCCCAGGCGGTACACCGTCCACCCAAACCCGACGACACCGGCCGCCGTGAACGTCCAGCCGATTGGCGTCCCGCCGATCAAGGTGCCGACGGACATGAGGGAATAGTTCCCGGTCGCCTCGTACCATTGGGATGCTAGCGGGATCACGTCTCGTGGACGTATCGGCAAAGTCCTCGAGGCCGATCAGCACGACCGTCAATCCAACCACAGCCACGAACGCCGCCAGACCGTCCGACCACAGCACGACGATTCCGAACAAGCGCCACCGTCCAGAGGGCCGGGAAGAGTTTCAAGCGAGCGGCGATGCCCCAAAAGACCCCGGGACTCCCCTGCCTCCGCAATCGCATCCAGCCCAGAGCGGCCAGAAGCGCCAAGAGCGCCTCAAAATGATTCCGTAGCGTCATGAATCGGAAGCCGGTCGTCAATAGCGAGACCGCAGCCAAACTCACCACCCACGGCCGAGAGAGACCGAGCTCAGCGCCGGTCACCGCCACGGTGGTAACCATGGCCACCCCTGACAGAGCTATCAACACCCACCAAGCCGCCTCGTAGGAGATCCACCGAGCCGGGTAGAAGAGAACAGCTACTGGAGGAGGATCTGCCAAGTAGTTCAGGTCAGGAAGCGAAGCGCTTGCCTCAACCTCGATCCGATCGGTGAAGTCGGCGTAGATCGACCCGCCTTCGGCGTGGGATAATCACCGAGTAGTAGTAGTTGGGAAAGTCGGGTGCCGGCGACGTGGCCGTGTGAGCAATCCCGATCAGAAACATGCCGTACAATCCGAGCGAGACGACGGCGATCAGAGCGGCCCATCGGGCGTTCATCGCAGCGCGTCGGCGATCTTTCGAGAAATCGAGGCGACGTCACGCCGGGCCTCTTCGATCGTCGGCGCCTCCAAAACGGGCCTCACCAAAGCCGAGCCGACGATGACGCCATCGGCGAGCGGCCGCATGACCGCTGCTTGCTCGGGCGTCGATATCCCAACTCCCATAACCAGCGGTACGTCACTGGCTGCCCGAACCCGTTTGGACAGGTCTGCCGCATGTCCACCGGAGGCGGCGCGCTCGCCTGTCACGCCCAGTTCGGCAACCCCGTACACGAACACCGGGTTGGCAGCGACGATGTCGGTGATACGACGTTCATCGGTAGTCGGGGCCACGAATAACACCATGCCAAGTCCCACCGCTTCCACCGCCGACTGGATCGGAGCCGCCTCATCGATCGGTAGATCAGCAATGATCACGGCGCTGGCTCCGGCATCGGCCGCCATGGCCGCAAAGCGGGCGGGGGTTACCTGAAAGACGACATTGGCGTATGTCATGATGATTACCGGTTTACCCGTGGTCTTGCCAACTTCACTGGCAATCGACAAGCCACGATTCAACGTGGTCCCCGCCTTCAGCGCAGCCTGGCCGGCGGCCTGGATGGTCGGACCGTCCATCAATGGATCCGAGTACGGAATCCCCACCTCGAAAGCATCCGCTCCTTCGATGGAGGCAAACACAGACAAGGACTCATCGGGATTCGGCAGGCCAGCCGTCATAAAAGGCAGGAAGGCGGTGCGGTCTTCTGCTCTGACCGTAGCGAAGAGTTCTCGAAGCCGGTCAGCTCCCATTACGCCATACCGCGTATCCGGGCGATTTGCTCGACGTCTTTGTCGCCTCTCCCCGAAAGATTGATGAGAACCGTCTTTCCGGCCAGCGCGGCGCGTTCGCGGGCGACCCAAGCTATGGCATGGGCAGACTCAATCGCCGGAATGATCCCTTCCGTTTTGGCGAGCAAGTCGACAGCTTCGAGTGCCTCCTCGTCAGTCACCGATTCATATCGCGCCATGCCCTGATCGGCGAAATACGAGTGTTCGGGGCCAACGCCCGGGTAATCAAGTCCGGCAGACACGGAGTGGGCTTCGATGACCTGGCCATCAGCGTCCTGGAGCATATACGTGCGCGATCCATGAAGTACCCCGGGACTTCCCGCCCCGATCGACGCTCCATGTTTCCCGGTCTCGATTCCGAGTCCCCCCGCCTCGACTCCGACGAGATCCGCTCCTAGGTCCAGGTACGGATAGAAGATGCCTGCAGCATTGGAACCTCCGCCGACACAGGCTACGACCACGTCCGGTTTCAGGTCACCGAGTTGGGCGATGGACTCCTCGCCAATCACTTTCTGGAACTCACGGACAATCCATGGGAAAGGGTGTGGGCCGACCACGGAGCCGATCGTGTAGTGCGTGTATTCAACGCTGCGCACCCACTCTCGCATGGCCTCGTTGGTGGCATCTTTCAAGGTCCCTGCACCACTGGTAACCGGGATGACCTGTGCGCCAAGCAGATGCATGCGGTACACGTTGAGTCGCTGGCGTTCAATGTCCTTCTCACCCATGTATATGGCGCACTCGAGCCCGAAGTACGCCGCGGCAGTAGCAGTTGCCACCCCGTGTTGGCCTGCGCCCGTTTCGGCGATCAGCCGGCGTTTCCCCATAACCTGGACGAGCATGCCTTGGCCGATCGCATTGTTGATCTTGTGGGCCCCCGTGTGAGCGAGATCCTCTCGCTTGAGGAGCACCGTGACTCCGAGCTGCTCAGAAAGGCGTGGCGCCAGGTGCTGAGGGGTGGGGCGCCCGACATATGTGTTGAGCAATTCTTTATAGCGACGCACAAACGATTCATCCGCCCACGCCTTCTCGAACGCCCGTTCAAGTTCGTCAAGGGCAGGCATGAGCGTCTCAGGGGCGAACCGCCCTCCGTACTCTCCGAACCGCCCCCGATCGTCAGGCCGATCAAGCTTCATGTCGTTTAGCTCCTTCGATGAAAGCGCGAACCTTGGAGTGATCCTTGGTGCCGCGGGATGATTCTAAGCCAGATGACGCATCGACCCCCCAGGCGCCGGTCTCTCGCACGGCCCTAGCCACGTTGTTGGGATCCAGGCCTCCCGCCAGCACAAAAGATCCTGTATATCCACCAACCAGTTCCCAATCGAACGTGCGTCCCCCTCCCCCATACATGTCCGGGAGCACCGTATCGAACAAGGGCACCGCGCCCGGGGCGACGGAGACGTCGGACACTGGCTCGGAGCCGATCGCGAATGGCTGCAGGACGAGCAATCCCTGTTCCTTGCCCCAGCGGGCTACTTCGTGCGCATGCGAGCCATAGACCTGCAAGCCGGTCGCTCTGGTGGCCGCCACAGCCCGGGCAGCTTCCGCTACCGAAGCGTCCACCATCACGAGGACCGTATCTGTCGACCCGGCCGACTTGACGAGGCCGGTCGCCTCCCTCATCGATACTCGCCGGGGCGATGGCGCCAACATCAGGCCCAGGGCGTCCGCGCCCGCATCTACGGCGACTTCAATGTCCTCGATAGTCCGAAGACCACACACTTTCACCCAGGTCATCACGTACCGAACCGCCGAATCAGTGCGCCCGGGTCATCCGATCGCACCAGAGCCTCGCCAACCAGCACTGCGTGGTAGCCAGCTGCTCCCATCCGCCTGGCATCATCGACCGTCCAGATCCCGGACTCGGCAACCCGCACGACATCAGACGGCAGGGATGGGGCGATCCGTTCGGCCATCGCCAGGTCCACGTCGAAAGTCGATAGATCGCGGTTATTGACACCGACAATTCTTGCACCACAATCGACCGCTCGACGGGCTTCGTCATGGGTGTGGGCCTCAACGAGAACATCAAGTCTCCAAGCGGCCGCCACCTCAAGAAGTTCGGTAGCCTGCCGGTCAGTGAGACAGGCCATGATCAACAAGATGGCGTCAGCCCCAATAGCCCTGGCCTGGATCACCTGAACGGGGTCAACCACAAAATCCTTGCGGAGCACTGGTAATACGATCCGGTCCTTCACGGCGATGAGGTCGTCGACCGACCCGGAGAAGAAGTGCGGTTCCGTCAACACCGAAACCGCTACCGCCCCGCCGGCCTCGTAGGCGCCAGCTTGGGCAACCGGGTCGAGGTCTACATCGATCATCCCGCGCGACGGCGATTTCTTCTTGACCTCGGCAATCACCCCCAGCCCTATGGTCTGGAGCCCGGCCATGAAGCTGACCGGATCCGGCCTTTGATTGGCGGCCGCAGCGAACTCAGACTCCCGGGCTCGCAGCACGGGTAAGTCCGCCATCGTTCTTTGAAGGATCTCGTCAAGCATGACGGTCTATGGTACGCCGTAGACGTGCTACGTCGAGCCTTCGGTGGGCGGGTCACTGAGTCGTACCTCTACGAGCAAGCCGCCATCTGGAGGCAGCTCGCCACGTACCGTGCCGCCCAGCATCGCGACCAGCTGCCGAACGATGGACAACCCAAGGCCGGAGCCTTCCGGTCGCTCGTGTTGACGCCCGACGTAGAACCGCTCGAAGAGATGGTCAATCTCGTCAGGATCCACCCCGGGGCCGGAGTCTTTCACCCGCAAAATCACCTCGGAGCCGTCCCGCCCAACATTAATGCCGACCGTCCCGCGCTCGGGGGTGTGGCGAATTGCATTATCTAGGAGGTTCGTGACGATCTGGCCAACTCGATCAGGGTCAGTGACCAGTAACCCGGTGGGTTCGATACGAACATCCAGTTCAACGTGAGCCTCTTTGGCCCTGGGCTGGAACCCGGCGATCACCTCGCGAACATGAGCGGCCAGGTCGACGTTCTCGGGCCTCACCGAGAACTGCCGGGCTTCAAGCTGAGCCAGCAACATGACATCCTCGACCAACCGTTTCAATCGGCGGGTCTCGCGCTCAAGAACGCTACCGATCCGACTCGTCTCCGGGTCTTCGTGTTGAGCGAGGAGCTCCGCATACCCCGCAACAGTCGTCAGAGGGGTTCTCAAATCGTGCGACACGCTCATCAAGAAGGCTCGCTCACGTTCGGATGCCTGTTCTAGAAACTCCGCCAGACTGTTGAAGGTCGCAGCTAGTTCAGCCACCTCGTCCGATCCCTGCACGTCTGCTCTGGCTGACCAATCGCCCGACCCCAGCAGCCGCGTCGCATCTCTCAGGCCGTCAAGTCGCTTGACGACAGAACCCGACACGAGCCTCGCTCCCATCGCGGCGATCAACGCCGCGACAAGTAGAGGGATCGCCAGATCACGGAACACCTCGCGGAGCCGGACTCGATCAAGCGGGTCGCGAGGCGATGACCAGCAGCAGATTGGGCGAGTCATCGATGCTTACGGGTCGCACGACGGCGACAACTTGATCAAGGCCGATCCGCTGGTCAAGCTGCAAGGTTCGTCCGTCCCGTAGCGCCTCGGCGTCAAAGTCAAGCGCCGCCACCACATCTGCGACAGCGAGGAAATCCGTGGTGAGAAGGCCGAAGGTTACCGACGTTCCGTCATCGAGCTGCAGTGAACGATCGGCCCGATTGAGGATGATTCTTGCCGCAGCTTCATCATCGGCGCGGCAGAGCAGCCCTTGCCAGAGGAC
>CAWKAG010000061.1:0-130038 GCA_963847455.1 uncultured Acidimicrobiia bacterium
TAGGCGACTTCGAACAATCCCGCCGCGCCCATGCCGCCACCGACGCACATCGTTACGACTGCGTACTTGACTCCACGCCGTTTGCCTTCGAGAAGGGCATGACCGACCATCCGGGCACCGGACATTCCGTACGGGTGACCAATCGAGATGGCCCCACCGTTGACGTTGAAGATCTCGTTGTCGATGCCGAGTTGGTCGCGGCAATACAGTGCCTGGACGGCGAAGGCTTCGTTTAGTTCCCAAAGCCCGATGTCGTCGATGGTCAAGTTGTTACGTTCGAGGAGCTTGGGAACGGCAAACACCGGCCCGATTCCCATTTCGTCGGGGTCCACGCCGGCGACGGCCATGCCCCGGTAATAGCCGAGCGGCGCCAGACCACGTTTTTCTGCTTCTGACGATTCCATGACGACCAATGCGGCGGCGCCATCTGATAACTGGGATGCGTTCCCGGCTGTCACGTTTCCGCCTGGTCCGTTGACCGGCTGAAGTGAAGCTAAGCCTTCCAGCGTGGTGGTGGGACGGTTTCCTTCGTCGAGGTTGAGAGTCACGGACTCCTTGGTGGTCTCGCCGGTCTCCTTGTTGACGAGTGCCTTCGTGGCGGTAACTTCAATGATCTCCTCGTCGAACAGTCCGTTCTGCTGGGCGGCAGCGACGCGCATCTGGGACTGATATCCGTATTCGTCGCAGGCTTCTCGGCTGATCCCGTACCGTTTGGCGACTACCTCGGCAGTCTGAATCATCGGCATGTACATGTTCGGTTCGCGATCGAGCACCGCAGGATCAGCCGCGCGGAAGAGGTTCATGTTGGAGTTCTGGACCAGGCTGATGGACTCGACGCCACCCGCAACGACGATGGGTGCGCCGTCAAACATGACCTGCTTGGCGGCGGTTGCAACGGCCATGAGCCCGGATGAGCACTGTCTGTCGATGGTCATCCCCGAGGTGGTTGCGTCCAGGCCGGCGGCGATGGCAGCGATCCTCGCAACGTTCATTCCCTGCGTGCCCTGTTGCATCGCCGCACCAAGAATGACATCGTCGACCTCGCCTGGTTCCAGGCCGGCACGTTCGACGGCAGCCGCAATGGCCTTTCCGGCCAGCGAAGGAGATTCGAGGTCGTTAAAGGCTCCACGGTACGCCTTCCCGATGGGAGTTCTGGCGGTCGAGACTATGACAGCTTCCTTCACATTTCCTCCTTGCGGTTGGCAGCGCGATCAACGTGCGGCTAACTATGCGGTTAACGATCGTTAGCTTATCGGTTTCGCATCGTTGCGAAACCGGGCCGGGGTCATAAGTGTCGCACCTACGACGAATAGCGCCATCGCCGTGAGCCATCCCGGCCGATAGTCTGCGAAAACGTCGACCGAGTAACCAAGCAATGGTGCACCAATCCCGAGGCCGGACAGAAAACCCAGCATGACCACACCCGATGCTCGTCCGGCGAGCCGGGCCGGAACAGATTGAATAACCGCCAGCATGCCGACGGTATTCCAGGAGCTGACGCTGAGTCCGGCGATAACGACGGCGGGCCAGACCAACCAGATCCCCGCCTGTTCGGCAACGGCTAGTAGGCCCGCCGCTACGACGGAGGCGATGGAGATGGTCAGGAGGCTGCGTTGTACCCCGACCCGATGTTCAGCGGCGCGGCCCCACCAGATTCTCCCGAAGATACCGAGTAATCCGGCGACAGCTGCGGTTGCGCCAGCCGCCTGAGGTGACAGGCCGAGGACCTCTTCGGCAAAAAGCGGTACCCATTGGAAGATCGCCGAACCGGCCAAGCCGACCAGAAACCCGTACACAGAGATCCGCCAAATGACGCTGGGGAGGGGTTCTTTGCTCCCGGTGACGGTCGGGTGTTCCTCGGGCGGATCAGCGGGCAGTTTCCATACCGCAAAGCCCAGACCCAGGACCGCCAACCCCGCATAGATGCCGACCGCGCTTCGCCAGGTACCCAGACCGGCAATCCACGGAAGAGTGAGTCCGCCTAGGAACGTGAAAACCTGGACTCCCGACTGTTTGATGCCGGTAATGATGCCCCTGACGCCGGCTTCGACGTGCAGCGATATGAGTTTGTTGGTCGCCGGATTGGACATCGATTGGGCAATGCCCGACACCAGAGCCCCGGCCAGTAATACGCCGTAGCCAGGAGCGGCCGCCATCATGCCCAGGCTGAGACCGCTCACCGCCAGGCTGGCTAGAGCTCCTGCTTTGGCTCCAATTTGGTCGATCGCAGCGCCAAATCTCGGTGCGAGTACGGCCCCGACGATCGAGGAGGCGGTCGCCAGGATTCCGATTTGCCACCTGGCGACGCCGAACTGGGCGATGAGGCTTGACGCGAGTACGGCGGCGATCACCAGCGGGAAGGTGGAGGCCCCCATCAAGCCGGCCATGATCGAGCTGAGGGTGACATGGGTCCGCATGGATCAGGACGCTACCTGCGTTCGCGCTAGGGCGACGTTCTATGCTGACGAGAGAAAGGAACCCGATGAAGTTTCTTGGCGAACCGCCCAACTATGACTTGACCTACAGCGACGTCTTTATGGTGCCGGCCTCGACGACGTCGGGCAGCCGGTTGGACGTGGACCTCACGACTCCCGATGCGGTGGGAACCTCGATTCCGGTTGTGGTCGCCAACATGAACGCAGTGGCCGGTCGGCGTATGTCAGAGACAGTCGCCCGCAGAGGCGGTCTGGCGGTTCTTCCTCAGGATGCCCCACACGAGGTGCTGGCCGCGCTGATTGGCGGTGTCAAAGCTGCCCACCCGATTTACGACACACCGATAACGCTCAGTCCGGATTCGACGGTGTCCGAAGCTATGTCGCTGGTCTACAAGCGAGCGCATGGAGCGGTCGTGGTGGTCGATGGGGAGAGTCCGGTCGGGATCTTTACGCCGACCGACGCCCAGGGCGTTGACCGATTTGCGCCTCTGGCAGAGGTTATGCACCGTGACCTGGTCGTGGTCGAGGCGGCCACTGAACTCGAAGACATCTTCGACATGCTGAGCCATGAACGTATCACGACGGCGCCCGTCGTAGAGGGCGGCAAGCTGGTAGGAGCGATCACTCGCAAGGGTGCCTTGCGAGCCGGCCTGTACCGGCCTGCTTTGGATGGGAAGGGTCGCCTGATGGTCGCGGCGGCGGTCGGCATCAACGGTGATCCAGCCGAACGAGCCCGCCAGGCCCTGGACCTGGGGGCGGACCTGATCGTGGTGGACACAGCCCACGGACATCAGACCAAAATGATCGAAGCCATCCGTGAGATTCGTGCAGCGATCGGCGACACCCGGCTGGTAGCAGGCAACGTCGTGACTCCGGCGGGCGTCCAGGATCTAGCCGCCGCTGGGGCTGACATCGTCAAGGTCGGAGTTGGCCCTGGCGCCATGTGCACTACCCGGATGATGACCGGAGTGGGTCGTCCGCAGTTTTCTGCTGTTTTGGAATGCTCCCGGGAAGCGAGCCGTCTCGACAAGCACGTTTGGGCCGATGGTGGAGTCCGCTATCCCCGAGACGTGGCCCTGGCACTGGCGGCCGGAAGCGCTTCGGTAATGATTGGCTCGTGGTTTGCGGGGACTTACGAAGCGTCGGCCGACCTCCAATACGACGAGAGTGGACGGATGTTCAAATCGAACTATGGCATGGCGTCTGCGAGGGCTGTCCTGCTTCGGACCAAGGGTGATTCCGAGTTTGATCGAGCCCGCAAGGGTCTCTTCGAGGAGGGGATCTCGACGAGTCGGATGTACATCGATCCGGATCGACCCAGCGTTGAGGACCTGATTGATGAAATTGCGGCAGGGGTTCGGAGTGCGTGTACCTACGCCGGGGCGGGTGACCTGCGCGAGTTTTCCGACCGGGCAGTGGTCGGGGTGCAGTCCCTGGCCGGCTTCCAGGAGGGTCGAGCGACCTCGTCGACCTGGACGTGATGGTCATTTCCTGCGATGGCTAGGCCGTCGACGGGTCGTAGCCGATCAGTGTCAGTGCGGCGATCACCAGCACCACGCCAGTGATTTGTAGGGCCGTGAGGTGTTCCTTGAGTACCAGCCTGCCAAGGAGAACGGTCACTGCCGGATACAGCGACGAGATCACCCCGGTGATTGAGAGTAAGCCGATCTGACTGGCGAGCAGAAAGAATATGTTCGCGAGCATGTCGATCGCCCCCGACGCATACGCCCATCGGGCCGCGATGCGGGGAGCCTTGCCCGTCTTGGGGCTCGCCACCAAAATGATGCCCAGAGCGACGAGTGTGGCCACCTTGGCCGGGATGAGTGGCCAGAGCCCCGCAGCCGGGTCGATCTGGCCGACAAAGGCAAAGAACCCTCCGAACCCAAGCCCGGCCACCATGGCCATGATGACGGTGGAACGAGCCGCCCGTTGGCCGCTGTGCCGGTCGATCCCGGACACCAGGGGGACGGCTATCAGACCGAGCCCGGCTCCGGTGAGGGCGAGTAGACCCGGTCGTTCGCCGCCGATGAGGCCAACCGAAACGGGAACCACCGCTCCGACGAATGCGGTAATCGGTGACACCGCGGCCATCGGGCCGATCGCCAGTGCTTTGAACAGGAAGACGAGGCCAAGCAGGCCGGCTAGTCCGGCGGCTGCGCCGTACCAGGAGTCGCGTACGGTGACGTCCCCTCCCATGACGATCCACCCCACAACCGCAAGGACAAGGGCTGCCCAGGCGGCCCGAAAGGAGACTCTGGTGGCGGCAAGCTGCTTGGAAGCGAAGCCACCAATAAAATCGGAAAAGCCGAAGCTGATGGCCGATCCCAGGGCTAGCAGTGAACTCATGTGAGCTCGTCAGGCAACTGCTCCGTTAGCGCTTTCACGTCTTCTGCTGCGCGGCGATGCATGACGAGAACCACATCGTCCATTTCCACGACGATCAGGTCTTCTACCCCGACCAGGACCACCGGTTTGGAGTCCGATCGAACATACGTGTTTTCGGTCCCCGACAGGAATACATTGCCCTGGACCACGTTTCCCGCAGCGTCCTTGGTTCCGAGGTCGTAGAGCGTCGCCCAGGATCCAACGTCACTCCACCCGCACGCCAATGGCAGCACTGCCCCGCGTTTGGTCGGCTCCATGACCGCGTAGTCGATCGAAAGTGGATCGATGCTGTTCCACCCCTCCTCGGCAAGGTGAACGGTCTCACCTTCATCGGGGGCGGACTGATAGGCGGCTACTACCGAAGCATGCATGGCGGGTGCGTAGGTTTTCAACTCCTCGAGGAAGTCGGCAGCTCGAAACACGAAGATGCCGGCGTTCCATAGATACCCTGACGCAACGTATTCGAGAGCGGTCTTTTCGTCGGGCTTTTCGACGAACGCGGCGATGGCGCGGGCCCCGTCGCCCAGGTCGTCGCCTGGCTGAATGTATCCATAGCCGGTTGCCGGGAAGGTTGGCACGATGCCGAAAGTGGTCAGGTGGCCGTCGCCGGCGGTGGTTACGGCCAGGTCCACCATTCTGGCGAACTCGTCGACATTCTCAATGACGTGATCCGACGGCAAAACGACGACTACCGATGCCGGGTCACGGTCGATCGACGCCAGACAGGCGGCGGCCACGGCCGGAGCCGTGTTCTTGGCGGATGGTTCGATGAGGATCGTGGGAGATACCCCGATGGCAGCCAACTGCTCCTGGACCTTGCTGGCGTGCCGCGGACCGCATACGACGAGTGGTTCACCGACCTCTGTCAGGGTGGCTAGGCGAGCGGCCGTGTCTTGAATCATGGTTTGGGTGCCTACGAGGGACCGAAACTGTTTGGGAGTGGCGCGACGCGACAGCGGCCACAGCCGCGTCCCGGAGCCACCGGACAGAATGACGGGGATGATCACGGCTACTCCCCGGTGAACGTCGGAGGGCGTTTCTCGATGTGAGCCGAGATGGCCTCCATGAGATCGGCGGATTGGAGGTGGGAAGCGTTGTACAACGCGACGTAGTCGAGTGCTTCTTCGACCGAACGGCCCTCATTGGCCCGCAGAACGTGCTTGGTCCCTTGGACGACGAGCGGTGAATTGGCAGCGATTTCCTCGGCCAGGGAACGAGCAGCCTTGTGCAAGGTGTCAACGTCGTCGTAAAGATCATTTACGAGGCCGATCTTTTCAGCTCTCGCCGCGTCGATGTCTTTGCCTGTATAGGCCAACTCGGCTACCTGGCCCGGGCTGACGATGCCAGGAAGGCGTTGGAGTGTTCCGACGTCGGCGACGATGGCGAGTTTCGTTTCCCGGATTGAAAACACCGCATCTTTGGCGGCGATCCGGATGTCGGCAGCCGTGATGAGGTCGATGCCGCCCCCAAGGCAATATCCGTGAACGGCCGCAATTACCGGTTTCGGGCAGTCAGCGATTGACGTAAAGGCATCCTGCATTCGTTTGATCTCGCGGTAGCTGCTCTGGGCCTTGGCGGCCGGGGAGTTACCCGAACCAACCGAGACACCGGAAAACTCGACGAGGTCCAGACCGACGGTGAACGCCTTGCCACGTGCCGCGATGATGACGACCCGGACGACTTCGAGGGCGCCGACGGCCTGCATGGCGAGCGGGAGGTCGGTCCAGAACGCTTTGCCCATGGCATTCAGTTTGTCCGGCCGATCCAGCCAGATGGTTCCGATGGGACCGTCCTGTTCGATAGTGATGACATCGCTCGCGAATTCCATGGGCAGAACTGTAGAGGAATGGACCGCGATGCCAATACCCGGTTGCCGGCCCCAGCCGGAAATAGTTGTCGGGCGCGGAAGGTGACCTGGCGCTTCGCCTATGATTGCGCAGCGACGAGCCTGGTGGCTGAGGAGTGAGCAAGATGACGCGGGGATCTTTTGGCCGTCCGAGCTGGCCGTCCACATATCGCGCAGATGGCCCCACCGTCAGCGTTCGGATGAGTCACCCATGACCGAAGCGGTTGTTGCCGACAAAGCTCCTGCCCCGATAGGTCTCGGGACCTTCGGTGGAGTCTTTACTCCGTCGATTCTGACGATTCTCGGTGTGATCATGTATCTGCGATTCGGATGGGTCGTAGGAAACGCCGGTTTGGTCGGCACGCTCATCATCGTGACAATCGCGACAGCCATCACCTTCCTGACCGGGCTGTCAATATCGCAGATCGCCACAGATCAGCGGATAAAGACTGGTGGCGCCTACTACATGATCAGTCGGGCGCTCGGCATCGAAGTCGGCGGCGCGATTGGGATACCCCTGTATGTCGCCCAGGCCCTCTCGGTGGCCCTGTACACGATTGGTTTCGCCGAGAGTTTGACGGCCGTCTTTCCAGTCCTGAACGAGCGGATCGTGGCGATGGTCACGGCCATCCTGGTGACCGCACTAGCGCTGATCTCGGCTCGTACCGCCATCCGGGTCCAGTATTTCATCATGGCCGGTATCGCCATATCCCTTATCTCATTGTTCCTCGGTTCACCGCTTCCGGATGCGGCAGTGACCACCCTTGATCAGCCGACCGCCGGCTTCTGGATTGTGTTTGCGGTGTTCTTCCCAGCCGTGACGGGAATCATGGCCGGGGTCAATATGAGTGGAGATCTCGCCGACCCCCGCAAGTCGATTCCGCGCGGCACGATGGCGGCCATCGCAGTCAGTTTTGTCGTATACATGACGATCCCGTTCCTGCTCCAGCGGTCTGCGTCAACGGCGGACCTCATCAACGATCCGCTGATCATGCGCCGAATAGCTGTGTGGGGTGATGCGATTCTGGTCGGAGTCTGGGGAGCGACGCTGTCGAGTGCGGTCGGGAGCATTCTCGGTGCCCCGCGCATTCTGCAAGCTCTGGCTCGTGACAACATCCTCCCCAAGCCAATGCGATTTGTCGGCAAGGGAGCTGGTCCATCCGACGAACCCAGAATCGGCACCTACTTCTCCCTCGGGTTGGCCCTTGTGGCCATCGCGCTGGGAGACCTGAACGTTATTGCACCGATTCTCACCATGTTTTTCCTCGCCACCTATGCCGTAGTGAATGTGGTCTCGGCGGTCGAACGGTTCCTACGGAGTCCGTCGTTCCGCCCAACCTTCAAGGTGCACTGGGCGCTGTCGGCGTTGGGAGCGGCCGGTTGTACGGCAGTGATGTTCCTCATCAATCCAGTCGCGACCGTCGTGGCTGCTTTCGTCGTGCTCGGCATCTATTTGTGGCTCCAGCGAAAAGGTATCAAGACGACCTGGGGCGACGCCCGTGAGGGGGCCTGGCAGGCCCTCATTCGGTGGGGTCTCATTAATCTTCGCTCCTCGGGTTACGCCAAGACGTGGCGTCCCAACTTTCTCGTTCTGGCGGGAAGCCCCGCCAAACGTTGGTACCTGATCGATCTGGCCAACACGATCTCCCATGACCGGGGACTCCTGAGTGTTGCCACGATTCTGCCTGATCCGGTAACCAGTGAGAGAAAGACCCAGTTGGCGGCCACGATCCGGGACCACCTCGAAGAGCGCAGCGTTGAGGCACTTGTGAGGGTGGTGTCAGCGCCGTCGCCATACATCGGTGCAGCACTCCTCGTTGAGGCGTACGGCCTCGGCACACTCGTCCCCAACACGATCATGCTTGGCGATGGTGAAACCACCGGCAACCGCACCGAATACGCCACGATGCTGGGGCATATTCATGCTGCCAATCGCAATATTGTCCTGGTTCGAGCGGTGCCAACGGAGAGTTTTGGGTCCCGCCGCCGCATCGACGTATGGCTGCATGGCATTCGCGGCAACGGGGCGTTGATGCTTACGTTGTCCCACCTTCTGGCCACGAGCCTCGAGTGGCGAGGCGCGACAGTGACGGTGCGGATGATCCTGACGAATCCAGGCGGAGCCGACGAGGCGCGAGAGAACCTGTCCACGCTCATCAAGGCGGCCAGGATCGATGCGGAAGTGGAGATCATGGTCGATGAGCGTCCAGCCACCGAGGTGATCTCGGAAACCTCGCGGACCGCTGATATTGCGTTCCTCGGTTTGCCAACCCCGGACGTGGACGACATCACCGCGTTCGCAGATGTCCTCGAGTCGCTGATTGTTCGCACCGGTACGATCCCGGCGGTTGCCTTCGTACTCGCGTCGAAGAGTGCCGACCTCGAGCTAATTCTCAACTAGCTCGCTGAGTCTTATTGATATGCCTATTTGACGGCGAAAGCCAACTTCATATTGGCGTGGTATTGGGTGACCTGCCCGTCCTTGACCCGGGCCGTCATGTTCTGAACCTCGACGCCAGTGATACCTTTGACCGATTCGGAAGCTTTGGCCACGCCCCGTGCGATGGCGTCTTCGAAGCTCTCTTCGGAGATGCCGATGACCTCAATGATCTTGACAACACCTTGATCGATAAAGTCCGACATACGTTCTGGTCCTTTCACAGCCTGGCGGGTTTGGTCTGTCTCACCATACGTGGTTACGGACGGGTGAGACTGAATTGGGCGACGTCAATTCTGCCGGTGACAAAGCCCGCCTCGCAATAGGACAGATAGGTTCTCCACATTTTTCTGAAATCCTCGTCAAACCCGAGTGGAGCGATCTGAGACCAGGCTGCCTCGAAACGCTCGTGCCACCTGGCGAGGGTTTTGGCATAGTCGAGGCCGAATCGCTCCTCCATATCCCAGTCGAGGCCGCTTTTGGCCGTAAGCGTCCGGAGTACTGACGGACTCGGCACCAACCCGCCCGGGAAGATGTATCTGCGGATGAAGTCTTCGTTGGTGCGGTAGCTGTCGAAGAAGTCATCGTGAATGAGAATCGCCTGGAGACCCGCTCGCCCGCCGGGTTTGAGGACCCTGGCGATCGTGTCGAAGAAGTCTGGCCATCGGCTGTCGTCGATTGATTCGATCATCTCGATGGAAATGACTCGATCGAACTGGCCCTCGACCAACGAGTAGTCGAGCAACTGAACGTCGATCATTCCGTCTAGCCCGGCGGCGGCGTTCTGTGCCTTCGCGAATTCCGCTTGCTCATTGGCGATGGTCAGCGTCGTGACGTGGCACCCGAGGCTGGCTGCATATCGGGCCATGCCTCCCCACCCCGTCCCAATTTCGAGCACTGACTGGCCGGGCTGCAGGTCACACAACTCGGCTAGTCGGGCGTACTTTGCGAGTTGGGCTTCTTCAAGCGACCGGGCCGTTTCTCCGAATCGCGCCGAGGAATAGGTCATCGTCGGGTCGAGCCATGCCTCGTAGAACGCATTGCCAAGGTTGTAATGATCTGCCATCGTTCGCACCGCTAGTTGGCGGTTCCGGTTCGGTAGCCAGGTGCCCATCTGTCGGCCGATCCCATAGAGGCGAGGGTGGCGTTCGGCCCATCTCCTCTGGTTCAAAGCCGCAAAGACGAGCAGCTCGGTGAGGTCTTCCGGCTCGAACTCGTCGGCCATGTAGGCCTCAACCAACGCGTTCGACCCGCCTCGCAGAACTCGCCCGAGCGACCCCTTTTTCTTCACGTGGATGACGGTGTTTGGACCTGGTTCTGTCCCAATCAAAGCGTCTTTCGAACCGTCCGGGAAGGTGATACGCAGGGTGCCGGCGGTTACTCCTGCTCCAAGCAACCGTAGGGCCAGCCGGTCGTTCATCGCGAGACCGCCGGTATCGACACGGACTGGTCGGGCGCCGTTGGGCGCGACCGGTAAGGAGCGCCCTTTCTCCACAGGTGGAAGGCCTGCCAATGGATACCAACCATGACCCGGAGCGTTAGAAGGGGGTGCGAGACGAGGAGTCGTAGCAATGACCGGGTTGACAACGGGACCCGATCACCCGACATGACGGCGCTGAACAGGTGACCATCGACGTCGGATTCGCGGACCGTCACCTGCATGCGTTCCCCGGGTGCTTCGAGTTCGAACCGGTAGCGTGCCGCCATGTCGATGAAGGGAGACACAAAGAACTTCTTGTCCCATTCGTGAACCACCTTGGGGTCGGTGTCCTCATGGCGCTCGACGGGGAGGAAGTAGCTGTGGTGCTCGCCAAACGTGTTTCTGACTTCGTACAGCACCGCAACAAGTGAGCCGTCGTGCCCATGGCAAAACCAGATGGTGATCGGATTGAACGCGTAACCGAATAGCCGAGGCATGGTCAGGAGGTGGACCTGCTCGATGTCGAGACCTTCCTGGCGTCCGAGTTGGACGACCCAGGGCTTGAGAGCTGTTCCATCCATGGGGCCATGATCGGCTTGACGGAATGAGTACAGGTTCGGTCGATCAATGGAGAAAATGGGACTGGTCCGGTTTGCGCCTTCCAGGTCGTCGAGGTCGAGGAGCAACCAGTACACCCCATAGGAGAACGCGTGCTGCCGGGGCCGGGTCCGCCGATGACGGACCTTCCCTACGTACAACGAGTTCATACCGTGGCCGCCTGACGTATGAGGGCATCGGCGGCGGCATAGCCCGACATGAGCCCGTCTTCATGGAACCCGTAGCGGGTATAGGCGCCGCAGTAATAGGAGCGCAGAGTGCCCTGCAGGCCCGGCACTTCCGCCTGGGCCTCAATCGCCGCCCGGTCGAACATCGGGTGATCATAGTCCCACGATCCGAGCTGACCCCGGGGTTCCTCGGGGGGATTGAGCGTCACGAATACCGGCGTCGGAGTCGACAGGTTCTGAAGTTGATTCATCCAGTAGGTGACGCAGGGGAGTTCTGCACCGTTGCCGGCTGCGACGTTCCAACTTGCCCAGGCTCTGCGCTGTTTCGGCATGAACGACTGGTCGGTGTGTAGGACTGCCCGGTTTCTCGAATACTTGAACCGGCTGAGCACTGCCTGTTCCTGCACGGTCGCGGTCGATCCCAGCAGCGCGCAAGTGGTATCGGCATGAGTTGCGAAGATCACCTGGTCGAACCGATCGGTCCCCGATCCACTGAGGACCTGAACCCCGTCCTCGTCGCGCCGTACTTCGATGACCGGTTCGTCCAGTCGGATACGGTCCGAGAACGGCCGGATTAGCTTGTCGACGTATTGCCTGCTTCCGCCGGACACGGTTCGCCACTGCGGACGATCTCGCAGTTGGACAAGGCCATGGTTGCGAAAGAAGCGGGCGAGGGTGGCGGCCGGGTAGTCGGCCATGTCGGATGTAGGAGTGGACCAGATGGCTGCCCCCATCGGAAGCAAGTATCGGTCTTTGAAGACGTCGGAATAGCCGTCGATGAGGTCGCCGAGCCGCAGCGTGGGGTCGTCGACGTCCACCGTTTGGATGTACTTGTTGAAATGGAGGATGTCTTTGATCATGCGCCAGTGGCTCGGTCGCAGAAGCGCTGACCGCGTCGCCGCTATGCCTTTGAGGCTGCCTTCGTACTCGGGGGCAGATCCGGCGATAGCGAATGACATGTTGCTCGGCTCGGTTGCGACTTCAAGCTCTGCGAAGAGCTCGGTGAGCAATGGATAGGTCGTTTCGTTGTACACGATAAACCCGGTATCAACGGCGACCGGGACGCCCGAGACCTCTACGTCGACGGTGTGGCTGTGGCCACCGACCCAGTCGGAAGCCTCGTAGAGGGTGAGGTCAACCTGATCGTTGAGGCGGTGGGCCGCCCCTAACCCTGAGATTCCAGTTCCGATGATCGCTACACGCATTCAATGTATTCGTAACGAGCATCGATTTGGATTAACGGGTCAGAACCGGATGAGCGACGACCCCCAGGTGTATCCGGCACCAAAGGTTGACAGCGCGACAAGCTGGCCACGTACCAGTCGATGCTCGCGGACTGCTGTGTCTATGCCGAGGGGAATTGTGGCGGCGGTGGTGTTGCCGAACCGCTGGATCGTGTTGAAGACCCGGCTCCCTTCGATCTCGAGACGGCGGGCGACGGCTTCGTTGATCCGTAGATTTGCCTGATGAAAGAAGAACCAGTCGACCTCGTCCAGTTTGGCGCCGTTGGCGTCGAGCGCCTCGTGGATGGACTCGGGCATCCTCTTGACGGCGTTCATAAAGATTCGGCGGCCATCCATGACGGGGAAATGTCGGCCGGCTTCGATGTCTTCGACGGTGATCCGATGGCCTGGCCGGGCCTGGCCGGGCGCTTCGGCCCAGAGGGCTTTGGCGCCAGAACCGTCCGAATGAATGTGGGTTGAGTAGATCTGAGAGTCCTCGTCAGAAGGGTCGTCTACGGCTCGAAGGACAAAGGCGCCGGCGCCGTCACCGAACAGGATCGAAATGTCGCGACCAGCCGGAGAAATGTCGAGGCCCTTTGAGTGGATTTCTGCACCGACGACTAACACGGTGGTGGCTTGTCCGGTGCGAATGTATAGGTCAGCCATCGAGAGGGCATACATGAAGCCGGAACACTGCTGGCGAACGTCGATGGCCGGAATAGCGGGTGCACCGAGCTTGTCCTGGAGGAAGCAAGCGGTGCCAGGAAAGTCATGATCCGGGCTGATGGTCGCCAGGAGAATCATATCGAGGTCGGCGGCCGTAGCCGTGGCGTCGGCCATTGCGCGGAGCGCAGCCTCGTAGGCGAGGTCAGAGGTAGTCGTCCGTCCCGTGACCCAGCGCCGCTCGGCGATACCTGATCGGTTCTCTATCCAGTCCGCCGTTGTGTCGAGTAGTACGGCCAGGTCCTCATTGGATACCACTCGATCAGGCGTAAACGAACCAGTCCCGGCAATTCGTGAGCGCATGCAGGGAGTCTATATCGGGCCACCGGCAATAGATAACCGCCGTTGTTCCGCGTCAGTCGTCGGGAAAGAGTCGGGGCTTGAAGAGGCGGTCGTACTCTCGTAGGGCAAACCGGTCGGTCATTCCCGAAACGTAGTCAATCGCCTTGATGAGGGCAGCCGCATCATCGACCTGATAAGTATCCGGTATCTCATCAGGGTGATGTCCGTAGTAGTCGACCAGTTCCGAGATGACCCGGACCGCCCGTTCTCGCTGCCCGTTGGTGTCGTGTCGAAGGTAGACACGTTCGAACATGAAGTCCCGCAACTCGTGCATCGCTTCGAGCACCTCGGCGTGCATCGTGACGTGTCCGGCGGCAATCGTTCCGTCGACTACCGCTTCGATCATTGTCCGGATCCATGTTGAGCCCGCTTCATTACCGAAGGTGGTCACGGCAGAGGCCGGGAGATCGTCGTGGCTGATCACCCCTTCCCTGAGTGCGTCCTGGACATCATGAGTGAGATAGGCGATGCGGTCGGCGAATCGACATAGATATCCCTCCGGTGTAGCCGGTGGTGGGTCGATTTTCCATGAATGGGCGCGGATGCCGTCTAGCACTTCCCACGTCAGGTTGAGGGGCTCGAGCACAGACATGATGCGAACCGATTGCTGGGAGTGAAGCCACTCACCCTCGACGTACGGCGTGAGCGCATCCTCGCCGGTATGGCCAAATGGCGAGTGTCCCACGTCGTGGCCGAGGCAGATCGCTTCGGTGAGGTCCTCGTTCAATCCGAGTGCAGCCGCCATCGAGCGACCAGCCTGGGTCACCTGGAGCGTGTGGGTAAGGCGCGTGACAAAGTGATCGCCCTCGGGGTTCATGAACACTTGAGTCTTGTGCTTAAGGCGCCGGAACGCCTTGGAGTGCAGGATACGATCCCGATCGCGCTGGAAGGCGGTTCGAAAAACGTCTGGGACCTCGTCAGTTGCCCGGCCTTTGGATTGAGAGCTCAGCGTGGCAGCACCGGCCAGGGTATCTCGTTCTCGTTGTTCGCGGTTTTCCCTCGTCAGGCGTAGAAAGGCATCCTGCATCACACCACCCGTTCTCGAATGCGCGAGCTCAGGTAGTCCATCGAAGCGACCACGATGGCGATGGCGAGCATGTTGACCGAGGCGGCCGAGTATTCGAGCAGCCGGATGTTCTGCTGCAACACGAAGCCGATGCCACCACCACCGGCAAAGCCGATGATCGTCGACATGCGGACGTTGATGTCCCATCGGTAGAGCGTGAAGGCGATGTACGGAGGCACGATCTGGGGAGCAACCGCGTACACGACGGTCTGGAGCCGCGTAGCGCCGGTCGCCTTTACCGCCTCGATGGGTCCCTCCGAAATACTTTCAACCTGCTCGGAGTACAGCTTGGCGAGGGCTGCCACCGTATGGATTGCCAGCGCCAGGGCTCCGGCAAACGGCCCGATGCCCACCCAGACCACGAACACGATGACCATGACGAGCGGTTCGATCGATCGTAACGTGTTGAAGATCGTTCTGGCCAGGTAGTAAGTGACCAGTCCGATCTGAACCGAGGACCGGCTGCGGTTCCGCAGCGCCAGCAGCAGGCCGATCAGGGCGCCAGCCACGGCTGGCCAGCCGTAGATGGCCATCGGGTCGGTGACGCGATACAGCCATCCAATTCCAGCTCCTACAATCGCGCCGAGGACCGCTCCTGCCAGTGCGGCCAGCGGGTAGGTGGCGGCTTGCATGGTGGCGTCGGACACCCGACTGCGAACGAAGGTCGACAGGCGACCCGCCAGGGTGGCGAACACGGCCGCCCCGAGTAGGGCTGACAGCATGGTGGTGATGGCGGTGGCGATCTCCCCACTCTTCTCGAGAAAGCCGCCAAGGAAGCCGAAACTGCCCAGAGCGTCATCGAGCCATCCGCCCACCTGGACGAGTAACTCGGAGATCAGCAGGATCCCGAGTATTCCGGCGATGGCGGCCACGAGCGCCATGGCGCCGCGTTGACCACGCTCGGCGGGGGTCGGGGGTTCGTCGTCGACCGGCGGAAACGCGTAGCGGATAGCCGCCAGGGCAATCGCGGGAACGATCAAGAGTCCCGCTACCAGCAGGATCTTGTTGTCGGTCAACTGATCGGCGAGTTGCTGGGCCGTCCGGGACAGCACCACGCCAACCACCACGCCGAGAGGAATCGCCAGTAGTTGTAGTGACAGCTTGGTGACGGTGGTGGTGATATCGCGCATGAGATTGCGGGCGGCAAGAAAACTCAGCGGTACTGCCAGGGCGGTACCGAGGGTGGTGGCTAGGAGTGCCAGGAATACGGTTTCGATGATCTTGTCCCAGGTGTCTATAAGCGCCCTGCTGATCCGGGGTGAACTCCGCAGCTCTCCCGATGACGACTCGACCTCGACAGGCGAGAAAATGGTTCCGATGCGTTCGTTGGTCACCACCCGGATCGACTGAGCCTCGGTCTCTTCGCGTTCGCGTGAGTCGACCTCCACTTCGAAGTTCCCGTCGACGTCGGCGAAGAACTCCCCGATCTTCAGCTCGAGATCCCCCGACGGTGGGACCTGGTTGATCGAACCACGTGAGTTCGGAGCGAACCCGATCCCGGTGATCAGCAGCGTGTCTCCCGGCTCGGCACAGGCGGGCTCGACAACGAGACGCCGACCCTCCGTGACCGGAATGGGCTCAAATCCACCGGCGGGGCACGGAAGGTAGATCGCGAATTCGGTGTTGGTAGGAATACGATCGTAGGTCAACAACTCGGGTCGGGCGATATCGCGCAGCACCCGTACCAACTGCCCGCGACGGGTTTCGGAACTGATCTCTGCGAGGTCGACCTTGGTTACTTCAAATCCGTAGGCGTAGGTGATGATGCCCGCAATGATCGCCAGGCCGAGGATGATGGACTGTCGGCGGGTGCGACGTTTGGGAGTGCTGGCGTCGCCAGCTCGTTTGGCTGCGGGAGGGCCGGTGTCGGGCGCCTTATCCGACACGCTCGGCCTCCTGGCCATAGATCTCCTTGAACTTGGCGTCGTCGATGGATGCGGGAGGTCCCTCAAATACCAGCTTGCCGTCGTTGAGGGCGATGGCCCGGTCGGCGTATCGGTGCACGAGGTCGAGGAAGTGCAGACTGCAGAGGACCATCACTTCGTCCTCCTTGTTGATCTTTTCGAGGTATTGCATGATCGAATGGGCCAGGACCGGGTCGAGCGAGGCGACCGGTTCGTCGGCGAGGAGCATGCCCGGCTCTTGCATCATGGCGCGGGCGACCCCAACACGTTGTTGTTGGCCGCCGCTGAGATTGTCGGCTCGAATGTAGGCCTTGTCCGCCAGTCCGACCCGGTTCAGCTGGGCGATGGCTTGATCACGATATTGCTGGGGAAACCGGTTGATCACGCTCAGGACTGGATTTACGTATCCGAGGGAGCCTGCCAGGACGTTCGTGATGACTTTGGAGCGTTCGACGAGGTTGAAGTGCTGGAACACCATGCCGATGTTGCGGCGGATTCTGCGCAGATCGTCCGGACCGGCTGTTGTGACGTCTACGCCGTCCCAGATGATCTTGCCTTCAGTCGGCTCGATGAGGCGGTTGATGCAGCGGAGGAGCGTTGACTTGCCCGATCCGGATAGGCCGATCACGGCCAGGAATTGGCCGGCGGGCACTTCGAAGCTGACATCCTCGAGCGCGACAGTGCCGTTGGGGTAGACCTTCGTGAGGTGTTCTACTTTGAGCATCGCCCTGCCTTATTGGGTGGTTTCACGTCGTGATATATGACCGGGGGGCGGGACAAGTCCCGCCCCCCCGGTCCGCTAGATAGTTGTGGACCGTTATTCGTCGGCGAGGAGTTCTTCGATCTTGCGGAGACCGTCGTACTCTGCGTCAGTGGCAGGCTCGATGCCCGTCCACCCGTAGAAGTCCTGATTTCCAATCGACTCGTTCCAGGCGTCAGTTCCAGCGAAGGCAACCAGGGCCGCCTCAATCTGGGCACGAACGTCGGCCGGGAACTCCGGGCCGAACGACAGGGTGTCGTTGGGGATACCCGGCGAGATCGCCAGAATGCGGACCTTCTGCATGATGTCCGGAGCGTCGGTTCGTGCCGAAGCGCGGGCGTCGAGGATTCGATACTCGCCATCGGTGCCACAAACCAGCCGGTCGCCGTCCTCGTTGGGTCCACATGTCGCGATGAGGTCATCGGACAACTCTGGAGCCATCGTCTCGTCCCAGTTGCCATCTGGCAGCAACGGTGGGCTGAAGAACGTGGTCGCGAAGTCGACCTCGCCGTTGTAGACGGCCAAGGCGGCCTGGGTGTGTCCACCGGTTTCGACTTGCTCGCCTGGCGTAACGCCAGCTTCTGAGAACATGAGACTCGGAACCCGGAAACCGGAAGTCGATCCGCCATCCGGGAACGCCCAGCTCTTACCTTCGAGGTCCTCGATTGTGGTGAAGTCGCTGTCGCGCGGTACGAGAATCTGTGCCCAGTAGACGCCCCATCCGAACCGAACCGCCTTGAAGGACACGTCGACACCGCAAAGCGCCGAGGCTTCGACGTAGGCCGCACCCGGGATGAAGCCCATGGTGTTCTCTGGAGAAGCGCACATTTCCTCGATCGTGGCCGAGTAGTCGGTCGGAACGATGACCTCGTACGTCAGACCGGTTGCCTCATTGAGCGCTTCAGCCATCAGTTCGCCACCCGTGACGATGATCGCCGCTTCAGCGGACGGCACGAAAAGAACCTTGATCGGATTCTCGGGAGTGCCGACTGTGGCCATGGCTTCGGTAGTGGTAGTTGTCTCGGGCACTGTCGTAGTGACATCGGCTGTTGTCGTGGTTGTTTCAGCGGCAACAGTGGAGTCGGTCGAAGCGTCTCCGCCGCAAGCTGCGAGCACAAGCGCCAGCACGACGCTCATGGTTGCCCAGGTACGAGCTTTCATTTGGATTCCCTTGGTTGGGTTACATGGCAGCATCGAGACAGGTCGTGCCTCGATGCGAAACCGAGGCTAGCCAGGCCGGGCCGAGGTTTCCAGACCGCGAAAAGGGCTCACGGCTGATGCGTATCGACAAAAGCCTGGAACTCGTCCCAGTCCGCCACGTCGTGGGTACCGGGGACCGGATGATTCCAGGGCCGAATGAACCGAACCGTTGCCCGATCGGGGCGGTGGAGATGGATGTCGTAGATGTTGTGGGGAGCGTCGTCAAGGTAGACGTCGCAGTCGACTTGCCACTTTTCGTCGAGGATATGCACCTCTCGGGTCGGCAGCTTGTGTTCGGCGATCCACTCGTAGGTGTCGTGGGTCGCCCAGTACGGTTTTGAGGTCAGGATGACGATCGTGTGCCCGCTCTTGGCAAGGTTCCACAGGGTGTCGACGGCTCCCTCATAGGTCTCCAGGTGCCGGAACAGTGAGGCACCCTTCAAGTATCGAGCCCAATCCCAGAATTGGCGCATGGTCGCGAAATGAGTAGCCGCCGGAATACCGTCCCAGCTGTCAATGATGTCAGAACCCAGGTTGGTCCCGAACTCTTCGTTGTAGAACGTGATCCAGCCGCCGTTGAAGTTGGCGACCACTCCGTCCAAGTCGATACCTAGGCGCATAAGAGGGCGAGGATAGATGTTTGTGTCCAAAACCCGGGATCGACGGCCCACTGGCCGGCGGTCAGTTGATGCGAACCCAGTCGAGCACCTCGGGCATCCGGCGTTTGAGTAGCAGGGAGGCAAGTTGCAGGGCGATCACATACACGATCGCTCCGTAGATCAGCGATACGCCTGAAACCTGCCATAACGAAAACCGGGTCACGCCGAATGCTTCGACGAGCGTATAGGCGACGGCCGGCGGAACCATGAGCAGCCCGATCAAGAAAAAGGAAACGAGCTGGGAGGCGATGGCCAGACAGCCGTGTTCGGACGCCTGCGAGAAGACGTCGGTCCCCATGTCGGGTAGTCGAAGTGGGGTCAGCACCGAAGCCAGGTTCCCGACGGCCAACTGGCAGGCGACCGCGGTGAGCAGGATTGCCGGCATGTAAACCACTCGTGACCAGCCGCCGGTAATGGCCGCGAGCGTCGCCGTCAGAATCGCCGTCTCAATGGTCAGGGCAATCGTGGTGGCGACGTTCTTTCCCACGAGGGTCTGACGTGGGGTTATTGGCAGGGCAAATAAGTAGGAGGCGGCCCGCCGTTCCCACCCGAACTGATTGAGGGCAATTGGTAAGCCAACGAACAGGACCGCACTCGGGGCAGCGAGTACGAGCCACGGGGTAACGGCCAGGCGCTCAAGTTGGGTCTGACCCAGGATCAACGTGGCGGCGAGAATGCCGATGAAAATGACCCCGCCGGTCCACACCATCCGCATGCGGGGATCACGCAGGTACATCCGAAGTTCCTTTCGAATGACCACCGCGGTGGGACCCCAGCCTGCCAATTCGGTGAAAGGCTTCATGCGGGAGGCCGATTTCGTCGTAGTTGCTTCGGGTTGCGTGATGAGCCGGGTAAGCATCCGGTTCCAGAGATAGCTGAGTCCAATCAGGCTGAGGAGTGACCACACCAGGAGCGCAGCGGTGAGCAGAGTTTCTCCCCGTGCAGCCGTCGTTATCGCGGCTTGAGCGGCGCCGGGAGGTAGTAGCCATGCCCAGCTGCTGGCGGGATGGGCAAGGAGGGCTCCTTCCAATCCGAGCGACCCGATCGCCTCTGCCACGATCGACTGGCCGCCATAGAGGACCAGACCGAGGCCCACAACGAACAGCATCGTGAGGTCACGACCTCGTCGGCTCTTGATGAGCATCGAGAAGGCGGTTGTGAACGCCTGACCACCAATGACGTATGACCCGATGATGAGAACGATGGCGACGATGGTTACCGGGGTGAGAACCCACCCTGACCACAGGGCGAGGTTCACGAGGATCACGAAGACAGGGACGATGATGGGCGGGGTGAGCATGGCCGCTCCTGTCAATCCGATGATCAGACGCCAGCGGGTCACGGGAAGCGTTGCGAACTTGGCAGGATCGAGGGTTTCGTCAATCGGGAAGATGAGCACCGGCAGTGTTGCCCAGCCAACCCAGCCGATGACGGACAACCAGATTCCGAATTCGGCAGCTGCCGTAGGCTCGAGCGACCTGCTGGTGTCGTAGTAGAACTGAGCGCCGAGTGCGGCGATCACGGTTAGGCCAATGGCGATAACCGGCAGCCCCCAGCGTCGCTGGCGATCGGTTCGCAGGCCGTTGGCCAGCAGGCGCCACTTCAGCCAGACGAGTTGGCGAGCCATTCAAGACCTTGGGTTGTGTCAGAGGCGCCGACCGCCGCCAGGAAAGCGTCCTCGACGTTGGTGGTGCCGTAGTGGGCCAACAGTTTGTCGGGACTCGCCTCGATGATGAGTTCCCCGGCCACCATGATCCCGATCCTGGTGCAGAGCCTTTCGACGAGTTCCATGACATGTGACGAGAAAACGATTGTCGCTCCGCTCTGCGTATAACGCTGGAGCAACTGTCGGATAAGGCGGGCGCTTATGGCGTCGACCCCTTCAAAGGGTTCATCCAGAAACAGGACGGGAGGGGCATGGATTACTGCAGCGGCCAGCGCCACTTTCTTGCGCATGCCCCTCGAGTAGTCGCCGATCACGGTGCGCGAAGCGTCTTCGAGGTCGAGCAACGCGAGTAGTTCCTCGCGACGCGAGGCGGCTTGCGTCTTGGGTAGTCCGTGGATGGCTGCAGTGAAGTCCAGTAGTTCGGCGCCGGTCAGGCGCTCGTAGAGGTTGAACTCCTCGGGCAGAACCCCGATGCGTTGTTTGGCATCGGTTGGGTTTTTCCATGTGTTGAATTCGCCGATGCCCGCGGTTCCTCCGTCGGGTCGTAGGAGACCGACGATCATCTTGATCGTGGTGGTTTTGCCGGCCCCATTCGGGCCGAGCAGCCCGTAGAACTCCCCTGGCATAACGGCGAGATCGACACCCTTGACGGCCACCTTGTTGCCAAAGCGACGCGTGAGGCCCTTGGCCCATACGGCCGGTTGTCCATTGTGCATCGCGACAGTCTGGCACCGTTCTGAGAAAGTGCGAGGGCGTGCCCTCGATCCCAGCCGACCGGAGCCGTGCGGATCTCTTCGGGCTACCATCAGCGACAGTGGAATACCAAGCTCTGTACCGCAAGTACCGGCCTCAGCTCTTTGACGAGGTGGTCGGCCAGTCCCATGTAACGAACACCCTTGTGCGTGAAATCGCTGAAGGTAAGGTCGCGCACGCCTATCTGTTTGCCGGTCCCCGTGGTACCGGTAAGACCACGTCCGCCCGGCTCCTCGCCAAGGCTTTGAACTGTCAGAACCCACCCGGTGGTGGCGAGCCGTGCAATGCCTGTAATTCGTGTTTGGCCATCGTGAACGGTTCATCCTTCGACGTCACAGAACTCGATGCGGCATCTCACAATTCGGTCGACGACATTCGCGATATCAAGGTCAGTGTGACCACGGTGGCCTCGGTAGGTGGCGCCAAGCGAGTATTCATCCTCGACGAAGCACACATGTTGTCGAAGGCCGCCGCTAACGCCCTGCTGAAAACTCTTGAGGAACCGCCCGAGCACGTTCACTTTGTGCTGGCGACCACCGAGCCCTACAAGTTGCTCGACACCATCCGATCACGTTCGCAGAGATTCGACTTTCACCCGGTATCGGTGGAGGAACTCGTTGGCCATCTCGCCTACGTAGCGGACCTTGAGTCGTATCAAGTGGCTGATGGAGCCCTACAACTCGTCGCCCGCCACGCCGCAGGATCGGTTCGCGATTCGTTGAGCCTGCTTGAACAGGTCGCGGCGCTTGGCAACGGTTCGGTCGACCCTGCCGCGATCAATCGGGCGCTTGGCCTGGCCGATCGAGACGTGTTCGCCAGGTTGGCGACCGCGGTCGGCGAACACGATGCCAAGGCGGCTTTGGAGCTCACGGCCAAGCTGGCCGCCGACGGAGTCGACTTGCGAAGGTTTTTATCCGAATCGATCGGGTTCTTCCGGGGAGTATTCCTGGCGCATTATGCGCCCAACCTCGACGAGGTCGCTGACGAGCCGGCCGATATCCTCGCGGACTGGCGGGCGGTCGCTGCCAGCCTCCCGGTTGCCGATGTCATCCGGGCCATGGATGTACTGTCGGACGGTTTGTTACGGTTGCGTGAAGGCCGCGAGGAACGCCTGATGACAGAGATAACGTTGTTGAAGTTGACCCGACCCGAAGTGGCGGTTGACCTTCCTTCTATGCAGGCTCGCCTCGACACACTGGAACGGCGCGTATCGGCAATCGCCCGCATGGGCCCGTCTGGTGGGGGCGATTCCCATGCTTCGACTGTCCAGCCGTCGACGACGCCATCGGTATCGGCGCCAGTGGCCCCGGCCTCGGAGGCTACGGCTCCACCCACGCTGAAACTTGTCGCCACACCACCGGATCCGATTCCGGAGGCTCCGGCCGACGACGTGGTCGCCAGCAGCAGCTCGTCGACTAGCCCGTCGGCTGCAGCCGAAATTGATCTCACGGCGTTCAAGAATATTTGGCCGGCATTATCTGCCCAGGTGAAGGACGAACTCGGAAATCGCCGGCATGCGCTGTTTCGGGAGGCGCGCCCTGGCCTGGTCGACGGGTCCGTTCTGGTGATTCACGTACCGGGACATCTGGGCTTCCACCTCGAGCAAATGATTTCTGATCCCCAGTTTGCCGCAGCGGTCTCTGCTTCAGCGTCGGCGCTGCTCGGGGGGACCGTCACCGCCCGATTCGCCGCCGACAACGCAGACCAGAACACCCCCACTTCCCCGGAACCGGACGAGAGAGACGAAGTTGTCGACAAAGACCGCATGGCCGAAGCGGCGCCTTCCGATCCGGTGGCACTCGTCGAGGACCTCCTCGGTGGAGAGGTTATCGACGAATCCTAGGTTCCGCTCTAAAGCTCGGAGCGGCCAACCAGGGCCCGACCGAGCGTGACCGTGTCCGCGTAGTCGAGGTCGCCGCCAACGGGTAGCCCGGACGCCAGGCGACTCACCCGGACTCCGAGCGGCTTGAACTCCTTGGCAATGTACATCGAGGTGGCGTCACCTTCCACGGTGGGATTGGTGGCGCAGATGAGCTCGGTGATTCCCTCAGATTCGACACGCCGTTTCAGCTCGGCGAACCGGAGTTGCCCTGGTCCGATCCCGTCGATGGGCGAGAGTGATCCGCCCAGCACGTGGTACCTGCCCCCAAATTCCCTGGTTGATTCGAGCACCGGGATGTCCTGGGCGCGCTCCACAACACACACGAGGTCGGGTAGGCGTCGGACGTCTCGACAGATAAGACACTCCTCGGACGCAGTGACGTTGTAGCAGCGTGCGCACAAGCCGATCTGTTCTTTGACGTCGATAATGGCTTGAGCGAGCCGACGGGCGTCTGCTTCTTCCCCGTTGAGGAGGTGAAACGCCAGTCGCTGAGCTGATTTTCGACCTACTCCCGGGAGGCGGGAGAGTTCATCGATGAGTCGTTGTATGGGGCCTTCGAACATCAGCCGAGTAGGCCGCCGAGATCCAACCCACCGGTAAGGCCACCCATCTGTTCGGCGGCAACCTCGCTTACGCTGTGAAGAGCAGAGTTAACGGCCGCGACTACGAGATCACCGAGCATCTCGGCGTCGTCAGGGTCGATCACAGACGGGTCGATGTTGACGGCCAGGACTTCGCCTGACCCCTTGACCGTGGCGGTCACGACGCCTCCGCCGGCGGAGCCTTGAAACTCTCGAGAAGCGAGGTCGGCTTGAGCGGCTGCGAGCTGTTCTTGCATCTTTTGAGCCTGCTTCATGAGCTGGCCCATATCGGGGGGTCGTTGAGTCATAGAGGGGAGTGTAGATCGTGTCAGAGAAATCGAGGTGACGATCTAACCTTTGCGGGCGACTTCAATCGCCTCCGCCAACGAGTCCGTGACCGGGAAACCGGTCGCAACAAGGTCGGCACGAGCGTGAGATCCCGAAGCGAACATCACCGCCGGGACTCCGTTGGCTCGCGCCGCGACCGCGTCATCGACTGAGTCGCCGATAACGACATAGCTCGACGGGTCGTCTGGTGCCGATGGGTGGGCGAGCAAGGCGCGGAGGTGCGAAAGCATCGAACCTTCCTTGAGCGCACCACTTCCGTCGCGTAGTCCGTCGATGCGAACCATGTACCTGGCGACCCCAAACACCTTGGCACGTTCAATGACGTGATCATGGGGCGCCATCGACAGCAATGACTGGCTAGTGCCCTTCTCGTGGAGCGATTCGAGGAGATCGTGAGCGCCGTCCGATAGCCGAGCTTCTGGCATGCGCCTGGCGTAAGCGTCATGGAATGTATCGTCGAGGTCTCGCCACTCCCGGGCGGTGATGGGCCGTTCGAGCATCCGTTCATAGAAAATCGATACCGGACGCGCGAATAGCCTCGCATGGTCTTCGACGCTCAACGTGGGAACCCCGTAGGGCGAAACCGTTTCGTTTACTGCGTCGATGACGACATGGATATCGTTGAGTAGCGTCCCATTCCAGTCCCAGATGACGTGTTGCATCGGCGTGACCCTACCGCAGGTCGGCTACGAGCTTGTCGTAGCGCGGTCCGATAACCGCCCACGAAAACTCTTCCATTGCGCGACGAGTGATCCGGGTCACGTCCCTACGGTGACCGGCGTCGGTCAGTGCCTTGGCCAATAACTCGACGGCCTGCTCCGGTGCTTCGTACAACGTGGCGGCATGCGCTTGCGACGGGATGAGCTCGGGATAGGACAGCCGATTTGGAAGTATCGGGAAAGCTCCGGCGGCTACTGCCTCGGCAACACTGACGCCGAAAAACTCGTGTTGAGCCGAGCTGAGAACGACGTCAGCCCCCGCTACGAGTTCGTCGTAGCGGTCCTGCTCCGCGAAGCCGAACTGGACGATGTTGCTGCCGAGGCGTACCTCGGCCTCCGCGAACTCGGTTGGTACCTGTCGGAAGTTCTCGCCGGTCACTGCCAGCCGGAACTCCACTCCTTGATCGGCGAGCTGATAGAGAATCTCGAACATCTCGACCGGGTTTTTGTCGTATTCCCAGCGTTGATTCCACAACACCAAGGGAGTCTCCTGCTCAGATTCACGCGCCGGTCGGATGGGAATGCCCACTCCGACCACAGACGTCTTGTCGCGTACCTGTTCAATGAGATCGGTCTGGCGGTAGTCGGGGAAGTTCTTGAGGAAGGGAGTGATGGCTTCAAAGAACACGTCACGGTGATAGTGCGAATTGAACACGACTTGGTTGGCGGCCAGCATTGACCGCCAGTTGACGAATCCATAACTGAGGTCCTCGCCGCGCGTCCGGGGCGAAAGCGGGTAGGTCAGTTGGTTCTCGTGCATGTAGAGCAACGACGGTGGGTTCCCGAGCTGGGGGCCGGCCAGCCCCAGGAACGTAGCGAGGTCGAGCATGGACGACGCCACGATTGCATCGGGCGGACCTACCTTGTTCGCCAGATCAATCGCCTGATGGGCCAGGGTGACCGGCCCGCCGTGCATCCGCCATTTCCAGAACCGACCTTCCATCGTAAGGAGATGTATCTCGTGATGGGAGGCTTCTTGCCAACCGTCAGCCCACGCCTGGTGGGACCCGGTGTAGTAGGGCTCGGTGAGAAATATGCGCACGGACAGCTACTCGTCGAGCGTGCCTTTGAGTTGGTCGAGCCGGTCCAGGTCATGCCGGGCGTGCATGAAGCGGATGGATCCGGTCTTCGATCGCATAACCACAGAATGCGTGATGGCTCCATGCGCGAAGAAATCGACCCCGTCCAGAAGCTCGCCATCCGTCACTCCGGTCGCCGCAAAGAAGATGTTCTTGCCGCTCACAAGATCGCCGATCGTGAGGATCCGGTCCAGGTCGTGGCCGTTGTCGAGTGCATACTGGGTTTCCGATTCATCGCGTGGCCACAGCTTGCATTGAATCTCGCCACCCATGGCCGTGAGGGCTGCTGCGGCGATCACCGCTTCAGGGGAGCCACCGATTCCGAGCAGAATGTCGATGCCCGACGCGGACTCGGCCGTAGAGATGGCCCCGGAGACGTCCCCGTCCGATATAAGTCGGATTCGGGCTCCGGCGGCCCGAACCTCATCGATGAAGGGCTGGTTACGAGGGCGATCCAGAATAATGGCGGTGAGATCGTCCATGTCCTTGCCAGTAGCCTTGGCGACCTGGCGCAAGTTGTGGCGCACCGGCGCCTCGATGTCCACGGAACCGGCCGCTTGCGGGCCGACGGCGATCTTGTCCATGTACACGAGGCTGCCCGGGGAATACATGGTTCCTGCCTCGGCGAGGGCAATGACTGCCAGGGCGCCCGGCCGACCAGCCGCGGTCAAGCTCGTTCCATCGATGGGATCGACTGCTACATCAACCTTGGGGCCGGTCCCGTTGCCGACCTTTTCTCCGTTGTACAGCATCGGGGCTTCGTCTTTTTCGCCTTCACCAATGGCAATGGTCCCGTCCATATCGATGGTCGAAAGGATCACCCGCATCGCGTCCACCGCTGCTTGGTCGGCGGCCTCTTTGTCGCCGCGCCCTTGCCAGCGGGCGCCGGCGATGGCGGCGGATTCGGTAACTCTGGCAAGTTCCAAGCCCAGGTTGCGCTCCGGTACTTCTTTCATGCGGGGACCTCCAAAACCATGGCGTCGCCTTGTCCGCCGCCTCCGCACAAGGTTACGGCCCCCAGGCCGCCGCCGCGCTGCTTCAGTACGTTGATCAATGTGACAACCAGGCGGGCGCCGGTGGCTCCGATCGGATGGCCGAGAGCGACCGCTCCTCCGTGCACGTTGACCCGATCCTCGGGGATTTCGAGCATCCGGGCCGACCACAGGGCCACCGAGGCGAAGGCTTCGTTGATCTCGACTGCATGCAGATCGGCCGCACTCAGGTTGGCCTTTTTCAGCGCCAGAGCGAGCGCCTCGGCCGGGCGTTCGTGCAGCGACGGGTCGATCCCGCCGATCTGGCCGTACGACCGGATCTCGGCGAGCACTTCGAGCCCTTCGGCCTCAGCCGCCTGACGATCTGCGACGATTACCGCCGCCCCGCCGTCGGAAATTTGGCTCGAGTTACCTGCGGTCAACGTGCCGGTGGTCCCGAAGGCAGGTCGCAGAGCCCCGAGACTCTCGGCGGTGGTTCCGGTTCGGATGCCTTCATCTTCGCCGATGGTGACGGACGCGCCTTTACGTTGTGGGACCTCAACCGGCGCGATTTCTTTCGAGAAGATGCCCGTTCTTCTGGCCATCTCAGCCCGTTCGTGACTTCTGGCTGACCACGCATCTTGTTCGGCCCGGTCGATTCCCAGCTGGTCGTTCTTGATATCGGAAGCACTGCCCATGGAGCATTGGTCAAACGAGCAGTACAACCCGTCGTGCATCATCACGTCGATGAGTTCGGCGTCGCCAAGGCGAGCTCCCCAACGGGCCTTGGGCATGACGTAGGGGGCGTTGCTCATTGACTCCATACCGCCGGCCACGACAAACTTGGATTCGCCGAGGAGCACCGACCGGTTGGCCATCCCGATGGCAGCCAGACCGGAGAGGCAAACCTTATTGATCGTCACGGACGGGACGGTCATGGGCAATCCAGCCAGGACCGCAGCCTGCCGAGCGGTGATCTGGCCCTCGCCTGCCTGAAGGACCTGGCCGAAGATGACCTCTTCGATTCGCTGTGGGTTCAGGTCACCGAGCGCCGCCCGGATGGCGGTCGCCCCAAGGTCGACGGCTCGCACCGGGGCGAGCCCCCCACCAAACTTCCCGATCGGGGTACGTTTTGCGCCAGCGATTACGGCCGTCATCCATTTCCTCCTGTGTGAGGTCCATGGTACCCAACCCGTTTACACTCGGATCGTGCGCCTCTACAACATTGACCACGTCGGCCTAGCGGTAGTCGACCTCGACGCCGCACTGGCCGACTACGAGCGCCTCTACGGCATCCGACCGCTCTATCGCGAAACGGTTGCCTCTCAGGATGTCGAAGAGGCGATGTTGCCGCTAGGGGGTTCGTTCGTCCAGCTACTTCAGCCGCTCTCGAACAACGGCCCGGTTGGACGCTTTCTCGAGCGAAACGGCGAGGGCTTGCATCATCTTGCCTTTGCGGTAGATGACATTGAAGCGGCCCTGGCGGAGCTCGCTAGCGAAGGTGCCCGGCTTATCGACCAGGAGCCCCGCCCGGGCGGGCGAGGCGCAAGGATCGCCTTCATTCATCCCGCCACGCTGTCTGGAACATTGGTCGAGTTGGTGGAGCTTCCCAATGATCATTAGGGGTGGCGCCGGGGAGCAAGAGGCAGCAGCCATTGCCGCGGTCGTGGCTTTTGTCCTCGCCGAGGAACAGAACCGTAAACCAGGTCCGCGTCCCGAGCCATCGGCTTGGGTGGCCGCCATGCGACAGGCCAGAAGTCGGCTACGACCCGTCCCGCCTCCTCCTGGAGAGACGGAGGACGGCAAGTTGAGTCGGTTCATCGACCAAGCTCAGTGAAGCGCAGATCGGCGAATCGCCTGTTCCTGGCCCTCTCCTGGGTCGGATTGGTCGTAATTGCCGGATTGCCCTTCGGGGGATGGGTTCGATGGATGACCATGCCTGACCGAGACCTCGACCTGCTCGTGTATGACTCGACCGTGTTCGATGCTGAGCGAAAACAGCACAACGCGGTTGGTCTCGTGATGACCTATCTGAAGGTGCCGTTCGACAATGCGTCCGACTACGTGGGCTCAAGTCCCGGAGGTCTTCCGTTTGGTAGCTGGCCTTTGGAGCGACCTGATCTGGTGCTGTTGGTCGATGCCTACGGCGTCTACGTCAACGATCAGGCTGACGTGGATCCCAATGGGGAGATACGGATCACCCCTTCGTTCCCCAGGTCGCACGCCCTCGATGTGGTTCGGTGGGCTGGCGAGGGTTCGGTCGTGATGGCCGAGTTCAACATGATGCACGAGCCGACCGATGCCGTCACCTCAGAGCTGCTCCAGGGAGTGTTCGGCATCGACCCCACCGGGTGGACCGGGAGGGCGTTTGAGAACCTCGCCGATGCAAGTCCGCGCCTCCAGGAGTTGTATGACGGTGCCTGGCGTTTTGAGGGACCCGGAATCATTTTGGTCGGGACCAGTGTTGGGGATCGCCAGCGACCGTCTGATCTCGTTGTTCTCCTACCAGGACATCTGGAAGAACTCGTCCCGGTGCTCAGGGCTGACGCCGATCCGGGCGCCGACGAGACAAATATTTCCTTTAGTAGCTGGTTTGCCCTTATAGAAGCCGATTCTGCTGCCGATACAGAGTTGTGGATCAACCTCCCGGTCAATGACCGGGGCGCTGCTCTTCTTGAGGAAAAGGGGATCGCGTTGCGATCGCCATTCCTTGTGTGGAACGACAATACGGTGTACGTGGCAGGCAACATTGCTTCAACTCCGGCAGCTTTTCCGGCGCGCCGCATCGCGGGCGCGCTGCCGGTCCTGAAGTGGTTGCCGTCCGACGGCGAAGCAGCCGTGTTCTACCGTGTGTACGCGCCGCTCGTAGAGCGGTTGGTTAAATTGGCAGAATCTAGAAGCGGAACGACGAATAGCGACTGATTGCACCGCCAGAGCCCGGATGGTGGTGGTCGGATAGGCGCATGAACAAACCAAAGATTCTCGTAGTAGACGATGAACGGGCCGTAGCCTTTCTGTTGACGCGTTCGCTCGAATCTGCGGGCTGCGAGGTCACCACCGTTGCCGATGGCCTGGAAGCCTACGATCTGGCTTTGGTGGAGCAGTTCGATGTCATTCTCATTGACCATCTGTTACCGGGCCTACTGGGACAAGAAGTGGTGCAGCGTTGGCGTCAGGCGGGTCTGAAGACGCCGGTCATTATCGTCTCAGGCGTTGCGAACGAAGAAGACATCGTCCGGTCGCTGGAGTCGGGCGCATCCGATTACGTCCGTAAACCGTTCTCCGTCCGCGAGATCATCGCGAGGGTCAAGGTCCAGATTCGCGACAGGCCGCAGGGTGGCTGATTTAGCGGTATCGGTGCTCATAGGACTCGGGGGCCTGGTGATCATCGCGGCAATCGCCCTCTTCTTTCTCAAAGGCGTCAGTGGTACCCGGCGTCGCCGAACCGCGAAGCGGCGAGCCCGCTTCGTTGATCTGGTTGGCGAACTGATTATTCGGGGTGATCCGAATTCCCGAAGCTTTCGGCGATATGCGGGCGACAGTGAATTTCGGTCGGTCGTGCTCGAGTACATGCGCATGCTCCAAGGCGAAGATCGGGAACGGCTTCTGGCGGCTGCCCGAGATATGGGATTGGTCGGCCGATTTCTCAAGGCACTCCGATCGAAGGATCGGGCCGACCGAGTCTCTGCAGTGGAAGCGCTCGGGGAACTTGCGGATCCGACGACCGTTACCGACCTGGTATTCATGCTGCATGACCACGTCCCCGAGATTCAGGTCCAGGCCGCCGCCGCTCTGGCTCACATCGGTGACCCGATGGCCGTCAAGAGCTTGTTGGCCAGCATGGATCACCAGGACGAGTGGAACGCTCAGCGGATTGCCGATGCGCTGTACTCCTTCGGCCGTGAGGCGGTCCCTGAGATGTCAAAGTACCTGCTGGGCACCGGTCGGTACCGTCCACTTATCGCCAGAACGCTAGGTCTCATAGGCGACATCCGAGCAGAAGGCGCGTTGATTCAGGCGCTTTCGTCGGCAGATGTCGATCTGAGGATGAGGGCAGCTGCAGCGCTCGGGAGAGCCGGAACTCCCCGAGCGGTGCCCTCACTGCTCGAACTCCTTGGTGATACGCAATGGGAAGTGCGCGCCCAGGCCGCGACAGCCCTGGGAAGGCGAACCGACCGGCAGGCCATCCCGTGGTTGCGCAGGGCGCTCAGCGACCAGTCCTGGTGGGTTCGCCACAACGCCGCCGCCGCTCTGGTTGAGGTTCCTGGGGGCAGTGAGGCGTTGCGCTCGTCGCTGGATCATCCTGATCCGTATGCCCGCGACGCCGCCGCAGCCGTGTTGTTGTCGTCGGGTGTGGCGGGAGGGGCGGTGGAGGCGCTGCGTTCGGAAGAAGCGACCGATCGAATTGCCGCAGAGGACCTGATTTCGTCATTGGTTCGGGCAGGCAAAGCAGAGTTTTTCCTGGTGGCTGGATTGAATCCTGCCTACGTCGAGGCTTTGCGGACGAAGGGCTGATCAATGGGGTGCGTAGGTTTCACTTGTCGAAGGACCACAATGGCGCCAACCGCGACCCACCGGTATCACCATGCTTGACACGATCGTTCTCACGTTCAATTTCTTCATCATCTTCTACGTGATTGTGATGCAGGCCCAGATTCTGTTGGTGGCCACGCTGTCTTACCGGGCCCTCTCTTCTGACCGGTTCGTCAGCCGGCACGGGCGCATTCAAGACATGATCACGTCCGATACCACCCCTCCGATCTCCATCGTTATCCCCGCCTACAACGAAGGTGTCGGGATTGCCGACTCGGTGAGATCCATGGCCATGTTGCACTACCCCAACATGGAAATCATCGTCGTGAACGACGGTTCGAAAGACGACACGGTTGAGCGAATGGTCGAGGCCTTCGATATGGTGCCTATCGACTTTCCGTATCGCGATGCCATACCGACCCAGAAGATCAGACGACTTTACCGGAGTCGGTTACCTCATCCGGTGGTACTCGTCGACAAGGAGAACGGTGGCAAGTCCGACGCCATCAACGCCGGAATCAACGTTTCGCAGTACCCGTACTTCATGGCGACCGATGCCGACATGGTGCTCGAATCAGAAGCTCTGATTCATGCCGCTCGACACTTCGTCGAAGATCGCCAGCGCACTATTGCGGTTGGTGGCAACGTGCGGCCGCTTAACGGCTGCGAAGTCCGACTCGGCAAGGTCACCAAGGTGGCGCTCCCTCGCACGGCCATCGAGATGGCCCAGGTGGTCGAGTACATCCGGTCGTTCCTTTCCGCCCGGCCCGGATGGTCGCGGATGGGGTCGCTGCTGATTATCTCGGGTGCCTTTGGCATCTTCTCGAAGGCGGCCGTGACCGAGGTCGGTGGGTTCCGCAACGATCATCTCGGAGAGGATATGGAAATGACGATGCGACTCCACCGTCATTTCCGCAAGAACAAGCGTGACTATCGGATCGTCTATTCCGCGGACGCGGTCGCCTGGACCGAGGTGCCGGTCACCTGGGAGGTGCTCAAGAAGCAGCGGATCCGGTGGCATCGGGGACTCATTCAGGTGATCTGGCAATACAAAGGCATGATCTTCAATCCACGCTACGGGTTCATCGGCATGGTCGCCTGGCCGTCGTTCATTGCTTTCGAGTTCATTGCTCCAGTGTTGGAGTTCGCCGGATGGATACTGGTGCCGGTCTCGCTGCTCACCGGTTTCCTGAATCCCGAGGTGGCGCTGCCACTCATCCTGATCGCTCTCCTGCTCGGCACGGCCAATTCGATTGCGTCGCTGTATTTGGACGACCGCTTTGGCTATTACTCGGACGGGGCGTCGACGTTGAGACTGTTGATGTATACCCTCGGCGAGCACCTCGGATTGCGTCAGCGATCCGTGTGGTGGCGGGTTCGCTCGCTGTTCTGGAACCCGAAGAAGAAAGTGTGGGGGGACATGAAGCGAACCGGAGTCGGGAACCTCGGAGCCAGTGCCAGCGTGCCGCCGCTAGCTTCTTCGCCCTCAGTCGGGGACTCGTCGCGAGACGCGTAGTTCCGACATCTCGGTCCCGCCGAGCAGGCGCGCCCCGGCCAGGAAGATACCCCCGACCACGACCGTCGCCACGCCCAGGCCGGCGACTGACCCCAACAGGCTGATTGAACCCGTGGGCCCGGTCACGAACCTTACGACAGACAACCCGGCCACTGCGGCGGCGGCAGCAGATAGCGCTGATCGTCCGGTGACGCCTAGGAGACTTCGGAAGCCCGAGACATCTCGCTGTCGATGCCACGCCGCGCCGAGATGCAGGGTGTACAACGCCATCGTGACCACGCTGGCGGTCGCCAGACCGATGGCGCCGTATTGTCCAACCAGCCACCAGTAGATTCCGGCTCCGGCCACCGTCCATAGTGTTCCGATCGCCACTGGCGTCCACATTTTGCGCCGAGCATAAAAGCCCCGCGAGTAGACCTGGTGGGCTCCCCACAGGGGAATCGAGAAGCTGTAGACGGTCAAGGCGGCGGCCACGGCCACGGTATCGCTGTTGAGAAAGTCACCCCGCTGATAGGCGAGGCGGACGGCGGGGGCCGCTGCGGCATAGACGGCGGCTCCTGCTCCGAAACCGGCGAAGATCGTGTACCGCAGTGCCTTGGTGAGCACTTCGGACATTTCAGAAAGCTTGCCTTCTTCTGACAATCTTGCGAGGTAGGGATAGGCGGCCACTCCGGCTGCCTGGGCGATAATCCCGACAGGAAACATGTTGAGGCGCCGACCGAAATACAGCTGTGAGATAGCCGACTCGCCCAAAGTCTGCCCGAAGATCGGGATGAACTGTGCGTCAAGGACCGCGATCGATTGTCCAAGCATCAGGGGAATGGCCAGCCGGAGATACTCACCCATGACGGGCGACCTCCAGGCAACTCCGCTGACCCAGCGAAGTCCGACCTGACGGGCACCGTAGAGCTGGAGGCCGAAGTTACCGAGCGCCGCACCGGCCAGTGCCCCCCAAGCGAACCCTTCTGGTCCTGCCAGACCCATAGAAGGGCCCAACGCCCCACCGATGATGATCGCCAGGTTGTACACGAGCGGCGCCAGCGACGGGAGGGCGAAACGACGATGGGCGTACTGAACCGCCGCCAGAAGAGAACCGAGCATGAAGAAGGTTTGGGCGGGCAGCACGATCCGGGTCAGGTGGGCGACCTGGGCGAGTTCTGTCGGCCCGAGAGCCACGGTGGCGTCGCTGTCCAACAACCGGGGAAGCGTGACGTACACGGCGTTGACCAGCTGGTTCGAGAACACCATGGCGGTACCGGTGATGAGCACCATGGCGGCGGTAACTGGCTTGGCGATGGCGGTGAATGAGCGCCACTGGCCCGCTTCGTCATCGTTGGCGAGGTGACGGGACAGGATCGGGATGAAGGTGATGGAGAGGTATCCACCAGCCATCAAGTAGTAGAGAACATCGGGGATGGCGAAGGCGGCAACGTAGACCGCCGCGTCCGTGCCGGCTCCGAGCAAGGCGGCCATGACGGACTCGCGTACCAAACCGAGGATTCGAGATACCAGAATCCCCGCCGAAACAATCAGGGCGGCGCGACCCATCCCTTTGGTCACTGGTCGGCTTCTAGCTCTTCCAACACCTGGTCAGGAACGTGCAGTTCACCTCGCCCGGTCCCGAGTTCGAGGCCCGCCTTGTACGTGCCGTGATAATCGGAGCCGCCGGACGGAATCAGCCCGAAGCGGCGGGTGGTGTTGGCGAGTTCTTGCTGCTGGGAGAGCGGGTAGTCGCCGTAATGACACTCAATGCCTGACAAGCCCGCGGCCGCCAGCCGGGTCATCGCCTCGGCGTACTCGTTGGCTGTGTCGAGTCCGAGGGTATGGGGGTGGGCGATGATGGGAACCCCTTTGCTCGCCCTGGCGAGCTTGATTGCTTCGGTCGGCTCCAGCCGGTCGCGTCCGAGGTAGCCGGGACGACCGGTTGCCAGGAGCTCATCGAAGACGGCTGGAGGGTCGGAGAAATAGCCCTTGCGAACCAGGATCGCCGCCATGTGTGGTCGTCCGACGACCCCACCGCCAGCTTCGGCGATGAGCTCGTCGAGGGTGATTTCGTAGTCCAGGGACTGGAGAAGGTCCACCATCCGGGTGTTGCGGTTCTCCCTGGCGGCCTGCAGATCGGCCAGCCGGGCCTGGAGCGGGCCATCGGTCCCCAGGAACAACACGACGAGGTGCATGCCTCCCCGGGACCATTCCAAGGACAACTCAACGCCGCGGATCAGTCGGATGCCGTGACGATCTGCCGCTACCTGAGCTTCCTCCAGGCCATCGAGCGTGTCATGGTCGGTTAGCGCCACGGCGGTAAGGCCGGCTGAGGCGGCGTTGGCCATCAGGTCGGCGGGGGTATCGGATCCGTCGGATACCCGGGAATGTGTGTGGAGGTCTACGGCCATGATGCGACGGTACCGCCTTTTGTTGGTGAAGCGACGGCTTTACGGATTGACCGTGATCGACTCGATGTAGATGGTCTCAGCTGGCTGGCTGATTTCGGGGATCTCTCCCAACTGCACGGGAATGGCGGCGATGAGGTCCAGGACGTCCTGGCCGCTGGTCACCAGTCCGATCGGGCTGAAGTTGGGAGCCCTGGTCGACTTATCGGCCAGAACGATGAAGAACTGGCCATCGTTACGTTGCGTGTCGTTGAGACCGAGCGAGACCATGCCGCGGGTGTATTCGAATCCCGCCGGGGGCTTCTCGCCCTGGAACGTGAATCCCGGATTGCCGCGTCCGGTGGCCGTTGGGTCGCCAAACTTGACGAAGTCGGCTTTGAGTTGATGGGCGGCCGTACCGTTGTAGTAGCCCTGGTTGGCCAGGAACGCGAACGCGTTGGCCGCATCTGGCGCGATGCTTATGTCGAGGTCCATTTCGATGGTTCCACAAGAAGTCACGATGGTGGCTGTGGCGTTTTCCGTCAGGCCCTGATCGGTGGCTTCGGTGAACGTCTTACGGGTCGGGTACTCGGGAGCCTCGCCACCACAGGCGACCGAAAAGGTCCGCACGTTGTCATAGGCCGCACCAAGCGCTCCGGTCTCCTTGGTGAACAGTGATGCGAGACCGAGCACCACTACTACGGCGACGGTGGCGATCAGGAACCTTTTGAGCGTTCTGAGCAGCTGCTCGCGTTGGGCCTGTTTCTGGCGCGCCTTGCGGGCGGCCTCTTTGTTTTCTTTAGATCGTGACACGAAGCGGCATGTTAGATGCCCTGATCGGGGTCGCGTCCGGTGCGCCCACTATTGATGCGGGGAAGCCCCCTGAAGGCTTGTAGCATGGTGGAAGGTTGCTGCGAAGAGAATGGCCATGGCACTGATAGTTCAAAAGTTTGGCGGTACGTCGGTCGGTGATCCCGATCGGATCCGTCGGGTCGCTCGTCGGGTCGCCGATACCAGTCGGGACGGCAACGAGGTGATTGTGGTCGTGTCGGCGATGGGCAAGAGCACGGATGAGTTGATTGCGCTGGCGGGCGACATTTCGCCCAATCCTCCTGCCCGTGAAATGGACATGCTGCTCACGGCCGGTGAGCGGATCTCCATGGCACTCGTGGCGATGGCTCTTGACGCTGAAGGGATCGAGGCGGTCTCGCTGACGGGGTCCCAAGCCGGCATCTTGACCGACACTGAACACGGATCGGCCAAGATCACCGAGATCCGCGGGGACCGCATCCGCAACAGTCTCAACCAGGGCAAAGTTGTCATCGTGGCGGGATTTCAGGGCGTATCCCCCGTCACCAAAGAAGTGACCACACTGGGAAGGGGTGGTTCCGACGCCACCGCGGTAGCTCTGGCCGCCGCGCACAATGCCGAGGTCTGCGAGATATACACCGACGTCGATGGCGTATTCACGGCCGATCCACGGATCGTGCCGACGGCTCGCAAGCTCGACGAGGTCTCATACGATGAGATGCTCGAGCTGGCATCGTCGGGGGCCGGGGTGTTGATGGCCCGGTCGGTTGAGGTGGGTCGCCGGTACAACATTCCTATTCACGTTCGGTCATCATTTCATACGAACCCGGGCACCTGGGTAAAGGAGACAACCATGGAGCAGGCGATCGTTAGTGGTGTCGCCCACGACACTTCGCAGGCGAAAGTGACCGTGGCAGCGGTGCCGGATACGCCCGGTGTCGCCGCCCGCCTATTCGAAGCGATGTCGGGCGGAGGGATCAATGTTGACATGATCGTCCAGAACGTGTCGAGCGCTGGACACACAGATATCTCGTTTACGGTGCCTCGCACCCAGGGTCGGCAGGCGCAGCACCTCGCCGAAGGTGTCGGGTTGGAACTCGGTTCGGGTCCGGTCGACCTCAACGAATCGATTGCAAAAGTCTCGTTGGTTGGTGCCGGTATGAAGAGGGAATCCGGTATCGCCGCCCGGGTCTTCAGGGCGCTGGCGGATCAGGCGATAAACATTGACATGATCTCTACATCATCGATCCGGATATCATGCGTAGTACCCGAAGTTGAGGTGCAGAATGCAGTTCGCACGCTCGTTTCGTTGTTTGATCTCGAACAGGTAGCCGAGGAGGTTGGAGCATGACCATGTCGAACGTGGCCATCGTGGGCGCAACTGGCGCCGTGGGACGCACCATGCTTTCTATTCTGGAAGAACGCGACTTCCCGGTAAAAGAACTGCGCTTGTTTGCGTCGGAGCGGTCAGCCGGATCCGAAGTCCCCACCCGGTGGGGTCCGGTAACTGTCGAGAATCTGACCACCGCCGATCCCGCTGGTTTGGACATCGCTCTGTTTTCTGCGGGTGGCGACCGCTCACGCGAGTTTGCTCCGGCGTTTGCCGCGGCGGGCTGCACCGTGGTGGACAATTCGTCGGCCTTTCGTATGCGCGACGACGTTCCGTTGGTTGTCGCAGGTGTGAACAACGAGGCCCTGGCAGGCCACACCGGCATTATCGCCAACCCGAACTGCACCACGATGGCCCTGCTCATGGCGGTTGGCCCACTCCACCGGACTGCCGGTCTGGCGTCGATGGTGGCGACTTCCTATCAGTCGGTATCCGGATCGGGCATGGCCGGCATGGATGAGTTGGTTCGCCAGAACGCCGCCCTGGGTGCCAATCGTCAAGGCCTGGTCGATGGCTCCTGGCAGGAACCTGGCGATGCGCTCTACGTCCGGCCCATCGGATGGAACGTGTTGCCGTTCGCCGGCAATCCGGCCGCCGACGGATATACCGACGAGGAGTGGAAGCTCGTCAACGAAACCCGCAAGATCCTGGGCGCCCCCAATATTGCGGTGGAACCAACGTGTGTACGGGTGCCGGTCATGGTCGGGCACGGCATTGCTGCCACGATGATGTTCGATCGATTCATTGAGGTAGATGAGGCGACCGCGGCGATTGCGGCTAGCCCTGGCGTCCAGGTCTGGGAAGATCGCGTTCCTACTCCGCTCGATTCGGCCGGCATCGATGATGTGCTGGTTGGCCGGATCCGAGCGACGGTAGGCCAGGCAGGAGGCATTTCGCTATGGGCGGTTGGCGACAATCTTCGCAAGGGCGCAGCGCTCAACACGGTGGAGATCGCCGAACTCCTTATCACCTAGCCGGTCTAGATCCTCGCCGTAAATAGTTCGACGAGCAGGTTGAGCAGGCTGCCGGTTCCCGTGCCGTTGGAGTCGCGGGTGACGGACCGGCGGTGCCATTCGAACGGTAGGTCAGGGTTCATTTCGCCGACGTCCTGACCGGACACGGATCCGACACTCGACTGCGAGAGCTTGGTAATTTCGCCGGGGTCGGTCCACAGCGCCACGCACGGGTTACACACGTCGACTTCCATGACTCCCAAACGATGGGTTAACTCGACGGGGTTCATTGAGCTACTGCAAAAGGGACACTTGATGCCCTGGTAGGCGTCGCCGGTGGCGGCGCGTACCAAATCGTTGCGTTTGGCGAAACTCAGGAGCAAGCCGATGTCGTTGCTGTTGGACAACCGGCCGTTGCAGCGCGGGCACTCGTAGCGATTCCCGGTGGCGTGGGTGGGGATGAGGATGACGTCACAGCGTGGGCAGTTCATGGATGGTTAAGCCATCGGCACGTCGGGAGGTTCCCTTAAACGAGCGAGGGTCCCTCTGGAGAAGGACCCTCGCGTCACGGTGTGGTACCGACTGGTCTCCCGGATGGAGAGGCCTGGTCGGGACGGCCGGATTCGAACCGGCGACCTCGTCGTCCCGAACGACGCGCGCTACCAAGCTGCGCCACGTCCCGTGGAGGGAGATGTTAGCGCCTTAGCTTTCGACCCGGCCAGGGGGTAAAACGGAAACTGATACCCGTCCGATCCGGTTGCGGTCCATGCTGGCGACCCGCAGTCGGACGCCGTCAACGTCGACGATATCGCCCTCAGCCGGAATGTCCCCTCGTAAGTACAAAACCAGGCCCCCGACGGTCGTGTATGGCCCCTCCGGGAGTGGTCGGTCGATCTCAACGCTCAACTCTTCGACCGTCATGGACCCGTCAGCAGTCCATGTGCCATGACCGGTCGGGGCAGCCTTGGGGACCCCCGGATCGTACTCATCCTGAAAATCGCCGATCAGTTCGGCGATGAGGTCTTTGGCCGTGATCATCCCTTCCACCCCGCCGTGTTCGTCGAGCACCATCGCAAATCCGACTTTCCGGTCCCGAAACTCGTGCAAGACCGTCATAAGCGCGGCGCTTTCCGGGACGTAGAGCGGTTCCCTGATGAGCCTGGCAGCCGACTCGGGCGTAATCTCCATGGACATGCGGAGCAGATCTTTTACGTAGAGAATGCCGACCAGCTCGTCGAGGCCGCGGCCAGGAGCTACGACCGGATACCGCGAATGAGCGGTGCTCGATACGGCGGCCCGAATCTTGGCTTCGTCAATGGGTAGGTCGATGGTTTCGATATCGACCCGGGGTGTCATTACTTCCCGAACGAGTCGGTCGGTAGCGGCAAACAGTGCCTCGATGATCTCGCGCTCAGCCTGATCGATCTCGCCCGCTTGCTCGCCGAGCGCAGCCAACGCTTTGACGTCTTCTTCGGTGACTGATCGATCCTGATCGTCGCTGACTCCAAAGAGAAGAAGCAGCCGGTTTGAGATCCAGCGAAACACCCGCGAGATCGGGTTGAGCAAGGTTGAGATGGCGGTCAAGCCTGTGGCTACGGCGAGACCGTACTCCTCCGGATATCTGGAGGCCAGGGTTTTCGGGGTAATTTCGCCGACAACGAGAACTACGCCGGTCAACACGAATGTTGCGACCACGGGTCCGACGGTCTCGTCGGTCAGGTTTACGGCCAGGATCGTGGCTATGGACGCCGCCAGGATATTCACGAAGTTGTTGGCGATCAGGATCGTCCCGATCGTCCTTTCCGGGTGCGTCGCAAGCCGGGCTAGGCGCTCGCCGCGATGTCCTTGCAGTCGCATGATTCGCTCGCGCGGTATGGCCGTGATGGCCGTCTCCGATCCGGACAGGAAGCCAGAAGCCAGCAGACAAAGCGCCAGAACGATCCACAGGGCTACGTTCACGGAATATCAGCCCATCGCGGCGCGGAATGCCTGGGCGGAAAACGGCTTCACGACCCAACGGTCGGCCCCGGCTCGCTTGGCGATGAACTCGTCAGCGGTGCGGTCGAGCAGGAGCAATACCGGGCTGTCGACTATCTGCCCGTTGATCGCGGCCGCCTTGATCGCTCTGGTGACGGCCATCCCTCCCATCGAACCGACTTGCATATCGACGACGTAAATCGATGGGGGAGCCTCACTGGCCGCTGCGACGACGGCCCGAGGATCCGTCACCTGATTGATCGTTGTCGTTGGGGTGACGATCGCCGCTTCGATGTCGTTGCGGACCCACTCACTGTCCGTTACCAAGAGGATGGTTTCCATGATGGGCCTACTGTAGTGCGGTGGATCGAGGCCTCCGGCGTGGCTCCTATCATTGTGAGTGATGCGACGTCTTCTCCTTCTCGTTTTAGTGCTTGGTGGCCTGGCTATACCCGCAGGGGCACAAGCTCCTGACGGAGTTATCGACATCGTCGAGGTGCAAGGCCCCATCGACTCGTACTCGATCAGCTTTGTCACCAGGACCATCGAACGCGCCGCTGCGGAGGGCTCAGAACTGGTGGTCCTGAAGATCGACTCGCCGGGAGCTTTGACGGCCGACGTCGAAGAATTGATCGCCTTTGTCGCCACACCTCCGGTGCCGGTTGTCGCCTGGATTGGTGATGCTCCCGCAGCCGCTCAAGGGGCTGCGTTGCGCATGGCAGAAGCAGCCCAGATCACCGTGGCTGCGCCGGGGGTAGAGATTGGTCGTGGGTTTCGCTCGATTATCGGCGACCCGGCTGGACCGTCCGATGACGATCGGTTGATCGTGGTCACGGATGCGATTCCCGGTGTCATCGACGATGTACAGGCCGCCCTCGGGCCGCTCATCGTCTCCCTCGACGGCGTAACCGTCGATCTTGCAGATCGGACGGTTGTATTGGAAACCGCCCGCTCGGTGCCAGGAGAAGACGGTCAGCTTCGTTCCGAGGTATCGAAGCAGGTCCGGTTCAACGAACTAAGCGTGTGGGCCCGCACGATGCGACTTGCTGTGACACCGCACGCAGCCTTCTTCTTCCTGGTTGTCGGACTGGCCTTCGCAGCCTTTGAGTTTTACGCCATTGGACCAGGGTTGGCGGCGGCCACGGCGATTTTCCCAATCCTCCTTGCCGGTTATGGATTGGCCGCTATGCCGTTCGGCTGGGGGCTGCCGGTGTCCCTGTTCGCCATGTGGTTGTTGACGGTTGATTATCAGCGGGGCGGATTTGGTGTGCTGTCCTACGCGGGGACGGGATTGCTGGCCGTTGGAGGGTTCTTCATTGCCGGCACCTACCCCGACATGCCGCCGAGCACTGGATCGATCATCGCCACCGTGATCGGGATCGCCCTCTTCTACATGTTTGCCATGTCCACGGTGGCCAGGGCGCGATTCACCACTCAGACGATGGGTCGAGACCACCTCGTCGGGTCGGCAGGGATCGCGCTGAGTGATCTCTCTGGCGAGGGTCTGGTCGAAGTCGACGGTGCTAGGTGGCGGGCTACCGCTCATCGCGAGGCAGGAATTCGGCAGGGTTCGCCGGTCGTGGTTGCCGCCGTACAGGGCGTGTTCCTTGAGGTTGAGCCGGCAGGTCGCGAAAAACAACCGTAGCTCTCCTAAAATTTTCCTGGCGGCTTCCGGTTACCGGTGGTAGCTTCCGAGCGCACCCAGCGGCGCATCTGAGGAGGAGAGATTGTGAGTTTGGCTATTGGCGACTGGCAAATGCAAGGGCTGTGTCGGGGTAACCACTCTCACTTATTTTTCCCGCCGAGTACCTTCGAAAAGAAGGATGAGCGCGAACGGCGCGAGTCGCGCGCCAAAGCAATATGCGACGTGTGTCCGGTACAGGGAGACTGCGTGACCTATGCCCTGGAGATTCGCGAGCCATACGGAATCTGGGGCGGAACCACAGAAGTCGATCGCCGGGCTCGGGCGAGCTAGCGGAGTACCCGGTCGTTCCCGACCCGTCTGGTAACCCCACTGGCGTCGAAGTACTCCAAGAGCGGAACTGCGTACTTCCGGGACACGCCAATGAGGTCTTTGAAGTCGCCCACCCCGAACGGACTTGATAACCCGCCCAGCTTTGCCTGTATCGCGGTGAGTTGGGTGGGAAGAAAGACGAGGTCGTCGCTAACCCTGACTATTCGCTCCTCCCGGAGCGCAATGTGCAGGAGCTCGCGGTCGAGACCAAGTTCGGTGAGCTTCGGTACGTTGTAGCCGGCGCTTTCCAGTTGTTGGATCGCCGCCGCCAGATCCGCTTCCTGGCGATCAGTGAGCCCGGCATTGAACGTGGCGAGTGCGACGCTTGAACCATCGTCGCGGATCCGTTGGTCGGTCGCCAACACCAGGCGGGTGGCATCGATCTCAAGGCCAAGGCCGCTGGCCAGACTGGCAATCGGCATTCCTTCTCGGAGCGGATGTTGCTCGTGGAAGGTCGCGATACTTGTCACCGCCCCGTCAACCAGCTCCTGCACCCGGGCGGCCGAGATAGCGACATCTCCTGAGCGCAATCCGCTCTGTGGTTGCCCGCCGGCGGTCCACCCGGCCAGCGCAGCCACCGATTCGACGCCTCTGGCGTCGAGCAGCATTGTGGCGGCCTCATCGGGGTCAACCGCGAGTATCCGTTCGAGCTGCTTGAACGCCAGACTGGCTTGGGCGGCCCGACGGGGTGCTCCCGGATCAATGATCTGGCCCCCGGCCACGACGGACTGGCGACCGGTTTCGCGGAGGATGAAACGTTCACCCACCCGCACCGGGAGTGGCGTTTCGGATCTCACTAAGACGGCCATCTCGTGCCCGGCGCCCCGTTCGCCAGGTCCGGGCTCCTGCAAGGCGAAGAGTGGCCGGAGTTCGACCGGCCATGATCCTGCCCCCATATGCAAGTGATAAGCACCCCGCTCGCCCACTTCATCTGCGTATCGGGCGGCTCTCAGCCGCACGCTAAACGCGGAACTCGTAGGCCACGGCAGGTTGGTGAGGAGCGATCCTCGCCCGATCTCATCGCGGGTAATCCCGACCAGGTTGGCGGCGGTTCGGCGACCGGGTCCGACGGTGTGGTGGGTCTCCTCATGGCTGTGGAGTCCCCGGATGCGCACGGATCGATTCGCCGGCCAAACGGAAACGGTCTCGCCAACCGTCAGACTCCCACCGAGAAGGGTTCCGGTAACCACCGTTCCGGCTCCATCGATACTGAAGGAGCGGTCTACCCACATCGCCGGGTCAGCAGGTCGCCGGCGTTGGTCGGCTTGCTCTGACAACGACCGCAGCTCGAGTCGAAGCTCGTCGAGTCCGGCCCCGGTTACCGCCGAGACCGGGACCAATCTGGCCGCCTCCAGGGTAGTTCCAGCGATCTGTTCAGCCACTTCCAACGTTGCCAACTCCAATAAGTCCGCGTCGACGCGGTCCGTCTTCGTCAGGGCAACAACCCCGAGCGAGACACCGAGTAGATCGAGAACCGCCACATGTTCTTCGGTCTGTGGCATCCACCCCTCGTCGGCCGCAACCACGAGGAGAGCAACGTCGATGGCTTCGGTACCGGCCAGCATGTTCTTGATGAATCGTTCGTGGCCGGGAACATCGACGAAGGAGACTTCAATGCCGCCGAGATCGGTCCAGGCGAAGCCGAGATCGATCGTCAGTCCGCGTTCTTTCTCCTCAGCGAGACGGTCGGGGTCCCGTCCGGTGAGCGCTTCGATGAGCGTCGACTTCCCGTGATCGACGTGACCGGCAGTGCCGATTACTGGCATAAGGCGATGGCGGTTCGCAGTGTGGAAACGACCACCGCGTCGTCGGCGGGGTCTACCGAGCGAAGATCGATGAGGAACCGGCCAGCTTCGCGACGACCAACCAGGGGATGCTCAAGTGCCAGCAACTCGGTCCACAACTGATCGGCCGGACCGGTTACGTGGAGAACCGGCGATGGCACCGACATGCCAGGAACGGACCCTGCTCCGAGGAGTGACTCGCTTCGGATGATGGTTCCTCCGATGCCGGCACTGATCAAGGCCGCGAGGCGCAACTCCAGTGCTTCGTAGGTAACGGTCGCCATCGACCAGAACGGGATCTCTAGGGCTCGCCCGTCGAGGTACATTTCGGTGATAACTGCCAGGGCTGCCAGGGTCGGTCCGGGGACTCGCACGGCACGGGCCAGGGGGTGCCGCTTTATCTGCTTGATCAGGTCGGCGGATCCGACGATGATCCCGGCCTGGGGTCCGCCAAACAGTTTGTCGCCGGAGAACATGGTCAGTCCGGTGCCTCGGGCGACCTCTTGCCGCACGCCAGGCTCTCCCAGCAGCCAGGCGGGAGGCGGGCCTGGGATCCACGGACTCGACTCATCGATCAGCCCTGAGCCGACGTCGTAGGCGTAAGGCAGATTCGCCTGTTGGGAAAGGTCGACGAGTTGATCGCTGGTGGCCGACTCGGTAAACCCGACGACGCGGTAGTTCGATGGGTGTACCTTGAGCAGGAGATTCGCGTCGGCTGCCTTGGCGGCATAGTCGGCTATTCGCGTGCGGTTGGTGGTGCCAACTTCCACCATGCGAGCCCCGGAAGCTTCCATCAGTTCCGGAAGCCGGTAGGAACCGCCGATCTCGATCAGCTCACCTCGCGACACCACCACCCCGCCGGTTTTCCCGATGGCGGCGAGGGTCATCAAGAGTGCTGCGGCGTTGTTGTTGAGGATCAAGGCGGATTCTGCCCCGGTCAGAGCGACCAGGAGTTCCTGGGCGTACGATCCGCGGCCACCGCGGCCACCGGTGTCCAGGTCGAATTCGAGGTTGCCGTAGCTTTTGGTCGCGGCGGCGGCCACGGCCACCGCCTCGTCATGGACCGGTGCCCGTCCCAGGTTCGTGTGGAGGAGAACGCCGGTGGCGTTAATGAGGGGACGGAACCTTGTCCGCCGGATCCGGCTGGCATGGGCGGCCGCAATGGTGGCGGCGTTCGCGTCGCCACCTTCCAGCATTGCCTGGCGGGCCTCTTCGATGGAGGTGCGGGCAATCTCGGTGGCAACCTGTCGGGGGATACCCGCCAGTTGTTTGGCCAATACATCGACTGATGGCAGGTCGCGGAGCGTCATCGGTGGTAATCGTAACCGTTAGGCTTTCGAGCCATGTTGCCGGTCCTTTTTGTCGTCATCCCCGCCGTTGAGTTGGCGCTCCTCGTCTACCTGTCGGGCGTGATCGGATGGCCGACTGCGATTGGCATCGTCGTCGTTACGGGCCTGATCGGTGCGTATCTGGTGAAACAGCAAGGGATGAACGCCTGGCGAGCTATCGGCGACGCCTTTCAGCAAGGAAAATTACCGGCCGGAGAGCTGGCTGATGGCGCGTTGGTCCTGGTTGGCGGAGCGTTTCTCCTCACTCCCGGACTCGTAACCGACGTTGTCGGGTTCTCCCTCATGGCTCCTCCGGTTCGCAAAGTGGTGCGTGAGCGAATCTCGACGTACGTCCAGAAACGGGCGATCCGGTGATCCCGGCGACCCCGCGGGCCGCCGCCACAGCCTGCGTCGTCCGGGATGGCACAGATGGTCTTGAAGTCCTGCTGGTCGAGCGCTCACCGAGTGCCCCGTTCGTCCCAGGCGCCTCAGTCTTCCCCGGCGGGAAGGTGGATCCGATAGACCGTTTGGCGCCCGATCCGTTCAAAGCGGCCGTCATACGCGAAACCTATGAGGAGGTGGGACTGCTGCTGGCGGACCAGGCGACCGCGCCGGTTGTCGCGGGTTTGCCCCTGCATGAACAGCGAAACCCTGGCGACTTTTCTTTTGACTCGTTGACGTATCTTTCGACCTGGGTGACGCCAGAGTGGATGGGGCTGCGCTTTGATACGCGCTTCTATCTGGTGGCGGCACCCGACCACAAGGACCTGGTCGTCGATCGCCGCGAACTGGTGCGGGCCGATTGGATGACTCCGGGCGGAGCGCTCGAACGGTCGACATCGGGCGAGCTTGTTTTGATCATGCCGACGGTCGCCCACCTGCGTTACCTGACCCACTACGAAACGGTGGACGCGGCGATCGATGGTGCGAGGGCCGGTCGCTACGAGGCGGAAATCGACCAGGAAACCCAGGAGGGCCGACGCCCGGAACGTCTCGGATGAGCATCATCGCTGGCAGTCCGACCCCGCTTTCTGGAGAAGATCAGTTTGTCACAGGTGCGCATTCCTTTCTTGTCGGAGTTCGACCGCAAGAGTTGATCCAGGCTCCTCTCTCGCAGGTGTTCGACGTGCTCGAGCGCCGATATGGCGAAGCGATCAAGGTCGCCGTCTCTCCTGCGGCCGTCGACCTTGGGCGGCCGATAGGTGAACTTCCCCGGGTGGTGATGTCACCTCGGGCGGGTGAACTCGACGCCGCCTGGATACGCCGAACGAACATGGTCGGCATCAACGTCCGCACGGTCGGCACGTATGGAGGGGTCGTCAAGTATGCGCTAACGCTCCCGAGCATCATTGACTCTGTTCATCTCCTTCCCGTCTGGGAACCGGGCGTGGTCGACAGCCTCTACGGGATGGCTTCGTGGAACCTCAATACCGAGTTCTTCTCTGTTGAGTGGCACGAACTCGTCCCGCACCTCGACAACGTCGGCAAACAGCTCCGGGCCCTCTCGAACGTCCTGCACGTTATGGGTAAGTCGGTTGGCATGGATGTCATCCCGCACACCGATCGCTTTTCGGAGATGGCATTGGGCTCCCCGGACCTCTTCGAGTGGATGCGGCTCGAGGGCGGCCAAATCACCGACCACTCCGATTCGCTGGTGGAAACGGTCAACCAGGTCATCTTCGAATGGCTGGCTGTTCGCGGAGCTGCCCTGCCTGGCGACGACGTGCCGTCGGACGCGAAACAGTTGTTCATGATGTCGGAGTCAGAACGTCTCCGGAGGCTCTTCGGCGACCCCGGCGATCGTGCGGGTCGCATCGATCGGCGAGTCGATCTTCTCATCCACCTCAAACAGGCAGGCCTCGAGCCGGTGCCGGCCACGATGGGTGTTCCGTTTCGCGGCATTGAAGTCGACCCGGATCCGGCCCATTCGGTGGTCGACCGGCATGGTTTGACGTGGCCCGACTATCTCATCACCAGGCCGGGATACATGTCGCGAGTGTTTTCACCGTTGGCCCGCTACAAGCTGTACGGGTCTTTGCACGAGAACGCCGACTGGGAAATCGACTTCACGACTGCCCGTGCACATGTGTGGGACTACGTGCGCGCCCACTACGCCGAAGCACGGCACATTGGCAACTTCGACTTCATGCGCGGCGACATGTCGCACGTGCAGATGCGGCCCGAGGGCGTCCCCGATGTCGTCGACGAGCACTACGACGTTCTGGCAGCCGTCAAGACCCACATACAGCAGTCAGCAGAGGCTCCCTGGTTTGGGTACTTTGCCGAGACGTTTCTGCCCGCCCGCGATGTCTTCGGGTTCGGCGAAGAACTCGACCACCTCGATGCGTCTCTGGCTGATGCGACACTCGGTGACCTCCAGTCGACGGTGGTTGGCGACCACGAATTCCTGCGCCGCTTTCGCCGTTATCTCGATGATCTCGAGACCCGAAGGTGCGCACCCGCATTCACGATCGGTACCGCCGACAAGGACGATCCGCGCTTCGACGAGTATTACCGGATGGGGAACGAGGTCCGGCTATTCACGGCGCTTCTGGTACCCGATATGCCGTCATACGTTGGGTTGGGATTTGAGATACGCGATGTCCATCACTCGCCGGCGGCGAATGAGCATTACACGAAACTCTTCGTATTCAAGGAGGCCGGGGACTCGAACGTGTACCCATCGAAGGCGCGGTCGGGAGACGATTATGTCTGGGGCGAGAACGATCGGTTGTTTGAGAAGGTGACGTCGATTCGTTTGTACGCCGAGAAAGTCTTGTCGGTCATTGAACAGTCGACGACCCGGTGGCTGGTACCCCCCGACGCCACGACGCTACGCGGCATCGCGGTCTGGACGCAGGCAGTCGCATCAGGTGCGAGTCCGTCTCACGTGTTCGCGGCCAACTACAACCTCGAATCAGACTCGGGCTATTTCGGCATTGCCGGGCTCGCCGCCGGATGGACCCTTGAGTTCGACTTCACAACGGCCGATGATATACGATGATCGTGATCGGGTCCTGACTTCGAACGGCTTCTTCCATCGCCTCGAGAACCTTGGCCCCGGTGAGGGCCGTGCCTACCGGGTCTTGGCCCGCTAGTCAGGTGCTTACGGCGGTTGCGCAATGGAGCGGGTTCCGCAACTATAAAAGGGTCCATATGGCCTCCAAGGTTGCCAAATACGGTCGTAACGCTGCAGAAGTCGATCAGAAAACCAGGAAGGCTGCCGCCAGGTCTCGCATGAACATCGCCCATCTTCTCGCCCCCAATCCCGGTCTTTTCACCGGTGCAGGCACCAACACCTATGTGGTTGGCGGTGACGAACGCGCCGTGGTGATCGATCCGGGTCCGGTGATCGAGGAGCACTTCGATCGCATCGTTGAAACGATCGCAGGCCGTGTAGACGGTCGGAGTGGTCGTGACTCACACCCATGCCGATCACGCCCCGCTTGCCAACCCGCTTGGAGACGAACTGCACGCGCCGGTGTACGGATTCTCTCCCGGTCCTGACTTTCAACCAACCGATCTCGTCGGCGAAGGCGACCTGATCGATCTCGGAGATGAGGTCCTCGAAGTTGTTTACACGCCAGGGCACAGCGATGACCACATCTGCCTACTTCTCGGAACGACGCTGTTCAGCGGGGATCACATCATCGGCGGCTCGACCGTCATGATCGACAATCTGAGCCGGTACCTGGCTTCGCTTCAGAAGCTTCGGCCGATGGCACTGTCGAAGCTGCTGCCGGGACACGGCCCCGAGATGGACGATCCGGCCGCAGTGATCGATTACTACATCTCGCATAGACGGGAACGAGAAGATGAGATAGTGCTGGCGCTCGAAAACGGTGCCAGATCGGTCGGAGCCGTGGTAACCGACGTGTATCAGGACGTACCCGAGGAACTGCACCGTATTGCAGCCCTGTCGGTTGCCGCCCATCTTCGCAAACTCACCGACGACGGCCTGGTCACCTTTAGTGACGATTCGGCTTCCGACTTGTGGGATACGCTGGTGGGGATGGTGCGCTCATGATGCGTCGGTTCTACCCGCTGGCTTTGCTTCTGGCGCTCCTCGTGGCGCTCCCTGCCCAAGGGCAGGTGACTCCTGAAGAGCTCGAGGAGGCCAAGAGTGAGTTGCTGGCGGTCCGTGACAAGGTACAGGGACTGGCCGACGCCTACGAAGCCGCCCTCGCCGAAACCGAACACCTTGAGTGGCTAATCGCCGGAACCGAGGGGCAGGCGGCAGAACTCGACCGTCAGCTGGAAGAGACCCGGGTGGTCGCCACCGAACGGGCGGTGGATATGTACATCGGGGCGCTCGCCAATAACCTCCCGCTGTTCACCGAATCTGGTTCCTTGTCGGACATCGAAGCGGGCCTTGCCTACATGCGCGACGCCAGCGATGACGATCTTTCGCTGCTCAATCAGCTGGCGATTCTTGAACGCGACATCGCCCGGGTCGCTCAAGACCTTGCCGAGGCCGAAGCGGCCCAACTCGACGCCAACACCAAATTGGTCGCGGCCGCCGAAGAGATGAACCGGACCCTGGAAGAGGCTCAGCTCGAATACAACGACTTGTATGCCCAGTGGCAGGTGGAAGAGGCCGCCCGACGAGCCGCCGAAGAGGAGCGGCGCCGCAAAGAAGAAGCAGCCCGGATTGCCGCTGGTGGTAGCAGCAGTAGCGGGGGAGGCGGGGGAGCCCCTCCACCGGTTGTCATTGCGGGGCGTACGTGTCCCGTGCAGGGCGTTGTCGCCTTCTCGGATACCTGGGGCGCCGCCCGGTCGGGCGGACGTTCGCATAAAGGCGTTGACATGCTGGCCGCGCGGGGTACGGCCCTGGTGGCGATCGAGGCCGGGACCATTTCTCGTATGGGCAACGGTGGCATCGGCGGTATCACCATCTGGTTCAAGGGTGACTCCGGAGACGACTTTTACTACGCCCACCTCGATTCGTTCGCATCAGGAATCTCCAAGGGTCAACACGTGTCGGCCGGAACCAAGATCGGGACGGTCGGAACCAGCGGCAACGCCCCCGCCAACGTCCCGCATCTCCACTTCGAATATCACCCCGGGGGCGGATCGGCGGTCAACCCGACCCCGCTCGTTCGTTCGCTGTGTGGCTAGCGCTGTGTAGCTAGCTCAGGCGGCTAACCGCCTGCCGTTTAACGAGTGAAGGACCGACAACGATCGGTCCTTCACTCAATTCTGAGAGCTCCGAGGAGGAGGAGCGTCTCATTCGGAGGTCTCCCAACCGAACCCTGGTCTTCCTTTGGCACGTTCTCTTCTTATATCGGTCAGCAGGGCCGGTTAACTTGGGTGCCGTTTACAAATCACTCAGAGTGACTAGTCACCGGGAGCGCCTCGAGCAGCTTGGCGATTCGTCCGGTACACGTTTCGTCTTGAGCGGGTGGCACGATTTCGAGAAGTCGTTCGGTTGCCTCCCGGAACGCCTGGCCGGATGGACTATTCGGGGCGTGTACGACCACTGGAAGGCCGTCGTCGCCTCCAGCCACCATCAAGGGGTCGATCGGAATCGAACCGATCAGAGGCACGTTCAACATCTCGGCGAGTTCGGCACCGCCCCCCGAACCAAACAGGTTGTACGTTTGGCCGTGATCGCACACAAAGTGAGACATGTTCTCAAGGGCGCCGACCACGGGCATAAACGAGCGGCGGGCCATGTCAGCGACCCGGATGGCGACCTTCTGAGCGGTTTGCTGGGGAGTGGTGACGACGACCATCTCGGCCTGCGGCAGGAGCCGCGTGAGCGCCATCTGTACATCACCCGTCCCGGGGGGCATGTCGATAAAGAGGTAGTCGAGGTCGCCCCACTCAACCTGTTTGAGGAATTGCTCGAGGGCTTTCGAGAGCATGAGACCCCGCCACATCAGGGCGGTTTCCTCGGATTCCACGATCAGACCGGTCGAAACAACCTTGAGCCCATACGCTTCTACCGGCACGAGGTTTCGCTCCTCGTTGGCGCTGATTCGGTCGGTGATGCCCAGCATGCGAGGGATCGAGAAACCCCAGATATCGGCATCAAGCAACCCGACTTTGTAGCCAAGAGCAGCCGTAGCCAACGCCAGATTGGCGCTCGCCGACGACTTCCCGACGCCGCCCTTGCCGGAGCTGACCGCGATCACGCGGGTCGTCGGCGCCAGCTTGGTGGGTTCGGCTCGTTCGCGGACCCGAAATCTTGCCGTCGACATGAGGTCGGCGCGTTGCTGTTTGGTCATTGCCGTGGTTCGGACGTCAACGCGGGTCACTCCCGGAAGCGATCCGACCTTGCGAACCGTATCGGATTCGATCTGGTTGCGCATCGGACATTCGGCGATGGTCAGGGCCAGATCGATGGTCACCACGCCGTCTGGGGCGACCTGCACATCCTGAATCATGCCAAGGTCAACCAGGTCACTTCCCAGTTCGGGATCGATAACCCCTTTGAGTGTCTCCATTACGTCGGATCGTGTCGGCACCGGGCCATAGTACGCCGTCATCACAGGTAGCTGTCCCGTTGAGGCTGTGAGCACGTATACTGTTGGTTCAGTTGTTGAAGGAGTTAACTTGCAAGGCCTCACGATCAAATCGTCCAAGCCAGCCCGGGCAGTGACCCTGACCGAGCCTGCCATTGGCAAGCTCGCGTTGCTCCTCGCCGAAGAGGGCGATCCTGGTTTGGCGCTGCGCGTCGCCGTGCGTCCCGGTGGGTGCTCGGGTTTCTCGTATGAAATGTTCTTTGACGCCGAAACCGAAGCAGACGACGTCGTCGAGGAATTCCGCGACGGAGTCCGGATTGCGGTGGACTCCCAGAGCGTCGAAATGCTGCGGGGATCAACGCTCGACTACAAAGACGGTCTCATGGGGGCGGGCTTTGCCATCGACAACCCGAACGTCACCAAGAGCTGCGGCTGCGGTAACTCCTTTTCGTGAGTAAGCAGATCCCATCGGTTCCGAGCGCTCCAGCCGCGCTCGGCCCCTATTCAGCCGTCGCCGAGGCCAACGGATTCGTTTTCTTTTCCGGTCAGGTAGCTCTCGACCCCGCGACCAACGATCGGCTGACGGGACTGGACGTGTCGGACCAGACGAAGCAGGTCATGAACAACATCGTCGCGATTCTCGGCGACCTGGGATTGACGACTGACGACGTGGTAAAGACCACCATCTTTCTCAAAGACATCAACGACTACGCGGCGGTCAACGAAATCTACGGAGCCCATTTCGGCGAGGCACCTCCGGCTCGTTCCGCCGTCGAAGTAGCCAATCTGCCGGGTGGCTTTCTTGTCGAGATCGAACTAATCGCACTCCGGTCCTAGGTCGCACCCTCTGGGTAGTATCCGCCCGGCGTGCTCTATCAGCTCCTGGGACCATTTGACGTCTTTGACGAAGACGGCCAATCGTTAGCGCTTGGCGGAGAACGACGAGCGCGCTCTCCTTGTCCTGTTGCTATTGAATCCCAACGAAGTGGTGTCGACCGATCGAATCATCGATTCCCTGTGGGACGATGATCCTCCGGAGACCGCCAACAACATCGTCCAGGTGTATGTCAGTCGTCTACGAAAAGCGCTGGAACCGGATCTGGTCCGAGGCGACAAACCCTCAGTCGTTCTTACAAGGCGGCCCGGCTACTCACTCCGAGTATCTGATGAAAGCGTGGATGCGACCGTTTTCAGCCGTCTTGCCAGGGAGGGCCGGGCGGCGCTTGATTCTGGTCGGCCAGGTGTGGCGGCGACGCAATTGCGCACCGCCCTAGACCTGTGGCGCGGGGAGGCTATTGCCGATTTCGCCTACGAAGGGTTCGCAGGTCCGGTGGTCGCCCGACTGACCGACGAGCGGGTCGCCGCCACCGAAGATCTCCTGGAAGCTCGCCTGGCGTTGGGCGAACACGACCAGTTGGTGCCCGAACTTGAGGCGCTCGTGGATCGGCATCCGTACCGGGAGCGGATGCACGGCCAGCTCATGTTGGCGTTGTATCGGAGTGGTCGGCAGGGTGACGCGCTGCGGGCTTATCGAGAGGCAGAGGAGTCGCTGCTTGATGAACTCGGCATTGATCCGGGGCCAGAGCTACAGCGCCTGGAGAGTCAGATCCTCAATCAGGATCCAAACCTGGCCTTGGCGGGAGCCAGTTCGGCCGATCTCGTCAGGTTCCCACTCATCGGTCGAACCCGTCACCTGGCAGCATTGGCCGAAGCAGTCGCCATGGTGGCGGCCAAGGGATCGGTGATCATCCGGCTCATCGGAGAAGCGGAAGCAGACATCGAGCGTTTGCTCGATGAGGCCGCCACCCTCAGCGAATCGGCGGGGCTGACGGTGCGTCGCACCAGGGCTTTTGAAGCCGAAGCCCCCGGAGCGCTGATCGAGCGACTAGATCTTGGATCGCAAGACCCGTCGGCGTTCGTCATTCAGTCGGCCCATTTCGCCAGCCCGGATTCTTTGGCGATGCTGGGAGCCCGACTCCGATCAGATCTGCCGACCTTCGTCGTTGCCGGCCAGATTCCGCAGCCCGGCCGAGCAGATCAGGGCCTGCAGCGGCTCGGTGAGTCGGTGCAGATGGTAGATCTGGCGATTGATCGAGTGAGCAGGTCTGAGCTCGGGGAGGTCACGGATGCGGATTTCGCCGACTGGCTTTTTGAGCAGACCAGCGGAGATTCCTTTGAGCTAAATCGCCTGCTGGAGCTGTTGCGTGATCGGGGCCTGGTGTCGGTTTCGGACGGCCGAATTCTCTTCATGGCGGCCGAATTCCCTGACGATCCGTCGCTGCCACTCGGGGCCCAGGTGTCGGCGCTTGACCCCGATGATCGCCTCATCGTTGAAGCCTGTGGCATCGCCCGGGCGATCGTTCCGTTGCGAGTTGTCGCCGGGTTGGTCGGTGAGCCACCCCTGGCGGTGGTCGATCGGGTTGACCGACTGGTTGGAGCTGGTTTCCTGCAAGAGTCGACGGACGGCATCACGGTCAGTACTGCGCTGGCGGCCGGTCGGCTGTCCGGCCGGATCGGTGCGGCCCGGCGAACGGCAGTCGCCGAAGCGCTGCTCAGAGCCTGGATTGACCAGACCGAAGTAGCCGACGAGGCTGCGGTCGGGCTCCTCGCCGATCTCGCTGGCGATCATGCCCTGGCGGTTTCGACGCTCATGCGGGTCGCCGACCGCTACATGGCCCGCCAGCAACTATCGGAGGCCCAACCCCTGCTGGAGGCCGCCATCGGGGGTTTGCAGGCGATCGGGGAGGATACGAGTCCTCGATGGGGTCATGTGCACCTGCAGTTGGCGTCCTGCCACCGCCTGGCCGGGTGGCCAGACCTTGCCAATGAGGCGCTCCAACAGGCGATTCTGTATACGGATGGGATCGAGTGCGTCGATGCCTGGGGATGGGCGGCGCAGATTGCGTCAGATGGCCAGGATTCGGCAACGGCCGAGTGGATGGCCAGCGTTGGGCAGCTTCGGGCGTTTCAACTTGGCGCTCCGGCCAAGGCAGCATCGTTGCTGTCGCTGCAAGGGCACGTCCTCAATCGCCTTGGCTATCCGATTGAGGCAGATCTGTGTTCTTCCCGGAGCCGACTAGTTCTCGGCGAGATTGGTGAGCCCCAGCAAAAGTTCCTGGCTGCCTACAACGAATCGTGGATCGAACTGGATCGTGGCAACGCCCGCCGGGCCGAGGCCGGGTTCGCCCGGCTGCTCGATCGGGTTGTGGACGATTCGGATGCCCGTAAAGCCGACCTGATGGCCTGGCAATCCAGGTGCCTCTTCCGGCTCGGCCGGGTCGATGAGGCAACCCGATCGGCTGATGCTGCGCTGGGTTTGGCCACCCGATCGGGCGATGTCGGTCCGGTGTTCTTGGCCCATATGGCGGTGGCTGAAGGGGCGGTGATGTACAGCCATGGAGCAGATGCCAAAGCAGCCGCAACCGAGATGCTCGGAGTAGTCCTCCTCCAGCTTCCGGCGTGGGAGAACGCGGCCCGGTATTTGCTCGCCAAGGCCCATATGGCCGAGGGAAGTCTCGATGCTGCCGGCGATGAACTCGCCAACGCGATGGATACCTGCCCGCCTGGCGTCAGTGGACGTCGATGGCGACTTACGTGTGAAGCACTCGGCCACCTCATCGAGTGCGAGCGCGGGACTGCTTTGGCTCATTCAGCTGATCAGCTGATCGAAGATTTGCTGGCAGTGCAGTGGCATGAACCTGCGGTTGACCTGTTGATCGCCCAGGCAGGATCTCGACAGGATTCGGCCCCGGCCATCCACGCCGTTGAACTGGCTGTGGAGCTCGGTCTGGCCTCGGCGGCAGGTCGAGCGTTCTCGGCGATACATGGGCTGGGTGGTGAACTGGACGACCTCATGATGGACGGAGTCAACCGGCTCATCCGTCGAGCTTTAGTGACGATGCCAGAGGGCTGGAGAGAAACCTTCAGTGGAACCCTCGGGTCGGTTACCCGCGACTTCTCCGACTATCCGAACCGGTAGCCAACCGAGCGCACGGTCGTTATCCACGCCGAGCGTTGCTCGCCGATCTTCGAGCGTAGGCGACGGACGTGCACATCGACCGTCCGAGCTCCGCCGTAGTACTCGTAACCCCAAACCTTGGAAAGCAGCTGTTCCCGGCTCCAGACCCGGCTGGGGTTCTCGACGAAAAAGCGGAGGAGTTCGTATTCCATGTACGTGAGGTCGGCCGGTTGATCGCCGATCGTCGCTTGGTACGTGGCGGTGTTCAATTCAAGGTCGCGGTACCGCAAGACTTCGTCGGTGGCCACGGTCGAGGCTTGGCGCCGAACCCGGGCTCGCAGCTCTTGAGGGTCCGTCGGAAGCACGACGAAGTCGGCGAGTTCCAGATCCTCGTCGACGATCAGGGCGATCTGGTCCTTCAAAACGAGAAGGATGATCGGTACACCGGTGTCCTCGTGGAGGCGCCTGGCATGGCGCATCCGGCGGAGGGGTTCATCACCGAGTTCGATGAGAACCAGCGACCAGTTGGCCGCCTCATCGGTCTTTTCGAGGTCTTCAACTCCGAGGAGTATCGGGTCGAGGGCCGCCAATTGAAGCGCCTCGGCGAATCCGGCGCTCGGAGAGTCGGGAAAGAGCGCCAGGCTTTTCATAAGACCGGAAGGTACCGCTCGAGCTCAAAGCGCGACACGTGGTGTTGATAGGCGTCCCACTCTTTCCGTTTGTTCCGCAGGAACCAGTCAAAAACATGATCACCCAGAGCCTGATTCATCAGCTCGGATTGCTCGAGTTCGTCAAGGGCATGGGAGAGGGTCTCTGGCAGCCGACGGATTCCGTGGTCGCGTCGTTCGCCGCTGCTCATTTCGAACACGTTCTTACTGACCTCTTCGGGGAGCGACATACCGTTGCGAATCCCGTCGAGTCCGGCGGCCAGCAACACGGAAAAGGTCAGATACGGGTTGGTAGCCGCATCGGGCGACCGGTATTCGATTCTGGTGGAGGACGACTTGCCGGCTTTGATGGTCGGAACGCGTACGAGCGCCGATTGATTGTTCCGCGCCCAGAAGGCATAGATCGGTGCTTCGAATCCGGCGACGAGACGTTTGTAGGAGTTGACCCATTGGTTGGTAATGGCGGTCATTGCCGGGGCGTGATGCACCAGTCCAGCAATGAAAGCGTCGGCCGTCTTGGATAAACCATGCTCTGTGTCGGCGGAGAAGAAGGCGTTCTCGTCGCCCTCGAAGAGTGACATGTGGGTATGGAACCCGGAACCGTCATGATCTTCGAGTGGCTTGGGCATGAAGGTGGCGTAGATGCCATGGGCGAGAGCTACCTCCTTCACGGTCAGCCGATAGGTCATGACGTTGTCGGCCATCGCCATGGCGTCGTCGTAGCGAAGAGTGATCTCATGCTGGGAAGGGGCCACCTCGTGATGGGATTGCTCAACCGGAATTCCGAGCTTCTCCAAGTGTTCTATCGTGGTTCGCCGGTACTCCTGGGCGGTGTCGAGGGGCGTGAGATCGAAGTAGCCGCCGTGGTCGAGGACCTTGGGTTCGGGGCCTGAGTCGGCGAAGTAAAAGAACTCAAGCTCCGGTGCCACATAGAACGCATAGCCCAGGTCGGCGGCCTCCCGCAGGTTCCGTCGTAGGACGTTGCGAGGGTCCCCGGCGAAGGCGGTTCCGTCCGTATGGTGGATGTCGCAGAAGATCCGGGCGACGCCGTCTGGCTCGCGCCAGGGAAGGATCTGAAATGTCGTTGGGTCAGGACGAGCGATCATGTCTGCCTCGTGCACTCTGGCGTATCCGTCTATCGATGATCCGTCGAAGGTCATGCCTTCGGTGAGAGCCGTTTCAAGCTCGGCCGGACTGATGGCCACCGACTTCATGAACCCCTGGACGTCCGTGAACCAAAGTCGAATAAAGCGGATGCCGCGTTTGGCAACCGTTTGGAGAACGTATTCGGCCTGTTTGTCAGTCGTCATGGGTTGTAACGGTAGCGCGAGATATGGCCGGCGAACAGGCCGACCAGGGTCCGCCGAATCGGTGGCGAGTGCAGATAAACTCGGCCAGGGCTTGCGCTTCCAGGCTCGCAGACCGCTTCGACGTTGCCGGGTGAGTTAACGCAGCGTTCACATTTGAGTAACGGCAATGAAACGGCTTCCTGGGACGCTTTCTTCAGCACATAAGCAACTGCCGAGAACCGTGAGGTCTAAATGAGTTACCGAGCCGAGTACATCTGGATTGATGGGTCCAAACCCACCTCGAAGCTTCGTTCAAAAACCAAGGTCATACCCTCAGGCGAAGGCCTGCCCATTTGGGGCTTTGATGGTTCGTCCACGAACCAGGCGCCAGGGAAGAACTCCGACTGTGTGCTCCGTCCCGTACTGACGCTCCCTGATCCGATTCGGGGTGGTGATGACGTCCTCGTCATGTGCGAGGTTCTGACGGTCGACATGGAACCCCACCCCAGCAATACCCGGGCGGCCTGTCTGGCTGTTGAGCAGAAGTACGCCAGCTTTGAACCGTGGTTCGGCATCGAGCAGGAGTACACGTTCTTCAAAGACGGACGGGTACATGGCTGGCCGTCGCACGGCTACCCGGCCCCTCAAGGAGGGTATTACTGCGGCGTCGGCGACGACGAGATCTATGGCCGTGACGTCGTCGAGGCACACACGAAGAACTGTATGGATGCCGGTATCGAAATCTCCGGGACGAACGCCGAGGTGATGATCGGGCAGTGGGAATTCCAGGTTGGTCCACTGTCGCCCGTGGCGGCGTCCGATCATCTTTGGCTGGCTCGCTGGTTGTTGTATCGCACCGCAGAAGACTTCGGTATCGCAGCGACGCTGGACCCAAAGCCCGTAAAGGGCGACTGGAACGGGGCCGGGGCCCACACGAACTTCTCCACCAAGCAGATGCGCGAGAGTTACGATCCGATCATTGCGGCGTGCGAAGCGCTGGGGACCCGGGCGGAGGAGCATATCGAACACTACGGTGCCGATATCGAACACCGCTTGACCGGTCTCCATGAAACCGCTCCGTGGACCGAGTACTCCTATGGCGTGTCGAACCGGGGGGCCTCGGTGCGGATCCCGTGGCAGGTTGCTCAGGAAGGCAAGGGGTATATCGAAGATCGGCGCCCCAACGCCAACTGCGATCCCTATGTCGTCACCCGACTCATTACCGAAACGGTGTGCTCCCAGGCAACCGAATAGCAAAGCATCGTCCAAAAGCGTGATGCCCCTCAGAGGGGCATCACGTGGTTAAAAGCGGCCGGGCTCGGTCTGACTGTTCAGGAGTCGTCGAGGCTCAATAGCGCTTCCAGCGCGTCGTCGACCTTCTCGGCGTAGGCAGTTGCTCCCAGTCCCTTGGCGTGGTTGGGTCCATCGATCGCCGGTCCACCCAGAAAGATCGGTACGTCGGTGGCTGACCGCGCTGCAGCGATCGCAGCCCGGATGGAAGCTTCGTTGTCCGGCCGGAACGCCGTGATTGCGACTGCCGTCAAGGGCTCGGTTTCGGCAACGGTGCGCCGTAGCGAGTCGACGGGAACCGCTCCGCCCAGGTCGATTGTGTGATAGCCGGCCCCCCGGATCTGGTCGCTCAGCATCATCACCGCCAGGGAATGGAAGTCCCCCGGCGCCGCCGCGACGATGAAGGTTCCCTTTGGTCGGCCCCGTCGATGAAATCGGGGCGACAAGCGTCCGACCAGGCGGGTGGCGATCAGGCTGGCGCGGTGTTCGTCGGCAACGTCGATCTCGCCTCGCTCCCATTTTCCACCGATCTCGCGCAAAGCCGGTGAGATCATCTCGGAATAGACGACAGAGGGTTCATGCCCTGAGGCGAGCGCGGATTCGACGACCTGCCACGATGCTCCTTCGTCACCGGCAAGCAGTACGGCCAGTAGCTGCTGATCCCACCTTTTAGTGCTTTTAGCGGCGGGTTGTTGCCCACCCGACTCGATGAGGGCATCGAGGTCAGACCGGAGTACTTCCCAGACGCCTCCCGACTTCTCCGCCACCAGTTTTCCCAGTCGCACATAGCGATAAGCGGTCATGTAGTGGACCCCGAGTTCATCGGCGGCGTCCTGGAGCGAGAGTCTTTCTGTCTTCATATTGGTGACTATAGCGCCGAGTTTATTTGACAGGTAACTGCTTTTAGTGCTAAAACTGTGGATACACAAGAAGGGGCAGGTATGTTGTATCTCGACGAACGAACGTTGGAGGATGCTGATCTCGTAGACGGCTTGGCCGATCGCGACGAGTCGGCACTGGCCGAGATCTACCGGCGTCATGGCAATCAGGTGTTCGGACTCGCCAAGCGTGTAATCCGAGACGAAGAGATGGCCAGGGACATCGCTCAGGATGTGTTCGTTTCGTTGTGGAAGAAGCCGGAAGCCTTCGACGCCTCACGCGGGTCGCTGCGTACGTTTCTTCTCGCCAAGACGCACAGTCGTTCAATCGATGTCATCCGGTCTGAGTCCTCGCGACGTATACGTGAAGAACGGGATGCCCTACTAAGGGTCGATTCGGTCCCGAATGTCGATGACGAGGTATGGCAAGTGACGGTCGCATCAAAAGTTCGAACTGCCCTTGAGACCATCCCCGAGCGCGAACGTGACGTAATCGAACTCGCCTATTTCGGTGGTCTGACATATCGGGAGGTAGCAATCCGCCTAGGTATGGCCGAGGGAACGGTTAAGAGCCGCATTCGCAGTGGACTAAGCCGACTCCAAGAGTCGATGGGCCAGCTCGGTATTGTTGCTGTCTAGGCGCTCGCATGGATCATGGTGAAATAATCGAGCTGCTTGGCGCGTACTCTCTCGACGCAGTAGACCAGAGCGAGCGGGAGCTGATCGAGGCACATCTTGAGGTATGCACGATGTGCTGTACCGAAGTCGCTCAGTTCTTGGATGTCGCTGCCGAATTCGTGCCAGGCACGCAGACGCCCAGGTCGCTCTGGGCGAGAATACTGCGGTCGGTTCGGTCCTACCGCACTCGGATGACCCCCCAACCCAGACCGTGGCTGGCCATGGTGGCAGCCATCGCCATCGTTGCGCTCGGCGGGGTCGTCGTGTTCCAGCAACGGCGGGTCGTCAATTTGGAAGCGACGGTCGCCCAGCAAATGATCGCGATCGACGCCCAGAATCGTGAACTCGACGAGGTGGCCCCCGACCGGCTCGCAGTGGCTGCGTTGAGTGATCCCTCCGCTCTTCAGGCGGTACTTTCCGGTGACGCCGGATCCATTACCTTCGTCATCCAACCCGACGGAAGCGCACTTATTGTCGATAGCACGCTGCCTCCTCTGTCAGACGAACTGACCTACCAGTTGTGGGCAGTAGTCGATGGCGAGGTCGTCAGCGCCGCCGTACTTGGACCTGATCCGCATCTGACGTCGCTGCGTATCGAGGGAACCGTGGCGGTTCTTGCCCTCACTGTGGAGCACACTGGTGGAGTCGTGGTGTCTGATCAAGACCCGGCGGCGGTGTGGCTAGCGGACGCATGAGCACGGATGCTATGAACGCTACGGATCACGCCAGCCGCCAGCTTGGGAGGATGCGAGCGATGGTTGGTATGTATCACCGTTTGTTTTTCAACGACGTCCGAACCGCGCTCCTGGTGGTCGTCGGCCTGCTGGCGCTCGGCTGGTGGGGGGTACCCGAGGCGTTCCTGATCGTGCCGTTTGTTTGCCTCTGGGGCGCTACTCAAACGGCATTCGACGCCAGCTATCTCATCATGGCCCGGCACTATGCAGAAGCACTTGAAGGGTTTCTCAACGAGCACGGCGCTGACGGGGTACTCGTCGCGGCGGCCCTGGAGAGTGCCTATCTCTTTCCGCTCCGAGTCCGCAAGGTTGTGGCTGTCCCGGTCAGGGGTCCGTGGTCGTGGTTCTCCTTCATGACGATCTTCGTTACTGCCAATGGTGTGTGGGCCATGGTGGTTGGCCTGTGGGCGGGGTGGGCCACGCTCCTCCAACTGGGAACGGCTGCCACCGTGACGTACCTGGTGGTCCTGGGTTCGTTGATCATCGTATCTCTGGCCACTGGTTTCTGGTGGTTCGTCGGTGGGGTAGGCGAACGCCGACTCTCCGCTGTGTTGGAGGAGCGATTCGCCGGTTAGGCCCGCGTTAGCCGTTGGCGGCGGCCACGGCCGCGTTGAATCCTTCTACCTGGGTTTTGAGATCGGCGAGTGCGGCGGCCCTCGCCTCACCGGTGTCCGATGATTGCAGCCCGGCCAGAATGTCGATCGTGGCTTGCACGACTGAGTCGGCCCGCCCGGCGAGTTCGGTACTGAGTGCGGTCAGTTCGGCGTTCGTGTCCGGGGCGACCGTCGCCTTGACGTCGGCAGCCCACGAAACAAAGCCTGGGTTGATCGTGTCACGAATCTCATCTCGAGCGGCGGCGTAGGCAACCGTGCGGGCATCGAAATCGTCGTTGGTTTGCAGCATCGTCGTATAAAGCGCCGTCAGGTTGGCGTCGAGTTCGGTGATTCTTTCCAGGTAGGCGATCGATTCGGCATCCACCACGACCCCGGTTGGCTGGGTGGTTGGTGGGATCGACGAACCTGTCTCGGGTTGGGTGGTGTCCGTGGAGCCAATCCCGATGGGGTCGATGTCGGCCGGCTGGGTGTTGTCGCGGATGTTGCCGACAAAGACGTACGTGAAGATCACCATGCCGATGATCACGAGCGGGAGAATCCACCGCCCGGGCTTGGGGTCTGCTTTTGTGGTCGTCATGCGGGTTGAACGATAGCCGACTGTGGTTCGGTTCCCGTTGAACCTCTTGAATCGTTTGCGTGATTGTCGTACGTTCGAGGCCTCCCGCTCTTCCCCGCCAGCCGATGGAGTCGCCATGCAACCGATAGATGACGGGGAACGAGTCGAATTTGTGCCGTGGGATCAACTGCGACCCCGCGAGCGCCCCGGCGCAGCTTCTCGTCAGCAGCTGGTGGCGATCGCGGGGGCAGTTTGCGTCACCCTGGTGGTCGCCGGGTGGTGGTGGGCGAATCGGGCGAATTCTGTGCCGCCGGTGCCGGATTCCTCTTTTATCTCAGCTGCTGAAACTCGTTTGCCGGAGGCGTCCGTAACGACCTTGGCGGCAATGGCCCGGGTGACTGAAGCGGATCTTCGGGCCGTCGTTCCGGAATCCGAACGGGCGGTAGCCGCGATCGCGTCGGAGTATCTCCGGGCTTACCTATCCGACGAAACGCCTGAGATCCATCCCTACGGTACCGCAACCACGGCGGTCTACGTGGAATGGATTGCCGTGATCTCGGCTGACGTGACCGATGAACCCCAGCGGTGGCTGGTCACGATGCGAGTGGGCCTTTTGGAACTTGGGGATGATCCCCGGCGCCTGCCAGTGAGCGCGTATTCCGTGTTCGTTTCGATGGAGGATGGCGCGGCCGAGGTGAGCGTTCCGATCCGGCGGGCAGCCCACGATCAGGTCGTGATGCGACCGGAGACCCTGACTGAGGTGCCGTCGACGATTCTGGACGTTGCGGCCATCGGACCCGAAGAGGAGATCCTGGGCGGTTGGGAAACGGCCGGTAACTGGTACGTGATGGTGCGCGACGAACGGGGACTCCCGGTCGCCGTCGAAGTGGATGCTCCCTAGGCGTCGGCGCTAGATGTCGTAATGGGCAGCGAGCAGGGTTTCAGCTGCTGGGGCGATGACGTTCCAATCGCCCTCAGGTTCCTTGTTCAGGGTTACGAAATCGGCGGTCATGAAGCAGGAACTTACGCCAGGAATGTTGACGAGGCCTTCCGCTAGCTCGTTTCCGTCGGTCTGCCCCGGGAGGAACGTCTGCGGTCCGCCTACCGGCACGCCAACGGTAAATTTTAACGCGTTCGGATTCGGTGTGTTTTCAATCACAACAGGCATGTCTGCAGCTTAGTGGGACGTTGTCGCAGCCAGGGCTACACCGGTTCGGGTTGGTCGAAGCTCTCGTGGATGACCAGGACTTGTCCGTCTTCGCCGATGATTACGCGCGGTTCGATGCGAGGCCGAGCGAAGTGTGGATCTGTGCCGGCGACCACGATTGAAGCGGTGTCGGGATACCCGGCTATCTGCTGGAGGTTCTTTCGGGTGGGCAGAATGATCGACGCCAATCCTGATTCTGCGGCCTGTAACGCCATGGCAGGACTCGCCCATCGTGAGTTCGTTGTCTCAATGTTGTCGTGCCCAGCCACCTGGTCCTCGGGCACGGTGGCCACGAAGAATTTGGTGTCGAAACGTCTGTGGACCCCGACCGGGGTGACCCACCACGACCACCAGGCCAGCTTCGAGAGGTCGAGTCGAAGGCGCTCGTTTTCCAGCCATCTCGACCAGTTCCATTTGCTGTGGCGATCCGCCAGCTTCCGACGGGCGGCCACATAGGGATCGCTCTGGAGGTCGGCTGCCGTGACCGGGCCTGTTCCAGTATGAGCAAGCAACACCCCAGATTCTTCGAAGGTCTCGCGGATGGCCGCAACACACAACGCGGTGGCCGGGCCCTCACCGACTTGTTCCACGAGTGCCGGAGGTGGGTGCCCGGCCAGAGCTGATGGCGGCAATCGTTCGTCGGCCTTGTCGACTTTGCCGCCGGGGAAGACCCAAGCCCCTCCCACGAAGTCGGAGTCGATGTGTCGCTCAAGCAGGAAAACCTCAACAGATGTCCCATCGCGCACGAGCATGACGGTTGCCGCTTCGGTGGCGGCCTGAGTTGATTGGTCCACCCGCAAGGTGACCTCCATGGGAACACGACGCCAGCACTTTCGGTTGATACTGCCATGAGTGGTCCCAATCCGATAGCTGTGGCCTGGTCGGTCGCCAATGTCCTGGTGCGCGTTCGCAAACCAGGCTGGCGGGATGCGCCGGCGGATCTCACCCCGGTCGATCAGCAGTATCTGGCCGGGGTGCTGACCCGCCTTGCCGAGTCGGGACCCCATGGGCTGCGATTGGCGGTGGCTGATCTCGATGCCTACCTGGCCGAGATGGCATCGGTCGACCCAGATAGGTTGTCGCGTCCTGCCGCGCAGGCCTACTGGATCAACCTCTATAACGGCGGAGCCCTGCGCCTTGCCGCACAGGCCGACGAACGGGGCGAGGAATCGGTCCTAAGAATACCGGGTGGGTTCAGCGCTCCCTTTGTGCGGGTCAGTGGTGAAGCCCTGTCACTTGACGGCATCGAACACGGAAAGGTCCGCCAGTTCGGCGATCCGCGGGTCCACGGCGCCCTTGTATGTGGATCAGTTTCTTGCCCGACGTTGCGGGCGACTCCCTACACAGCTGTCCGATTGGATCGTGAGCTTGACGACCAAATGCGGGTGTTCCTGGCCGGGGGCGGGGCAGTGCGCGCCGGCAACGAGTTGACTCTGTCGCGCGTGTTCAAGTGGTTCGGGGGCGATTTTACCCGGCCGGCGTCGATGCCCACCTGGGTGCCGGGGTCAAAGCGGAACGTGGTCCGAGCGATTCAACCGTTTCTGGCCGACGACCTCCGGGGATGGGTGGCCGAAACGGATCCGCCGGTCAGCTATCAGCCCTACGACTGGGGACTGCGATGCGCGATCAAGTGATCGGCAACGGAGAATGGTGCGGGTGACTACACCGCATGTCGAGGATGCATGCCGCTACCGAGGCGCGGCGGACTCCGTATGGCGCTCCACCGTGCCCGGACAAGTGACTTTAGGGACCGCCCTATCGGCCGCTACCATCGCTCGGCGATGACACACCGGGAACAGCGACGTTCGTTTCTTGAATACGCCTCGGCGGTCCACTGGACCCGCTATCTGATCGGATCAGTTCTGCTGGTTGGGTTGGTCGTATCGCTCTGGGTCTATAACCTGGCTGGCAAGTTCGAGGCCGACCAGGTCGAGTACGACCCCGCCAAGTCCGTACTGGTCAGGGAGCAGCTCACCGACGAGGAAGTCGAAGCCGCCGGCATCGACATCGCCGCCCTTGAGCAGGCGATGCTTGCTGAGGAGTTGGCCCGACTGGACGAGCAACTGCAGGATGACATTCTCGAAGCGGCCGCCGCCCAAGCCCGACTCGTTGAAGCGTCGAAGTACAAGAATCCGTTCGCCACGAATCCGCCGTTGCCAGATGAGATGTTCAACGCCTATTTGATTATCGGAGCAGACGCTTCCGGGTATCTCGCCGATGTGATCCTCTTGATGCTGCAACCCACCGATGGCGCCGCCCCGATCATGATGTCGCTGCCTCGCGATCTATACGTGCCGAACGCCTGCACGGGGCAGTATTCGCGGATCAACGCCAACTTGGGCGGATGTAAGGGCGTAGCCAACGGGCCTACGTTGTTGTCGCTGACCGTCGCCGACTTCACGGGGATCACGATTGATCATTTTGCCGTCGTCGATTTTGAGGGGTTCGCCAAAGTGATCGATGTCCTGGGCGGCGTCGACCTGTGTTTCGATCATCCAACTCGCGATGCCAAGTCGAAACTGGAAGTAAACGCCGGATGTATTCGAGCCAATGGAGCTACCACGCTGGCCTGGGTGCGTTCCAGGAGCACCGAGCAGCTCATCAATGAAGAGTGGGTATCGATCGGCGCATCCGACTTCACCAGGCAACGCAAGGAGCAAGACGTTATGTTTCTCGTAGCCCAGAAGTTGACGTCCTTCTCGTCGCTCGGTTCCTTTCAGAGCGTCGCCACATCGCTGTCCAACGCCGTACGCCTCGACTCGAACCTTTCTTTCTCCAACGCTCTCGCGCTGGCCTGGCAGTATCGGGGACTGGGGAAGTCGCAGGTCAACCGGATCTCGCTGAATTACGAAAACTACCGCACCCCACAAGGTGCCCTCGTACTGGCGCCAACCTCATCGTTCAATGAGGCTCTCGCCGGCGTGTATGCCCCGGCGGCCCGCTAGGTCGCCAGCTCAACAAGCTCAGACCCGGCAAGCCTCTCAAAGACGATGTCGGCGTTGCGCAAGAAACGTTTCATCGTGAAGCATTCGGCCAGCAATTCGCTCGAGAGCGCCACCTCCGGATCGCTGGCCAGACGGTCATGCAGTTGCCCGCCGTCTTCCCAGACTGCCATGGCGTTGCGTTGCACAATCCGGTACGCCTCGTCGCGGGTGAGTCCGCTGTCGATCAGTTCGAGCATGACCGCCTGAGAAAAGATCAATCCGCCTGTCCCATCCAGGTTCGCCTGCATCCGCGCCGTGTCAACGCGCAGGTTCTGAACCAACCGGTTGAACTTCTCGAGCATGTAGTTGAGCGTTCCACAAGCGTCGGGGAGGGCCACCCGTTCAGCCGACGAATGACTGATGTCGCGTTCGTGCCAGAGCGCCACGTTTTCGAGGCCGACTTGGGAGTATCCCCGCAGTAATCGTGCCATACCGGTCATGCGCTCGGACATGATCGGATTTCGCTTGTGGGGCATCGCCGAGGACCCCTTCTGGCCAGCCCGGAATGCTTCCCCGACTTCGCCCACTTCGGATCGTTGAAGGTGTCGGATCTCCGTGGCGAACCGTTCGATGGTTGCTCCGGTGAGGGCGATGGCCTGGAGGAATTCGGCGTGTCGATCTCGCATCGTTATCTGGCTCGAGGCTGGCTCGATGCCGATGGCGAGTCGTTGGCAAACGAAAGCTTCCACGCTGGGGGGAGTGTGGGCATAGGTTCCCACGGCGCCGGAGATTTTGCCCACGGCAACCGACCGTCGTGCGGCTGCCAGTCGGCGATGGTCCCGTTCAAGTTCGAACGCCCAGTTGGCGAGTTTGAGACCGAACGTGGTCGGCTCAGCCCAGATCCCGTGGGTGCGGCCGATCATGGGCGTTGCGCGGTGCTCCATCGCTTTGGCTTTCACGGTCTCATGCAGGGCGCTGACCTTGTCGAGCAACAAGTCGGCGGCTTCGCGCAACCGCACTCCACCCGCCGTGTCAAGGACGTCAGACGAGGTCAGGCCGTAGTGCACCCATTCCCCGCCTGGTCCCGCTGAGGCGGATAACACATCCACGAAGGCCGCCACATCGTGGTTTGTCACGGCTTCGCGTTCGTCAACCTGAGAGGGGGTAACGTCGGGTGCGTTACGCACCGCCGTGGCGGCGTCCATGGGGGCGACCCGAAGATCCACCCACGCTTCGACAACCAGCGTTTCGACCTCTTTCCACAATGAGTACTTGTGTTCTTCTGACCAGATATGAGACATATCCGGAAGGCTGTATCGCTCGATCACACCTGTGTCCTCGGTTTCGGCTCGGCCAGATCGTACTCTTATGGGGAACCAGTCCGGTCAGCGAAGCGTCTGGGCGTAGCCAACCAAAAGGAATGTCATGATTGTCGTCAATACAGAATCTGTCCCCGGCCATCGGATCGTGGCCTTGAAAGGTTTGGTTCAGGGCAACACCATCCGTGCCAAACACCTCGGCCGGGACATCGGGGCGGGGCTCAAGAACCTGGTTGGCGGCGAGTTGACCGGTTACACCGAGCTACTCACGGAATCTCGCCGCCAGGCCATGGAGCGAATGATGGCCCAGGCCCAACAGCTCGGCGCCAATGCGGTAGTCAACGTGCGGTTCACCACTTCCTCGGTTGCTGCTGGAGCTGCGGAGCTTTATGCCTACGGCACGGCCGTCACCGTCGAACCTGTCGTCTGATCATGGAGGACGTAGCAGGAATCGTATTCGGGCTCTTCTGGCTATTGGTGGTGATCGGGCTACCGATTGCCTTCATCATTACCGGCCGGATTCGCGAGAAGAAACACTTTGAGGACATTGCCAGGCGCGAGGCGATTCATCATGGGTTTCCGGTCATCGACATTTCGCTGTTGCCGGCAGGGATCACAGCCAGTCGGGGTGAATTGGTCACCGGTCAGGTCGTGATTGCATCGGACTACCTGAAGAACTTCTTTGCGCAATATCGCCAACTCTTCGGCGGCGAGATGAAGTCGTATCAGACGATGATGCAACGCGGCAAAGCCGAAGCCCGTCTGCGGATGATCGAAGAAGCCAAGCGGCTCGGAGCAACGGCGGTGATCAACGTTCGATTCGAAACCTCACAGATCGGCCAGGCGCGCGGCAAGGCCGCCGCCATGAGCGAGGTGTTGTGTTACGGGACAGCCGTAATGACATGAGTGATTCGGTCTCGGACGAACCTGCCCTGAATGGCACGGTCCCCGAGACTCCTGATCAGCTCGATGACGAAGCCGTGCTGACCGGTCGCGTCCCGATCGAGCAGGGTCGTCCGATTGACGCACTCGGCAACGAGCCGGCTCTCCAGAGCGACGGACGTCTTCCGAACTATGCCGAGGTCTACCAGCAGTTTCGGGCGGGGACTCCGGTGTCGTGGGGGACCGTGGCGCTCGTGATGCTGGCGAGCGCGATTATCACCTTTGGCGTGATGGTGGTTCCGGTTGGGCTGATGTTGGCAAGGCTCTACGGCGGGTTCTTCTTACCAATCCGCCTCCTCGGATTTGGAACCTATTTCCCGGCCGTCATCGGCGTACTGCTTGTGGCGCCGGCGCTCGTGTGGGTCGAAGTCCGACCGTGGACGGTTCCGAACGCCCTGGCGTTGGGAGCTTCCGCCGGGGCTCCCGGCGTGTTGACCGGGCTCTGGCTGGCGTCGGTAGGAGCCACCCATGAAAACGGGTCGGTTGGTGTCATCGCCGTTGGTTTCCTTGCTTTTATCCTGCCAGCCGGGCTCAGCGCTCTCGGGGTCGTCCATATTTGGCGTCGAATCGATGGGGAAGGCCGCGTGCCGGCTCCCGGGCTGGTTACCCCGTTCGCCGTCGCCGCGGGGATTGTCGCGATGATCGGAGTCATGACGGCGTGGAGCGTTTGAGCTGACTAGGTTCGGCCGTCATGCGCACCGTCAGCATCGACCAGGCACGCCGCATCGCGCTCGGGAGCCCAAGGGTTCAATGATCCCCGGCCCAAGGGGGCGGTTGATGTAAGGCACATTCGCCGGGTGCTCGGTCGAATCGGCCTCCTTCAGCTCGATTCGGTCAATGTTGCGGTTCGATCCCACTACATGCCCCTGTTCTCACGGCTGGGTCCGTATCGCATGGACTTGATAGACGAAGTTGCCTACAAACGCGGTGAACTCTTCGAGTACTGGGGTCATGAAGCCTCGCTCTTACCCATGGAGACGTATCCGCTGTACCGCCATCGTATGGAAGCGGCCCGTCCCTGGCGGGTGATCAAGGAGTTGCTGGCCGACAATCCGCACCACGTCGATCAGATCTTGCACGAGGTACAGGAAAAAGGCCCGATTACCGTGGCCGATCTGAGCGATCCAGGAGAGCGCACCGGGCCCTGGTGGGGCAATTCGCAGGGCAAGGTTGTCCTTGAGTGGCTCTTCCTGACGGGCAAGATCACCTGCTCCCATCGCCGCAACTTCACAAGGTTTTATGACCTTACGGAGCGGGTGGTACCGGCTGATCTCCTGGCGGAACCGCTGATCGAGGCCCACGATGCTCGCAAAGAAATGCTCCGAATGGCGTTGCGGCATCATGGAATCGGCACTGCCATCGATTTGGCGGACTATTACCGGATTCGGATGCCGGTCGCCCGGCCACTCATCAACGAACTGGTCGCTGCGGGTGAGTTTGTCGAGGTGCAGGTCGCCGGGTGGGACAAGCCTGCCTACCTCGATCCAAAGGCCAAGATTCCCCGCCAGATCCGGGGTGCAGCCCTGTTGACGCCGTTCGATCCGGTGGTTTGGGCTCGGGATCGGGCGGAGCGGCTCTTCGACTTTCATTACCGGATTGAGATCTACGTTCCCGAACCGAAGCGGATCTACGGTTATTACGTGATGCCGTTCCTTTTGGATGGCAAATTGGTTGCAAGAGTTGACCTCAAGTCTGACCGTCAGTTAAGCCGATTACTAGTACGTGGAACATTTATGGAAGACGGACAAGAGTCTTCCCGGGTTGCACCGGCGCTCGCCGTCGAACTCGCGCATATGGCGTCCTGGTTGGACCTCAGCGGCATCGACGTGGCGGACAATGGGAATCTTGCCGGGGAGCTTCGCGCCGCCCTTTGAACCACGGATTCACGATCCCGACGATCGAACGGTGGACGTGCCGCATCGGCTCCCAGCATGAGGCGACTCGACACGCTGCTGGTTCTGGCGCATGAACCAATCACGGCCAAGCTCATAAAGGAACTCGTCGGCGACGCAATGGCCCGTGAGGTAATTGTGATCGACAACCCGGGTACCGCAATGGGGGTCATCAACAACAACACCATCGATGCCGTTGTCATGGAAGCGGCGTTCCCCGGGGCCGTTGGCAAAACGGGCGTCGAGACTTTTCGTGAAGTCCTGAGCGACATTCCCATCATCTCGTTGGTTCATCTTGATTCGGAGGAAGCGGGGGTGCTCACCATCGATCAGGGCGCGGACGACTTTCTCATTCTCGACCACGTCAACTCTTTGAATATGGGCCGGGCGATAACGTCAGCGTTGCGGCGACGTACCGTGGATCGTGAACTCGCCCGCTCGCGAGCAGTTGCCAGTCGTTTCCATGAGATCATTGAAGCGGCCGATGATCTGGTTCTCATCATCGATACCTGGGAGAAAGTTGAAAGCGCCAACCCGGCGGCGATGGCCTTCTTTGGTCTCGCGGAAACCGATCACCCGCGCATCACGGACCTCCTCGGCCCGGCCGGTGATATCTGGCACGAGGCGCTCCCGGACCTGATGCTTGATGGCCGATTCGTCGGCGAGGTGGTTCTTACCCCGGTAGAAGGGGAACCCACCGATCACGCCATCACCCTCATCCATCACGAGCGGGCCGGATCCAGCAGCCAGGCATACAACAGTTTCGTCGCCCACGACCTGAGCGCCCTGCGGGCCGCCGCCGAAAAGGCTCACATGGAGCAGATGATTCGATCTAAGGATCAGTTCGTTGCGAGCGTTTCTCATGAGTTGCGCACGCCGTTGACGGCCGTGCTTGGTTTCACCGAGTTGTTGCACTCCGGCGCGTTGAATGGGCAGCAGGAAGAGATGGCCGACATCATGGCCATGATTGCCGAACAGGCACAGGAGGTCTCGAGCATTGTCGAGGACCTCATGGTCGGAGCTCGCGCGGACATCGGCACGCTTTCGGTGGTGCCGGTCCTGGTGCGGGCGGATTCTCAGGTGCGCACCGCGTCAGACCCTATGCTGAGTGAGTTCAATTCGCTACATATCGATGTCGAACCCGTTGATATCTGGGCTGACCCGGTCAGGGTTCGGCAAGTTATTCGGAACCTGCTCACCAACGCCCGCAGGTATGGCGGTCCCACCGTTGAGATCACCTCAACCGTCACCGACGACTGGGTAACGATTCATGTGCGCGACGACGGAGCGGGAATCGCCGAGGACCGCCAAGAAGAGATCTTTGAGCCATTCAACACATCCGGCCCCCAAAACACCCGCAGCGTCGCCGTCGGTTTGGGCCTCACCGTTTCGCGCCAACTCGCCCAACTGATGGGCGGAGAATTGGGTTACGAATACACGGACGGTTGGTCCGTATTCTCATTGAGGTTGCCCCGCAAGGACCTAGCCCTCGAGAGTGACTTTCGCTAGGCGGTCCCGGTAGGCGTTCAGCTGCTCGGTGAGCTGGGGGTCTGCGAGCGCCAGAATGGCGACCGCCAACAACGCGGCGTTGGTCGCCCCGTCTATCGCAACTGTCGCTACCGGAACACCCGTCGGCATTTGGACAGTCGCCAACAACGCATCCATGCCATCGAGCGAAGCCGATAGTGGCACGCCGATGACCGGCAGTAGGGACTTGGCGGCCATGACACCTGCCAGGTGGGCGGCTTTGCCTGCTCCGGCGATGATTACCGAGTATCCGTCGGACGCGGCGTTTTCCGCGAAGGCCAGCGCAACATCGGGCGTCTTGTGGGCAGACATCACCGCGATGGTGTTCTCCACTCCGAATGAGTCGAGGGTGGTCGCCGCCTTCTCCATGACGGGACGGTCTTTCCCGGACCCCATAACTATTGCGACTTTGCTCATGTGTTCCTCGCTATGTCAGATCGGTATTGCATGCCGGGCCAGCGGATTGTATCGACCGCTTTGTAGCAAAGTGTTCGGGCCTCGTCGATGGTCGGTCCGAGAGCCACAACATTGAGGACCCGGCCGCCTGTTGCGATTACTGCGCCGTTTTCGTCGGTGGTCGTGCCTGCATGAAAAAGGGTGACGCCGTCGGGGAGCGTAGGGCGCTTGAGCCGCGTTCCCTTGACAGGATTCTCCGGGTAGCCCTCGGCGGCCAGGACTACGTTGACGGCTGCGACTTCGGACCATTCGAGCAGCACGGTACCCACGCGGCCATCGAGGGCTGCGTCGATGAGATCGACAAGGTCGTTTCGTAACCGGGGGAGTACTACCTGGGTTTCGGGGTCGCCGAGACGGCAATTGAATTCAAGGACCGATGGGCCTTCGGCGGTCAGCACGTACCCGACGTAAAGAAACCCGACGTAGGGGGTGCCTTCATCGGCCATCGCGGCGAGAACAGGACGTACCACCTGATCGAGCGTGAACTCCATGATCCCATCCGGAAGCCCGTCGACGGGGCTGTAGGCACCCATCCCTCCAGTGTTGGGACCATGGTCGCCGTTGCGTAGTCGTTTGTAGTCCCTGGCTGGTTCGAGCAAGACTGCATCGGTGCCATCGCACACCGCAAAGATGCTGAGTTCCGGGCCATCAAGGAAGGCTTCGATCACCACCTGGCCCTCGCCGAACCGGCCACTCAAACAGTCGTCAATCCAGGCATCGCCTTCGCTTAGTTTGTCAGTGACGAGCACCCCCTTGCCGGCAGCCAGACCATCGGCTTTGATGACGTAGGGGGCGGTCTGAGAGCGCATGAAGTGTTTGGCGGCTTCCGGATCATCGAACGAACCCCAGGCGGCGGTCGGCACCCCGGCGCGGTCCATGACCTGCTTGGCGAATGTCTTGGACGACTCGAGCCTGGCGGCCGATCGGGTGGGCCCAAAGGCCCGGATCCCCCAAGCCGTAAGGGCGTCAACCAGTCCGGCTGCCAGCGGTGCTTCCGGGCCGATGACCGCCAGGTCGACACCTTGCGCTTTTGCGAAGGCTGCCACAGCGCCTACGTCGGTCGGATCGATCCCCTCGATGGTGGGGCCGATGGTCGCCAAACCCGGGTTCCCAGGGAGGCTCATGATTTCGGAAACCTGGTCAGATTGACTCAGTTTCCATCCGATGGCGTGCTCGCGGCCGCCGCCTCCGATAAGCAGGACACGTTGGCTCATCGCCTGGTGAGGAGTTGCTCGCGTTCGGGGCCTACCGAGATCCAGTCGCACGGAGTCTTGAGCTGGTCCTCAACGAATTCAACGTACTGCTGCGCCTCCTTGGGGAGGTCAACGAACGCCCTGGTGCCGGTGATGTCCGCACCCCATCCCGGCAGGGTTTCGTAGATTGGCTGGCAGTTGTAAAGAACTCGCTGCTGGCGGGGGAACTCGCTGTACTGCTCGCCAAGGGATGTGTATCCAACGCAGACCTTGATTTCGTCGAAGGCTGACAGGATGTCGAGCTTGGTAAGAAAGACTGACGTCAGGGAGTTGATGCGCACGGCGTAGCGGAGAGCGACTACGTCGAGCCACCCGGCCCGTCGGCGTCGTCCCGTGACAACTCCGTATTCCTTCCCGAGGTCGATCATCCGATCTCCGGTTTCGTCGAGGAGTTCGGTGGGGAAAGGACCGGTCCCAACCCGGGTCAGGTACGCCTTCGTAACCCCGATCACTTCGTCGATATCTTTCGGGCCGATCCCGGTGCCGGTCAGGACCCCCCCGGCCGTGGGGTTCGATGATGTGACGAACGGATAGGTGCCGTGGTCAACGTCGAGCAGAGTGCCCTGGCCGCCTTCGAACACGACCTTCTTGCCGTCATGAATGGCATTCCAGACCAGCAGCGAGGTGTCGGTAACGAACGGCATCAACTGCTCGGCGTAGCCAAGGTATTCGTCGGCGATTTCATCTGCGTCCATCGGGAGCTGGTTGTAGACGCGAGTCAAGATCTTGTTCTTTTCCACGAGGGCAAGCGTGAGCTTGTCGCGGAAGATCTTCGGATCGAACAGGTCCTGCACCCGGATCCCCGATCGAGCGAATTTATCCGTGTAAGCCGGGCCAATGCCCTTTTTGGTGGTGCCGATCTGATTGCGTCCCAGATATCGCTCTTGGATCGCATCCATCTTGCGGTGATACGGCATGATCAGGTGGGCGTTGGATGAAATCCGCAGCTTGGCGGTGGAGACTCCACGTCCCTCAAGCATGGCCAATTCGGCGAGGAGCGCCTTGGGGTCTATGACGGTCCCCGAGGCAATAACAGGGACCACATGCGGGTACAGGACGCCACTGGGAGTCATCGACAGCGCAAACTTCTCCTCGCCAATGACGATCGTGTGGCCGGCATTGTTTCCGCCTTGGAAACGTACGGCCATGTCGGCTTGTTTGGAGAAATGATCGACGACCCGGCCTTTGCCTTCGTCGCCCCACTGTGCGCCCAGCACGATCGTGGCAGTCATCGGTTGATCCTTTGTGTCGTGGCTCGTGATCGTAGTGGTTCGATCGCTCTCTGCGTCCCGCCCAACTCGCCTGATGTCCTACCATTGCGGTATGCCCCGGATCAGAGCCGCCAATATTGAAGAGCACAAGGAACTCACTCGTGCCCAGGTGCTTGACGCGGCGGAGAGACTTTTTGGTGAATCGGGCTATGAGGACGTGGCGCTGGGCGACGTGGCGGCGGCCGTCGGGATCGGCCGGACCACCCTCTATGACTACTTCCGTGACAAAGAGGATCTTCTGGCCACGCTGGTCGAGGAGACGCTGCCCTCCACCATTGAGGATCTGGTCAAGCGCATCCCCGACGGGCTCTCGTGGAAGGAGCGACTGGCTGCGTTGTCCGTTGCCATGGTCGACTTCGTGGCGACCGATCCAACGCTCGGTCTCATCCTGCACCGGGAAGTAGCCAAGCTGTCGATAGAGGCCCAGGAACGAGTCGGGCGGGCCCATCGGGGACTGTCGGCGGAGTTCGTGACGATTTATCGAAACGGGGTGGAGCATGGCGAGTTGAAAGCCCTGCCCTATGACCTGGTCGGGCGGTTTCTTCAGGATTTGATCATGTCGGCTGCCAAGGCTCTCATCGACTCGCCCGATCCCGCCGCCCGACGCAAGGAAGTCACGGATGCCATGGTTGCCGTCTTACTGACCGGGATGGGCACGTGAGAACCGTCCTGACCGGCGGCAACATCTTCGACGTCGAAACAAAGTCCTTTCTGGCCCACGACGTCGTCGTCTCCGACGGCCGAATAACCAAAGTCGGTCCCGGTCTGGACGGCGATACGTCGGTGGACATGAGCGGACGGACCATCCTTCCGGGACTCATCGACTGCCATGTCCATGTCATGTTTTCATCGATGGATCTCTTCGGGGCGATGCAGGAGCCGTATTCGCTCCGCTTTTACAAAGCGATCGCCAATCTGCGGGCAAACCTCGAAGCAGGTATTACCACCATTCGCGATGCCGGCGGTGCCGATCTTGGAGTCAAGCGGGCCGTCGATGATGGGCTGATCGCTGGACCGAACATGTTGATCGCTATCGGGATGCTCTCGCAAACCGGCGGGCACGGGGACGGCTGGTTGGCTTCCGGCATGCACATGCGGGTTCTGGAAGGCGCCCATCCTGGAGCGCCGCGGACGGTGGTTGACGGTCCCGAGGAAGTTCGCAAGAAGGTGCGGGAACTCGTACGGGCCGGCGCTGATGTCATCAAGGTCGCCACCTCTGGCGGGGTGATGTCCCCACGGTCCAATCCGCGCCACGCTCATTTTGACAGCGGGGAACTGCAGGCTCTCGTGGCAGAGGCTACGTCGGCAGGTTTGTACGTGATGGCCCACGCCCAGGCCACCGATGGCATCAAGAACGCGGTGAGGGCGGGAGTCAGATCGGTTGAGCACGGCATCTACCTCGATGACGAAGCGATCGAACTGATGATCCAGCACGGAACGTATCTGGTCCCGACGCTGATCGCCCCAACTGGTGTCGCCAAGGCCGCGGCAGCGGGAGCCCGGATTCCGGAGGCGTCGCTTCGAAAGGCCGCCGAAGTCACGGATATACATCGCCAGTCGTTCGCCAACGCTGTCAAAGCGGGCGTCAAGATTGCCATGGGGACTGACACTGGCGTGACTCCTCACGGCGAGAATCTGGACGAGTTGAGCCTGATGGTGGCGGGGGGGATGGATCCATTAGATGTTTTGGTGGCGACCACGCAATCGGCCGCCGACTTGCTTGGACTGGGCGATGAGGTCGGTTCGCTAACGCCAGGTAAACGGGCAGACCTCACGGTGATCAGCGGCGACCCGCTCGACTTCGACGCGTGGACCATCGACTCCGTGTGGAAGTCCGGGATCCGGGTGGTCGGCTAACCGCCGTCTGGGACCGTTCTAGACGGGGTCCTAGGCCTTGTCGTCCACCGAGCGAAGGACGGCCAACTCGTGAAGCAGGACATGGGCGTCGACGGTGTGCCCGTCCAGCTTCCGATATTTGCCGTTGGCATCGAGCACCCAGGTCAGCGTATCGTCGGTCTGGATTGCCTCGATGATCTGCTGCAGTCGGGCCTGGAGTTCCGGAGCCTCGACCGGGGTCAATGCTTCGACTCGTCGATCGAGGTTACGGGGCATCATGTCTGCAGAACCGATCCAGAACTGATAGCCACGTGCTTCGCTTCCGAACCGCAGAATTCTGGAATGTTCCAGATACCGACCGACCACCGACTGCACCGTGATGTTCTCCGAGAGCCCGGGAACCTGGGGGCGGAGGCAGCAGATGCCCCGCACCAACAGATCGACCTTGACACCCGCCTGGGAGGCTGCGTACAGCTCGTCGATGATGTCGGCGTCGACGAGGCTATTCAACTTCATTACAACGTTGCCATCGTTGGCTTCGGCCTCCTTGCGGATCAAGGCGGTCACCGTTTGGCGCCCCGAGTACGGAGAGACGGCCAGCTTGCGGTAGTCGACCTGTCGGCTGTGGCCAGTCAGGAAATTGAAAAGGTCACCGAGGTCGGCGGTGATCTCCGGGTTCGAGGTGAACAAGCCGACATCCTCGTAGGTTCGCGCCGTTGACCCGTTGTAGTTGCCCGTGCCGATGTGGGCATATCGGCGGATGGCGTCGGAATCCTGGCGGACGACGAGTGACACTTTGGCGTGCGTTTTGAGCCCGACCAATCCGTAGACGACATGGACACCGGCCGTCTCCAGCTTCCTAGCCCACTCGATGTTGCGCTCCTCATCAAATCGGGCTTTGAGTTCCACGAGTGCCACCACTTGTTTTCCCCGTTCGGCAGCGACGATGAGATCGCGAGCGATGGCCGAATCGTCGGCGGTCCGATAGAGGGTTTGCTTGATGGCGAGCACATCCGGATCGCGGGCGGCCTGGCTCAGAAACTCTTCAACCGAGCTCGTGAACGAATCGTACGGGTGTTGGACGAGGATGTCCCGTTCCCTGATGACGCTGAACAAGTTGGGTGGTGATCCATCGACCTGGGCCAGTGCCACCTGCGTGACGCCCTTCCAGTACTCCCATTTCAGGTCGGGTCGATCTATCGAATACAACGACATCAGACCGGTCAGGTCCAAAGGACTTGGCAACACATAGATGTCGCGTGAGTCCATCTGCAACTGGCGGGTCAGCACCGCCAGGCTATTCGGCGATATATCGGTTTCGACCTCAAGCCGGACTGCCCGTCCGAACCGGCGACGGGTCAACTCGATTGAAATCGCCTCCAGCAGATCGTCGGCCTCCGACTCCTCGAGCACCAGGTCGGCGTTTCGAGTTACGCGGAACATGTAGTGGTCGACAACTTCCATCCCACTGAACAGGTCGCCCAAATGTGAAGCAATGACTTGCTCGAGCCGGACAGAACGCTCCCCGTCGGGTAGTCGGATGAATCGATCGAGGCGGGGGGGAACCTTGACCCGGGCGAATCGCATCGTTCCGTCGTGAGGATCCCGGATATTTACCGCCAGGCTCAGCGACAAGTTGGAGATGTATGGGAATGGATGAGCAGGATCGACGGCCAGCGGTGTCAACACCGGGAAGACCTTGGTGCGGAACTCTTCGTCGAGCCAGGCGTTGTCTTCGGCCGTGAGGCTGGCCACATCGACGACGGAGATCCGTTCGGCTGCCAGTTCTGGGATCAGCTCTTTGTGGACCACGGTCGTGAGCCGGTCCATCAACTCTGTGGCCCGGGATCGAACGGCCTCCAACTGTTCGGTCGGGGTCATTCCGTCGGGGGGTGCGCTTGTGACGCCTGCGGCTACCTGCTCCATGAGTCCTGCCACCCGGACTTGGAAGAACTCGTCGAGGTTCGTCGAGAAAATGGCTGCGAACTTGGCGCGCTCGAGCAGCGGCGTGGCGGGATCTTCGACGATCGCCAGGACTCGCTCGTTAAAATCGAGCCACGACAGTTCGCGGTTGGTGAAACGCTCCATGTGGAGAAGAGTACCTATACCGGCCTCATAATGGGAACGGACGGCGTATGGTTCGATCATGGTGTTCCGGGTTGCGGTAACCACCACGTTGGACCGGGCGGCAGGCATGTCTGCCGAACTCGTTGCGGTCGGTCTGACCCCGGTCGAGCTTCCCTGTATCGAAGTGATCCGTGGCCGCGATGAAGATATAGCCCGGGCTCGAGCCGCCTGCGAAGAAGCAGACCTGATTGTCCTTGCCTCATCACGGTCGCTTGACGCGCTCTGGCCCGACGGATCTTTTCCGTCGGTAGGAGCGGCAGTCATCGGTCCGGCGACCGCTACGTCGGTGGCCGAACGCGGTGGAACAGTTTGTGCGATTGGCAACGGCAGTTTATTGGACCTGGTTCGGTCCCTCGACGTGGAACAGGCTCGCGTTGCCATGCCGCACGCCCCGAGCACCGACCCCCGGGCATTGGCTGAACTGGCTGATCGTTGCCGCGCCCTCGTCTCGGTCCCCGTGTACTCGACGGCGCCCATCGGTCCGCCGGGCGATGAGGTTGATGGGGCCGTGTTCGTCTCGTCATCGGCCGTACATGGATGGGCGTTGACTCGCAGCTTTGAGGGCGTGCGATTGGCGTGCCTCGGGCCATCTACGTCGGCCACCCTACAACTCTACGGTCGAGATTCTGACGTCGCCGACCGCCGCCGGTCGTACCGCGATCTGGCGGTTGGTCTGGCCGAATTGGTGGGTGCCTGAGCGCCATCGGAGTCGCTCCGTTGCTCATCCCTAGCGCAGGTCCGGTTGATTTTCGCGGGGTTCATCGTCTACCGTACGAATGCTTGCGGGTTTGCTCGCCCAGTTCGGGCCGCCTGTTGGGACGCTAAAACTGGAACATAAGGAGAGAAATGAAAAAGATGCAGCGAATTCTTGCTGTGTTGGTCGTCCTCGGTATTTTTGCAACAGCATGTACCGCCGACGATACGGCACCAACCACGCCAGATGACACCACCCAGACTGATCCGGGTACGACCGATACAACCGCTCCGGGTTCGACCGACGCAACGACCCCTGTTGGCGGTCAGACCGGTGGAGCGACCCTCGATGAGGTTCGTGCCCGCGGCACGCTCAAGTGCGGGGTAAGCGGTAGTGCGGTTGCCTTCTCTGAAACACAGTCCGACGGATCGACGACCGGTTTCGACGCCGAGATGTGTCGCGCCATTGCTGCTGCCGTTCTCGGCGACGCAAATGCCGTCGAATTCTCTGCACTGACTGCAGCCGAGCGGTTCACTGCTCTTGCGGCCGGCGAGGTTGACGTCCTGATTCGCAACACGACATGGACCCAGTCTCGTGACACCACGCTTGGTCTCGACTTCGGTCCGACCACCTACTACGACGGTCAAGGCGTCATGGGTAAAGCAGCCGATGGTTTCACAGCCGACTCCACGCTTGCCGACGTAGACGGCGCAGTGCTTTGCACAAACGCCGGCACGACGACCGAGAAGAACATTTCCGAGGGTGCTGCTCAGGCTGGCGCGACGATCGTGTTGAGCACGGTGGCTGAATTCCCCGAGGCGATGGAAGGCTTCAAGGCCGGATCCTGTGACCTGGTGACCACCGATGCTTCTGGCCTCGTGGGCAACATGGTGACCGCCATCCGTGACGGAGAGATTCAAGAAGGCGATTGGGTCGTGTTCCCACGTGCCCCGATCTCGAAAGAGCCGCTTGGTCCGGTCTACCGTCAGAACGACAGCCAGTGGGCTGACATCGTCAACTGGACGGTCTACGCGACGTTCATTGCCGATGAGTTCGGTGCAACGTCCGCCAACGTTGACTCCCTGATCGGCGCGGCCGACCTCAACCCCGAGTTGGGTCGCTTGTTTGGCGTGACCGATGATGAACTGCAGTCCACGATGGGTCTCGAAGCCGACGCGTTCTACAACGTCATCAGCCAGGTTGGTAACTACGACGAGATCTTCGCTCGTACTCTCAATCCGGTCGGAATCTTCCGTGATGGTTCATACAATGCTCAGTGGTATGACGGTGGCATGATCTACGCACCGCCCGCTCGCTAGGCATCGAACAGCGATAAGAAATTCCCGAGGGGGGCGCCATCGGCGCCCCCCTCGTTGTTATGGTGGCGAGGCTATAACTAGTTACGGAGGAGGGTGAGACGATGACGACATCGGCTATTCAGCGTCCAACGCGCCCGCCGTTCTATCGCGATGTCACCGTCCTCAAGTGGGTTTTCCAGATCGCGTTCCTGATCGGGATCGTGACCGTCTTCTGGCTCCTGGGTACCTTCTCCATCGCCAACCTGGCCAAACAGAACCTGGCAGTGTCGTGGGACTTCATGGCTCGTCCGGTCGGATTCCAGGTTGCCGAGGGTTTCACCACGCTCCCGGAGAGTGGGTTCGAGGCGCTGCTGGTTGGTATCACCAATATGCTCCGGGTCACGATTTCAGGGATCCTTGCCGCCACGATTCTCGGGGTCATCATTGGGGTCAGCCGGCTTTCCCACAACTGGCTTGTCAACAAGTTGGCGACTGTTTACATCGAGACGATTCGCAACATTCCGCTGCTGGTGCAGATCGTGTTCTGGGGCATTGTCGTTTCGATCATTCCCGATATCGTGGTCGACGACACCAGCGACGGCTCGTTGAAGTCACTGTTTGGCCTTCGGTTGCTCCCCGAGGGATGGATTTTTGCCTCGCCGAAGGGTTTTGCCATGCCCTGGTTCGTTCCGACGGACGGTCGCTGGCAATGGGTCGGGTTCATGATTCTGGGAGTCGTGGCCGCTCGGTACATCTACCGCTGGCGGATAAGTCTGCAGGAAGCCGGTACGGCCGAAGCCCGCGCGTTTCTTTGGTCGGGTGGCGCTTTGCTCGCCTTCGCTGTTGTTGGAACCTTCGCACATCCTGTGATGGGTGTGTTCGGTCCGGTGTTCGGGTTCGTGGCGGCATTCTTCCAGAACACGCCGATCATCATCTTCCAGATCGTCCTTGCCGGCCTGGCGGTCGGTGGCGCGTACTACATCATCAAGAAGCGGCTTGATGAACTGCGTACGCCTGCAGGACTTGGAAAACTTACTGACGACGATTGGTTCCGGTTGGTCATGGCAGGGGTCGTGGCATTGGGTCTGGCCCTGTTCTTTCTGCTTCAGTCCGGTCCGGTGGAGGCCATCGTCGGCCAGGGCAGCATCTTCGGACAGGAGATCGGCTTGGCCCAGCTCTTTACCGGGCTGGAGACGCGCTTCTCCTTTGTTGGTGGAGCCCCATTCGATTTCTCGCTTCCGGCCATTGATGGACGTTTCAACAACTACGCTCCTGATGCCGGGCATGTCATTACGCGGGCGTACTTCGCGCTGTGGATCGGCGTGGTTCTCTACACAGCTGCTTTCATCGGTGAGGCCGTTCGAGCCGGGGTACTGGCGGTACCCAAAGGTCAAACCGAGGCCGGTTTTGCCGTTGGCCTGCGCCGGAGCCAACTGCTTCGCATGATCGTGCTCCCGCAGGCCTTCCGGATCATTCTTCCGCCGGTCGGCAATCAATACCTCAACCTGGCGAAGAACACTTCGCTCGGTATTGCCGTGGCCTACCCGGACATCGTCCAGGTCGGTCAGACCATCTTCAATCAGACCGGCCAGACCATTCCGATTGTGATCTCATGGATGGCCTGGTATTCATTCGTAAGCCTGACGTTGTCGGCGATCGTGAATAGATGGAACAAGAAGCTGAAGTTGGTGGAGCGCTAATGGATGATGGCGAGGTGTTCGTCGAGACAGTAGAACTTGCGCCGGAACCCCCTCCGTCGGGGCCAGTACAGTGGATTCGTGAGAACCTGGCCTATTCGGTCACTAGCACGATCACGACCATCGTCATTGGCCTCATTGTCTTCTTTGGATTGAAAGCCCTGATCGCGTGGACGCTAAACCCGTTCAGGAAGTGGTCCTCGGTCACGGCCAACTCGCGCCTACTGATGGTCCAGGCATATCCTGATGCGCAGTTCTCCCGCGTATGGATCTCCGTCGGGATTGTCATCGTTCTGACCGGCCTGTCAGCTGCGGCGTGGCGAGTGTCGGGCAAGGTGTCGGTCGGCCAGGTCGCCAAGGGCCTTCTGTCAGTTGGTTCTGCCGCCCTCGTAATCGCTTTGTTGGCTCCCGGCGAGTTCACCGGGGGACGGGGGATCCTGGCCGTAGCGGGGCTGGTTATCGCCGCGGCCGGCTATCTGTGGAAGCAAGCCAAGCGAGACACGATCAACGAACCGGTTATCTCGACGGTCGCGTTGGCAGGGTTGGGCCTGCTACTCGTTGCAGCATTCCTGTGGACGGTGAAGCTCCCCGTTCAGGAAGTATTCGCCGATGGGACAAAGGAAGTAACCAGCCAAACGCTCGCCAACTCCACCCGGGTCCCGTGGACGATACTGTTGGCGGTGCTAGCCGTGTCTTACGTGGTCGGCGTGGCGATTCGCGACGCGATTCCGGCGCTCCGCAGGATCCTGGTCGGTCTCTGGGTCCTTTCGTTCCCTGGCATTTTGTTGGTGGTGATGCGGGCACCCGACATCAAGTGGAATACCGTCTTCACCGTCGACCTGCCGATATTCCTGGTGGTCGGAGCCGCGGTCGGGGCTGCGCTCTACGTCATTGGCGCTCCCGACGCCGGCGAGTGGAAGTTCATCGTGTCAGCTCTCTGGTTGGCGCTCGCGATCATGTGGGTGCTCTTTTCGTGGTACCTGTTTGATCCGACCTCGTCGGCTCCGTTCCACATCACCGCACCTGCCGCCGACGTGCTGCAGCGCCTCGAGTTCAAGTTCCCGCTGATCCTGGGTGCCCTGTTTGCGTTCGCGGCGCCTTCGTTCGGGGGAGCCAGATCGGCTCGCCTGCAATTCATCGGCGTTTGGCTGGCAGCCCTGGCCCTGCTGATTATGGCCTTCAGGCTCGGCGCTGCTTCGTCACTGCTCCAGTTGAGTGGAACCGCCTTCGTCGGTGGACTTGCCCTGACTTTCACGCTGGCCATCGCTGGTATTGCACTTTCGTTCCCGCTTGGAGTGCTGCTGGCTTTGGGGCGGGCCTCGACCATGCCGATTGTCCGCATGATCTCCACGACCTACATCGAGTTGGTTCGATCTGTGCCATTGATCACCTGGCTGTACATCGGTTCCAACCTGCTCAATCTTTTCCTAGCCGGAGTCGTAGATATCTTCAGCGTGGTGAGGTCGATAATTGCAATCACCCTGTTCTCCGCCGCCTACCTTGCTGAGAACGTTCGGGGTGGCCTCCAGTCAATCCCCAAGGGCCAGTACGAGGCGGCCGATGCCGTGGGAATGAGCGTCGTCCAGAAGACCGTTCTCATTACGCTGCCTCAGGCCCTCAAGGCCGTTATCCCGGCCCTGGTCGGCCAGGTCATCTCGTTGTTCAAGGACACATCGCTGGTTTCGATCATCGGCCTGTTCGATCTCCTGTATATCGCTCGTACCGTCATCCCAGGCCAATCGGCGAACCTGGGTTCCATTCTGGAACTCACGGTGGTGGCGGCGGCGATCTATTGGGTATTCACATTCACGTTCTCTCGTTCGTCGATGCGCCTCGAGCGGCGTCTCGGCCTAGGCACACGGTAAGGAGCCAATGACATGAGTGATCAAGCGATCATCGATTGCCGGGGCGTCAAGAAATGGTTTGGCGATTTCCAGGCCCTGCGCGGCGTTGATTTGGCCGTAACCAAGGGCGAAGTGGTCGTTATCATCGGCCCCTCCGGGTCGGGTAAGTCAACCTTCATTCGCTGCATCAACCGGCTCGAAGTGCATCAGGAAGGTCAGATCTTCGTCGACGGAATCGAGTTGACCAATGACGTCCGGAACATTGAGGCGATCCGTAAGGACGTCGGCATGGTTTTCCAGTCTTTCAACCTGTTCCCACACCTGACGATCATGCAGAACATCACGCTTGCCCCGATCTGGGTGAAGAAGCAGTCCAAGTCTGAAGCCGAAGCCTACGGAAAAGAGCTCCTCGAACGGGTAGGCATTCCGGAGCAAGCTGACAAGTATCCGGGCCAGCTCTCGGGTGGGCAGCAACAGCGGGTGGCGATCGCCAGGGCGCTGGCCATGCGACCCCAGATCATGTTGTTCGACGAGCCGACGTCGGCCCTCGACCCGGAGATGGTCAAGGAAGTGCTCGACGCAATGAAGGAACTGGCCAAGGAAGGTATGACCATGATCGTGGTCACCCACGAAATGGGCTTCGCCCGTGAGGTAGCCGACCGGGTGCTGTTCTTCGATTACGGCCAACTTGTCGAAGCGGGTACACCGGAGCACTTCTTCACCAATCCCCAGCACGAACGTACCAAGCTGTTCCTCAGCCAGATCCTCTAGCGCTATCGGGGCAGCACGGGGGTATTCAAACCCCGGGCATGTGCGCGAGGCTCTTAGTCCGGGCGGGGAGCTCCTCGGCAGATCAGTATCGTTCTCGGGTGACCGACGATCATTGGAGTGTCGTCTCGGTTATCCGGAGGAGATAGCCCCCTAAGGCGTGGAACGCTCGACCCTCAACGGCAGCCGTACTTGTTCGACCAGATCGATGATGGTCATCGCCATGGCCAGGGCGCCGTCGCGAATGGCCCGGTGGCCGTCGGGGGATACGGTGTGGGCTGCGAACTCGGGTTGATGGTTCACCACCGGAGCGCAGTTGATCGACAGAAACGGGTGAATCGTTGGAACGACGTGACTGACGTTGCCCATGTCGGTAGAGCCGGAGGCTCCCGGCGGAAAGTCAGTCCCCCGCAGCATCGGTCGCCCGAGACTGGCCGCGTTCGCCTTGAACAACTCGACCATGTCGGGGTTGGAAACCAGGTTGTCGTAAGGATGTCCGTGTTCGCTCATCTCCCATGTGCATCCGGTCGCCATGGCAGCCGCTGCAAAGCACCCTTCGACCCGTGAAGCGAGTTCAGCCAGCCGCTCCCGGTCAGCCGCCCGAACGTACCAGGCGGACTTGGTGTACGAAGGGATGATGTTGGGAGCGTCTCCACCGTGGGTAATGATGCCGTGAACCTTGTCGGTCGTATACAGGGCCTGGCGCAACGTCGAGATATTCACGTAGGCCTGGACAAAGGCATCGAGCGCATTGATGCCTAGCTGCGGGGCGAAAGCAGCATGGGAGTCTTTGCCATGGAATTCGACATCAAGGTGCCGCACAGCCAGAACCCCAGGGTCGACCACGTCGGTCGGCGAGGGATGCACCATCATCGCCGCGGCGGCGTCTTCAAACGCGCCGGCGTTGATGAGGTCTACCTTGCCGCCATAGGCCTCCTCTGCGGGCGTCCCGAGAATCGTTACTCGGACGCCGAGCTCATCTGCGAGGTCGGCGAGTGCCAGCGTGGCGCCCACTGCCGATGCCGCAATGATGTTGTGGCCGCAAGCCTGGCCGATTCCCGGAAGGGCGTCGTATTCGGCGCATATGATTATTTCGGGACCTGACACACCGACCGTCGCCACAAAGGCCGTTTCCAACCCATAGGCCGGCTTGGTGACGTCCAGGCCGTGCGAACGCAGGTAGGTGGCGATTCGTTCGGACGTAGCGAATTCTTCGAATCCAACCTCAGGATTCTCATACATCCACGACGACAACAATTGGAGGTCGTTCTCGATCGCCTCAAATGCCTGGCGGGCACGCTCTTTGCGGTTGATATCTGACTCCGTTCTCGACTGCCGGCACGGCACTACTGCAGCGGGCGCCTACCATCTCAGCCATGACGATACGCTTCGGATTGCTCGCGTGCTTGATTGGTTTGGCAGGGTGTGGAACGACTGCGCCGCCCCTAGCTACAACGGTTGCATCGACCACTTCGACCTCAACCACGCTGGCGACAACGACCACTTCGCAGGCGGGTCTCGAACCGTGCCCGGAGCCCGATGTGACCATCTCTTTGCCGCCTTCGACCGTATCAGAATCGCAAACCGTGGCTACCGACTATTCCGATGTGTTTACGTCGATGCCAGGGACCAGCCAGACGGTCTTTGCGAACGAGGCGGGCACGCCGGCGATGGTGATCGTCCGGGGGGCATTGCCTCCGACGAACTGGGTGGGGGCGACTGAACGAGTCGAGTTGCGTGGAGTAACCGGGGCGATCGGTCCGCTGGTCGACGGGGTGTGGGCTGTGGCCTGGGCAGAATCGTCGGAACGATGCGGCGAGTATTCGATCTTCATATACCCGCCGGGCACCATTGAAGAGGCCCGACGGGTAGCTGAGTCGGCTGGCTAGGTATCCATTCCCGGTATGCTCGGCGGGGGAGGCACGTCGACCGGGTCGCCGATCGGCATCGCTGCCGTGGCTCCTTGTTCTTTGAACAGTTCGCCGATCGCACCGATGCTTCCGAGGATTCCCGAAACCTCCATGGGCATGAAGATCTTGGTGGCGTTGCCGTTGGCGACCGCCTCGAGCGCCTCGAGATACTTGATGGCGATAAGGTCGTTGGTCGGATCGCCCTCATGGATAGCCCGGAAGACGTTCTCGATTGCCCTCGCTTCACCCTCGGCGACCGTTTCCTTCTGATACCGGTCGGCTTCGGCGACTCGCTTGATGGCTTCGGCCTTACCTTCGGCTTGCAAGATGTCGCGCTGCTTGACGCCTTCGGCTCGCAGAATCGCCGAGGTCTTCTCGCCTTCGGCCTCGGTCACGACGGCACGGCGTTCCCGCTCGGCCTTCATCTGGCGATGCATCGCCTGGGTGACATCGGGTGGCGGCTCGATCCTTTGGATCTCGACGCGCACGACCCTGGTTCCCCACTTGTCGGTGGCGTCGTCGAGGATCTGTCGGAGCTGCGTGTTGATGAGTTCCCTCGATGTCAGGGCCTCGTCGAGTTGTAGCTCACCGACGATGTTCCTCAGGTTGGTTTGCGCCAGTTTGGTCGCGGCCACGATGAAGTTGGCCACGTTGTACTTGAGCTTCACGGGATCCGTTGCCTCGTAGTACACCACCGCGTCCACGGTGACGGCCACGTTGTCCTTGGTGATGACTTCCTGGGGTGCAACGTCGACGACCTGCTCGCGCATGTCCACCCGCGTGATGGTTTGGGCGAACGGGATAATGAAATTCAGCCCCGGGTCGACCGTCTTGCGGTACTTGCCAAATGTTTCGACAAGTCCTTTCTCGTACTGGGCGACCACCTTGATCGAAGCGAATACGAGGTAGAACACCACGATCGCAAGAAAGATGATTATGAACCCACCAAAATCGGGCATTCAGACTCCTTCGCTCTTGGTTTCCCTGACGGGAGTCACGACAAGTCGTGTCCCCCGGACTTCGACGATGTCAACGAGAGTTCCCTCGGCGATGTCGTCTGTATCACTGACAGCCCGCCATTCCTCGGCTGCCATGCGCACGGATCCTGTACCTTTCACGCGGTTTATCTCGTCAATGACGACGGCGGTAGCGCCATCAAACCGGTTGGCCCCGGTCGGGTGCACTTCATCGGTCTGCGCGAACCTTCGTAGCCACATAAACGCGATGGTCCCGGTGGCAACGAACGCGGCCCACTGAGCTGCGACGCCAAGGCCCATCCACGCCAAAACGGCTGCAACGCCTGCCCCGATGGCAAAGGGCAGCATAAAGAAGCCGGCAGTGGCGACCTCCCCGACCACGAGAGCGACTGCCAGGACCGTCCAAAAGGGTCTCCAGAACTCATCCACGCTTGGTTCCTCTCTTTCCAGGGAGACGCACGGCACGTGCTCTGGTTCCCTAGAATTTTGTGTGTCTAGTCCCCATCCTATTGACCGGGGAGCTGATCGTGCGAGTATCGTCGCGCTTATGTCCAACGTAACGTTCAATGCGGACGGTCCCCCGAACATCGTTTTGCCAGATCCACCTGCTGATTTGGTCGCTGCTCTAACCAAGGCATTGGCTAAACCACAGGCCCATGCCGCGGTCGCCAAAGTTGTCAGGCAGTTCCCCGAGATGCCCTTGGTATGGGCAACGCTTGGTGAACTTGTGGAGAGCCAGGCGCTCGACGATCAGTCGAAGGTGGAAGCGTACGCCTACTTTCGGATTGGCTACCACCGCGGCCTTGACGCCCTTCGGCAGAATGGTTGGAAAGGATCAGGCTACGTCCGGTGGACCCATCCATCCAACACCGGGTTCCTGCGCAGCCTCGACGGTCTGCGCCGGATGGCGGAGGCGATTGGCGAGAACCATGAGTCGATCCGCTGCGCTGACTTCCTCCAGATGCTCGACCCCTGATTCGATGCTCGGTCGTTAGCTGATCACCAGTTCGCTGTTCTCGACACCGACTTGAACCTTGGACCCTTCGGGATAGGCGCCCTCAAGGATCTTGATCGCCAACGGGTTGGCGATGGCTGTCTGGATGAGCCGCTTAAGCGGCCGGGCGCCATACGCAGGGTCGTAGCCCTGTTCGGCCAACCAGTCGAGGCCGGCGTCCGACATATCGAGGGAGATGCCCCGGTCGGCCAGGCGATCCTGGACGAGTGCCAGCTGGATCTCGACGATCTTGCGTAGGTCTTCCCTGGTGAGACGGTGGAACACGATCAGGTCATCGACCCGGTTGAGGAACTCCGGCCGGAAGTGGCTACGGACTACTTCCATCACCCGGCTCGATACGACCTCGTCAGGAATGTCAGGCGTGATCATCTCTGAACCGAGGTTAGAGGTCATGATCAGAACGGCGTTGGTGAAGTCAACCGTTCGGCCTTGACCGTCGGTCAATCGTCCGTCGTCGAGCAGTTGCAGTAGGACGTTGAACACGTCGGTGTGAGCCTTCTCGATTTCGTCGAGCAGGATTACCGAGTAGGGACGACGACGCACCGCTTCGGTCAGCTGACCACCTTCGTCGTAGCCCACGTATCCAGGCGGAGCGCCGATGAGACGCGACACAGAGTGTTTCTCCATGTACTCGGACATGTCGATGCGGACCATCGCTTGCTCATCGTCGAACAAGAACTCGGCCAGTGCACGAGCCAGTTCGGTCTTGCCGACGCCAGTCGGGCCAAGGAACACGAATGAGCCGATCGGACGCGACGAGTCGGAGAGTCCTGCCCGACTGCGCCGGATGGCATCGGCCACGACGCGGACTGCCTGGTCTTGCCCGACTACACGCTTGTGGAGGTGATCTTCGAGCCGGACCAGCTTCTGGATCTCGCCTTCCATGAGGCGTGATACCGGGACCCCGGTCCACCGACTGACCACCTCGGCGATGTGCTCATCGTCGACTTCCTCGGTCAGCATGCGCATCGTGGACTGAAGTTCTTCGAGCTGGGCCTGTCCGCCAGCAAGCTGCTCGGTCAGCTCGGGGAGCGTCCCGTAGCGGAGTTCGGCGGCCTTTTGGAGGTCGCCGGCTCGTTCGGCTCGCTCGGCGCCGGCTCGCGTTTCTTCGATCGACTGGGCGAGGGAACGGATCTTCGTGATGGCATCCTTTTCCAACGACCAGTGAGCCGTCAGGCGGTCGCGTTCCTCGGAAATGTTGGCCAATTCTTCTTCGAGTGCATCCAGCCGGCTTACGGAGGCAGAGTCTGTTTCTTTCTTGAGGGCGGCTCGTTCGATCTCAAGCTGGATGATTCTCCGCTCAAGTTCGTCGATCTCATCGGGCATTGAATCGATCTCGATCCGAAGCCGGGAACCGGCCTCGTCGACGAGGTCGATGGCTTTGTCAGGCAGGTGGCGACCGGTGATGTATCGATCGGACAGTACGGCCGCTGCGACGAGGGCTGAGTCCTGTATGCGCACGCCATGATGGACCTCATAGCGCTCCTTGAGGCCTCGCAGGATCCCGATGGTATCTTCGACCGATGGTGCCTCAACGATGACAGGTTGGAAACGGCGCTCTAGAGCGGCGTCCTTTTCGACGTACTTGCGAAACTCGTCGAGGGTCGTCGCTCCAATGAGTCGCAACTCGCCGCGGGCCAGCATCGGTTTGAGCATGTTGGAGGCGTCCATGGACCCTTCGGCCGCCCCGGCTCCCACCAGCGTGTGCATCTCGTCGATGAACGTGATGATCTGACCCTCGGAGTTCTTGATTTCGTCGAGGACGGCCTTGAGTCGTTCCTCGAATTCACCCCGGTATTTGGCGCCGGCGACCAGCGCGGACAGATCGATCGCGACGATACGCTTGCTCTTGAGGCCTTCTGGCACGTCGCCGTTGGCGATTCGCTGGGCGAGCCCTTCCACGATCGCCGTCTTACCAACCCCCGGTTCCCCGATGAGCACCGGGTTGTTCTTCGTACGGCGGGAGAGAACCTGGATGACGCGTCGGATTTCTTCGTCACGGCCGATCACCGGATCGAGCTTTTGGGCTCTGGCCACTGAGGTGAGGTCCCGCCCGTACTTCTCCAGGGCGTTGAGGGTTGCCTCGGGATCCTGGGAGGTGACCCGCTGGCTACCTCGTAATGACGTAAGAGCTTCGAGTACGCGCTTGCGAGTGATGTTGAACTCGCTAAGGAGTGAACCGACCGGGTCTTTGGTCTTGAGGAGGGCGAGAATGACGTGCTCCACCGAGACGTAGTCGTCCGACATGTCCTGACGTTCCCCATCGGCTACGTCGAGCACCTTGACGGTCTCGGGGGAGAACGACGCTTCGGTATCGCCGTAGACCTTGGGGAGCTTGTCGATCACCGCGTTCACGGCGTTGCGCAGCGCTGTGGGAGTAACCTCCAGACGACTGAGCAACGGATACACGATGCCGTCGGTCTGGCTGAGTAAGGCCAGGACCAGATGGCCCGGCGTCACATACTGGTGGTTGGCGGCGTCGGCCAGGTCGCGGGCGACTACGAGTGATTGCTGGGTTGCGTTAGTGAGTTTTTGTATATCCATGGTATCTATTCCAACGTCTAAAGTGCTAGGACTATTTCAGAAAATCTTAGTCAGATTATATCAAGTTCCAATCGAAAGGTAGATGCTCGCATGAGCCCGACATTGCAGCCCAAACCACCCGCTGATTCGCTTACCACTATGACCCTCATGATGGGGGTCGACCACGGGAATACGGCAGGTTTTGTGCACGGTGGTTCGATCATGAAGCTCGTCGATGAGGCTGCCGGGGTGGCCTCCATGCGTCACTGTCGGGGGCGGGTGGTCACGGCCCAGGTGGACTCGCTGTCGTTTCTGGCGCCCGTACACATGGGCGATGTGTTGTCGATCGTGGCGCATGTCACCCAGGCGTGGACAACCTCCATGGAGGTCGAGGTGGAAGTCACCCGAGAGAATCCCCGCACCGGCGACGGTGAACTCACGACGCGAGCATTCTTGACGATGGTGGCGGTTGATCGTGACGGCCATCCCGTCGAAGTGCCGCCGATCCTGGCGGAAACTGACGCCGAACTACGGGATCAGCGCAAGGCCGAGGCCCGTCGAAGCGCCCGAATGGAATTGAGGTCCCATCTCGAATTGCAGTGAGATCACCATGGCCGGGCCGACTGGCTAGAGCGCAGCCTCAAGGTGCCGGTTGATGGCATCGAGAACCGCCCGGGCCGTGGCCTTCTCGGGGCTGTTCTCGTGGATCACCGCACTGCCGACCAGGGCCCCAGGGGCAGCAGCCGAATGGACCTGGGCAATGGCGATTCGTGATGCGCCGAGGTCGGTGGTTGCCACGGCGGCCAGATCAAGCTGAAGCTTGCCGTTAGAGATGGCTTCGACGGCACGAAGGGTGGCTTCCCCGATCAGCCGGGGGCGGGCCGACGCCGCTACCGAGCCGACTGAAGTGCCTTCGAACATCTCCTCGCCCCAGGCGAGGATCACTTTGACACGGGTCTCGTCTCCCTCGGTGATTTCTTCGAATTGTGCGAGGGCGGGTCTGAGCTTCATGGCGCCGAACACTAGCGGATGTCCCGCTCAGATTGAGACGTCTAGTGCCGCTAGGCCCTGACCGCTCTGCTGGCTGCCCAGGCGCGTAGAACTCCGATGCTTTCGGCCCGCGATCTCGAGAGGGGGACGGTGGCGGCTAGTTCCTGGAGGAGATTTGAGGTCCCGAGCGACTCATCCTCGGCAAACGCCCGATACGTGGCACCAACGATGGCGGCCTCGATTTCGGCTCCCGAGTATCCCGGGCTGGCCTCGACCAATTGGCCGAGATCAAACAGATCAGGAGCGTGTTCGCGCGACTGCAGATGATGGAAGAAGATGTCTCGCCGGGCTTCGTCGCCGGGTAAGTCGACAAAGAAGATTTCGTCAAAGCGACCCTTCCGGAGAAATTCGGGCGGGAGACCATTGACGTTGTTGGCGGTCGCGACAACAAATACTCCGTCCGGGCGGTCCTGCATCCACCTCAGGAACGTTCCGAGCAGGCGACTGCTGGTCCCCCCGTCGCTGTCGCTTCCTGCCGTGGCGAATCCTTTCTCGATCTCGTCGATCCAGAGAACGGCCGGCGCCATGGCGTCCACCGCCGTGAGAGCCTTGGCTAGCCGGGACTCCGATTCACCGATGTATTTGGAATACAGTCTCGATGGATCGAGCAGCACGAGGGGTTGCTCCCACGTTCTGGCGAGCGTTTTGGCTATGTAGGACTTGCCGCAGCCAGGAACCCCCGTCAACAGGATGCCCCGCGGTGGAGGGAGGTTTGCGGCGGGCGTCGCTTGAGCCTTTATCCGGACGCGGAGCCATTGTTTCAAACCTTCGAGCCCGCCGACGCTATCGAGCGTTCCCACGTCGGCTTCCATGAGTTCCAGGATCCCGTCCGAGGTGAATAGCGCCGCTTTGGCGTTTCGCAAGGCGGGAATGTCGCTGCTCCCCAGGGCCCCGTCGGCAAAAGCGGCCTGCTGAATGAGACGTTCAGCTTGTCCGATACTCAGGCCGCGCAGGGTACCGGCCAGCGACGGGAGCGATGCTTCGTCGATCGCCACCGGGAAGTCGCGGGCCACGAGATCGTGGGCGGTTCGGCGCACCAGGTCGGTGAGTTCGCTCAGGCCGGGAGGTCGCAGCGCCCACACGTGAGCCACTGACCCCAGTTCGGGAGGGACGTCGGCGGACGGGGTGGTGAGCACCAGGGTTTGATCGGGCGACATCTGAGCGGCGGTCTCCTTGATTTTCCGGACGACGTAGCTGTCACTCAGGATCGGACTTGCGTCCGCGAAAACGAATACGGCCCCTGGCTGCACGTCAGTCACCCAGTTGAGGGCTTGGTGCGGGTTCTGGGTCTGGTACATCGTGGCGCCCGAGTTGTTGGTGAGTCCGCTGGCGCTGGACCAGTGCCAGACATCGATATTGAGTTCGGAGGCGATCGATCTCAGCAAGTTCATGAACCGTTCTTCTTCGTCGGTCTCCACGATTACGAGAGAGGCGGGCGAGGCAAGCAGTACTTTGAGGTCGACCGAGTTGTCCATTTCCGCCCTACGTAGACCAGAATCGTCAGGATGGCCGCCTTTGAGTTTCCAGCGGACGATCACATGATCGCGTATGGAGTCACGCTCGCGGAGCTTTTCGAGAACGCCGCCTATGGCGTGGTCGCTCATGCCGGTGCCCGGGAGGAAGCTTCGCCCTGGTATGACGTGCCCGTCATGGCGATCGGGGACACACCCGAGGAGCTACTCGAGGACTGGCTGCGGCAGCTGGACCTCCGTCGTAGAGAAGCGGGCTTGAGTCTGACATCGTTTGTGATTGATCGACTCGAGGAAGGAGGGGTTCAGGGCTCGGCGTCGGGCAACCGGACTATTGATCAGCCAGCTTGGGCGGTATGGACCGTTGAAGTTATCGTTGCCGTGCAGGCTGGTTTCTGGGTCCGGCTTCGAACCAGACCGAACCGTTTCGACGCCTGACTGTCGCCTGGGTTACCATCCCGGCGCATCTCATTCCCCCAGGAGGTAATCATGTTAAAGGAGTTCAAAGACTTCATAATGCGCCCAGGACTGATCGACATTGGTGTCGGTTTGGTTATGGCCGCGGCCTTGGGAGCGGTAATCACTGCTCTCGTAGATAACGTTCTCATGCCGATTGTCGGCCTGATCTTTGGAGAGCCAAGCTTCGATAGCGTGCTTGCGTTCAACACGGCGGCTGATGGAACCGGTGGCATCCGCATCGGATCGTTCATCACCGCGCTCATTACTTTCGTGATGATCGGTGCGGCCGTGTTCTTCTTCATCATCAAGCCATACAAGGCCGTGATGGCCAAGGTTGAGGGACCTGAAGAGGTCGACGACCCAGCGCCGGACCCCGAAGACGTCGTCTTGCTTCGTGAGATCCGCGATGCGCTACAGCGCAACTAGCTAGCCAAAAGGAGCAGACCCGGGCATCCCTATCGGATCCCGGGTCTCCTTTTTTAGGGCAGGCAGCGCTGCCTACCGGTTGCGGTCTGGCAGGTGAGTTTTTCGCACCACGATCTCACTGCGATACGAAGCATGCACCTGGCGGATGGCGGCATTTGCCCGTTCATGTTCGCGCGCTAGTCGCTTAGTGAGATTGTCGACTTCGTGCTCGAGAGCGGTGATGCGGTTCTGAAGCGCCATCACTTTCTTTACGCCCTCGAGATTCAGGCCCTGCTCCGTGAGGGTCTGGATCAGCTGGAGTCGATCGATATCGGCTTGGGAATACCGACGGGTCCCACCGGGAGTTCGGTGGGGTTCGACAAGTCCACGACGTTCGTAGATCCGCAAGGTCTGCGGGTGCAGCCCTGACAGCTCGGCGGCGACCGAGATCACGAACAATGCATGGGGGGGATTGCTGCTCATGTCAATAACCTCGCTCTCGGGTCGTCGGTCTCGAACTCTTCCCGGTATTGCTCAAGCAGTTTTTTGGCTGCCCGAGAAAGCTTCTTCGGGACCGTCACCTCTACGGTAACCAGGAGGTCACCCGGTTTGCCCTTCGTTCGAGGAACACCCTTCTCGCGCACCCGGAACGTCTTGCCGGTCGTGGTGCCTGCCGGGACTTTGAGCCGCACCGACCCGTCGAGGGTGGGGACCTTGATCTCGGCACCAAGGGCAGCTTCGGTGAAGGTGATCGGGATGGTCGCCGTGAGGTGATCTCCTCGTCGGCCGAACAACCGATGGGACTCGACCTGGGTCCTCACCAGGAGGTCGCCGGCCGGTCCACCGGCCGTACCCGGGCCGCCTTTTCCTCGCAGTCGGATGGTGGACCCATCCTTGACACCAGGCGGGATCTTGACGTTGATCTTGCGAGTCCGGACCTCCGTACCTCGGCCTCGACAATTCGAACACGGCTGAACGACCATACGACCCGATCCCTGGCACTGGCGACATGGTTGGGCAAAGGAAAAGAACCCCTGGTTCTGAGCAGTGGTGCCACTGCCGCCACACGACGAACAGAGATCGATCTTGGTACCAGGTGCGGCGCCCGATCCGTGACAAACGTGGCACTGTGTTTCTCCGTCGACTGCGATTGTGGTGGTTAGACCCTTGATCGCGTCTTCGAATGACATGTGTAGCGTTGCCTGGGTGTCGGCGCCCCGCTGCGGGCCGCCTCGACTCCGGCGCGTCGCTCCGCCGAACAGGTCACCGAGTCCTCCCATTCCTCCCAGGAGGTCGCCAAGATCCTCGACCCGAACCCGTTGGGATCCGCCGGTGTATGGTCCGTTGGCTCCACCGAACCCACCGAAATTGCCGGACGCAACCATCCGGCGAACATCGTCATATTCCTTGCGTTGGTCCTCGTGGGACAACGTTGCGTAGGCTTCGGAAATGTCCTTGAAGCGCTCCTCGGCCGTGCTGTCGTCGGGATGGGCATCAGGATGGTTTTCCTGAGCCAGCTTGCGGTAGGCGCGTTTGATCTCGGCCTGATCGGCCGTGTTCGAAACGCCAAGGACCTTGTAATAGTCCTTATCTACCCAGTCTTTGTTCACTCGCTGTCCTCATCGGTGGCGGGACCGACCGCGACTAGCGCGGCACGGAGTACCTTGTCATTAAGTCGGTAACCGCGTCGTAGTTCACCCACAACGACCAGCGTTTCGCTGTCGCCCAGATGCGTGACCGCATCGTGGATTGCGGGGTCGAAAGCTGCTCCGACTCCGGGAATGGGAGCGAGACCCTCGCGGGTAAGCACGTCCATAAGCTGGAGGAAAGTCGCTTCCATGCCCGCCAGGAGCTTCTTTTCGTTGTCGGTTTCGGCTGGCAGATCGAGCGCCGCTTGAAAACTGTCGAGGGTTGGCAGCATTGCGCCAACGACCCGCTCGGCAGCTACCGAGCGAACCTGCTGTTGCTCGCGGAGGCTCCGCTTGCGGAGGTTCTCAAAGTCGGCTGCCGAGCGTTGCCAGCGATCGAGGAACTCCGCCTCCTGCGCCAGTGATTGGCGCAGGGCGGCGGTCAGGACCTCGTTCGCTTCGACCGGGTCTTCGGGTACGTCGAAGGGAAGTGGCTCGGCCACCCCGTCCTCGACTAGCTCGGCCTCGACTACTTCAACGTTGGCCGCCTCGACGACATTGTCTGTCGTCTCGTCATGCGGGCCGGTCATTATTCGTTCTCTTCGTCGATGATCTCCGCCTCGACGACATCTTCGTCGTCGATGTCCTCGTCAGAGCCACTCCCGGTCGCGCCGCCAGCTTCGGCCTGCGCATACAGGCGTTGGGCTAGGGCCTGGCTGGCCGTGATGACCGCATCGATCTTGGACCGGATGCTCTCGGCTTCAGCGGATTCATCAGCCACCGTTGTCTTGAGTTCGTCAAGCGCGGTCGTGATGGTTGACTTCTCGTCGTCAAGCAGCTGCTCGTCTTGTTCCTCGAGAAGCTTTTCGGTCTGACGGACCATCTGCTCACCCTGGTTGCGGGTCTCCACGAGCTCACGGCGCTTGGCGTCTTCCTCGGCATGCGATTCAGCGTCTTTGACCATCTTGTCGATCTCGTCCGAAGACAGGGCCGTTCCACCGGTAATCGTCACTTGCTGCTCGCGGCCCGTCCCAAGATCCTTCGCCGAGACGGCCACGATGCCGTTGGCGTCGATGTCGAACGTGACCTCGACCTGGGGCATGCCGGCGGGAGCGGGCGGGATTCCGGTCAAGGTGAACTTGCCCAGGCTCTTGTTGTCAGTGGCCATTGTTCGTTCGCCCTGGAGAACGTTGATCTCCACCTCTGGCTGGTTGTCAGCGGCGGTCGTGAACGTTTCAGACTTACGAGTTGGGATGGTTGTGTTGCGTTCGATCATCTTGGTCATGACGGCACCGCGAGTTTCGATGCCGAGGGTCAGCGGGGTGACGTCGAGCAGGAGAATGTCCTTCACGTCGCCCTTGAGCACCCCGGCCTGAATCGCTGCCCCGGCGGCCACTACCTCATCAGGATTGACACCCTTCTGTGGCGCCTGACCTGAAAGCTCCTGGACGAGTTCGGCCACGGCCGGCATACGGGTAGAACCGCCCACCAGCACCACATGGCCGATATCGCTCATCGAGATTCCGGCATCCTTGACGGCCTGCAACATCGGAGCCTTGGTCCGCTCAAGCAGATCTTCGGTGATCTTGCGGAATTCGGCCCTGGTGAGCTTCTTCTGTAGATGTAGCGGCCCATCAGACGTGGCTGTTATGAATGGCAGATTGATCTCCGTCTCGGATACCGAGGACAACTCGATCTTGGCCTTCTCGGCGTCTTCCTTGAGGCGCTGTACGGCCATCTTGTCCTTTGACAAGTCGACGCCGTGGTCATTTTTGAAGCTTTTTACGAGCCAATCCATGATTGCCTGGTCCCAGTCGTCACCGCCGAGGTCGGTATCGCCAGCCGTCGACTTGACCTCAAAGACGCCTTCGCCGATCTCGAGGACGGAGACGTCAAACGTTCCACCACCGAGGTCGAAGACGAGCAGAGTCTCTTCGTTCTTGTCGAGGCCATACGCAAGCGCCGCCGAAGTCGGTTCGTTCACGATTCGGAGCACTTCGAGGCCGGCGATTTGGCCGGCTTCCTTGGTAGCCTGGCGCTGGGCATCACCGAAGTAGGCGGGGACGGTGATGACGGCCTGCGTGACCTCTTCGCCAAGGTACGCCTCAGCGTCACGCTTCAGCTTCATGAGGATGCGCGCAGAAATCTCCTGGGCTGTGTACTCCTTGTCGGCAATCTTGACACTCCAATCGGTGCCCATATGCCGTTTGACGGACCGAATGGTTCCGTCCGGGTTGGTGATTGCCTGACGCTTGGCGACTTCGCCCACAAGTACTTCGTCGTCTTTGAATGCGACGACCGATGGGGTGGTGCGCCCGCCCTCGGCGTTAGGGATAATGGTCGGTTCACCGCCATCGAGGGTGGCGATAACGCTATTGGTGGTGCCGAGGTCGATACCTACTGCACGGGCCATGGTTGTGTCCTTTCACGGAAAATCAGTTTCTCAGTTGGTTACAATCTTATAACCTGAGTCGCCCTATGTCATATTCCGTATTTCTCTGATCTTTGCTGGGTATTTGTTGGTTGGTTTTGGCCACACCGGACCAGGTTCGGGCCTAAGCCGCCTCCGCAACCACGGAAAATCGTATGAACAGTGCAGTTTTTTCTTAGGATCTGGCGTGCGGTGACCGATTGCACTTCTATGACTTGTCCGAAATGTGAACGGGATATCGCAGATTCGCTGGCGACCGTGTGTCCTCATTGTCTAGCCAGACTTCCTACCCCTCCTCCGCTCCCATCGGCCGGAGGGGTTTTTGGCGAATTTGATCAGAAACCTGCGTCAGGGAACGTCTTTGGCGGGTTCGAGGAACCGGCTCCCTACGAGGTGCCCGACCACGAGCCGTTTGGACCGCCCGCGTCGGAACCGTCAGTTGGCAAGAAACTGGCGTTCGGTGGTCTCGGCATCGGCTTGCGGATCGTGGTTGCCGTCGTGGTCATCTTCGGGGTGGGGATCGTTTCGCAGGTCTACCGTTCGGTAACCGGGGCGGGCGATTACACGTCAATTGACGAGCTAACCGTTGGACAATGCTTTGACCTGTTTGAGGAGTCGAGCGCCGAAGTCATTGAGGTCGGAGCCGCAGATGTGCTGCCGTGCACTGAACCGCATGACTTCGAGATGATCGCAACCGGAGATTTCATCGGTCAGCAGGCCTATTCGGAAACCCTGTTTGACACTGGCCTTGACCGTTGTTTTGTTCTGGCCGAGTCCTACCTCAACCTCGAGCAGATACCCGAGGAGCTCTTCCTCGACGTGCTCATTCCAACCGAAGACAGCTGGTCCTCCGGAGATCGCAGCTACCTCTGTTACGTCTACCTGGACAACGGCCTCTCGATGAATCAATCCTGGTCCAGGTAATTTCAGCTGATCGTCGATAGGAATCTGCCGTTGACTGGTTGACCTGCAAGGTATACATTTCGCGATGGCCTGACAGGTTGTCCGGCATTTCTCAAAGGGGGTCTCGCCTTGAGACGCATCACGAAAGTAACGATCCTCGTCCTCACCATCCTTCTTCTCCTTCCCGCCGCGGGAGCCTCGGCCGATGGACACTGTCCCTCGATCAGCGGCAAGGGCTTTTTTGATTTCGGCCGGACGTCAACTGGCAAGGCCAATGTCGTCTATGACGGCGATCGCATGCTCGTACCGTTTCAAGCATTTGATTTTGTGGAGCACGATGGTCATGGCGACATATTCTTTGTCTGGCACTTTCCTCAGGGTGATGTCGTGATCGTCGAGCACGCCGACGACTTCACCACCCTCGGCGGCCCGGTCGGCACGTTCAACACCAATCTCGACGTCACTGAAGGCGGGTCGGGCGAGTGGAACTGGTCGGGGACCGCCAACGGTGCCGGCGGACACGCCGTGATCAAATCGATTTCGGGAACCCTTTGTATCGATTCGGGTTGAGTTCGAGGTAGGTTCGGGTCTATTCCGTGGGTTGGCCGTCCTTCTCCTCCAAAGAGGCAAAGGTAAGGTCAACCCATGGTCGAGACCACCACGTACGAGTCGCCGTTGGGAAGGCTACGCCTGGTTGGCGAGCACGGCTTTTTGACCGGCCTGTATTTCGAGAATCATGTCAATGGTCCACCGATGTCGGAAGACGCCCGTGATTTCCCTGCCGCGTTCGATCATGTGACGGCGCAACTGGATGAGTACTTCGGAGGGTCTCGTCAAGAGTTCGACCTGCCGATTCGCCCGATCGGGACCGAGTTCCAGCGTCGGGTCTGGGCGGGACTAGTCGACATTGCCTATGGCACCACCGAGACCTATGGCGACCTTGCCCACCGGTTGGGTGATCGGAAGGCCAGCCGGGCAGTCGGCCTCGCCAACGGCAGGAACCCGATCTCGATCATCATCCCATGTCATCGGGTGCTCGGCGCCGATGGCTCGTTGACGGGCTATGGCGGCGGCGTCGACAAGAAGCTCTGGCTGTTGCGTCACGAAGGTGCGCTCTTGATCTGAGGCCCTGGCAGGCCTATGGCTGCATGGAGGCATATTGAGAGCACCGACGGTCTGGCCAGCCCGGTGATGCCGGAAACCCTTCGTCACTAATATCCGCGATACCGTCGAATGCGAGATTGGGACATGTCCGAACCAAGCCAGGTGCACCTCATCGATGTCTCGCCGCGCGATGGGCTTCAGAACGAGTCGGTCCAAGTTTCGATGTCGGATAAGTTGGCCCTCATCGAAGGCCTCATCGCCGGTGGCGTCACCGCCATTGAAGCAGCCAGCTTCGTAAGCCCCTCCAAAGTGCCGGCCATGGCCGATTCGGATGCACTGATGCGTGAGGTGCCCCGGGTTGCCGGGGTCCGCTACATCGGCCTGGTGATGAACCAACCGGGGCTGGACCGAGCGTTCGAGGCTGAGGTCGACGAAGTCAACATCGTTGTTTCGGCATCTGACACGTTCTCGCTGCGAAACCAGGGCGTCGGTACGTTGGCGGGTGTGTCGCTAGCTATTGCATTGGCTGACCGGTGTAGGGAAGCAAGCGTCGATGCGTCCATCACGATCGCCACGGCGTTCGGATGTCCCTTCGAAGGGGAGGTGCCGGTCGAACGGCTGGCGCAGGTGGTGGAAATGTTGGGTGGGACCCGACCGGTCCGCCTCAATCTTGGCGATACGATCGGGGTGGCCGTGCCGTCCGACGTCATCGAGCGTTTCAACGCAATCAGCCCCTATCTCCAGACTTCGACTGCTCGAGGGGCCCACTTTCATAACACCCGCAACACCGGATATGCCAACGCTTACGCGGCCCTCACGGCCGGCGTCTCCCATTTTGATGCGTCGGTCGGCGGGATAGGCGGGTGTCCGTTCGCGCCCAATGCAACGGGTAACGTCGCCACCGAAGACCTTGGCTACATGTTCGAACGGATGGGTTTGGACACGGGTCTGAATTTGGAGATATTGATGGGGACGAGCCGGTGGCTGGAAGGCCCGCTTGGCAAGTCGATGCCGGCATTGTTGGGCCGGGCCGGACTGTTCCCGAACGCATCCCCCGAGTCGGGATAGGCACCCGTTCGATCGCTACGCTGGACGAATGCATCAACCGTCGCTAGCTGATCTGCGCCGTCGGGTAGGTAAGAAATGGCACCTCTACGACGACGACGTCGTTCCCGCCTGGGTGGCCGATATGGACTTCGCTCCGGCGCCGGTCATCGTCGAGGCTGTTCAATCGTTTCTCGGTGGAGGCGACTGGGGCTACGTCGATGGGCGGGAGCACGATCGTATGATCGTGGCGGGCGTGGCCTGGGCGACTGACCGTCACGGATGGCGTCCTGCCCCGTCGGAGTGCCGGGTTGTACTCGACGTCATGCAAGGGGTGTCGGCATCGATCCAGGCCTTCACGCAACCCGGCGACGGAGTGATCATTACCAACCCGGTCTATCACCCGTTCGGCTGGGCGATCGAGTCGAGCGATCGGGTGGTCGTTGAAGCGCCACTCACTGACCGAGAAGATGGTTATCGGATGACCAGATCGGCACTGGAAGAGGCGGTTGATCGGGGAGGCAAAATGCTGCTTCTCTGCAATCCCCACAATCCGACCGGTCGAGTCTTTTCAGCGACGGAACTGGCGGTGGTGGCAGAGGTGGCGACTGAAGCTGATCTCATTGTGGTGAGCGATGAGATCCATGCCGACCTGGTGTACGAGCCACACCGTCACATCCCAATTGCTGCGTTGGCTCCAGCCATCGCCGACAGATGCATCACGTTGGTATCGCCATCCAAGGCTTTCAATCTGGCGGGTGTTGGATGTGCGATGGCGGCTTTCGGAACGCCGGAACTCGCTGCTCGGATCGACGAGCTGCCCTTTGCGTTGCTCGGTCACCCAACCGGGACCGGGGTGCGAGCCGCCACGGCAGCGTGGGAACTGGGAGGACCCTGGCTGGGAGAACTCCGTGTCCGCCTTCGTGCCAACCGTGACACCGTGGCCGCCTGGGTGGCAGAGAATCGCAAGATCGGGCATCAGGTACCCGAGGCGACCTACCTGGCCTGGCTCGACTTTCGTCCACTCCACTGGTCGGTCGAACCACACGAGCGCCTCTTAACGAAAGGTCGCGTGGCGCTCAGCTCCGGAATCCAGTTCGGTACGGGCGGCGCCGGACATGCCCGCCTCAACTTCGGAACCTATCCCGCAGTGCTCGACGAGATACTTCACCGCATGGAGTCGGCTCTTGCTGAGACACGGTTGGTGCTCTAGACCGGTTTCTAAGGCCCGGGAAACGCCAGCTTGAACCGGTGCGCCAGGCCGAGGTTGCCGGTCGTTTTCATTTGGCTGACCGGGACCCGACCCAGAATGAAGCCGAGGAGATCATGGTCTGACCCCTCGATCGTGCACGCCTCGATCGGGTTGGACGTCGTGATCGTCCACGCAGCCCGCGACGTCGAAGCTCGCAGGTTCCACGTGCCGCGAACCGAATGATCAGCGTCTTCGCGGTTGCGGTGGTGTTGGACCAGCCACGATATCCGCAGCGGTAACGCCGCGTCGATGAACTCGTCCGACACGTCAAAGCCGGGGCCGTCAAATCCGAAATCGGAGGTGTGGACCTCGACTTCCATCCAGCGCAGCATCAGCAAACGGCTCAGGTGGACGTCGTGGGTGTCGTTCAGGATGAAAGGCTTGTCCCAGTCGGCGACGGTTAATGCGGACCACATCCGGTCAAGTTCTTCGACCGCGACAGTGAGCTCCTTCGTAAGCAGGTCGGTCGGCAAATGGTTGCCGCGTTTGATTGATTCGGCCCGCTCTGTAGGTCCGCCCAGATAGGTCGAAGTCGCGCCCCTGAGCAGGGCTTCGTCGGTCATCCGGACCAGGGCTCTGCCAACGTAAGCGAGATGGGTGATGAGGTTGGCCCGGGACCAGGCAGGCAACAACGAAGGGGCGTGGGCGGATTCGTGAGTCAGTCCTTCGAGCTGGTCGAGGAGGTGTTGGTTGGCGCGTTGCAGCCCGCGGACAGCGGCAGGTGCTTCCTCGGCAAGCAGATCGGGCGTCCGACTCACGTTCCTTCTTGGTCCTCCGTTAGTGACTCTTCGGTTGCGACGACGGAAACTTGAGGGAAAGTGGGTCATCGACGCCAGGTTTAGGCTCGGGTTGCGCGATGATGGGTACATGAAGACTTCACGGATCATTTTGGGAGCCGCCGCGGCAGCAGGAGCTGCGCATCTCGCTGCGACGTCAGCGGCTCGAAGACTCGACCAGACGACAGATCGTTATCAGTCAGAAGAGTTGCTCCACCCGGCGCCGGGAGCCACGACCTGGATCGACCGTAGCGATGGAACCCGGCTCAGGGCTGCCGAGGCGGGAACGGGACCGGCCGTCGTATTGGCCCACGGCTACGCGCTCTCGGCCATGAGCTGGAATCTCGTGGCCGAGCGGTTGGTCGCAGACGGGCATCGCGTGATCACCTTTGATCAACGCGGCCACGGCGGATCGACCATCGGCAGCGATGGGATTGGTTCGTCGGTTATGGCCGATGACTATCGCGCCGTGCTTGACCACTTCGACGTGGCCGAAGGCGTGCTCGTCGGTCAGTCGATGGGGGCGTTTCTGGCGTTGAAGTACCTGATCGACCATCCTTTCCACGCCCGAAACCACCTACGAGGCGCAGTCCTCGTTTCGCCAATTCATGGAGGGCTTGGACGGGACCCGTTGGGTCGAGCCAGAACGAAATTCATGAAATACCCTCTGGCTGCGACGGTCTTATCGAACCGGATCTACGGCCGGGTAGCCCTCACAGATGCGTTCGGAATGCCGTCGCCGTCGCTGGTGGAAGCCCTCCAATCCGAGGTGGGTACCGCCGATTACGCCCAGATCCATCCGGCGATCGACATGATGGTGGAAGAAGACCTGGCACCTCGCATCGCCGAAATCGAAATGCCAGTGTCGGTCATCACGGGGAGCGAGGACCGTACGGCTCCTCCAACTCAGGCGCGTTTGATCGCCGCCAATCTCCTCCACGGGGAGCTGGTATGGCTAGAAGGACGCGGCCACATGCTCGGTTGGGAAGCCGTAGATGAAATCGTGCGGAGAATCCACGAACGAATCCTGGTCAGGTAGGGAACAGGCCTACGGGCAGCGGTGTTGGACCGGAAGCGACCTAAGCTCGAAAGGAAAGGACCTCCCGATGTTTGGTAGGAAGAAAGCAATGATCGATCCTGAAACCGCCATGCCCGGTCGAGCCGAGACGATGACCGTTCCAGAAGCCCATTTCGTCAACGGTCACCCGATTCAGGCTCCGTTTCCCGAGGGGATCAAGACGCTCGTAGTGGCGATGGGTTGCTTCTGGGGAGCCGAGAGGGTTTTCTGGCAGCTTGAGGGTGTCTACTCGACTGCAGTTGGGTACGCGGGTGGCTACTCGCCGAACCCGACGTACCGTGAGGTGTGTTCCGGTCAGACCGGCCACACGGAGGTTGTGCTGGTCGCTTACGATCCTGACAAGATCAGCCTCGATGCGATTCTCAAGGCCTTCTGGGAAGGGCATGATCCCACCCAGGGGATGCGGCAAGGCAATGATGTCGGCACGCAGTATCGGTCGGCGGTGTATGTCAGTGATGAGCAGGAGTTGGCGCTGGTAGAAGCATCACGCGATCGGTACCAGGGTGAGTTATCGCGGGCCGGATTCGGCGCCATCACCACCGAGCTCGGGATCGGCGGTCCGTTCTACTACGCCGAGGACTACCACCAACAATACCTTGCCAAGAACGTCAACGGCTATTGCGGTATTGGCGGCACCGGCGTTGCCTGTCCGACCGGACTCGCAGCCGGCTAGCCGTTCGTGATCAAGTCGACTGTGTAGTCGATGAGGAATTGCTGATCGAAGTCGTCTGACAATTCAACGGCGATATCGGGCGTGAGACCCTTGATCCCGTAGTCGTTGCCGTCAGGCGTCACCCAACGGGCGATCGTAACTTTCAGGGCACCGCCATTGCTCAGCAAGAATTGGCGTTGAACCGTGTTTTTGCCAAAGCTGTTCTCGCCGATCACGGTGGCCCGGCCAGTGTCCTGAAGGGCACCGGCCACGACCTCTGATGCTGACGCGCTGCCGCGGTTGATCAGGACGTACACGTTGACGGATTCGTCGGTGGCGAGCCCGCCGGGGATGGCGGCGAACTCTATCGAGCTATCGGGTGCTTGAGTGGACAGGATCAGCCCATCGCCAATGAACTCCGAGGCGATCTCCACCGAGGCATCGAGGAGACCCCCCGGATTGTATTGGAGGTCGAAGATGATGTTCTCGGCTCCCGCGTCGAGCAATTTGGCGAGTCCATCGTGGATCAGGTCGGGACTCGTAGCCGTGAACTGGGCCAGGCTGAGGTATCCGATGGTGTCGGTGAGCATGTCTGCCTCGACGATGGGGACGACGATCGGCGCTCGTTCTATCGTGACATCGAGAATCTCCGTGTCCCGTTCGATACCGAGTTGGACTTCGGAACCGGCCGGTCCTCGCACCTTCAGCACAACTTCATCCACCGACTGACCTTCTACGGCTTCACCGTTGACGAGGACGATGAAGTCTCCTGGCATGATGCCGGCGGCTTCTGCCGGGCTGCCTTCAAGTGGGGTGACGATTTCGAGCTTGCACGTGGGGCTGAGCTCATTGCAGATCAAATCCGTGTCGTCCTCAGGGGTCAGGTTGGTACCCCGGACCAGGGCTCCGATGCCTTCGATCTGTCCCGAGTTGGATGTGCGAAAAGCCTCGAGCGCTTCGGGAGGTAGGTAGGTGGAGTTGGGGTCTTTGAGCGCGAAGTCCATTAACCCTCGGACCGCCGCCTCAACGAGTGCGTCTTCGGAAATCTGATCGTTGGCGTCCTGGGCGTAGAGCGAGCAGAATTCCGTGAAGGCATCCGTTGGCGCCGCACAACTGACCTGGGTCGGAGCGGGTCCGGTGGCGTCGCCTGCGTACGCCTCGAGTCCTTCGATAGCTCCCGCGGCCAGGTCGGCAGGGTCAAGCGGGTCTACAAAGCTTGTCGTGAGGATGTCGTAGGCCTCGCAGAACAAGCTGAACGTGTCCGATTCGTTTTCGCAGTCCGTGATGACCAGGTTGGATGGAGCGGTTGTTTCCGTCGGTGTCGTCGTCGAGGCCACCGGGGCTTCGGTCGTGGTGGTGGTCGCGATAGAGGTCGTGGTGGTGGTCGCGGCGGTCTCGGTTCCGACGCAGGCGGCGCCGACGATCGCCAGGAGGACCACGAAAGATAACAAACGATGCATACGGGTATTCAACCCGATATGTGGAACTATCTGGTGTCTATCGGTCCGCAGTGGCGACTGTCGTGGCCTGGTTACCCGCCGAATGTGTCGCAGAGAGCCAGGTCACCCGAGTTGTAGCCCTTGAGGAACCAGTCTGCACGCTGCGCTGCCGATCCGTGTGTCCACTGCTCAGGGTCGATGCGCCCGGTCGACGCTTGTTGGATCCGATCGTCGCCGACTGCTTCGGCCGCTGCGATGCCCTCTTGCAGGTCGCCGATCTCCAGTTCGATTGCCCCTACGTCGTCGGTGAGTTGGTTGGCATCGCGTGCCCAGATGCCGGCAAAACAGTCCGCCTGGAGTTCCATGGCCACCGACAGAGCGTTGGCGTTGGCGGGATCGTTCTGCTGGGCCCGGCGGACCGCTTCGTTAATGCCTTCGAGCATCTGCACGTGATGGCCGACTTCGTGCGCGATGACATACGCCTGGGCGAAATCGCCAGAAGCGCCGAACTGATTCCTCAGGACGTCAAAAAAGCCCAGGTCCAGGTACATCGTTTGATCCAGCGGGCAGTAGTGCGGTCCGACCTTGGCATCGGCACCGCCGCATCCCGAGTTGGTGAAACCGTCGAAAATCACAAGCTTGGTGGGTGTGTACGTCTCGCCGGCTGCCGCATAACGGCGGGTCCAAATGTCCTGGGTGTTGTCAGTGATGGCGCACATGAACTGCACTTGCTGGGAGCTGTCCTCCGCGCAGTTGGAAGTTGCTGCCGTCGGTGTCTCGGTTTGGGTGGGTACGGCACTCGGATTGAGCGTCCCGGTGTCGGTTCCACCCCCGCCCATGCACACGCTGAGTACGACGATGAGAATGATGATGGGGAGCCCGAGCTTCCCGATCGGCAAGCCGCCGCCGAGACCCCCGCCACCCGATGAGCCACCGGTCGGGAATCCGAAGGTCCCCCCCTGGCGGGTGGCACGCTGGCCCCGTCGGTTCTCGACGTATTTACCTGAGGTTGGTTTCCACTTGACCATGACGTCCTCAGTTGCCGTTGGGTCCGGTGAAACGGACCTGAATAGGTGAATCGATATCGGGATGGAGCGACCGGTGCACGGTACACGTGTGAGCCGCCCGCTCGAAGAGTCGGGCGATTTTCTGGTCTTCTGGGTGAGCTACGGCGATATCGACCGCCAGGCGGACGATGCGTTTTGGGTCGACACCGAGTTCTTTGTCGACGGTGATGCTGATCGCGTCGAGCTGAACGCCATAGCGTTCTGCCAGCGCAGCCAGCGAGGAGCTGATGCATGATCCGAGACCCGCGCCGATCAGGTCCGTCGACGAAAACGTAGTGCCGCCGCCACCGAACTCAGGAGATACATCGGTATGGATGACGGTCCCGGTTTTCGTGTCGGTGATTTGGGTGCGGCCGCCACCGATGGGGCGGCTTGTTGTTGAACTCATGCGGTGACTTTACCCGCCGGTGGCGAAATCGAAACAGCGTCGATTTCCGTTGCCGGGGTGCCGAAGGCGTGGTCAGTCCATGCTTCGCTTGATGGTCTCGTAGATGCGGTCCACCGACGGGATCGTGAGGTCTTCGAGATTCTCGGCAGACGGCAGAGGGATATGTGGTGTGGAGATCCGGATCACCGGCCCGTCAAGGTTCCAAAAGGCTTCCTCTCCGACCAACGAAGCGATCTCGGCGCCCCATCCACACAGCCGGGGGTTCTCCTCGACGGTATAGAGCCGTCCGGTTTTCTCGACCGAAGACATGATCGTCTTGGTATCGAGCGGCACGAGTGATCGGAGGTCGATGACCTCGGCAGAGATGCCGTCGGCGGCGAGCCGCTCAGCAGCCTCAACGGCGCGCGGCACCATGAGGGCCAGGGCGGTGATCGTGCAATCCGAGCCCTCCCGCACCACTTTGGCCTCGCCGAGCGCTTGGAAGTGTTCGCCATCGGGCACTTCACCCTTGGTGGCGAGGAGTGACTTGTGCTCGAAGAACACGACCGGGTCGGGGTCCCTGATGGCGGCCGCCATGAGTCCGACCACATCGGCCGGGTTGGATGGCGCGACGACCTTCAGTCCCGGAATCATCATGCACCAGTTCTCTACGCTCTGACTGTGCTGGGCGCCGAAACGAGACCCACCGCCGTTGTGGGTCCTGACGACCACCGGGACGGTCATCTGGCCACCTGTCATGTATCGACTCTTGGCCATTTCGTTGGCGAGAATGTCAAAGCACACGGCGATGAAATCCGAGAACATGATTTCGGCGATCACCGGTACTCCGGTCATGGCCGCGCCCATGGCCGCGCCGAGGATGGCTTGTTCCGAGATGGGTGTGTCGCGGATCCGGCTGGGTCCGAACTCGTCGAGCAGGCCGACAGTGGTCTTGAACACGCCGCCTGCCCCGGCGATGTCTTCGCCGAGCATGACCAGCATGGGATCGCGCCGCATTTCCTGGGCAATGCCCCTGGCGACGGCTTCGCGGTAGCTCAGTTCCGCCATGCGGAACCTCCATCAGCCCACAAGTCGGTCATGGCTAGCGCCGGATCGGGTGGCAAGCCTGCCTTGGCGAACTCGGTGGCTTCGTCGACCCGCCCCGCCACTGACTGTTGGATCGTGGCGAGGTCGCCTTCGGGTACGCCGAGTCGAAGTAGGCGTTGGTGATAGATCGGAATGGGATCGTGATCGAGCCACGCTTCGACCTCGTCGGCGGGCCGGTACTTTCCGGGGTCGGCCCGGCTGTGGCCGCCGTGCCGGTATGTGACCGCTTCGACCAGCGACGGCCCAGCGCCACGGCGCGCCTTGGCGAGGGCGGTCTGCGCGCTCAGATATACGGCGTCGGCGTCGTTGCCGTCGACGATGATGCGATCGAGGCCATACGCACTCGCCCTATCGGCGGCCGGGTGTTCCACTGCGGTGATTAGGTCGCTGGGTGTGTATTCCATGTACAGGTTGTTTTCGCACACAAATACGATCGGGAGGTTCCAAATGACGGCGAAATTGAGGGCTTCGTGGAAGGCGCCGATGTTGGTCGCCCCGTCCCCGAAGAAGGCGACGGTCACCTGGTCGGTTCCGCGAATTTGCGCAGACCAAGCGGTGCCGTTGGCGATGCACAAGTGCGCGCCGATGATGGCGTAACTGCCCATCATGTTGTGCTCAACCGAGGTCAGGTGCATCGACCCGCCCTTGCCCTGGAGGATGCCGTTCTCGCGACCGAGTAGCTCGGCCATGACCGGCCCGAGCGGAGCTCCCTTGGAGAGGGTGTGGGCGTGGCCGCGGTAGGTGGCGAATACGTAATCGTCGGGCTGCATTGCCTGGCCAAAACCTGCCGAAACGGCTTCCATGCCGAGCGAAAGATGACTGGTGCCCTTGACCAGGTTCTGCATGAAGAGGTCGTAGGCGCGCTTTTCGAACTGCCGGAGCACCTGCTGGCGTTCGTACAGTTCCATCCGCACCTCGGAAGAGATGTCCGCTTCGTCCATCGCCGGGTCAAGAGCCTCCGGTGGACGGACCGGCCTCGTGGCGTAGTCGAGCAGCGTGGCGTCGTCTGCAGCCGAGTCGTTGAACGGCTTAGTACTCATTGGCAACCATGAGCTCTTCGCATGGGAACAGCGTAATGATCTTCGGGCCGTCGCTGGTAACGACGATCTCTTCTTCGATTCGGGCCGCTGAGCGACCGTCTTTGGCGGGCGCGTAGGTTTCGAGAGCGAAGACCATGCCTTCTTTGATCTCGACCGGGTCGTCGAGCGAGTTGAGACGGCTGACGATCGGCCGTTCGTGCAAGCCGACCCCAAGGCCGTGTCCGAACTGCAAACCGAACGCGTCCATTTCGTCCTCGAAGCCAAATTCGTGGGCTTCGGGCCACACCCGGGCGATATCGGCAGTGGTCTTGCCAACCTGGACCTCGTCGATCGCCGCGTCCATCCATTCGCGTGATTGCTTGAAGGCGTCGCGGTGTGCCTGGCTGGCTCGACCTACTGCGAAGGTGCGGTAGTAGCAGGTGCGGTAACCGTTGTAGACGTGGATGATGTCGAAGTAGGCCTGATCGCCGGGGCGGATCAAACGATCGGAAAAGACGTGCGGATGCGGGCTGCAACGCTCGCCGGCGATCGAGTTGATCGCCTCGACGAACTCCGATCCCATTTCGAACAACCTGGCATGAGCGAGCGCGACAACGTCGGACTCGCGTACACCGGGCTTCAGGTACTCAAAGATGTCCTGGTACACACCGTCGACCATGGCGCAGGCCTGGGTCAGCAGCATGATCTCGTCCTGGTTTTTGATTTCCCGGGCCATCATCATGGCCTGCTGGCCGTCGGTTACGTTCAGACCCTCGGCCTGGAGTGCCATGAATACGCCGGTCTCGGCCATGTCGACGCCGAGGGGTTCGCCTTCGACGCCGGCTTCGCGCAAGGCGGCAGCAATCTCGGCGGCGGCCCGCTCGTGCAGGCCGCTGTTGGGGCCGATGGCGCCTTGCAAGCCGGTGTTGCCCGCCAGCGAGTTGGTCGTGTCATAGAGGGAGGGGAGTTGCAGTCGATGCGCTTTCGCCGCCGAACCGAAGTCCCATATTTTCGGCTGGCCCTCACGAGTGACCAGCGCCCACCGTTCGCCCTTGTTGAATGCCCAGTACCCGATGGTGGTGCTTGTGGTGTACCGGATATTGGACGTTTCGAACAGCAGAAGTGCGCCGAGGTTGTGGGCGTCAAGCTGCTCGCGGGTGCGGGCGAGGCGATAGGAACGCAGGCGTTCCCAGTTGACGCGCTCTTCCCAGTCGACTGACATGGTTCCGGGTGCGGGTGTTGTTGCGACCGGGAAGTCCCTCATGAGTGTGTCTCCAGCTAGGATGCAATCGTTTGCACAACCCAGGTTAGCGAATGAGAATCGGTAGTGAGTCGGCGGAAGGTGGCGAGTTGAAATACGACGTTGCGGTAGTCGGAGCTGGCATTGTCGGGTTGGCATCTGCGACCGCCATTACCACTCGATTTCCCGGTGCTTCGGTGGTGGTTATCGACAAAGAACCGACAATTGGCTTCCACCAGACCGGCCACAACAGCGGGGTTCTCCACTCGGGTTTGTATTACAAGCCTGGTTCACTGAAAGCTGATCTTTGTGTCCGTGGCCAGCGCGCCATGGCCGAGTTTTGTGTTTCCGAGGGATTGCCGTTCAAACGATCGGGCAAGCTTGTTGTGGCGACCGACGAAAGCCAGATCCCCGCAATGGAGGAATTGCTCGCTCGGGGCACCGCCAACGGGTTGCAGGACTTGCGCCGCATCGACGCCGGCGAGATCAAAGAGTTCGAGCCACATTGTGGTGGGGTAGCTGCACTGCATGTGCCAGAGGCCGGGGTGGCTGACTACCAGGCGGTCGCCGTCCGGTTGGCCGAGAAGCTCGAAGGTGAGATCCGGCTGGGAGAGTCGGTCGAAAAGATTCGTTCCGGGTCTGATGGGATAACGATCGACACCTCTCATGGGTCGGTCTCGGCTCGAGCGATGATTGCGTGCGCCGGCCTGCACGCCGACCGGGTGGCTGCCATGTCCGGCCTCGAAACACCCGGCCGGGTGGTGCCCTTCCGCGGTGAGTACTACCGCCTGACTGACGAGGCATCATCGCTCATCAATGGCCTGATCTATCCCGTGCCCGACCCCCGCTTTCCCTGGCTCGGAGTGCACTTCACCCGCCGCGTCGATGGAACCGTCGAGGTCGGCCCGAACGCGGTTTTGGCGATGGGGCGCGAGCACTATCGCGGGGTCAGGCCTCAGTTTGGCGAAGTTGCCCGGACGTTCGGATACGGCGGGTTTCTCAAACTCGCCGCGAAGTATTGGAAGACCGGCACGATGGAGGTGTGGCGTTCGGCCCGGCGGTCAACCTATGCGAAGACGGCTACGAAGCTGGTCCCCGAGATTCGGGGCGAACATCTCGAACCGGGCGGCGCCGGCGTGCGCGCCCAGATCGTGATGCCAGATGGCAGCCTCCAGGACGACTTTTCGATGATCAAGACCGACAACGCCATCCACGTCCTCAACGCCCCCAGCCCCGCCGCCACCAGTTCCCTAGCCATCGGCGATCACATCGCCACCCTCATGACCGACATCCTCTAAGCCATCTGTGGAGCGCGTCCGTTGTTTTGCGGGGGTGGCGATGACGGGGTCGGTCCCCCCAATGAGCGAAGCGAGTGTCCGGGGGGATGGCGTGACCGTAGGTCACGCCCTTTCCACTACCTGAGCGAAGCTCAGGCGTCGGCCCTAACGGGCCTGGGGGAACCGACAAACCTGATGTTTGGGGGTCAGGACCGGTGAGCTAACCAAACAGGGCAGCGGCGTTGCTGCTGAGGATCATTTCTTCCTGGGCCGGGGTGAGGCCAGCTGATTTGATGAAGGTGACGGGGTCGTCGTCGCCCATCTCGAAGGGGTAGTCGGTGCCGAGCAAGATGTGGTCGGCACCCATGAGTTCCACCAGGTAGCGGAGTGCACCGGCATCATGGACAACGGTGTCGAGATAGAGCTGCTTCAGATAGGCGCTTGGCGGCTTGGAGATGTGTTTGGCGGTGAGGCCTGGTTTCATCTCGTAACCCTTGTCGAGGCGACCGATCTGGAATGGGGTGAACCCGCCTCCGTGGACGACGCAGAATTTCAGCTTTGGGAACCGTTCGAATACGCCCGAGAAAATGAGTCCGGACAATGCAATGGTCGATTCGGCTGGTCGGGCAACCATGTTCGACATGAAGTACTGGCTCATGTCGACACCGGTCAGCGGAGTCATCGGATGGAGCAGCACGAACGCCCCCTTGGCTTCAGCGGCTGCCCACAATGGATCGAGATCCATGCGGTCGATGAAGGCTCCGTCGACGGTCGTGGCCAGTTCGACCCCGGCCATGCCGAGCTCGTCCATGCCGTAGTTCAACGCATCCACAGATGCGGCTGTGTCCTGGAGGGGAAGTGTTCCGATCGTTTTGAACCGTCCCGGAGCCGTGGCGGCTTCTGCTGCCAATCCTTCGTTGTGGACCCGGGTGTAGGTCACTGCCTGGTCGGTCGGAAGTTCGTAGGCGGTCAGATCGATCCAGCCCGCCAGAACCTGTACGTCGACTCCCTGGCGATCCATGGCGGCCAGCCGAGCTTCAAGATCGGTCAGGTCATCGCGCAGCGGCTGGGAAACGGCACGGCCGCCCATCTCAACAGCAGTTCCGCGGTTGGTTTCGACCAGCGATATGCCGGTAGACGGATCGGCTTGTTTGAGCCATGAGAGGAAATCGGACGGGATGCAATGGGCGTGAACGTCAATGATCATGGTTACGACTGTAACCTGAACCACAAATCGACCGCAATCGATTGCAGGATCTTTTTTTGGCGTGTAGGTTCGTAGCTATGCCGCCGGTAATCAGAGCCTCTGACCTTCCCACTCACGATTCCACCCGCGATGGCCGCAAACGTATCGATCTGGTGACCGAAGAGATGTTCGGCTTCGACGATTTGCGAGCCGACTACATCCGGTACCAACCCGGCGATACTGCCGCCGCCCACTATCACGTCGGAGCTCGCCACATCTGGTTTGTGGCCGAGGGAACCGGCATCTTCCACCTCAATGACGACGTCTACGAGATTGCCACTGGCGATGTGTGCACAGCGGGTGACGGGGAGGTTCACTGGTTCGAGGCGACCGGCGACGAACCGTTCGGTTTTTATGAATTGTGGGTGCCCGCTCCCGTTGACACTGTCTGGGTTGTTCCCGACGACATATGAACATGGGAACCAACTGCGTGAGTTCACGCAGAGTCGAAGATCACCGCCTTATTACCGGAAACGGAACTTATGTGTCCGACCTGGTGCCGGCCGACGCGCTGTATGTGGCCTTCGTCCGGAGCCCGAGTGCTCACGGCACCATTGACAACGTTGATCTTGATGAGGTCCGCTCGTCACCGGGCGTTGTCGGCGTCTTTACCGCCGAAGATCTCGACCTCCAGGACATCCCCGGAGCCACGGGACGGGGCCCGGCTGCGGAGCCGTTCACCCGCCCGCCGCTGGCCAGGACCAGGGTTAGATATGTTGGTGATCCGGTTGCCGTTGTCGTAGCGGAGTCTGCCCGATTGGCTGCCGATGCTGCCGACGTCGCCTGGGTCGACATTGACGACCTTCCAGTCGAAACCGTGCCAGGGGAGAACCGGGCCGTCCTCTTCGATGGGACCGAATCCAACCTGGTCGAGGAGGTCTTCATTGAGGCCGGGGAACCCGCGTTTCCCTCCGAGATTTCGGTCACCGTTGACGTGCATCATCAGCGGCTGGCTCCGGTGTCGATGGAGACCCAAGCGATCCTGGTCGTACCCGAAGATGGCGGGGTTCACGTGTGGTGCAGCCACCAGGCGCCTCACCGTTTGAAATCCCAGATCTCCAACTTTGTCGGAATCGAACGGGTGCGGGTGACGGTGCCCGATGTCGGCGGTGCGTTCGGGATGAAGGGGTCACTATTCCCCGAGTATCTGGTTACCGCCGCCGTGGCCCGCCGACTCGATCGGCCGGTCGCCTGGATCCAGCGTCGGCCCGATCAGTTCACGGGCGGCACCCATGGTCGTGCCCAGCGTCACCAACTCACTCTCGAGGGGACGGCCGATGGGCGACTCACCAGCGCACGCTTTGAACTGATCGCCGAAACAGGCGCCTACCCGCACGATGGATCTGCGGTCCCGACCTTCGGGCGACTTACGGCGACTGGCATGTACGACATTCCGCGAGTGGAGATCCACGCCAAGACGTTCGTGACCAACCGGGCTCCTACCGGACCGTATCGGGGTGCCGGGCGGCCCGAGGCGGCCCTCACCATGGAGCGGGGCATCGACGCCTTCGCCAGGGCGGCCGGTCTTGATGCCATCGAGGTTCGACTCACGAATGTCGTACGGGAGTGGCCATACACGACCGCCGCTGGTGCGATCTATGACTCAGGTGATTACGCCGCAGCCATCGAACTAGCCAGGTCGATGCTCGACTTGGACGGCCTTCGCGCTGAACAGAAACGACGGCTGGCAGCGGGTGAATCCCCCATTGGCATTGGCTTCGGAGCCTTCGTTGAGCGAGCCGGGGGGGCACTCGAGTCGTGGGAGTACGCCGCGGTCGAGGTCGACCCGGAGACCGAAGAGATCGTCGTGCGGACTGGATCCACCGATGGGGGAGGCCAAGGTCACAAGACCGTGTGGTCGCAGGTCGCCAGAGATGTGTTGGGACTCGATAAGATCCGGATCATTGCGGGTGACACCGACGAGGTGCCGGCCGGACTCGGGACTTTCGCCTCACGCTCGGCCCAGATCGGAGCAAGTGGAGTCCACCGGATGGCGCTGAAGGTGTTGGAGTTGGGCCGGGAGCGGGCCGCGGAACGGCTCGAAGCTTCACCTCATGACCTCAAGTACGAATCGGGTGTCTTCTCGGTGGCAGGTTCGCCGGGGTCGGAAGTGTCCCTGTGGGATCTCGCTGCAGATGAACCACTCGAAGCCGACGAGAAATTTCAGCCGGGTGCCCAAACGTTCCCGTATGGCGTTCATGTGGCGGTGGTTGAGGTACTGCCGGAAACCGGAGAGGTTCGGGTCCTCGACATTGTGGCGGTCGACGACTGTGGTCGGGTACTCAACCCCATGATTGTCGAGGGTCAGCTGCACGGATCGATGGCCCAGGGACTTGGTCAGGCTCTGTGGGAAGAGGTGCTGTACGACGAAGCCGGGCAGCCGTTGACCACTTCGCTGCTCGCCTACCTGATTCCCGACTCTACGTCGATGCCGGCCATTCGATCAGATCGTCTCGAAAACCGAGCCCCCTCCAACCCCCTTGGCGTGAAGGGATCTGGAGAGGCTGGATGCATCGGACTACCGCCAGCGATATTGAATGCTGCCCTCGATGCTCTGGCTCCATTGGGCGTCACCGATCTCCAGTTACCTCTCCGGCCGCAGAAAGTGTGGGATGCCATTCAGCAAGCGCGGCCGAATGCCTGATGGCACCGTGCGCGGAGCCGCGGTTCAGGCTGCGCCGGTTTTTCTCGACAAGGCGGCCACCCTTGAGAAGGCCGTCGCACTCATCGAAGAAGCCGGTCGCGGCGGAGCCGAAATAGTCGGGTTCCCCGAAGGATTTATTCCGGCCCACCCCATCTGGTTTCATTTTCATTCCGGTACCGATCGGGCAGGCACCAAGTTCTCGACGGAGTTGTTCAACAACTCGATCGAGGTTCCCGGCCCGGAGATTCAAGTCCTGTCAGAAGCTGCTGCTCGGGCAGGCGCCTACGTCGTGATGGGCGTTTGTGAGAAGCGGCCTGACACTTTCGGGTCGATGTACAACTCGCAGGTCTTCATCAGTCCCACCCACGGGTATGTCGGCAAACATCAGAAGATCGTGCCGACGGTCGGCGAACGATTGGTTCACGCCCCTGGCGGACCTGAAACGTTTGGGGTCTTCGAAAGTCCTTTTGGACCGGTCTCGGGCTTGATGTGCGGCGAGAACTCCAACCCGCTCGCCATCTTCGCGCTCACGTCGGACGCCACCCGGATCCACGTGATGGCCTGGCCGAACCACTTTCCGAAACCGGCCTTGCCGATGCATGAGATATCGCTGATCGCGGCCCGATCATTCGCCCAGATGTCGAAGGCCTGGGTGATTAGCGCGTCGTCAGTCGTTGATGATCGCATCCGTGAGATGTTGCCACTGCGTGACGAGGATCGCGAGTTTCTCTCGCGCAACGACATCGGGGGAGGATCGTGCATTGTCGCCCCCAACACGACCGTCGTGGCTGGACCGGTGGTCGGCAACCAGGAATTGATCCTGTACGCCGACATGGACCTAAACGCAGGCGTCACGATGAAGCTTCGCCACGACCTGGCCGGGCACTACAACCGGCCCGACATGTTCCGGCTGCTCGTCAACCGGGCGCCGGCGCCTCTGTTGCTCGAAGCAACGAGCGAGCAACTCGACCAATCCAGGATTTATCAGCAGCCGATGCCCGTTCTGGGCAGCATCGAAGAGGAGTAGCCATGGTCAAGTTCGCCATCAAGACGCCGCCCCAGCACACCACCTGGGCAGATATGTTGGACATCTGGCAGGCGGCCGATGACATGGAGATATTCGATTCTGCCTGGAACTTCGACCACTTCTATCCCATTCATGGTGACCCGAACGGCCCCTGCCTCGAAGGCTGGACCACTCTGATTGCGTTGACCCAGGCAACCAAGCGCCTCCGGGTCGGATGTATGGTCCATGGCATGCATTACCGTCATCCGGCGGTGACGGCCAACATGGCTGCCAGTCTTGACATCATCTCGAACGGGCGACTCAACCTTGGGTTAGGAGCCGGATGGTTCGAACAGGAGTCCCAGGCATACGGCATCGAGTTGGGAACTATCAAAGAACGAATGGATCGTTTTGACGAAGGAGTGGCAGTCATCAAGTCGCTCCTTGCGAATGAATCGACCACCTTCGACGGCGAGTTCTATCAGCTCTCCAATGCACGGTGTGAGCCGAAGGGACCCCAATCGCCCAATGTTCCCATCATGATTGGTGGCGGCGGCGAAAAACGAACGCTTAGAACAGTGGCACGACACGCGACGATGTGGGATGCGCTCGGAATCGAGGTCGAAGCATGGAAGGCCAAGCGTGACATCCTCTATGGGCACTGTTCCGACGTCGGGCGGGATCCGTCCGAGATCGAAACGTCCGTGCACGTCATGTTCGCGCCGGACGCCGATCCAAACGAGTTGGCCAACAAGGCCATGGAACGAGGGGCAGCAGGGGTTGATCATGTGATCTTCAGTATGCGAGCACCGCAGTCGGTCAAACCCGTCGAACGGTTGGCCGTCGCCCTCGCCAAGGTGAGCTAATCGCATGGCTGTGTACGACTTCGTAATCGCCGGCGCCGGACATAACAGCCTCATCACGGCCGCATACCTTGCCAAGGCCGGATACTCGTGTGTCGTGCTCGACGCCCGAGAGATTCCTGGCGGCGGAGCGTCCACGGAGGAGATACTCGGCCCTGGTTATTGGGTCGATACGTGTTCGACCGGCCACACCTTGATTCAGGTGAACCCACTCATCCGCAACGACGAGTTGGGTCTGGTGAGCAAATACGGGCTGCGCTACGTCGATCCTGATCCGGTTGCTCAGGTCGCTTTCCCTGACGGTGAGCCGTTCACCATGTGGCTCGACTTCGATAAAACCTGCGATGAGATCGCCCGATTTTCTGAGAAAGACGCCGAAGCGTATCGCCGTCTGGTTACCGAGTATGACGAGGTAAAGACTCTCATTGGCCAGGTCCGCTTCCGACCGGTTGGGTTCGGTCCATCGGCCGAAGAGGCGCTTGCTGCCCATCCGCGTGGTGAAGTGTGGCAGCGCCGGTCAATGATGACCGCTCGCGAAATCATCCTGCGAGAGTTCGAGTCGCCTCACATGCGGGCCTTCATGGGCTGGATCTCGCTTCAGACGGCGGTCCCACTCGATGCGCCAGGCTCGGGCATCCTGGCCTACTCCCTGGTGAGTGCTCGCCAGGCTCGGAGCTGGTCGCTTCCGGTGGGCGGATCGGGACAGCTGATCGATGCCCTGGTCGGCTACCTCGAAGACGCCGGCGCCGAGATCCTCTGCAACCGGATGGTGTCGGAGTTGATTCTGGAGGGGGGTCGCTGTGTTGGAGTACGAACGACTGAGGGTGAAGAATTTCGTGGCTCGAAAGGAGTCGTTTCAACGATTCACGTCAAACGCCTGCTCGATATGGCCCCGGCAGAATCGTGGGGAGAGGGCTTTACTTACGGCGTGGAAACGTTCCACCCAGGAACTCCGTTCTTTGCAGGATATTTTGCGACAACCGCCCCACCGGTCTTTCCCACCCCCGATGGTGGGCGGTCGGCCGTCTCGGCCGGGTTGGCACCGTGGATCGAAGATGCGGTCCGGCACGGACGCGATGTGTACGACGGCAAGTTCGTGAACGACCCGGGTTGGCTGCTGGTGGCAACCCCGACCCTTGTTGACCAGGGTCGCGCACCTGCCGGCACACACACGGTCAAAATGGTGACCTTCAATACCTACGATGCCGACGGTCACGGCCCGGAACACTGGGACGAGATCAAAGAAGTCGAGATGGACAAACTGCTTGATCACTTCCGCAAGTTCGTCCCGACGTTCACCGACGATGTGATCACCGCCCGCCTCGTCAAATCACCGCTCGACTTTGAACGGATGAATCCGCACATGGTCGGCGGCACGCCCCACGGCGGAGACCGTGGCCTCATTTTTTCCGGGTCCCAGCGCCCGGCACCCGGCTGGGCGCAACATCGGTTGCCCATCGATGGGCTCTATCAAACCGGAGGTACCACCCACCCGGGCGGGTCGATCACCGGAGCACCCGGCCGCAATGCTGCGATGGTGATCCTGCAGGATCTGGGTACGACTATTGAGGCCGTTCTGTAGCCAAAAAACTAAACGGCCTCGTTAGGCGAAAGGGCACTCTCGTCGAGTGAATCGCAGCCGCTAACCAAAAGAGAATGGGAGCCCGACCAGGGGACTCCCATTCTCTCGCTTGGGGGATGTTTCTAGTAGTTGGCTATGTTTTCTGAGCCCGACGAGAAGTCTGCGGCGGGGTTCAAGGTCAAACCCAGCGCTTCCTGGGCAACATGGAGTCCAGAGACATCCGTGTAGTCGCGCCATGGGACACCTTCGCGTACGTTGCCAAACGGTGCTACGAAGTCCATCCAGCTGTCCATCTCGGCAGGATCAAACCCGAGGTCCTGGGTCATGATGGTCGCATCGAGATCAAACACCGAGAAGGCCGTGTCGGGGAAGTCGATCTGCCATTCATCGTTCAGGATGCGGCGTACTTCGTCGAAGTTGTCCTCCGTCTTGCAGAACTGCTGTGCCTGAATCCACGCATAGGCCCAAGCAGCCGGGAAGTTCGGGTCTTCGTCGATCTTGCTCTGGAGCATTCCGAAGCCACCCTGAGGTGAGTTCAAGAAGTCCTGGTACAAGGCGCTGCCGCCGATCTCTTCAGCCAGCGGGATGTGGCGGGGGAATGCGACCGTTGCGTCGATCGTTCCTGCCAGCATCAACGTGACCCAGTCATTTGACCCACCGGTTGTGTTGATGAAATCAACGTCGGTCTGCCAGTCGTAGCCAAGTTCCTGGAGCATGAACTTTGAAAGGGCTTCGTTGACCTGACCCTCGCGACCGCCACCAACCTTTTTGCCAGCCAGGTTGTCGGCTGTGATGCCCGGGCCGGCGACCATTACCAACGGCTGCGAACCGAGGTTGATGTTGATCATAGTGAGGCCCTGTGGGTCACCACTGGTCGTTGCCTTGTCTTCGAAGTCATAGAGGACGTCGGAGTCGAACAACGAGATGTGATACGAGCCACCAATGGTCGGAGCGATCGGATCGTCGGCGTCGTTGATGTCAAGTGGGTTGGTGATGCCAACTTCCTCGAAGAACCCCATCGTTTGTCCGATGTAGAGCGGCGCCCGCAACACCCGGTTCGGGTTGTTGTAACCGACGGTCACCTGATTAATGGTGGTGGTCGGGACCGTCATGCCAGCCATGGTCGTCGGGGTAGCCCCGGCGGCTGTCGTTGGGGTCGCTCCGGCAGCGGTGGTTGCGGTTGGTGCCGCAGCTCCGGTTGTCGTTGTGGTGTCGGCGGTACCGCAAGCAGCCAAGGCCATACCACCGAGCGCGACGCCCGAGTAACTCAGGAACTTCCTGCGGGACAATTCTCCAAGCATTTTCTGTTGACGGGTTTCTTTCCTGTCAGTCACTGTTCCTCCTAGTACATCAGGTCTTGGAGACCTGCCTCCATGGTGCGATTTTCGCTTCCATCGACCTCGTCCCTTGCACCAGGATGAGGGCGAAAACTGCCAAGCTCATCAACGCCGCGTAGGTGAGCGGTGCGTTGAACGCGCTTGCTGATCTGAAGATGAGCCACCCGAGGCCGCCGAGCGTGCTGGCTCCGGTCAAGAACTCGACGATGACCACGCCGATGAGGCCACGACTCAGGCTGAGCTGGATTCCCGACACGACGAACGGCAAGGTGTAGGGAAGGACCACCTTCTTGTAGATCTGGGCACGGCTGGCACCGAACACTCGGGCCGCGTTGATAAGCGACTGTTCAGTGGTTTTGACACCTGCCCAAGTATTGATGATGACCGGGAAGATGGCGGTCAGGATGATGAGGGCGTATTTGATGGATTCGCCGATCCCCATAATGAGTACCAGCGGGGCGTAGATGGCGAGACGAGGGAGAGAAGACAGGGTCCAAACGTAAGGACTCAGAATCGCGTCAACCCACTTGAATCCGCCCATGGCGAGGCCAATGGGGATGCCAAGGCCGATGGCGATCACCATGGAGATCGTATACCGTTGCAGCGATTCCCAGGCGTTATTGGCTATCACGAAGTCGCGTAGCAGGCCGAAGTTCGTTCCACCATCGGTAACTTGGCCGCCGAACCAACCGACCTTTAGGGCAGATATCGTGTCGGTGAATGACGGGAAAATAATCGCTGGACCGATTATTTCGAAGTTGGCGAGGAGCTGCCAGATGACGAAAAAGACGCTGAGGTTGATGACCGTAACAATGGCAAAGCGATAGCGGGTCCAGATGCGCGTCAGAGTCCATTCGGCGTCTCTGATCCGGGGTTTGGCGGCCAGCGCAGTTCCGTCGGTGTTTTTGTCGGGTTTTTGTACGGTTTGGGCCATGATCAGATTCCCGGGTCCATGGTGGTGGCGGGGCTAGTGGCTAGTCGGTCGAGTCGCGGGTCGCCGCTCGAGGGATCCTCGTCGTGATGGACGTCTTTGGCGCCGAGCGCTTCGTCCTTAACCAGATTCCATAAATGTTCGCGCAGTTCGCCATAACGCGGGTGGGTGGTGATCTCGCCTTCTGCGAGGCGAGGACGATCCATGTCTACGGTGACGATCTCGCGTACTTTGCCTGGACGGTTCGATATGACGGCGATTCGATCACCGAGTGCGATGGCTTCGTCGATGCTGTGCGTGATGAATACCACGGTCTGGCCGGCGTTCATGACCAACGCTTCGAGCTGGGCCTGGAGGACTTCCCGGGTCATGGCGTCGACCGCTCCGAACGGTTCGTCGGCGAGCAGCACTTTTGGCTGGGTGACCATTGCTCTGGCTAGCCCGACCCGCTGGCGCATGCCGCCCGAGAGCTCATAGGGAAACGACTTTTCAAAACCAGTGAGACCGACATCGCCGATAATGGTCTGGACCTTGTCGGCTACGTCACTCTTTGAGAAGTCGTGGGGTCGGAGTTCGAACGGGAGTTGGATGTTATGTTCGACGGTCCGCCAGGGCATGATGGCGTAATCCTGGAACACCATGGACCGGTCTTCCCCTGGTCCGTCGATTGGTTGGCCGTTGAAGGTGACAGAGCCAGACCATGGTTTAACCAAACCGGCGATGACGTTGATGAAGGTCGTCTTACCGCAACCTGACGGGCCGACGAGGACGAGGAACTCTCCCTCGTGGACGGTCAGGGACACCCCTTCGAGCGCCGTGAGGAGCTTTCGTTCGCGCTCTAGTTCGTAGCCAGCCGTCATATTCTCAGCCACGATCAACGGCTGACGACCCTGTCCTGTCGCTGTCACGCCAGCAATTCTCCTTCGCAAGCAAACTTCGCGTATGGGTTCCGCAATCGATTGCAGTCCACCATACAGGGTTCGTTGCGTCACCACTAGGAAAAACGGAACCTTTTTAGAATCTGAACAACCGGCGGGCGTTTTCGAGCATGATTTTCGGACGGACTTCCTCTTTGATAGGTAGCTCGGCGAACTCCGATAGCCACCGATCGATGCCGACGACGGGCCAATCGGTGCCGAACAGAATCCGATCCTGGAGAAGTGAGTTGGCGTAGTGCACCACTTCCTCAGGGAAGTACTTCGGCGCGAATCCGCTGAGATCGATCCACACGTTCGACTTGTGCCACGCAACCGCCAGCGTCTCTTGGTGATAGGGCCAGCCGGGGTGGGCGTGGATGATCTGGAGGTCGGGGAAGTCCGCCGCCATGTCGTCAAGGTACGGGATCGGTCGGACGTTTTCCAGGCGATAGCCCATGCCGCCCGGCCGGCCGGCACCCGAACCTGCGAAGCCCATGTGGAACATGACCACGATGCCCAGCTCCTGGCACACGTCCCAGATCGGGTAGACGCTCGGATCATTCATGAAGAACTTCTGGCGTGAAGGATTGAGCTCTCCGACCCCCTTGATGCCGAACTCGCTGTGACAGCGTCGGATCTCTTCTACGGCTTTGGCCGGTTGGTGCGGATCGATACCGGCGAACGGGATGAACACATCAGGGTGGTCGATGACCGCCTTACCGATGAGGTCGTTGGGGGCTCCCTTCACGCCGGACGTCGTCTCGTCGTCCGAGTTGCAGAGCACGGCCATCATCTTGCGGTCTCGATACATGTCGGCTTGTTCGGCGAAAGAGACCGGTTGGCGTTCCTTGCCGAAGTGCTCGCCCATCTGGCGGCGCCGGGCACCCATCGCGGCCAGGAACTCCTCGGTCTGGGGATGGGTGTGAACATCGATGGCTACAACTTCGTCGATCCTCATGGCTGGCTCCTCATATGATTCCGCTGTCACGGAATCGCAAAATGTCGGAATCGGCGTACCCGGCTTCGCGAAGTACTTCGGCGGTATGCTGGCCATGTTGCGGGGCTGGTGGGTGAACCCGAAGCGGGGTCCGGTCCATGGCTACGGGCGGCCCGACCTGACGAAGGGGTCGTTGGTCGGCCATCTCGATCTCGTGGATCATTCGCAGCTGGCCAACCTGGGGATCGCTGAACATGCTCTCGATGCCATGGATCGGCCCATGTGGCACGTCGGCTTCGGCCAGTAGCTCGAACCATTCGACCCGGGTCCTGGTCAAAGCAATCTCTTTGAAGATGACGTCGAGTTCGACGTAGTTGTTGTGCCGGTCGTCGCGAGAAACGAATCGGGGGTCGGTGCGGAGCTCGGGTCGGCCGAACACGTTGGTTACGGCGATCCAGAACTTGTCGGGGACCGATAGGTGAATGACGAAGGGCAGGTCGTCCCCGGCCACGAGTCCGTAGGCCTGGGCTCGTCGTTGCCTCGTGTTGTTGAGGGTGATCTCGCCCTGGTCGAGGAAGCTGGAGGCCGGCTCCGCCAAGAAACCGATGGTCGAACGGAGCATGGAAGCATCGATGTACTGGCCCAGACCGCTTCGCTCTCTTGCATACAGCGCAGCGAGTATCCCCTGCGTCGCATGGGTGCCAGCCAGCAGATCGGAGAGTGCCGGGCCGACCGGATACGGATGCTGCGGATCGATGATTTGGCTGAACAGCCCACCCATCGCAGAGATGACCGTGTCGTAGGCGGGGCGATCACTCAGCGGGCCATTGGACCCGAAGCCCGAAATGGAGCAGTAGATGAGCCGGGGGTTACGCGGTCCAAGAACCTCCCAGCCAATGCCGAGCCGGCCCATGACTCCTGGCCGAAAGTTCTCAACAACGACATCCGCCGTGTCCGCCAGCTTGAGGAATACCTCGGTGGCCTCGGGTCGCTTCAAATCCAGCGTGATACCGCGTTTGGTCCGGTTGTAGATGGCGAACTGCGGGCTGTGGTCGCGGTCGCCAGACTGCCAATAGCGCATGGGATCTCCGCGTTCGGGCTCCTCAATCTTGATGACGTCCGCCCCCATTTCGCCGAGAGCCTTCCCACAGTAGGGAGCGGCGATGTAGCGGGACAGCTCGAGCACCCGTACGCCGGCTAGAGCCCCGGCGGTCACGTTCGACCCACAAGTTGGTCCGGAACGGTGTCGCGAATCAGCTCCCCGTTGAGTGAGATCTGTTCATAGATTGGGACGGCCCTGGCGACCAGGGTTGTGACCGGGCAGCGAGCGTTGGCTTCATCGGCCATGCGAAGTACGGCCTCGTCCGAAGAAGGACTGGTGACCCGTGCTTCCACGACGATCCACTGAGGATGAGATGGGGCGTCGCCGACCCGATGCTCGCCACGCATATCCATATAGGTATGCACGTCAATTTCGAGGTCCACGATCTCTACCGAAGCCAACGCCGCACCTTTGGCAAACCAAACCTGGAGACAAAACGCGATCGAGGAGAGGAAGTAGCGCAGGGGGCTAGGAGCCCGGCCGTCGCCGGCCCGGCCGTCCGATTCGTCACACTCAAAGGTGAAGGATTTGTCATATTGAACAAACTCGGAACGAGCATGCACGTTGTGGACGAGGGTGGTTTTTACGAGGGGTCGTACATGACCAGCGCTCTCATCGGCCGTGAGGAGCTCCGCCGTCTCTTCGACATTGGCGCGGAGCTTGGCGTTGTCGATCCGAATCTATGACCTCCTCGATTCTTTCGATCTTACGTTGCAGCGATGTACTGTGCCCCGATCAGGCGGCTATGACTTCGATACACTCGCCGGTGAGGAGGTGCGAGTGCCGAACATCAGTTATCCAGCCGTCGAAGGGCTAGAGCCGCAAGACCGGGACCTGCTTGAGCATGCCAGGTGGAATGGGACGCCCCGCCCGGAGAGCCAGTCGATCAGATCCCACGTACCCGCGGTGCTGCATGCCTTTACCAATGCGTGGCGCGACACATTCATCGAAGGTGTGCTTGACCACTCCGTCAAGGAGTTGTGTCGGGTCTATGTCTCTCAGTCCATCGATTGTGACTACTGAGGGGTCCAACGATCCGTCCAGGGTGGACGGCAAGGACTGACGGAAGGTGACTACGACGATCTGTTGCGATTCGAAGATTCGGATCGGTTTGACGATCGCCAGAAGGCGGCGCTGCGCTACACGAGTGCCATTCTGTGGGATTCGGGCATCGCTGATGATGAACTGTGGAGGCAACTGCACGCGCATTTCACCGAGCCAGAGTTGGTGGAGTTGGGATTCTTCATTGCTTTGACGAGTGGTCAACAGCGATGGATAAAGACGTTGGGCATCGGCCATCGCGAAGTACTGGGTGACACTGAGGTAGGTTTGGCCGCCGAGAAGACCGTTTAAGGAGTTGGCATGGTTGCGATCAAGGAGTCGATTGTGGAACACGGCGAGGTCGAGTTGGACTACGTCGAGACCTGGGACGGTCTGTACGCCCCGGTCGGATTGCGTCTGCCGCAGGGAGCCGGTCCGTTTCCTCTGATACTCCTTGCGTCCGGTAACGGCGGAGAGGGCATGGCCTGGATTCGTGATGCTCTGGCGAATCGGGGCTGGACCATGGATCGGCTGATCGAGGCAGGTTACGCCTGCGCTTGGATTCGTTATCGGACCGAAGTCGAACTGGGCTACAACAACGGCGGGCCGCTGGTTCGCGACATGCGCCAGGGTCGCGAGATGTTCAACCGGTCCCCTCTGGAGTACGAGGACGAGATCGCCATCATCGAACACTTCAATAACGATCCGCGGTTTTCTGGCGTCGGCATGATCGGGATGAGCCACGGTGGAGAAATGGTTATGAAGATCTGCTCGGAGTATCACGGTGCCCTGGTGGGGGTGGCCAGCGAGCCAGCCTCCCATGAGTACCTCGCCCTCAATCCCGACCACACCGCCCCTATGAATGAAGAGACCCAAATGCGCAACATCGAGGATATGCAGATGGCCGAAGTCGAGAAGGTGCGAGGCCGAATCGACATGGACATCGCCCGGGCCCGGGTCGCCGGCATTCAAACCCCGATCCTCGTTATGGGTCGCGACACCGATCACCTTCAAGGCATCTTCCGTACGACTTACGACATGCTCGACGAGGCGGGTAAAGACTGCGAGTGGGTGTCATGGGACCACGACCTGCATGGCTACGTCTTTCCGCTTCGTGGGGTCGATGGGTCCTATGAAGTCAATGCGGTCCAGGAGCAGGCCGTGGCAGGGGTCATCGCATACCTCGATCGATATATGAAGTGAACGAACGCATCCCGGGCGGACTACGTGTCCTCATGTTCGTGTTGTTCCTGGCGCGGTTTGCCGGGGCGGGCCTCGTCGCCGTCGTGGCGTTTCACACGTATCAGATCACCGGCCGGGAACTCGACCTGGGGTTGATCGGGCTGGCGCAATTCCTTCCGGTGTTTTTTCTCTCCCCGTTCACAGGAGCGCTTGCTGACCAGTTTGATCGTCGCAAGGTTTTCGCCGTCGGTCTTGGTTTTGAGATGACCGTGACCCTTGGCATGGCCTGGCTTTCGTTCCGGGGTCTGTCCTCGGCCACGCCGATCTTCATTCTTATGGCCCTGTTCGGGGTGTCGCGAGCATTGGAAGCTCCCGCGAGTCGGTCGCTCCCGATTGACCTGTCGCCATCCCACATGGTGAACCGGGTCGTCGCGCTTAAGTCGTCGAGTTCTTTGGTCGGAACGATTCTTGGCCCACTGATCGGCGCTTTTCTGTTTTCAAGGGCGGAGTATCTGCCCTATGTGTTCATGTCCGGGATCTCCCTCAGCGCATTGCTGGCGATGTCAAAGGTTCCGAAATCTTCAGTGGTCGCGATGCGCCGAGCGGCCAAGGCCGTCGACAACCTCCGGCAGGCGTTTGATGGTTTGCGGTTTATCAAAAACTCTCGACTGGTCCGCGTCGTGATCACCCTTGACCTGTTCGCTGTTCTGCTGGGCGGAGCCGTGGCACTCTTGCCTGCTATCGCCGAGCAGCGTCTCGGTGTCGGCGCGGTCGGCTACGGATGGCTACGCGCTGCCATCGGGATTGGGGCGTTCATAACGTCCACGACACTCGTGATCCGGCCGATGAGACGCCACGCCGGCCGCAAAATGCTCATCGCAGTCGCCCTGTTTGGGGTCATGACGATCGTGCTGGGCGTAACGACCAACTTTGCCGTGGCATTTGTGGCATTGGCAGTGATGGCCGGAGCTGACGCAATCAGCGTCCTGGTGCGCTCGGCCCTGGTGCCCCTC